>CBDUGP010000048.1:0-62736 GCA_965366625.1 uncultured bacterium
GCGGAGAAGTGCCTGGCACCGGCGGAGAAGTGCCTGGCACCGGCGGAGAAGTGCCCGGCACCGCACCGGGCGGCGTCAGTGAAGTGCCTGGCACCGCACCGGACGGCTTCGGAGAAGTGCCTGGCACCGCACCGGCAGGCACCGCATCGGACGACCTAAGCCGGTCATCGTCGGCTCGGAAAATCGGATCCGCCAGGATCGCCAACAGCTTGTCGTGGGTCGGCGGAGAAGTGCCTGGCACCCCAAACGCGTTCCCCGGAGAAGTGCCTGGCACCGTCGCAGAAGTGCCTGGCACCGTCGCAGAAGTGCCTGGCACCGGCGGAGAAGTGCCTGGCACCGCCCCCACAACCCCATGGGATCGACGATCCACCAAAACCGACGCCGACGGCAAATAGACCACCTCGTGGCGCTCCAACAACGGCCGGTAGGGCTCGACCCTTGGATCCGCAAGGGCCGCGAACGGCACGAGGTGCAACGCACCGTCGGCGACGATCGCCAACCTTTGATCGCGCAGCTCGGAAGCCACCGGCCCCAGCAGCATCTTCGCCAGGTCGACGGCCGCGTCCTTGCGCGTTTTGCCCGTTCGAAGGTCGACCTTGCCCAGCTCCTGGCGCAAACGTCGGACCGCCGATTCAATGACCTCCCGAGACGGCAGCTCGTAAACCTCCAAGGAGCTCGAAGTCAGCCGCCACAGCAAGCTGCGACGCTCCAACAACATGAATTCCAACAACACCGTGCCGTCGGCCAAGAGGCCCTGGATCTGAAACAGCGACGCCACACCAATGGGTAACGCCTCCGGCTGTGGATGGCTCCTGCGCAGCTCAGCCCGCACCACCTCGAGCTCCGTGACCGCCGCAAAAAGCTCTTGCTCGGCGGCCCGGGCCTCGGTCGAGGAATGATCCCTGGCCAGGATCTCGAGTCGACGTTCTGTTTTCGCCGCAACCTGCCGCCGAGCGTTCGTCAATCTGAGGCGCAGCTTCGGGTCCAAATCGGGATCCTGCGCGACACGCCGCTCGTAGGCCAAAGCATCGAAGAGGTCGAGCAGGGATCTCGACCGAGATCGCTCGCTGATTTCGAAAGCCCTTTGATCGTAGCCGTGCTCCGGAGCTCGAAGATGACGATCGAAGAGAATCTGGGCATAAAGCTCGTAGACCTCCCGTTGGGAAGACAGGAACAATGCGCGCTGGCTAGGGTCCCCCAGCTGCTGCCGGGCGGTTTCTGCCACCCCTAGGGCTTGATCCAAATAGTGAATTGCCGACGAAAATCTCTCCTCCGGCTCGAGCCGCGCCAAGAGCGTCAACGTGCTCAGCTCCCCCAGGGGATTCGAAACTCGACGATGCAGCTCGAGTGCCTGCCGGGCCGATTCCGTGGCCGCTTCGCTCGCACCCTCCGATTGGTGGAGCCGTGCCGCGAGTTCCAACGCCTGGGCTTCTTGGCGCGGGTCCCCGATCTGACGGTGTAGCTCCAGGGCCCGTGCCAGCTCCAGGCCCGCAACCTCTCGGGAGCCTGCTTTCAGCTCCAACTGGGCCAGCAGTTGACGAGCGGTAGCCTCGCCTCGACGATCCCCCCGCTCCAGGCTCGACTCCAGCGCCTTGCGAGCGAAAGCGATGGCGCGGGGCACGGCTTCCAGGTCGCCGTAGACCCGGGCGAGATTGCGCAAGGTGGTGGTTTCGCCCGCCCGATCCCCCGCTTGACGACGCAGGGGCAGCGCCTGCAACAGATACGCTTTGGCCCGCTCACCGTGGCCGAGCAAGTGGTGGGCGCGCCCCATGTTGTTGAGGGTGCGGGCCTGCCAATAGACGTCACCCAGCTCCTGGAAGCCCAGCCACGCCCGATGGTAAAAAATCAAGGCCTGCTCCAGCTCCCCCAAGCCGCGGTGCAAAAACCCCAAATTATGCAGTGCGATCGACTGCCCCGAAAGATCACCGACGGCTTGTTTGAGGTCCAAGGACTGGCGGAAATACTCCAAGGCCGCCACCGGCTCGGCAAGATTGGAATGGATGCCGCCCAGGTTGTTGAGCACCGTGCTTTCCAGGGCCCGATCCTCGAGCAGCCGGGCCTCCGACAGGCTCTGGCGATAACAGTCGAGGGCGTCGGGCCACTCGCCCAAACGTTGCAGGGCCAAACACAGTTCGTTGCGAGTCTCGGCGACCTGCTCGTCCGAGCCCAAGCGGATGCGCAAGTCCAAGGCTTCAGCCAGATCCGTTCGGGCCTCGGCAAAACGCCCCAGCTCAATCAGGGCACGACCCCTGTGGTCCAAGGCGATCGCCAGCTCCCCCGCATCCTCGGCCACGCGCCAAAACTCCACCAACCGCCGACAGGCCACCTCAGCTTCCACCGCACGGTCTTCCTTGGTCGCCCAGACACACTGCGCGGAAAGGCGGTCGAACTCGGAATCCTGGACAGGCACGCTCGGGGAGACCTGGGCTAGGGAGACCTGGGCGAGCACGATCCAAGCCATCACCATCTGGCCGAGGACAAGCCGAGACAGCACCCGATCCGTCGCTCCAGAGTTTTCACCCATCACGGAATAAAGCCACATTGGGCCCATTCTACGCCCGGATCCAACGACCACGGACCCATTTTCAAATAGCGTTTTCCCTTCACGGCCTTCTGTCCATGGGGTATCCTCCCGCGTTCCAGGATCGACGATGAACGGGATCGAATCAAGACCCGGCAACTCGTCCCGCTCGCTCCCTCGAGCATCTTTCTTAACCAGATCGTTTCCAGCATTTCGATTGGCAGGAGATTCCGTTCTATGGCCACGGCCGACACCTTGGAACAACAGTTCATCGAGCTCATCGCCCAAGAGCTTTCCATTCGACCCCAGCAAGCCTCAGCGGCTTCCGCCCTCTTCGCCGAAAAGGCAACCGTGCCCTTTGTGGCCCGTTACCGCAAAGAGGCCACCGGCGGCTTGGACGACGAGGTCTTGGAGAATCTCCACAAACGCAGGACCTATTTCATCGAGCTCGCGGATCGGCGAGACGCGATCCTCGAATCGATCGAAAGCCAAGGCAAGCTGACCGACGACTTGGCCTCGTTGATCCGCGCCGCCAGGGGCAAACAGGAACTCGAAGACCTCTATCTGCCCTACAAGCCGAAACGACGGACCCGCGCTCAAATCGCCCGTGAAAAGGGTCTCGAGCCGCTCGCCGACCTGCTGTTGGAGAACGCGCGCCAAGCGGCCGCCGATCCCGAAGCCTTGGCCGGAGCCTTTGTCGACGCGGAAAAAGAAGTCGCCGATACCGCCGAGGCGCTCGCCGGAGCGCGCGACGTGCTGGCGGAGCGATTGTCGGAAAACGCCGAACATCGCGCCGCCCTGCGCAAATCCTTGATGGGCAACGGCGAGCTCGCCGTGCGCGCTTTGACCGGCAAGGAAAAGGATCCGGCGGCCCAGGTCTTCAAAGACTATTTCGACCACTCCGAACGGGCCCAAAACATTCCTTCCCACCGGCTCTTGGCGATCCTACGAGGCGAGCGGGAGGGATTCCTGCTCTCGGATCTCAAAGTCGAGGACGAGCTGGAAACCCACCGCTTGGCGCGATCCTGGGACGTGCCCCTGGACACCCCCTGTGGTCGCGAGATCGCCGAAGCCACCAACGACGGTTACAAACGGCTGCTCCGGCCGTCGATCACCAACGAGGTGCGGGCCGAGTTGCGACGCCAGGCCGAAGACGAGGCGATCAAGGTTTTCCGCGAGAATCTCGAAGCCCTGCTCATGCAAAGCCCCCTCGGCATGTTGCCGGTGATGGGTTTGGATCCGGGTTTTCGCACGGGCTGCAAATTGGCGGTGGTCGGTAAAACGGGGCAAGTCCTGGCCACGGACGTGATTTATCCCGTGGAACCGGCCAATCGGGTGGCGGAAGCGGCCCAAAAAGTCATCCGCGCCGCCAAAGAACACGGCGTGCACGCGATCGCCGTGGGCAACGGCACGGGTAGCCGCGAAACCGAGCGCTTCGCTCGACAGGCGGCCAAAGACGCGGGCCTCGAGGTGATCGTGGCGATCGTTCCCGAAACCGGCGCCTCGGTCTACTCCGCCTCGGCGGTCGCCCGCGAGGAGCTGCCGGACCTCGACGTCTCCATCCGCGGCGCAGTCTCCATCGCCCGGCGGCTCCAAGACCCCATGGCCGAGCTGGTCAAGATCGACCCGAAATCCCTCGGCGTCGGTCAATACCAACACGACGTCGACCAAAAAGGCCTGGCCTCCGAGCTCGATCTCACGGTCGAAGGTACCGTCAACAAAGTCGGCGTGGAGCTCAACACGGCATCCCCGTCCCTATTGCGACGGGTCTCCGGCTTGTCGGAGCGCATCGCCCGCAACATTGTCAGCCACCGGGATAAAAGCGGTCCGTTTTCGAGCCGCAAGACCCTGCTCAAAATCGCCGGATACGGTCCTAAGACCTACGAGCTGTCCGCCGGATTCTTGAGAATCCACGACGCCGAGAATCCATTGGACCAAACCGCGGTTCACCCCGAGCGATACGACCTAGTTCAGAAGATGGCTACGGAGCTCGGGGTCAGCGTCGGTCAATTGGTCGGTGATCCCAAATTGGTGGCGTCTGTGAATTTCGACAAATTCCGCGACGACGACCAAGGCATCGGCCGCTACACCCTCGAAGACATCAAAACCGAACTCGAACGGCCCGGTCGCGATCCGCGTCCGGAATTCCGGGCCCCCGAATGGCGCGACGACGTCACCACCATGGACGACCTCCAACAGGGCATGAAGCTCGAAGGCCGCGTGTCCAACGTCACCAACTTCGGAGCCTTCGTCGACATCGGCGTCAAACGAGACGGCCTAGTCCACCTCTCCGAGCTCTCGGACCAATGGGTCGACGATCCGCGCCAAGTGGTCAAAGTCGGCCAGATCGTCAAAGTCCAAGTGATGGAAGTCGACCACGCCCGAGGTCGTATCTCCCTGTCGATGAAAAGCCAACCCGGCAGCGGCAACCAGGGCGCCAGTAACCAGGGCTCCAGCAACCAGGGCTCCAGCAATCGCGACGATCAACCAAGTCGAGGACCGAAAGGCCCCGGCAAACCCGGTCCACAGCGACCCGGCGGCCGAGGCAAAGGCCGAGGCGGCCCAAAAACCGGCGCACCCTCCAAGCCCGCCACCTTGGAAGACCTGCAACGCAAATTTAATCGTCGTTGAGTCGGAAGAGCGCCGGCCTTCTTTCCGGCCGCCGGAGCAACCGCTCTTCCAGACCGAGCAAATCCTCGTAGGGTCGGGGCTTGCCCCCGACCGTCTTCGTCGACCAGAGCGGGCGGGCGCAAGGCACTCCCCTGCACGGATTTCGCGACTAAGGAGGTTCGAAGCCGATGCGGGAGGGACGCCCGCGCTCCCAGTAGGGGACCAACCTGAGATGACTCGTCGTAGGGTCGGAGCTTGCCCCCGACCGTCCGCTACTCTTGCTCAACCGGCAGGCTAGCCCCAGCACACCCATTGCTCTAGAATGACTCCCCCAGCACTTCTGAAGGAAGAAAGGCCCTATGTCTCTCCGATGAGCGCAAGCCACCTCCAAGTCAAAGGCGGATCTTTCCGCACGAAACTGGAATACGTAAGGGACACTTTCGGCTCCGACGAAGAGAAAAAGCTTGTCCAATTGTTGAAAGATCTGGATATCTGCCCAATTCTAGAAGCGAATTGGTATGGGTTTGATCTGTTCGACAAGGTGCTTTGTTTCATCGCCGATGAGTTCCTCGACGGAGATTTGAGCCGCCTTGAAGAAATCGGCCGGTATTCCGCTCACCGCGCTTTGACCGGCGTTTATCAGAGCTTCAAACAAGCCGACTTCACCGATTTCCTGCAACGCCGTATGCCGACCTTGCATAGCCGCTTCTACAACGGCGGCAGGCTCGAGGTCCCCCAGATCACCGAACGGGGCTGCCGAATTCACATCATCTCCTCGACCCTCCGTGAATCGGATCTATACGTGGCGTCCGGTTTTTACCAGGGCGCGGCCGAGATCATGGGCCACCGCCAGGTCAGCTGTAAGTTTGAAATCCGTGCCGATCGCGCGCAATTCTTGCTTCTCTGGAGCACCTAGCGAACCCCAGAGCCATCGACTGACCCAAACCGACCTGATGACCGAGGACCCGGCATGCCCCAAACCCCTGTATATCTAATCACTGCGGCAAGCCGCGGCATGGGCGCGGCTTGCGCCCTCGAGCTTGCCGGCCCTGGCGTCAAGTTGGCGCTCTTATCTCCCTCCGGAGCCGCCGACACCGCTCAGAAAACGCGGGAGCTCGGGGCCGAAACCCTGGCCCTCGAAGGCTCCGTAACCGAAGTCGACGATCTCGCACGGCTGGTAGATCAAGCATCGACCCACTGGGGACGCATTGACGGCGTGGTGGCCAACACCGGCCATCCGCCCAAGGGGGAGCTGCTCGAGCTGACCGACGACGATTGGCACAACGGGCTCGACCTGGTGTTGCTGCACACCGTGCGACTTTCAAGGCTCGTCACGCCGATCTTCCAGGCCCAAGGTTCGGGATCGATCGTCAACATCTCCACCTTCGCCGCCTTTGAGCCCGATTTGGGATTCCCGATTTCTTCTGCCCTGCGAGCCGGCTTGGGCGCTTTCACCAAGCTCTACGCCGACCGCTACGCCGCCGAAGGCATCCGCATGAACTGCGTCCTACCCGGTTTCATCGACAGCTATCCCGAATCCGAGCAAGCCGTCGCCCGGATTCCCGCGGGCCGCTACGGCAAGGTCGAGGAAGTCGCCGCCACCGTCGCCTTCCTACTCTCCGACGCCGCCTCTTACATCAACGGCCAGAACCTTCGGGTCGATGGTGCCCTCGCACGATCCGTCTGAACTCCATTTCTCGCCCTGTCTACTGGGGCTGCCAGAAAGCACCGGTGCCGACCCGCCCGCTGCCTGTGGGATCGACTATGCGGGATCGACTATGATTGTCGGTACGATCCCCACGGATTCCCGAGAATCCTGACAATTTGCCGAATAGTCGACCGCGTGCCTGCGTACTGCCCATCAAGACGACGGACTGGAGCTAAGGCGTGAATGAATTCCTGACTAGACTGATTGAGGCGGCCTTTTCCCTGCCTACAGAGCCTTTCACCTGGTTGATGATGCCGGTGACCCTGTACTGGATCCTGTCGCTTTCGGGCATTTTCAGCCTCGAATGGTTGGACAGCGCCGACGGTGCCTTAGACGGCGCTCTGGACGGGGCCATCGACGGCGTTGCCGACGGCGCGGCGGAGGGTTTGGCGGAAAGTCTAGGCGACGCGGCGGCAGACGCGGCCGGAGAAGGTTTAGCAGACGCCTTTTCCGCCGCCGACGGGCTCGACGCCGCAGACGGTACCCTCGATGCCCACGCCCATGCCTTGGAAGGTCACGGCGAAGCCATGGCTTCCAGCCCCTCTTTCCACGAAAACGTCGGCCTAGGGGACGTGCCCCGCACCTTCAGCTGGAGCCTGATCGTGGTCTTCAGCTGGCTCTTCAGCCTCGGCGGCACGCTCTTCATTCCCGGTTTCCAAAGCCTCGCGACCCAAGGATTGTGGATCGCCCTATTGCTCGCCGCCGGTAGCTTCGCGCTGGCCATGGCCGCCACTGCCGCCGCCATGAAACCCATCCAGCGGGCCATGAGCGCCGGCACCGGCACCCGCAGCCAAGAGCTGGTGGGCCAGACCTGCACCATCCGCACCCAACGAGTCGACCAAAGTTTCGGCCAAGCCGAAGTCGACCAGGGATCGATGCTGATCCAAGTTCGATCCAAAGATCCAAGCTCGGCTTTTCGCTACGGCGGCAAGGCTGTGATTTATCAATACGATCAAGTCTCGGGGATCTTCTGGGTCACGCCTTTGGAACCCGAGCTGCTGAGCACCTAATCTAAGAACTACAACCAAGACCACTGATCGAGCTTTCAGCAAGGAGCAGAATATGGGCATGTTCGGCCTGATTAAAACAGAGCAGGGAAAAGCATTGATTCGGACCCGTATCGGCGAAGCGGAGCCTAAAGTTTTCTTTACCGGCGCTGTTGTGTTCCCGGTGGTCCACAAGCTCGAATTCATGGATATTTCCGTGAAAACGATCGAGATCGATCGCAGTGGATCCGACGGTTTGATTTGCCGAGACAATATTCGGGCCGATATCAAGGTGACCTTCTTTGTCCGGGTCAATAAGACCATTGAAGACGTGATCAAAGTGGCCCAGGCGATCGGCTGTGATCGAGCGTCGAACCAGGGACACCTGGAAGTTCTCTTTGCCGCCAAATTCTCCGAAGCGCTGAAAACCGCCGGCAAGCGGTTGGACTTCGAGGACCTGTACACCAAGCGCAATGAGTTCCGGGACATGATCATCGAGGTGATCGGCACCGATCTCAATGGTTATTCTCTGGAAGATTGTGCCATCGACTACCTGGAGCAGACGCCTCTCACCAAGCTCGACGAGCACAACATTCTCGACGCCCAAGGCATCCGCAAGATCACCGAGCTCACGGCCCAACAGCACATCCACACCAACGAGTGGAAGCGCAACGAAGAAAAAGAGATCCGGAAGCAGGATGTGGAGGCCCGGGAAACGATCCTCGAGCTGGATCGTCAACAGGCCGACGCCGAATCCCGCCAAAAGCGAGAGATCGAATCTGTTCAAGCTCGCGAGCAGGCGGAAACCTTGAAAGTCCAAGCCGAAGAACGCCTCAAGGCTGAAACCGCACGCATCAAAGCCGACGAAGCCGTGGGCATCCAAGAAGAGAATCGCAAGCGCGAGATCCAAGTTGCGGAGAAAAATCGCGAGCGGGTGATTGCCGTCGAGACCGAGCGGGTCGAGAAGGAACGGCAGATCGAGGTCGTGGCGCGCGAGCGGGAGGTCACGCTCCAGACCATCGCCAAGGACAAAGAAGTCGAGCACGAGAAGCGGGACATCGCCAACGTGGTGCGTGAGCGGGTGGCGGTCGACAAAACCGTGGCCGAAGAGGAAGAAGCGATCAAACGCCTGCGGATGGTGGAAGAAGCCAAACGCATCAAGGAAGCCAAGATCATCGGCGCGGAAGCCGAGGCCCAAGAGCAGTTGGTCAAAGACATCAAAGCGGCCGAGGCGGCCGAGCAGGCTTCCAAGCACAAGGCGAAAGAAGAACTCACCCTGGCGGAAGCCGCCTTGGCGGTGGCCGACAAGGAAGCCCAGTCCAAGATTCGCCGCTCCGAAGGTATCAAAGCCGAGCACGCGGCCACCGGCTTGGCGGACGTTCAGGTCAAAGAAGCGGATGCGGCGGCGATCGAGAAGGTCGGACTGGCGGAGGTGCGGGTTAAAGAAGCCAACGCCGAGGCTTACCGCAAACAAGGTTTCGCCGAGGCCGAGGTGGGCGAGCGCGACGCCGAGGTCTTGCAAAGGAAAGGTTTGGCGGAGGCCGAGGTTCTGCGTCAAAAAGGTCTCTCCGAAGGCGAGGCGATCCGCGAACGACTGAAGGGCGAAGCCGAAGGTTTGGCCGCCAAAGCCGAATCGATGAAAGTGCTCGACGAGCAAGCCCGGGATCACGAGGAATATCGTCTGCGTCTGGAAATGGAGAAAGAAGTCCAATTGGAGTCCCTGCGGGTCCAGAAGGACATCGCTGAGGCTCAGGCCACGGTGGTCGCCACCGGCCTCGAAAACGCCAAAATCGACATCGTCGGTGGCGAGAGCGTGTTCTTCGACCGCCTGGTCAACTCCATCAGCATGGGCAAAGCTGCCGACGCCTTCATCAACAAGAGCGGCACCAGCCAAAAGCTGCTCAAGGACTACCTATCGGGCAAGTCCAGCTTCACCGACGACTTGCGCCACGTATTGGGCGGCATGGGCTCCGGCGACGTGGCCAACCTCACCCTGTCGTCGTTCCTGGCCGGCATGATCGGCAGCACCGAGGGCACCAAACAAGCCCGGCTCCAACAACTGTTGGACGCCGCCCGTCAGCTCGACCTGGAGAACACCCCCTTGGGTGATCTGCTGGAAAAGTGACGATCTGCTGGAGAAGCGACGCCGGTGCGTCCCGCTCCTTCCGAATCTCCCTGGACCAGAACGGGAGCGGGAGCGGGACCGGCCTCTTCTCTGACCTCTGTCTCTGCCCCCGGCGCTGCTGCTCGGGCTCCATGAGCCGGCGGTCGACGGATCGACCCAGGTCGGCGTCGACCCCTAGCTCTGCTAGCGTTTTTCGCATCACAGCTTTCAACCGCAGGCCACGACGCACGGGTTTGATTTCATGAGCAACGACACCGATCCGCAGGAAACCCCTCAAGCGGGCAACGATATCGAGCAGGGTACTTACGAAATCCTGAAAGCGCGTCTCGAAGAGCACGCCAAGGGCTTGCGCGCGCGGGCTGAAAGCCTGAATAAGAAGCGTCTCGAGCTGTTCGGCGGCACCGAAATGTCGGTGGTCGGCAACGAGCGGATTCGGACCGACAACAACTGCGTGCCACGGGATATCGAAACCGTCGGCGACCTGATGATGTTCGGTTATAACGTTTTTCTCGGCCTGCGCACGGAGATCAAGGTCGAAGACGTTTTCAGCCTCCATACTTTCAAAGAAAACGATTCGGGCGGATTCACCTTCGACACCATCAGTGCCGACGACCCGCGCAACTTTCTGACCGAGAAGAAATTCATCGCCGAGTTCCAAGAACTCTATAAATATTATAAAGACACCAAGTTATTGCAGCTGCGCAAGGTCGACGGCAAGCTCTTGGCGATCTTCAAAACCGGCAACTCCCTCGAAGACATTAAAGTCTTTCGCTGGGCCCTGACGCCGGACGGCAAGGCGACCTACATCGACAATCGGGGTGAGCGCGACGACGTCCTGCCCCCCTCCCACGATTTCGAGTGGATTGAAACCACCCGCGACCATCACGTGTTGGGTCGCCACCCCCACGTTTCGATCCTCGACGAGGTCTTCGTCGAAACCGTCGGCGGTGATCTGACGGTCAAGGTCGAGGACAACACCGAAGACGGATTCGGCATTTATCGCGAGGACGTCGACGAGCCCCACCAAAGCCTGGCGGACGCCAAAATTTCCTACGCCAAGCTGGGCACTTTGATCGTCATCAAGGTGTTGCCGTACAACGAAACCGTATGGCGCTATTTGGTGTTCAACACCCGCACCCAAGAAGTCGATCGAATCGATGCCATCGGCCAAGCATGCCAAAGCTTGCCCGAAGATCACGGCCTGATTTTCCCCGGCGGTTATTACCTGCAGGACGGCACCAACAAGACCTTCGAAGGCACGGTTGAGGACATGTTGTTCAAACGGGTGATCCGCTCGCCCAACGGCGAGGACGTGCTCTACGTCTTCCACGAACGGCTCGAAGGTCGCTCGATTCTGCTCAACTACAACCTGATTCGCAAAGAGGTCCAAAACCCCATTCACTGCCACGGCATGGCGCTGTTCCACGACGGCAAGCTGGTGATCTTTCGCTCGATCAACGACGAGCCCACCCGTGTGCACCCCATGCAGATGTGGCAGACCCCCTACGTGTCCGACGAATTCGCCGCCCAAGCGCCCACCGGTGGCAGCTATTTGGAAAAAGTCGGCAATGCGGAGCTGGTGCGCGGTATCTCCGACGCCCTGAGCGTCAGCCGGGTGGCGATCGATCAGGAGCCTTCGGTTCAGGGTTACGAAGACCTGATCGCGTCGTCGGTGCGCATGTCCGACGCCTTCTATTGGTTGTCCTCCGACGACGTCGGCAATCTGGCCGAACCGTTGGTCAAGGTCCGCGAAACCGCCGATTTGATCGTCGGCGAATTCCAAAAAGTTCAAGCGATCCGCGCCCGGGCGGTGGAATCCCTGGAAGCCGCCGAGGCGGAAATCGACGCCCTCTTCCACCGTCTACGCTCCGAGCCGCGGGAAAGCGTCGACCCCTTCGTGCGTGCCCTGGCGGAGCTGCGCACCCAACGGGGCAAGCTGATCAGCCTCAAAGAGCTGCGCTATATGGATATCGAGCGGGTCGACGCGCTCGAAGCCCGCTTGGTGCAGAAGCTCGAAGAGCTGTCGGCAGAGACCGTCGAATTCCTGCTTCAACCCGAGGCCTTGCAGCCCTATCACCAAGAGATCGACGAGCAGGTCCACCTGGTAGAGTCGGTGGACAAAACCACCGAAGCGGGGCCGATCGCCGAACGGCTCGAAGAAATCAGCCACGGTCTGGAAATGCTGACCGAGATCATCGGCGGCCTCGACATCGCCGATCCCACCCAGCGCACCGGCATTCTCGAAGGCATTGCCGAGGTGCTCGCAGCCCTCAACCGCGGCCGGGCGATCGCCGAAGCACGGCGCAGGGAGCTGCTTTCGACCGAGGGACGGGCCGAGTTCGGTGCCCAATTCCAGCTGCTCGGGCAGAGCGTCTCCGGCGGTCTGGCCATGGCCGACAGCCCCGAAAAATGCGACGAGCAGCTCTCCAAGCTGCTGCTCCAGCTCGAGGAACTCGAAGGACGATTCGGGGAATTCGACGAATTCCTCGACCAACTGTCGACCAAACGGGAGGACATCTACGAGGCGTTCAGCTCCAAAAAGCAGAACCTCATGGACGAGCGCCAGCGCAAAGCCGGGCGTATGCTGCAAGCCGCCGAGCGCATCCTCGACGGCATTCGCCGTCGCTCGTCGAGCCTCAAAGACGCCGACGCGTTGAACGCCTATTTCGTCGGCGACGCCATGGTCGCCAAGCTGCGGGATCTGGCCAAAGATCTGCGCACCCTGGGGGATAGCGTCAAGGCGGACGAGCTCGAGTCCAAGCTCAAAACCGCCCGGGAAGAGGCTGCCCGATCCATGCGGGATCGCGCCGACATCTACGAATCCGGCACCGACATCATCCGCTTCGGCCGCCATCGCTTCTCGGTCAACACCCAGGCCTTCGACTTGACCATGGTGCCCCAAACCGATCGCGACGGCGAAACCGTGATGGCGTTCCACCTCACCGGCACCGATTTCCACTCCCGGGTCCAAGACGAGAAATTTCAACAAACCCGCGAATATTGGAACCAGCTCTTGGTGTCGGAAACCGAAACGGTTTATCGCGGAGAATATTTGGCCGCGTCCATGCTCGCCGACGCCGAGCAAGAAAAAAACGGCCTCTCCCTAGACGCGTTGCAGCAAGCGGTGATCGAAGGCGCCGAGGACGAGAAGGCCGGCCTGCTCCAGGTGGTACGGACCTATATCGCCGAACGCTACGACGAGGGTTACGAGCGGGGTCTGCACGACCACGACGCGGCGCTCATCCTCGAGCAATTGGTCAGCCTCTACACCACCGCCGGTCTGCTGCGCTTCGCCCCTCGCCCGAGGGCCATGGCTTGCCTCTTTTGGGCATTCTTTCCCGAGCAAACCGCGCGCGTGCAATGGGAGCGACGCAGCCGCAGCCTCAGCCGTCTGCGCGACGCCTTCGCCCACAGCCCGGCCATCACCCGCCTGGTGGACGAGCTCTCTCAAGCCGTTCGGACTTTTCTCGACGGTCTACACATCGAAATCACCGAAGAGCAGGCCCGTCTGACCGCAGGCTACCTCTTCGAGGAGCTGTCCAAACATCCGCCCGGTTTCACCACCAGCGCCGAGGCCGAAAAGCTGCGCGACGCCTTCTTCCAATATCTGGACTTGCACCAAAGCCGACGGGACTTCGACGAGGATTTGCAGGAACTGGCGGACGATCTGAGCGAGCGCTACCACTTGGCCCGCGCTTGGATGCAAGCCTTCCTCGACGCCGGACACAGCGAAATGGTCGGCGACGACAAGCTCGAAGACCTGCGCCCGAGCTTGGACGAAGCGGTGGTTTTAATGATCACCGACCGTCGACTCGAACGCATCACCTCGAGCGCCCTGCAAGGCAAAATCGTCGAAGGGCTCTTGGGTCAGCATCCGCGGGTCAAGGGACGCGTCATGTCCCTGCGTCTCGACGAGCTGTTGTCGCGCTTGACCGCCTATCGCCATCACCGGGTGCCCGGCTTTAGGGCTTTCCAGCAGGCCCGGCACCGGCTACTGCAACGGCAACGGGACGAGCTGCGCCTCGACGAATTCAAACCCAAGGTGATGTCGGCCTTTGTGCGCAATCGATTGATCAGCGAGGTTTATCTGCCGATCATCGGCGACAACCTGGCCAAGCAAATGGGCACCACCGGCGAAGGCAAACGCACGGATCAAATGGGATTATTGTTGCTCATCTCGCCCCCGGGTTACGGTAAAACCACCCTGATGGAATATATCGCCAATCGCTTGGGGCAAGTGTTCGTCAAGGTCAACGGCCCGGCCCTCGGCCACGGCGTTTTATCGTTGGATCCGGACGAGGCGCCCAACGCCACCGCGCGACAAGAGGTGCAGAAGATCAACTTTGCGTTGGAAATGGGCAACAACGTGCTGCTTTATTTGGACGACATCCAGCACACCCATCCCGAGCTGCTGCAAAAGTTTATTTCCCTCTGCGACGCCCAACGGCGCATCGAAGGTGTGTGGAACGGTCGCACCCGCACTTACGACATGAAGGGCAAACGCTTCGCCGTTTGCATGGCCGGCAATCCGTACACGGAAAGCGGCGAAGCCTTCCAAATCCCCGACATGTTGGCCAACCGTGCGGACACCTACAACCTGGGCGATATTTTGGAAGGCAAGGACGACGTTTTTGCCCTCTCCTACATCGAAAACGCCCTGACCTCGAATCCGGTGCTCGCCCCGCTCACCACCCGCGACCCCAAGGATGTGGGCCTGTTGGTGAAAATGGCCCAGGGGGATCCCATCCAAGCGGATCAGCTGAGCCACGACTACTCGGGTGTCGAGCTGGAAGAAATGATTTCGGTGTTGAAGAAAATGTTGCGCATCCAAGAAGTGGTGTTGCAAGTGAATCAACAATATATCGAGTCCGCCGCCCAAGACGACGCTTTCCGCACGGAACCGCGCTTCCAGCTCCAGGGCTCCTATCGCAACATGAATAAGCTGGCCGAAAAGGTCGTGGCGGTGATGAACGACAAAGAGCTGGAGGCCTTGATCGACGATCACTACGCCGGCGAGGCCCAAACCCTCACCACCGGCGCCGAAGCCAACTTGCTCAAGCTCGGCGAAATGCGCGGCACCTTGACCGAAAAAGAAGCCGAGCGCTGGGAGGACATTAAACGCGGCTTCGCCCGGGTCCAAGCCATGGGCGGCTCCGACGAAGACCCAGCGGTGCGCATGTTGGGTCAGCTCGGCCTGATGTCCGATCGCCTTTCGGATATCGACCGCGCCATTTTGAAGTCCACGGAAAAAGCCGGCGACCGCGCCCAAGCCCTGGTGGCCGCCCAAAGCGAAGCCGCGGCAGCCACCGCCAAGGCCCTGGCCGAAACCGCCCAGGCGGCCCAAGCCGCCGCCGGCCGGAGCGAGTCCGAAGCGGCTCCGTCGACGGTAGGCATCCAGCTCGGGCCGGAGCTGGCCCAGGCCCTCGAGCCCTACGTCGCCCATTTGCGCAAAACCCTCGAAGGCCTCGGCGCGCTGCATTCCCAACAGACCAAAATCGCCCAAGCCGCGGTCAAAGCAGCTAAAGCCACGAAGCCCAGCGGTCAGACCGAGGATCCCACTCGCCAAGTCACCGACCGCCTCGACGGCGTGCTCGAAAAGCTCACCGAGCTGGTGGTCCACGGCCAAAGCGCCAAAGCCGTCGGGCCGATCATGCCTGCGGCACCCGGCGCCAAATCGGCGCCCGCGGGACCCGACCTGACCCCATATCTCGACCGCCTCGACCAAACCCTGCGGGCCGTGGCCGAAGCCCCACGTGGCGCCCAAATCGTGCAAACCCTGCCGGCGGGCATCGTCGAACTCTTCGGCGAGCTGTCCGAAGCGGTCGACGAAAACCTCCTGCCCCTGGTCCAAGGCCTGGGTCGACACATGAAATTCGTCAACCTGGAAGATCGCAAGATCTCCGCCCACCTCGACCGCACCTTGAAAAGCCTCGATCACCTCAAGGACCTCGTGGAGTCCCTGAGCAAAATCGACACGACGGGATTGGTCAAACCCGCGAGCTGAGGTTGACCCCGGATCGACCGCTAGCCCAGCTCTCGCCAAGCTACCCTTGCACTATTCAAAAGGTGTTTATGTCCGAGCATGGCAAGCCATGCCCAGAGATTTCATGAAACATGCTAAGATTCTTGCCGATTACTCCTAATTCGAAGTTTTCGTCTCCCGCCCTAACCTGCCTCAGCCGACTCTCACCCATCGATTCTTCGGGTTGAGCGTCCGGCGATATCTGCCGGTGTCCGTGAAGTGGTCTACTCCCTGCCCCCATCCACGGCTTCGGTTGCCATCTGGGCAACGTACCTGCAATCCGAAAAGGATCCCCATGACTGAATCAGAACAGTGTTTCGCTCCAAAGACCCATCCTTGGCCCGGCCGGCTGATCGGGATCGCCTTCCTTCTCTTGGTTTCGCTAGTCACGGTTCCGGCCCAAGCGGAGATCTGCTGGGACTACACCGATCTGGAGTTGGCCAAGGTGCCGCTCAAGTGTGTGGAGTTCGGTGACCCCACGGCTTCCTGCACCTATGATGAAACGTGTAATAACGATGCGGATCCGAGCGATTGCTGTATGGCGGTCGCCGACCCGAGCGCCGTCCAAACCATCGGCGAAATGCACATCATATGGCACACCTGCCTGGGCAACGTGGCCTTTCCCAACCCGGGTCCGCCCACCGGCCCCGCCCCTCCTGGCCGCGGTCTTCGCTGGTATGCCTTCCACCGACAGATGGAATGGGACTTCAACGAATTTCGTGAAGGGGTCTTCCTACCCAAGCTCGAATCCTTGGAGTGGTGCCCGAATATGAATATGCCGCACGGTCACTTCGGCGGCAATTGGCCCGCATGGCCCGATCCGAGCGCTCATCCCTTGCAGTGTGGCGTGGGTATCAATCGGCCCAACAACGTTTCCTGCAATACCTGCGTGGCCTTCGACGAATGTCTCTTCATGACGGGAGCCGGCCCGACCGGGTGCTCGGCAGGATCCGGTTGCGCGGCGGGTGGTATCAGCTTTCCCACCTACGATTCCCTCGACGACTTCAACAACATCGAAGAGATCGCCACCCTGCTCGACGCTTTCTTCCACGGTCAAATGCACGGGGCCGTGGCCAACGCGGATTTCGGGGGTTACACCACTGATTGCACCAATCCCAACTGTTCCACACGGGACGGCATGTTCTGGCGCCTGCACAAGGCTCTCGACGACGTGGTGCGAGCGTGGCAAGACCAAAAGGCGGTGGACGTGACATTGGTCATCGATCGCTCGGGCAGCATGGGCGGGGCGTCGGGCACCGGAGTCGGCACGCGGCTGCAAAACGCCGTCGAAGCCGCTGATATGTTCGGTGACTTGCTCGAGGAAGGCCGCTCCGACGGCCAAACTAATCGCATCGGCATTGTTTCTTATTCCTCCAACGCCGCCAACGCCTCGATGAATATGCCGCTCACCGACGTCGACCTCACCCTGCGCGATGCCGGCGGTCCTTTTGAAACCACCCTGAACAACTTGGTGGCAAGTGGATTGACCTCGATCGGCAGCGGCATTGAAGGTGCCATCGACCAGCTGTGCCCGGGTGGCACCTGTGACGGTTATGTGCCGGGAGTCGGCGAAAACTCCCGCAAGGGCATTCTCTTGCTCACCGACGGTCGTGAGAATCGAGCCCCCTGCCTGGAAGCGGGTTGTCAGGGGGGCGGCGGTGCCGAGATCGACTACACCACGCTCGATATGACTCAGCTTTGCGCGGTGGGTTTGGGCAGCCCGGCAGCCATCAACGGCGACTTGCTGACCATTTTGGCCGAGCGTCAAGGCGGCATTTTCATGAACAATACCGACGCCACGGGCACCGATCTGAAGGATTTCTTCACCAAATGCTTCGCCCAGCTCACCGACGAGTTCATCGGCCTCGACCCCACCGGAACGCTCCTGGCGAGCCAATCGGCGACGCCGATCATTCCCTACACCTCGTGTGACGACGAGCGCATTACCTTCACTTCCGGCTGGCAGCGCAGCAGCTTGGCCGGCGATCATTTGCAGCTGTTGGTGAAGTCCCCCTTGGGCGATGCCTGGGTCGTAGCTCCGGGTTGGGGTGAAGCGTCCACCCAGCCGGCCTGGGCCTTCAAACGCGCGCCCCTACCCTATTTGGGGCAGGACCAAGGCACTTGGACCATGCAGATGCTGCGGCCCCAATTGCACTTCGTCAACGGTTTTGCCTCCGACGCCTTTGCCGACCTGGACCAAGGCGTAACCCTGGTGCGCCGGCAAATTCAACGTCTTTGCCCGGTGGCCGCCGACGGCACCCAGAGCTGCGCCAACGTGTTGCTGTTCGAAAACTCGGTCAAGGGCGAGTCGGCCTATCTCGCCGCGTTGACTAAAGAAAAAGGTGTCACCGTAGGTAGCTTCCACGAGGCACGGAGCGCCGAGGACTTTGCTTCCTTGATGGGCGAAAGCTGGGACTTGATCGTGTATGCCCATCAAGGGGGAGCCGACAAGGCAGAATCCTTCGATGCCGCGCTGGCGGGCAAGGTTTGCGACGGTCAACGAGCGATTCTCACCGACACCCGCGCGGTCCATGGCCGTAGCTTGCTGACCTGTGCCGGCGCCGACCGCGATACCACCACCAACTTCTCCTCGATCACCCCCGCTGACAATTTCTTGGACAGCGGCGCCATCCAGCTCACGAACCCCGGCCACTCGGTATTCTCCTACGGCTTGTTGGTGGGAACCTCCAACAGCAAGCTTTTACACACCGCCGAAGCGTCGACCGGATCGTCCCTCAAATCCGGCGGTTGGGCCATGGTCGGCACGACCTTGCCGGGTAGCGACCTCACCTGGCACGCCAATGTGCTGGTCATCGGTCTTTCCAAGCTGACCCCGTTCCTGCCGTTCACCGTGCCCCACACCGGTCAGCCCCTGACCGCGGCCGTGCGCATTTTGATGCCGAACCATCGGGCCGGCGGTTATCCGGGATCGAAGATGACGGTGGAGGTCCAGAGCCCCACCGTCGGATTGGGCAGCTTCCCCTATGACACGGGCGAGCAAGCGGATGGCCCCCGTCCGTCGGAGGCCCCCAAAATCCCGACGACCAGCGAGACCTTCACCATTGCCGACGACGGTCGGAACGGCGATCAATACGCCAACAACGGCGTCTTCAGCGCTAAGTTGCCGATGAGCACGGCGGTGGACGGTCTTTACACCATGCACTTCCGTTTCGACTATCCGGCCGATGGCTGCGCGGCCCGCCGGGAGCTGAAACAAACGATCTTTGTGGACGTGGCCGTCGATCAGCACGCGAGCCAGGTCGCGCTGGGACAGCCCAGCTTCGCCAAAGCCAAAGGAATGCAGATCTACCCGACGACCCTGCGACCCCAGGACGTGCTGGGTAACGTCATCGGCCCGGGCCGCAACGCCAAAGCCGAGTGTTTTGCTCCGTGCCAATGCGACGGCGCGGCGGTCGTGGATCACGGCGACGGTAGCTACACCCTCAACGTCGAGGTGCCGGACGGGGTGGATGTGGCCGCATGCACGTTCGACGCCTTCGGGGAAAACTTCACCCTCAGCCGGGTGCAGGAATCCCTGCGGTGAAACGGAGCGGTCCAAGACGGATCGTCGTTTGCCGCCGAGCATGGGAGGAGATCCCCATAGGGGCTCTCCTCCTGTGCCTCGGGTTGCCCATGTGCTTAGGGCTGCCCAAGCCGACTTGGGCGGTTCCCTCGGCTTCGGAAACCGAGGCAGCTGCCCGGCAGGACATCGCCGAGGACGAGGAAGTGGGCGACGAGGTGGGCGACGAGCAAGAGGACGCCCCTACCGAGGGGTGGAGCGCGCTCACCACCGGTGGCAGCTATCGAGTGGAGATCGAGGCCGATCCCTATCCCATTCCACTCAATGAGATGTTCACCCTGCACTTCCGGATTACCGAGGGGCGCATGACCGAGGGCCACATCGCCGAGGACCCCAGCGCCGAGGACCCCATCGCCGAGGACCCCATCGCCGAGGTCCAAGGGCAGGATTCGCCCCTGGTGTCCGGCGCGGTGGTCACGGCCAGTGCCCGGATGCCCGAGCATCAACACGGCACCAACCTGCAACCACGCATCACCTCCCACGGTGACGGAACCGCCACCGGTGTCGGTTTCCTATGGCATATGGAAGGGAAATGGGAGCTTCGAGTCGGCGTGGCATCCGGCGGCAAAATGGAATGGACCGTATTCCCTTTTGAGTTGGAGCCCTGAGCATTGACCCACGCTCGATCGCTTTGGGTCGTGGGTCTCTGCCTATTCCTGGCTTTGGTGACCCCTATTTTCTCAGCCGAGCCGGAGTTCGACGCCCGGGAGGTGCGCAGAGTTCTTCGCTTGTCGCCCCTGCCGGAACCGCCCGTGGATCGAAGCAACGGCGTGGCCACCGACCCCGCGGCCCAAGCCCTCGGGCAGCGGTTCTTCTTCGATCCACGGCTGTCCGGTGACCGCAGTCAAAGCTGCGCCACCTGCCATGATCCCGCCCAAGGCTGGTCGAACGGCAAAGCGGTAGCCGACGCCGGGATTCGTTTCCCGCGCAACGTGCCCAGTCTTTGGAACAACGCCTACGGCCGCTGGTTTTTTTGGGACGGGCGAGCCGACAGCACTTGGTCCCAGGCTCTCATTCCCTTAGAAGATCCACGGGAAATGAACATCTCCCGTCTGCGGTTGATCCATCGCATCCGCGGTGAGCAGGATCTGCGCACGGCCTATGAAGAAGTCTTCGGACCGCTGCCGGAAGAGTTCGCCGATTCGGATCGGTTTCCCGCCTCGGCGCGTCCGATTTCAGATCAGTTGGACCATCCCGACCACCGAGCCTGGGCGACGATGACCCCAGACGACCGGCTGCTGGCCAACAGGATCTTCTCCAACATCGGCAAAGCCCTTGCCGCCTACGAGCGTACCCTGGTGACCCCGGAAGCTCCCTTCGACCGATTCGCCCGTCGACTGCGGGCGGCACCCCCATCCACAAACGACGGCCCCGAGTCGAAATCGGAGCTGTCGGCCTCGGCCATTCGAGGGCTAAAGCTCTTTCTCGGCAAGGGACAATGCACCCTTTGCCACAGCGGTGCCAATTTCAGCGACGGTGAATTCCACGACGTAGGCCTAGGCCTCGGGGCCGGCATGCGCATCGACCCCGGTCGCTATCGCGGGGTGACGAAAATCCTCGCCAGCCCCTTCAATCGCTCAGGCACGTTCAGCGACAACCCCGAGCCCCATGCACCGATCACATTCCTCGAGCTGGGCACCGAGCAGCTGAGCCAATTCAAGACCCCGTCCCTGCGTCAGCTCAAACACACCGCGCCCTACATGCACGACGGACGCTTCACCACCCTGGAAGAAGTAGTGCGCTTCTACTCCAACCGTCACGGAGCTACCCCGTTGAAACACGGCGGCACCCTGCTGCAACCCCTAAACCTCGAAGAGCAAGAAATAAAAGACCTGGTGGCCTTTCTCGAATCCCTGTCGGGACCCGGCCCCGACCAGGTCAAGCAGGCAGGTCAAGTGCCTGGCACTTGACCCTGGCCTGCCATCCCTCATTGCCATCCTCAGCTTGGTAAACGGCCGCTACTTCAGCTGAAGCTTGGCGGGCCGCAACATCAACCGTAATTCCACTGCCTCGCCATATCGAACTGCATTACTTTCGATGGCTGCTTTGAGTGCATTCTTGGTGAGCGGTTTCAGGTTGAATGGAATTCGCCCCATGAGTGTTTGCGCTTCCTGGAGAGCGATCGCTGCTTCTTGAGATCTTCCTGCCTGTGCGTAGGCACACACCAGATCGAGAGCAGAAGCGAGTGCTTGATCTGGATACTTTTCCGCTAGGCCACGGACAGCCCTTTGCAGTGGGGCAATCGCCTGTTGTGGTTGCCCGTTTCTCATGAAGATGAGCGCTTCCGCACGGGAAAGCATCAAGCGAGGAACTTGTACTTTGCGGTATCCGGAACCACCATCGGTAAAAATCTGGCGATATTCTTCAATTGTATTTCTGAGTCGCTGAAAAATATCCGGATCAACGTTCAGGCCAGTTTCAAAACTCAAAACATTGCAGGCCGTGGTGATGGCGCTCAACATTGAATAGTCACTGCGCGGTGATGCTCTTACCAATTCCAGTACAGCCATGCAGTCAGCGAGAGCCTCTTTGAGGTCACCCACGTGAAAGAGGATCCATCCGCGAATCGCGAGAGCCTGTACGCGATCGGTCTTGGTTCTCAAGGCAGCGTTAATAGTCTCGTGGGCGATGCCCAGCTTGCCCAAAAAGACCAGGGTAGCTGCCATCTTGGTGAGGATGTCACCGCGACCGGTTTCACTCAGACCGGAGAGCGAAAGAATCTCTTCATAGACTGCCAGAGCACTTGCCGGTTGGCCGTTCGACCGGAGCGTAGAAGCGTGAACCGCTTGGGTTAAGGCTCGCAGATCAGATGAAACACTGCGGATGCATTGAACTACTAAGAGCGCAGAATTGGCAGCTGCAAGCGCTTCTTGCGGATCTTGACTGTTGAGTTTGTCGATACGCTGCAGGATTTCTCGAAGGGCCTCGGAGGTCCAGTATCGTTCCTGATTCGCCATACGCGCGATGTCGGCAGCATCGGCTTTTCGTATGCGTTTGAGTTGATGGGCAGTCACTTCCGGCATACAAAAAGGATAGACGAAAAAGAGAAGGGATGGCCAGTGCCATCCCTTCAGATTCCCTTTATCCAGTGGGAATGATGGAACCGTACCCGCCTGCTGTCGCATTTGTCTTGACCTTCATCACCTGCTCCTTAATTCGGCGAAGCTTCATTGCTTCACCCAATAGGGAAGATAGGCAAGTTGTGACCATGCGTCTAGTGCCTGGCTTTATCGACTCAAAATCAGTCCCACTAAAATAAGCACCTGCCGTGTTTGGCGATTTTCTTGGGTAATAGGTACAACTTTGGTAGCCCGGCGTTCTTGAGAACGGTGAAATTAGAGGAAATTCACCAAATAGGGAAGGCCGCGTTCTTAACGAGTAGGCTGATTGGGAACAAATCAATGGTCTAGCCTGCCGCAATGGGCGGTTTTTTGGAATTCATCGGCAACTGAGGGTAGCTTTCCGGCACCATCAACACCTTGGGAGCCTGTGTTGCTTCGCTTTCACAGGCTCCCACCATTTTTCGTTGGTCCATGAGTGCAGAGATGAACACCGAACCCAGTCTGACCGCCTTCGTCACCGATCCTCAAACACCCCTGGAGAAGCTGGAGCCGGCAAACCTCAGTACGCTCCTGGAGCTGCTCACCATCGCCGAGCACCCGGATTCCTACAGAGTCTTGTTCTGGCTGCTCCTCCGGACGCTGCACAACCATCCCGAGCTGCACGCCGCAGTGGTTGAGGAGTGGAAACCCAATGAAGCAAGTCTGGCCCGTCTGCTGGAAGATGTGGGAAAGCACGGGGCACAGATCGTCCTCTCCCTTGAAGGGGTCAAGTCCGAGCTGGAGCGGATTTGGCAGCTATGCGACGATATTGGTGTCTCCAACTTGGTGCCGACGAGCGAGCCTCTGGAGGTGGTCGCACTGGCTCCGATGGCCGCATTGTTTACGGAGCGCCAACTTGACGAACTTGTTGCGGCCGTGGCTCAAGGTCGACAATGGAAGGATCCCGCCGAGGTCTTGAGCCCGTCCGGAGAGACAGAGTTTGATCTGGAGGCGATCCTGGCTCTGGCTCAGTCTCGAATGGTGAAGGCTGAAGGCGGTGAAGCTTTAAATATTGTAGTTTTGCGGTTGTTGAGCATGGCCGACAAAGTAAATTGAAATTCAACGGAGCTATTGCCTGGCCGCTAGGTCGGGTGCTAGCGCACATGGGTATAGCGGAGAGTGGAGACATGCTCCGCCAATTTTTGCAGCCTTCTATCTTGCCGTAAGAAAGGTCTTTGTGGTCGAAGAACTCAACTTTTTCGAAGCCCTTCAAGCAGCGTTACCCATCATTGCCCTCTCGCCTACCAAACAGCGCGGGTCATCTCGAATTTGTGCTCCGTGCGTTCGCCCTGGCTGGACAGCACCAAGTAGATTTCCAACCGATCCTCGACCCGCTTGAAAGTCAGGCCGCTGAAGTAGGCGATCCCGGGCTCCAGACGCACCAGCGGAAAGCTGACGTAGACTTCCTTGCTTTCCCAACCCACAAAATCGGCATCGAAATGTTTGATCCGCATCACCAATCCGCCGTCCACCTCCACCACCGTCATGGCCTCTGAAAACACCAGCTCGCCTTCTTTGCGCATGCTGAACCAGCCGAACATGCGGTCCTCGATCGGTGCGCCCCAGGCTTCTTCACACTGACCGCCGAGTCCCTCGCCCTGCCAATAACCCGTCAACCAGGCCAGGTCTTCGATCTTTGCCGAGGGCGGCTTCGCCCCTTCTGCCATCTTTAGGGTGTGCTCGGAATGTTGGAGGGTGTGCTCGGAATGTTGGAGGGTGTTCTCGGAATTCTGGAGGGTGTTCTCGGAATTCTGGAGGGTGCGCTCGGAATTCTGGGTCTGCGCTCCTACTTGAGCAGCCCAGCTCAATGCGATCAAACACCACAAAAAAACCAATGGTCGTCGTAACATCTTTCGTCCCTTTCCAAAAAAGTTTGCCGTTCATTCTAATGACGAACGGGGCCTTCGTAGATCGACAACCCGGGTGATTTTGCGTCGGACAGCATGAAAACACCCTAACCGCCGATTGGAACCACTTGAGGTGCCACTCACTTCGTCGCAGGTTTCTCGGCGGCAGTGCTAAGTTAGCGAGGCACTTTCGAGATGCTCTACGCCAATAAAGGTAACGCAATGGATGATTGTAGGAACCGAGCACGAAACCCGTCAACGCTCACCGCGGCAGTGTGAGTTCACTGTCGACCTACTGTGGACCTATAGAATCGGAGCTGAAAATGGCCGACCCAACTTTCAATATGACTTCCGAACACCAAGGTTTTCGGCGCCCATCACTCCGCGAAGCGCGCATCGTCTGGATCGCTATCGTGCTGACATGGCTCGGAGCCGTTCCAGGGATGGCCCAGTTGGGCCGGCTGAACACGGGCACGCAGGCAGGTCTCACGACGGGATCGATCGAAGGATGTGCGTGGCAGCCTGGATTCCACGGTCTCGGACCCAATGCGGAAGTCACGTCGAGCGCGATTTTTGACGACGGCACGGGCGCCGCTCTATATATCGGAGGAGAGTTTCGAGACGTCGAGGGCGTGGTTTCCCCCGGCCTCGCCAAATGGGACGGCACCTCTTGGCAATCCCCGGACATCGGCATTGCCGTGGAAAATCTCGACGCCATTCGATCCATGGCAGCCTACGACGACGGCAAGGGCGAGGCTCTCTACTTCACCATGGAAGAGGTCGACCATTTCGTGAAGTGGGACGGCCAGACAGCAGAAACCATTCCGCCTTTAACGAAGAGGTCCCCATTCAGTACAGCCCAGATGATCGCCTTCGACGGAGGCTCGGGGTCGAAGCTGCTGGTCCTGGGCGTTTTGGAACTCAACGGGGTGGACATCTCTTCGGCCACTTGGGACGGCAAAACATGGCAGGACGCGAGCTTTGAAGACGTCTTCTCCAACGGAGGAACGTTTTACGACCTGGTGGTCTTTGACGACGGCACGGGCGCAGCCGTTTACGCAGCCGGACATTTTGAAGCGAAGTCCGGCGGCTTCTTCCAAATCGCCCGCTGGGACGGTACCTCGTGGGCACCCTACGCGGCTCCAGGGTTCGCTAGGTCCCTGGCTGTCTTCGACGACGGCTCCGGACCGGCTCTCTTCGCGGGAGGCAATTTTGTCGACGGGGGGCAGCACTATTTGCTGGCGAAGATCTTAGGCACGGAAAACGTTTCCTACCTGGCCTTGAGCCCGCCCACACCCGCCGGCACGCCTCGATATATTTACACCTTGAGCGCGATGGGCTCCGAGCTCCATGTCGGCGGCTGGTTTATCGAATTAGACGGCACCGCAGCCTTTGGAGCTGCTCGATGGAATGGCAGCGCGTGGACCGCGCTCGGCACGGGGGTCACCTCAGATCGCAACGATCCGATCGATTCCATCGTCTTCGACGACGGCTCCGGTCCGGCGATCTACATGAGCGGATCCTTCGATCGGGCCGGTGAATCCGGAGCCAAATATTTGGCTCGCTGGCAAAACGATACATGGTCGGCAGTGGTGGGCTCACCGGCCAACGCCGCCGGCACGAACTACAGAATCTACGCCTTTGCCAATTTTGACGACGGCTCCGGTGAAGCCCTCTACGCCACCGGCGAATTTTCCCATGCGGGTCCCTTGGCGACCCGCAACATTGCCAAGTGGGACGGCCAAAGCTGGCACCCCTTGCGCACGGGCATCAACGGCCCCGGCTATGCGCTGGGGGTCCATGACGACGGTACTGGGCCTGCCCTCTACGTGGGTGGATGGTTCAGTCGAGCGGATGGCGTCGTGGTTTCCAACCTGGCCAAGTGGGACGGCAAGGCTTGGCATGATGTAGGCGGGGGAACCGACCGCCCAGTCTTAGCATTACAGTCGTATCAAGACGGCGAACAAACCTTGCTTTTCGCCGGCGGTGCGTTCGACACGGCGGGCGGCCAGATCAGCGAAGGCGTGGCCCGTTGGGACGGCAGCTCGTGGATCCCGACCACCCATGCCGGCTTTACCAACGAGACCTTCTCCGACTTCGAGGTCTTTGACGACGGCTCGGGACCAGCCCTATTCGCGGGCACCAATGTGAGTGTCTTCAAGTGGGAAGGCAAAAGCTTCGGCACGGAACTCGGCAATCTTGGTGGCGGTTCCTTGGCCGCCTACGACGACGGCACCGGCCCGAAGCTGTATTCCAGTGCAGGAGGACTCTCCCGCTGGGACGGTAGCGAATGGGTGAATCTCGGGCTCGCTCCAGGGTTCGCCGCCATCGGCGTCTATGACGACGGCCAAGGGCGTTCCCTATTCGCCCTAACCGGGTCCCTCTCTTCCGGCCGATGGGATGGAACCAAATGGCAGAGTAGCTTCGGCTCGGGCATCACCCCGAGAGATCTTCCACAAGCCCTCGGCTTTTTCGATGACGGCACCGGCCCGGCGGTTTTTGTGGGAGGTAGATTCCATGAGCATCTCAGCTTGGATCCGTACGCCACTTTTCCATCGATGAATTTCGCCAAGCACCAATGCCCCCATGTGCACTTGATGAGTGACGGTTTCGAGACGGGTGATCTACGCTATTGGTCGAGCACCTTCTGAAGATGCAGCCGACGGAATGAGGTGCTAGTCGAAGAGGTCCCGCTCGAAGAGGTCCCGCTCGAAGAGGTCCCGCTCGAAGAGGTCCCGCTCGATAGTGCCAGTCGCAACGACCCCGACGTCGCCGCGGGCGCCATCCATCGGGTCATAGAGCGTATCGACCAATGGGTCCAACCATCGCGCCAGTGACTGTACAATGGGGCCCTAAAGTGGACCAGCCACCGGCTCCCTGCCCCTAGATCGGGCAAAAACGGGAGCGGGTCTTCCACCCCTCTTGAATAGGAAAGCCATTGAATAGGAAAGCCATGAAACATAAGAAAGTAGCCCTTTTCGCAATCACGACGGCGTGCATGACCCTCCTTGCCCCGACCGCCTTCACAGACGGCAATGCCGGCAATGCCGATGTGAAAACCGACGTGAAATCCGACCAAAAAACCGAAGTCTGCCATGTGTGTCGTGTCCACGACGGCGAAACCGAGGCCGAACCGGTAGCGGCCACGGCCGAGCACGAGGGCCACACCTACGGCTTCTGCTCCGAGGGATGTCGCGACAAATTCCTCAAAGATCCGGCTGCCTATGTACCGCCCGTCCTGCCACGCCCGGCGCCGGTCTTCCAGGCTGTCGGTGTCGACGGTCAAGCGTTCCCCTCGGAATCCTTGCAGGGCAAATGGCTGCTGCTCGATTTTTGGGCCACCTGGTGCCAACCCTGCGTCGTCGACCTACCAAAGCTGACGGCCCTGCACGATCGCTACGAAGATCGAGGTTTCGCCGTGGTGAGCGTGTCCATCGACGAAGGCGACAAAGCGCCCAAAAAAGTCGCTCGCATGATCAAAAAGCGCAAAGCCACGCACCCTGTCTACCTCGACTCCGAGGCCGCTCCAGCCTGGGCGACTTACCAAGTCAAAGTCGTGCCGACCCAATTCTTGATCAGCCCCGAAGGGCAAATCGTCGCCCAATGGTCGGGCGCGATCGATTTGAAAGTGGTCGAGGCCGAACTCCTGCGGCATCTCGACGGCTGAAGACGGGGAACCTGGATGCCCCCGGACAGTTCAACGCTCTGGAGGTGACCATGGGACTCAAACACGCAGCAAAGATCCCAAAGACCCAGGGGATCGGGCTCTGGCTCGTCGGGCTCGGGCTCGCAGCCTTGCTGATCGGCGGCCCCGTCCAGGCAGGAGAATTTCCGTGGGAATCGAGCGCTTCCAGGCGTTTGACGGAGATTCCCACACCCGCCGGCAGCGACCGGATCCCGGTGCGGCAAGGCAGCTTCGGGGCGTGGTTGAGAACCTTGCCGCTCAAAGCGCCCGGGGCTCCGGTGCATTATTACAACGGCGACCTCAAACCGCGTGACGTGCACATCGCCGTGATCGACATCGACGTCGGCCATCGCGACTTGCAGCAATGCGCCGACGCGGTGATGCGGCTCCGGGCGGAATACCTTTGGGCCCGTGGATGCGGTGATCAAATCGCCTTCAATTTCACCAGCGGCGACCGCTCGCCATGGCTCGAATGGGCCGGCGGGCGGCGCCCGGTGGTGCAAGGAAACTCCGTCCGCTGGCGCCAAAACGCCGAGCCGGACGACTCCTATCGCCAATTTCGCCGCTATTTGGACTCGATCTTCACCTACGCCGGCAGCCACTCCCTAACCCAAGAGCTCGAGACCGTCGCCAACCCCGCCCAGGCCGAGCCGGGCGACGTTTTCATCCAAGGGGGATTTCCGGGGCACGCGGTGCTGGTGGTCGATGTCGCGGAGTCGGCCGGCGATCGTTGGCTCCTGTTAGCCCAAAGCTACTTGCCCGCCCAGGAAATACACCTGCTCAAGCGGCCGGGCTCCCCGACTCCCTGGTACCCGGCGCAAAGCACGGGTTCCGTAAAGACCCCGGAATGGACCTTCGACGCCACCGATCTGCGGCGCTTTCCGTCGGTCCCTTGCAGCTCGGACTGAGCCCTAGCAGGCTCTATTCCGTGGAATCTTTTTTGGCCGCCCGCGCCGCTGCTTGACGTCCGTGGTAGGCCTCAAAATTCGCCCGATCCCACTTCTCACGCTGCGCTTGCATCTCTTCAATGGATCGATGCTTGTAGACACCCGGAGGGTAACTCGGCTGCAGAGTCCGACGCGCGAAATCCCAAACCCGCTCAATCGCGCGAAAAAGCTCGGGGCTGCCGGGCTCCCGCCAAGTGTTGCCGTCCATCTCCTCGATGCTGCGATACTTCTTGATCGGCATCCTCAGTCCTCCAGCTCAAATCGATGCCTCAGGCGATCGGCATCCCCCCAATCCTGCGGCCGGACCGTCGATTTCTTCATCTCATAGAGAGTCTGTGGAGTCACAACCGTGACGTTGAGTCCTCCCATATCGACATTCTGAGTCTCCAGATCAGCAAACGTGTAGGCCTCTCCAAGACGGGTCAGGATATCGATGTGGAAGCCATTCCCGGGAGGGATGTATTGGATAGCGGGGTATTCGCCCGATAGATCCCCAGCGTCGATTTCGTCGAGATTCGAGTCGTTGAAGACCGTCTTGAGCGCGCGTTTGAGTCGCTCGATGTTTTCGAACTCTGGAGCGACGAAGATGTTGAGGTCTTCCGTCGCTCTAGCCAAACCATGGAGGTTTAGGGCCACGCCACCAAGACGGAATACCGTAGTCCCTCCGATTCCAGGGCTTGAAGGACTTTTCTTGTGATTTGGTAATCCATGTTCCTCGCTTGGGATCCTCTTGCCACGCCATTCTACTTTACGAGCCGATGGTACCGCCCGGACAACAGTGCCGCCTGGACGACGGTGCTGGACGACCGTGCTGGACGACAGTGCCGGGCACTTCTTGACCGACCCTCCTAGACCTGGGCGTCGACCGCACGGTATGATGCGCCGTCAACTTTTTAAGAGAGCTTTTTAGCAGCTCTTGTTTTTTTCTACGTTCGGACTGAGCTGGCCATTTGGCACAGCGCGGTCGCGCGCAGTCAAGCCCGAGTCGGTGGGCCGGAACCGTCGAGGGCGTTCGTCAACCCCGGCCACGATACGATTGAGGAGACACCCCATGCACAGATCCCTCCGCCGTTCTTTCCCAGCTCTCATCGCCGGCTTCTTCATGCTCGCCGCATTGGCGTCCGTTGCGACCGCGGACGACTATCCCGAGCACCGACGGGCTCAGACCGATGAAAACGTGCGTTATTTGGCCGACGGCTCCGTGGAGATCGACACCGAAGATCCTGCGGGCAATAAGGTCACTGTGGTCATCGATCCCAAGATCAGGAATGCCGTCAATCACCCCTGGGACGATCCCGCCGATCCGCTGTTCCGCGGTTTCGAAGTCGAGGAATTGGAGCAATTCCCCGAGGAGGCCGCCCGCGCCACCACGGTGCCCGTTTATGTGGTGGCCGACGAGGAATACCGCGCCCAATATTCGGATTGGACCAGCCGGACTTACAACATCGTCGAAACGGCCGACAACGCCTACTACCGCGATTTCTCAATCAATTGGGTTATCCAGGGCTACTACTCGTGGACTTCGAACGGCTCGAATTCCAGCCAAATTCTCGCCGACCTGGCGAACGACGGCTCCGGTTTGCCCGACGGCCTGGTGATCGGCTTCACCCGTGACTCGAATTTCGACGCCGGCGGCATTGCTTACGTCTACGGCTCCAACCCGGGCACCGGATACTCCGTGACCTTAGATCAAGGTTCTTCTTCGACGACCTACGCCCTGCGGCATGAGATCGGCCACAACTATGGCGCCTCCCACGATTTCGGCGGCACCGTGTGCATGATGAATTACAACTACGCCTACAGCGTCGACTACTTTGATTCGGCCCACGATGCTTTGGTGAGCAGCCATAGCGGTTGGTTCTGAGTTAGGCTCTAAATAAGCCGAAAAGGCGAGAAGCAGGCGCGACCATTGGCCGCGCCTGCTTCTCGTTTGGGGTATCCGTCAGGGGTGTCCGTCAGACCGGGTCAGCAACGGCATTCCAACACGCCTTCGATCGATCCGCAGAAAGTCCAAAGGGGATCCGGAATTTGGGGACCGCGAGAGTCGCCGTTGGCGATGAAGTTGCCTTGGTAGGAAGCGGTGAAGGTGCAACCCGCGTATTGGCCGGAGAAGACCTCACCCCGTAAAGTCCCTTCGGTGCCTATCTGCCAATTGAATTGAAAATCGATAACCTGGGCGTCGTGACACTCTTCACAAACCCCCGTTTTACATTCTCCGAAACAGGTGTCGCGGTGGGTCCCCACTCCCAGGCTCGCCACCAAGTCCCCGCTGGCAAACGAAGAACCGGTCGCTGAATCGACAATGCGGAAAGCGCCGTCATAGGAGCCCCGAGCTTTACAGCTCGTGTGGCGCTGGCTGCGGAGGTCTACTTGTGCGAAAAAGAGATCCCCGAATTCGGGAGCTTCGTCGCAAGGTACTTCCACGGCATCTCCGCAAGCGCCGGCGCTCGAGGTCCAAGACCCTTGGAAACTAGCGTCGTCGCCAATAAGGTTGGTGCAATTCGGACCCACGGGGCCCGAGCAAGCGGGTACCCCCCAAGAACCACCGAACAACCGGGCGCCACACATATCCTTACTGAAGGCATGCAGGCAAACCTGATTAGGCTGCGCTGCGGCGGGCAGAGCCGAGAGCGCCAAACAGATAGTCAGAACGATGGACGGCATGAGGATTCTCTGAGTCATGACTTCTCCTGTCCAGGTGAATGGATCGTTCTTCCAGGCAATCGCCCTAAACGACATTCCCTCTCAAGACAATCTAACTCAGATCAATCGCCTGAAATCTTTTGGGACAACTTATTTGCTAAATTCTAGTATGGCAAAGAATACGAATAAGTTCAATGGGAAATCTGACCCCATCTCATTTCTGGGAGGTAGCCCGTGGGACTCGCCACTTCGGGCGCGGATCAAAGGGCAGCGTCAACGCGAAGAAATCGCCGAGGCACATGGTCGGTGAGCCAAACGTGATTTTCCGAAAGATAAAACTCGAAACCTTCCTGATCCATGGATCGAGCATCTATCTCGAGCACCACAGGTTTGCCGTGGCGTCGGCCGACGGACATTCTTACCGTTTGGGTGACGATGATGTCGAAAGGACTCTAAGCTTAGACCCCAACCCCCAGCTCCCCATAAATCGGGGACGGCACCGTGGGATAGGCGCGGTAGACGTGCCTATAAACCATCTCCGTACAGGCGGTCACTTCTTCCTCTTCGTACGCTTGAACCGGTAGGCCGGTGGCGTCGCTGTAGAGGAAGTCGTAGATGGCCGACTTGACGGCGTCACGGGTGGCTTCTTTTTCCCGCCATTGGTCGACGCGCAACTTTTCTGCCTTGAGGGTTTGGAGCAGCTCCACAGCGATTTTTTTGATGCGGTCCATATCGCTTTTGGCAAGGTCGGGTTTCCGCAGGAGGTCGTAGACGGCAAGGCTTTCTTCATTCAAACCCTCACGCACCGCACGGTGGGTTTCACCGTCTAGGGTTTCGACCAGCTCGAGCAGGGCTTCGAAGGTTTCTTCGATGGTGACCCGATCTTTTTCGCGATTGTAATCGGTAACGATTTGCTCGTATCGCTGTTGCAGGTCGGTGCGCAGGGGATTTTGGTGCAGTAGGCGGCGGACCCGTTGCTCGACGGCGTGGCGCAGGTTTTGGACGGAGGTGCGCTGGGTACGAGAGCGGGAGAATTCTTCTTTCAGGCGCTCGAAGTCGATTTTGCTGATGTCGTAGGGTTTGCTGCGTTGGCGTGCCTCGTTCTGGCGGGTTTCGATGGCTTCGTCGACGATCCCATGCAGGCTGCCGAGCACTTCGCTGATGTCGGCTTTTTCGCGATCTTTCCGCAGCCGCTTGTAGACGATGTCGATGGCGTCGCGGTCGGCGCGATGCTTCTCGATGCCGTCCATGCTGTGGGCGGCCTTGAATTTCTTGAACACCTCGCGGCACATGACCTCGAATCGCTTGCGGCTCTCGTCGTTTTCGTTGACGGCGTCTTTGCAAGCGGTGATGGCTGCGATGCGGCCGAAGCCGGACGCATCCTGGATGCTCGACAGCGGGGCGTCTCGGTCGTCGAGGAAGTTGCGCGCCAAAAGAATCGCTTCGGCCAGATCTTCAAGCAGATCTTCCCGGGGCCGGGTGGGATCGAGCTGCCGATCTTCTCCCTGCGGACCGGTGTGTGTGCCGGCGAAGGTGGCCAGGGCTTCCCGCAGGTGTTTGAGAATGCCGCAATAGTCGACCACCAAGCCGTTGTTTTTGCCCTCGTTGACGCGGTTGGCTCGGGCAATGGCCTGCATCAAGGTGTGGGCCTTCATGGGTTTGTCGAGGTAGAGGGTCGACAGGCTGGGCACGTCGAAACCGGTGAGCCACATGGCGCAGACGATGGCGACACGGAAGGGGTGCTCGCTTTCCTTGAAGGCGTCGTCGAGCTTCATGCGCTGCTTACCTTGGAAGCGGGCTTGACCTCGCATGGCCGGCGGTAAATCCACACCTTCTTTGATCAACTTGCGATGGGGCGTGATGTCGAGATCCCGCTTGCGAAAGGCCTCCACCTCTCCTTGCTCTTCGCTGACCACTACGGCGATGAGCGTTTCCTTCATCCATCGGATCTGGCGTTGCAGGTAAATTTCCTGTTGCTCGTCTTTGCTTTTCTGCCCTTGCTTTTGCAGCTCCAGGATGCGCTCGTGCCAATATTCCAAGATCAGCTCGTGCATTCGGACGCAGGTGACCTTGTCGAGGCAAACGAGCATGGCTTTGCCGGTTTCCCACCCCTTCGAATAGTGCTGGACGAAGTCACGGGCCACCTGACGCAAACGTTTGTCGGCGGTGAAGATGTGGTAATCGCGTTTGAGCTCTTTTTCGAGTCGCTCTTGCTCGTTGATGTCCAGATCACCGTTGTCCGTGAGCTCTTCGAGCTTGTCGGCAATGCGCTGGTTGAGGTCGCCGACGGTGATCTGTAGATCGTCGCCGCGGGCGTCGTAGTAAAGGGGCACGGTGGCGTTGTCTTCCACGGCGCGCTGGAAATCGTAGGTGGAGACGTAATCCCCGAACACGCGACGGGTGATTTCGTCGTCGCTGAACAGCGGCGTGCCCGTGAAGCCGATATAACCGGCGTTGGGCAGAGCATCGCGCATGTTGAGGGCGAAGGTGCCGTAATTCGTACGGTGGGCTTCGTCGGAAATCACGATGACGTCGTCCCGCGGCGACGCGGCGTCGGGATCTACGGCGTGATTGAATTTCTGAATCAGGGTGAAGACGTAAGCTTTATGCTGGGTCAGCAGCTCGCTCAGGTGGCTGCCACTGGACGCCCGACACGGGTCCTGATCATGGTTGACGACGCCGCAGCCGGCGAAGGTTTTATAGATTTGGGTATCGAGGTCGTCGCGATCGGTGACCACCAGGAAGGTGAAGTTACCACCCAGCTTACGGTGGATTTTGCGGGTGAACATCACCATGGAATAGCTTTTACCAGCGCCTTGGGTATGCCAGAACACACCGAGCTTGCCTTGTCGCTCGTGGCGGTTCTTGACCGACTCGATGGCGCGGTTGACGCCGAGGAATTGGTGGTTACGAGCCAGGATCTTGCGCGGCTCGCCGCTCGACTCGTCGAAGAAAATAAAGTTTTCGACCAGGTCGAGGAAGTGGCGGCGATTGCACACGCCTTTGAGCAAGGTTTCCATGTCGACCACGCCCGGGTCGTCTTCTTCGAGGCGTTTCCAATCGTGGAAATGGGACCATTGGCTGGTGAGGGAGCCTATTTTGGCCTGCTCGCCGTTGGCCACCATGACGATAGCGTTGTGGTGGAAGAGGTGGGGAATATTGTCGCGGTAGGCGGAATAGTTGCCGCTGTGGGCGGACTTGAGGTCGCGGTGGATGTTTTTGCACTCGATGAAGAGCAGGGGCAGGCCGTTGACGAATCCAACGATGTCGGCCCGGCGGTTGTAGAGCTCGCCTTTGACCACCAACTCGCGGACGCAGAGGAAATCGTTGTTCAGGGGCTCGTCGAAGTCGAGCACTTTGAGGCGATCCTGTTGCAGCTTGCCGTCGGCGTCGCGGAAGGTGACGGGCACACCGTCGCGCAGCAGCTCGTGTTTTTCGCGGTTGGTGGCGATCAGGCCCTGGGAGGCGTTGATCGCGACCAGCTCGCGCACGGCTTGCTCGTAAGCGTCGTCGGGCAGTCCGGGGTTGAGCTCGGCGAGCTTGGCGCGCAGAACAGGCTCTAGCACCACGTCTCGCTCGGAGGTCCGTCCCAACAAGCTGTTCGGTCCGAAGTCCTCCTTCTTGTAGGCATAGACCGAGCGCCAGCCGAGCTCTTGCTCCAGATAGTCGGCGGTGGTCTCTTGCACGAGAGTGTCTTCGGTGTATTGGCTCATGGGATCTGCTTTGAAATTAAACCTTGCTGTTAAACCCTGATTTGGCCGCTCATGAGTCGGGGCAGCAGTAGGTCTCTGGCTTCTGCTAAATTAGAATTCTGTTGTTGGAGAATTTGGCCCTGTTCGAAAAGATTCCCTGCAATGCTCTCAAAGCTCTGTCTTAGCTCTTCCGGAGGAATCTGGACCTGAATTTGTTTCACGTTGTCTTTGGTCAAGGCTTCTCTTGTGGAACCACCAGCTCGACCGATTCTCAAGAGTCGTTCTTTTGGCCGGTAGGAGTTGATTGTGTGGAGAGCAAAGTGAGGTCCGCAGGCACTCGACCTCATACGAATAATCATTACATGTTGGTTCACACGGGCAGGGAGATGGTGCTCAGGTGCGATGCAGCATCGCCCCACAGATGCGCCGGTGATATTGAGAAGGATATCCAGCGGCTCAACTTCGACAGCAGAGAGCTTTGCCGCCTGTTCGTCATTGATGTAAGCGAGTCCCTCATCTGTAAACCGGAAGTTGTAGATATTCTGGCTTCTAAAGAGAGATATTCCTTCAGACACATAGGCTGCTGCTCCACCTTTGGGAGTTGCTCCGCTACCAATCTTAGTGGTGAGTTCTGCAAGACTTTGGCAGGTCCAACCCTCAGGGACACCATCGACGACGGGCACGTTCTCGTGTCCAGGAAAACGCAGGTGGACGAACCATTCCTTGTAGATCAACCGGGCTGCCTGCTCCAAGAGCTCAATGCGTCGTCGGTTGTTCTCGATGAGATCGTCGTAGGCGGAGAGGATGTCCGCGATGCGTTTTTGCTTCTCGAGCGAAGGGAGCGGTGGGATCGGATGATTGCGAATATCCTTTAGGTTTATATGCTTAGCAGTTGCACCAGTTTCTTTCGCTAGCAACATTGCCTGATGAAGAGGAGTAAGGAGGAGAAAACAGAGATACCCTGCATGAACCTTAGAGGGGGCTGGGCGCAAGTGAACGGTTCGTTGACCAAGACATACCTTTTGCCCTTTGCCAACGATCGCAACGTTTCCAGCCGGAGCCTCCCTTGCCATAATGAGATCGTTCGTTCTGGGCTTTGCTCGCCTCGTCCAAACTTCAAAAGTCTCCCTTGAGACTCGATGGACCCCTTCAAGTTGGAGGCGGCCTCTCCCAACATTTGGAGTGCGGATCAGTGGAAAGCCCTGATCCTGAATGGGCGCAGTTGCATGAAGGCAATCTACGATAAATTCACAGAGCTGGTCTAGAGTTTGAGACTCAGTCTTCAAGAATTAGCCCCATGTAGTTTGAGCGGAGAACTGACGAAAGCTGGGAAGCATGATCATTAAGTATATCTAGCTCCCCATGAATCGCCTTCAACGCCTCCCCAAAATCGAAATCCGGATCCTCTTCCTCCGGCGCCACCCCCACGTAACGCCCAGGTGTCAGGCTCCAATCGTTCTCTTCGATCTCCGCCCGGTCCACGAGCTTCACCAGACCTTCGACGTCCCGCAGCTCGGCCTCGGGAAAACGCTCCGTCAACCAACGGGCCTGGCGATGAAAATAATCCACCTGCTTCAGCTGACTGGCCAACAGCTCCCTCGCCGCGCTGGCGTCTTTCCGCGCTGCCCGCACCTTATTCGTCTTCCAAGACTTGTGTTTCTTGGCCTCGTGCTCGCCCTCGCAGAGGTCTACCAGACGCGACATCAATTTGTGTTGAAGGTCCACCTGCTTGACCAAAGCTCGGGCCGCATCTGCCAAAGGCCTCAGCTCGGCCGTCAAACGGTTGAGCTCCAATGGGCTCCAAGGCTCCGTTTCCGAGAACAGGGCGTGTCCGTCGGTCAGCAGAGACTGGAGGCTCTCCACCTGGTCTTTGAAGCGTTGCCGCGCCGCATCCAGCTCCGTGGACGCTTCCCGATGGGCACCGTCCGCCGACAGAGTTTTGAGGAACGGCTCCATTTGAGCTCGTAACCCGTTCATTGCGGCGACAAAATCTAGAATCGGTCGTGGATTTTCCGAATCGACGCCAGGGCTTGCGGCGGGAACCCCAAAACAATCCTCCGCCTCTTTCAACGTCCGAGCCAAATAGCGCGAAACCAAGTCCAAGAAACGCTTTTTCTGGCCACGATAAAGCCAAACCACCGCCAGAAGGTTTTCCTGCTGCTCCGGGCTAAAATCGTAAATCTTGCGCGTCACCTGCCGATAGACATTGCGAGCGTCGAGCATCAACACCTTGTCTTTGAGATGCTCCGGCTTGGCGCGATCGAAAAACCACAGCTCACAGGGCACGGTGCGCGTGTAGAAAAAATTCGAGCGAATGGCGATCATGATGTCCACATCACCGGTTTCGATCAGCCGCTTGCGAACCTCCGCTTCCCCACGCCCGGCACTCGACGATTGGGACGACATCACAAAACCGGCCCGTCCCCGCTCGTTCAAATAGCTATGAAAATAGCTGATCCAAACATAATTGCCGTTCGAAACCTTTTTCTTCTTATTCACCCCCGGCAAACCGAACGGCAAGCGCGGATCACCCTCCACCTTCTCGGCGTCGATCTCGTCTACATTGAAGGGCGGATTAGCCATCACATAATCCGCCTGGCCCACCAGCCCGTGGGGATCCTCGTAATAGGTGATGGCTTCCTGAATATCCCCTTCGAGACCATGGACCGCCAAATTCATGTTCGCCAGCCGAATGGTGGTGGGATTTTTCTCCAGCCCCCGGAAAGTCAAACGCTCGGTCGCGATCTGGCCCTGCTCCTCCACGATGCGGGCACTCTGCACGAACATACCACCCGAGCCACAGGCCGGGTCGAGCACTGTGCCTCGGATCGGCTCCAAGACGTGGGCGATCACCGAAACGATAGAAATCGGTGTGAAGAACTCGCCGCCGTCGTGGGCTTTCTGGTCGGCGAATTGGGTCAAGAAATACTCATAAATGCGTCCGAACACATCACCTGAGACTTTCTTCAGCTCCTCGGGATTCAAATCCCGCAACAGCTTGCCCAACACCTCGTTGCTGAGCTTCTGATAGTCCGCCTTCGGCAACTGACCTTTGAGCGCCGAATAATCGGCCTCGATGGACTCCATGGCCGCGATAATGGCCTTGCCCCGATTCTCTTTGTCGGGCAACGACACTAAATAGTCGAATTGCGCCTCGGGACGCAGGAAAATCGCCCCCTTCTGGGAGAAATCCTCCTTGGTGAGAGCCCGTACCTTGCCCCCACGGCTCGGCAATGTGGCCTCGATCTCATCCTTGACCCTAAGGAACCGGCTGTAGGCGTGGCGTAAAAACACCAGGCCCATGATCGGCAAAAAATACTCGTTGCTGGCGTAGCCGGAATTAGCCCGCAACGTGTCCGCAGCGGTCCAAAGGCGTTTTTCAATCGCTTCAATATGTTCGAGCTGGATCATCAGGGGTAAAGCCGTCCCAGAGAGTTATGCGACAGAATCGGAGGACAGAGGATATGAGAAGAACGAAGACGAGTCCAGATCGAGGCTCGGTGTCGCAGCCAGTCCCGTCGTGGCGCTCGGAGGACAAGCATGGGCGGTGAGGCAGGTCGGCGTCAACGGGTCTTGTCGACTTCCACTGTGGGTATCGCAGCTGTAGGCAAAGCACCCGGCCCTAAGAATGTTGTTCAATCGTCCTGCTTGGGAAGGTGCCGGGCACTTCTACGGCGAAGACAACCCGCTGTCATCCGGCCGGCTGTACAGCTCTGGCTGCACAGGTCCACCCTGGCCTATGATGGTTCAAACCCAAGGAGAATACGAAATGCCCGAGCACGAGAAGATCAACTACGTCGAATTTCCCGCCAAAGACATCGAGGCGGTGAAGTCGTTCTTTGTCGCCGCTTTCGGCTGGTCGTTCACGGATTACGGTCCCGAGTACACCTCTTTTTCGAACGAAGGGCTCGATGGCGGCTTCTACCGGGCCGACCTCGCGGCTTCGACGGCCAACGGCAGCGCTCTGGTGGTGTTTTACAGCAAGGAGCTGGAGAAGACCCAGGCGAAAATCGAGGACGCGGGTGGATCGATCGTCAAACCGATCTTCTCGTTTCCAGGGGGCCGTCGCTTTCATTTCGCCGACCCCAACGGCAATGAATATGCGGTTTGGTCGGAGTAGGCGAACACTGGTATTTGGCGACCCGACGGATCCCGGAGTTTGGCGGCGGTTTGAGAAACTGGGTCTGTGAAAAGTTTGGGGAAAGGCCAGCGCTCATGGGAGGTGTGGCGAATATAAACGTTAATAACGTAGACCCCTCGGCTGCCAGACTGACATACTCAGGGCTCGAGACCCGTCGAAAGAGAAGCTTAGCCCGGATTTTCTTGATCTCGCCAGTCGATGTAGAGACGGTGAAATAGATACGGTGAAGCAGATACTGGAAGTGAGCACCCTGATGAAATCATCCACCCTATCGACATCCACTGACACAGCGACGCCCACTGACACAGCGACGCCCACCGACATAGCGACACCCTCCGAGGCGCCCGTCGCGTCCGAGAGTCCCGTTGCCGTCCGCTTTCGCCCCGGCATCCTCGGTTTGCTCGTGCCTCCCCTACTGCTTCTCTTCGCCTGCTCCACCACGTCACAGGTCCAGCCGAATGGCAACGGCATAGAATACCTCGATCGGCTTCGCTCGTTGGAGCAAGCGGGCCCCGAGCTCGAGGAGGGCAGCGAGGTGGAGCAGCGAGCGATTGAAGGTTTTCAGACTCTTCTGAGCGATTTCAAGGCGCCCGACTTTGCCGAGCGCGTGAACGAGGTCTATGCCGAGGACGCGTTTTTCAACGACACCATCAAGACGGTGCACGGGGTCGAGCAGATCCGGGAATATTTGGTGGAAAGCGGTGAGGCCATCGACAAGGGTGAGGTGGAATTTGTCGATCTCGTTTCCGACAACGGCAATTATTATTTTCGCTGGGTGATGACGATCCAATTCAAGAAATTCGCGCGCGGCGAGGATACACGCTCGATCGGCATGACCCACATCCGTTTCAACTCCCAAGGCCGGGTCGTGTTGCACCAAGATTATTGGGACTCTTCCGCGGGTTTATTTGAGCATGTGCCGATCTTGGGGTGGATGTTGAGAAGGACTAAGCGCAAGCTCTGAGGGACCGCGGACCGCTCATCCACAATTCATGAAACCATCCAACCCATCGACGAGCAATACAGAGACGCCGGAAAGCCGCCCGGCCCGGTCCGATCCCCGGGCTCGCGTGGCCGCCCGTATCTCCCTTGGTATCTCAGGCCTGCTCCTGGCGGCAGTGCTGATGCTCGTCGTTGACTCCATCACGTCAGAAGCTCCGTCGGAAGGAAATGCCATGGAATATCTCGATAAGCTTCGTTCGTTGGAGCAAGCCGGACCCCAGCTCGAAAAGGGTGGTGAAACGGAGAAGCTGGCGGTCGAGCGTTTTCAACGGCTCTTGAGCGATTTCAAGGCGCCCGACTTCGCCGAGCGCGTGAGCGAGGTCTACGCCGAGGACGCCTTTTTCAACGACACCATCAAGACGGTGCACGGGGTCGAGCAGATCCGGGAATATTTGGTGGAAAGCGGTGAGGCCATCGACAAGGGTGAGGTGGAATTTGTCGATCTCGTTTCCGACAACGGCAATTATTATTTTCGCTGGGTGATGACGATCCAATTCAAGAAATTCGCGCGCGGCGAGGATACACGCTCGATCGGCATGACCCACATCCGTTTCAACTCCCAAGGCCGAGTCGTGTTGCACCAAGATTTTTGGGACTCTTCCGCGGGTTTATTCGAGCACGTTCCGGTCCTAGGCTGGATGTTGAGAAAAGCGAAAAGCAGGCTCTGAGCATCGCCCCCGAGGAACACCGGCCTATCGCCGACTCGGATCGCCTCGACGCCGCAGCGATAGGCCTGCTCACAGACCTCGACGACCTGCTCAAGTCAAGGTAGCTCATGCCGCCTTCGTCGGGCAGGGTATCGCGCACCGGCACGGTGCTAGCACCACAATCGTTGACCGTGAATCCCAAGCCGCGCAGGCGTCGCCCGAGACGGGCATAGCGTATGGCATTGGGTCCCATGCCGACGCCACGGCGCCTTGGCCGATCCATGGGAATACGGACCCACCGGTATTTCGCGCTGTTGGGATTAGGTTCCGGAGAGCCGAGGTGTGCTATCGTCTGGCCTTTGAGGTCATATGCGTCGAGCATAGTGCCTCTGTTTAACGCTCTAACTGCCAGACCCTGTTCGTTGTAACAAGGGAATTGGCGCTTCAGCCCCTGATTCAGGAGACACGTAATGAAAAAGTCATTGATTCTGTGCCTTGCCGTTCTCGCCCTTCTCGCCGCCGGCACCCTCGGTGCCCTGGGCACGGCCTCTGTCGAGCCGGTCGACGAGACCGTCGGCATTGCGGGTCTTCCGACCACCGTTCTCGATCAGGTCACGACCCAATTCGCCTTTTGCGTGCGCCCCGACGTTTCCTGCCCCGACGTCTACGATCCCGTGACCTGCAGCAACGGCGTGACTTACTCCAACGGCTGCTATGCCTGGCTCGCTTGCGCCACCGGTTGCACTTCCGGGGGTGCCTCCTCCTGAGCCTCGAGTCCCCCGGACATGACATCGGATTCGACGGAGGGTCCGGCGGGACATGGCGACGTCCGCGAGCTGCTATGGCTTGAGGCGAGGTCGCAACAAGAGAACGGAGCACCCGAGAGGGTTGCTCCGTTTTTTTTGCCTTCGTTTTGGCGTCGGGCACGTGCTCAGTGGGTTGAGCCACGAGCCCACGCCGGAGGACCGATGCGGCCGATCCCCGCGTGGGCGCCCGAGATCAGTAGATGGTGGTGCGATAGAAGCCGCGACCCTTGGTGGCGATCAACAGCTCGCCGCGACCACTGGTGCTTTCGCTGACCTCAAGATCCGTGACTTCGACCACCAACGGCAGGAAAGAGGACATGCGAGCCCAATTCTGGCCGCCGTCGGTGGTGCTGTAGACGCCCACGTCGGTGGCTAAGAAAAGGGTTTCCGGGTCGTTGGGCAGGGCGACCACCTCCCAATAGTCGGCGCTGGGCAGCAGGCTGGTCAGATTGCCCGTGACGTTTTGCCAGGAAAGACCTCGATCGTGGCTGACGTAGGCCCGCGACGGCCGCGAGCGACCCGTGGTGTAGTAGACCGTGTCGGGCCGCGACCCGTGACGATCGGCGGTCACCCGGGCGTCGAGACGCTGGGAGCCGAAGGGCAAGGGCGGCGTGCGGTTGCTGAAACCCATTTGGCCGAGGGTGCCGTGGACCGTGCTGTCGAAGACGTAAACATTGCCGTCCAGCCGCGCGCCGTAGGGATCCGTGCCCGTGCCGGCGGTGTAGAAAACCCAAGCGTTGGAACGGGTCGCCATGTCGAGAGTTTCGATGGTGAAACCCGCGGGGGACGACGAGTTGACCCGGCTCCAGCCGCAGGACCACCATAGGAAACCGGAGTAGATGGTGCCGCCCTGATGGGTGTAGCTGCGATTCGGCCAGCGGGCAACGGGATCTTCGAGCACGGTGAAGGCACTGGGTTGGGAGGTCAGGCCGCAATCCACCCCCGACCACGTGGCGCCGCCGTCCGTGGAGCGCACGCGGCTGTAGGGCGGGCCGCCCGAGGTGGCGAGCATATCCATGGGGTCGTGGTTGGAAATGTGGACGCCGCCGCCGTCGCCGGCGGTCAGATAGTCGACGGTGTCGAGGTCCGTATCGAGGGCCACGACGCCGTTGTCTTGCAAGCCGGCGAGGGCCAGCCACGGCTTCGAGCGCGCCTGGTGGAACGAGCCCCTGGGCGAGCCGGAGCCGTCGACAACGATTTCCTGCAGATTGAGGTCGGGGATCAGGTTGAGATGATCCACCCAGGTTTCGTTTTGGACGTCGAACGAGTAAACGCCACCGTCATTGCTCGCCAGGGCGTAGCGGCCGTCGGGGGTGAAGGCGAAGGAGGTGCAGTCGGCGTGGCCGATCTCGATGCCGATCACCCAGCTGTTGGGGGCCGACGAGCGAGTGGCGTTGCGATTGAGCTGAAATCCGCCCATGCCCACCAACAGGTTGTTGGGATCCGTCGGGTCCACGGCAATGGCGGTGGTGTGGAACGCTTGGCCCCAGCTCAGATCGTCTTGGGACTTGATCGCCTGCCAGTTGAAGCCGTAATTGCTCGAACGGTAGATCCCCTTCATGTTGCTCAGGTTGGTGGACGCAGCCAGAGCAAAGACGTGGTTGGGGGCGGATTCGCTCACCGCCAGGGAGACCCGGGAGACGTCGGTGGGAAAGCCGGTGGCAAAGTCATGGAAGCTCGCCCCACGATTGAAAGACTCGCGGACGCCGAAGCCCGGGCCCGCGGCATACCAATAGGAATGGTAAACCGGGTCCTGGACCACGTCGGTCACTTCGGTGGTGATCACTCGCTGCCAGCTCAGGCCGCCGTCGGTGGAGCGCAACAGGCCGTCGCGGCTCGCGGCGAGAATGATGCGCGAGTCCGACCGGTCGGAAGCGATTTTGTAGAACGAGCCCGGCGTGGAGCCGATGCTTTCGAGCGTCCAACTGTAGCCACCGTCTTGGGTCTCGTAGAGGCCCGAGCCGCCGTTGCGCCACGGGTCGCCGGTGCCGATCAGCATGTGCTGGGAATCGTCGGGGTCGACCCAGAAGGCTCCCACCGCGGGCGAGCCTTGGAGGCGGTCGCTGATCGGCAGCCACTTCCCTAGGCCGAGAGAGTACTTCCACAGACCGCCGTTGGTGCCGGCCACGTACATGGTGGTCGAGCCTTGGGAATGGTCGTAGGCCCACTGCACCTCACTGGCGCGGCCCGTGCGGTGGGCACGGGTGGGGTTCAGGATGCCGTTGCCCACCGGCAGCAAGCCGGAATAGGTCACGGATTTCAGCCCCTTCGAGGTGAGAGAGTCGTCGGTCGGCACCGCCATGGCTTCGGCGATGCGGGCCTGCTTTTCCTCGGGAGACGGCTTGTTTTTCCAAGCATCGATGAAACGACGGGTTTTCTCGATCTTCTGCTTCGTCGGCGCGCTCGACGGCAGCTCCGGATCCAGGACGGGAACAGCGGCCAAAGCCTCGACGTGATCTCTCGGGACAAAGCTCGAATGGCGCTTCTGCCCCTGGATCGGCTGTGAGGCGAAGCTGCGAAGCATGGCGTCGATGTAGTGCTCGGCCGGCAGATCGTCGGCAACGCGCCCCCCTCGCTGTGGAGCCTGCCCGCCCTCGGCAAGAGCCGCAAACGGGACGAACAGGCCGATGGCCAACCCTACGAGCAAGAGCTTCTGGAAGTAAATGTGCATTGGGAAATCCTCTTGGTTGTGATTCTAAGTACGGACTCTGAATCCATAGACGGAGGACTTCCCGTTTTTATCTCGCTAAATTTGAAAATGTGTATATTTTTATTTTTGGGCTCCGGTCGCGACTTGCCACGCCTTACGGGAACGCGCAGTGGATCTCGATCAGGCGGAAAGAGTGGGCACTCCGTATTTGGGAATGGAGGCATCTCGCGTGACGATCGTGAAACCTTCATGGCGAGCTTGGGCAACGAGCAGCCTATCGAACGGATCGCGGTGGATCATGGGTAGGCGGGCAAGAGCATGGGCATGGTCGATCGACACCGGGAGGTCTTCAAATGGCTGATCGGCCAGGATCTGCCGAAAGCTCGACGGAATCTTGAGCTTACCGATCGCCTCCTTGATACGAATCTCCCAGACCACGGCGGCGCTTACGAACACGGTATTGTCCGGCTCGGCGATCGAAGTGAGAGCAGCGGACGAGAGCGTCGGGTCGGCACTTAGCCACCAAAGCAATGTGTGGGTATCGAGCAATAGGTTCAAGTCTCGGACATCCCAAAAGCTTCTGCCAAGTCGTCGGGCAGCTCGTCGAAGTCGTCGCTCATCACGATCTGACCCGCTAGAGCCCCAGGCCGCCGCGGTACGACGGCTCGCTCGAAGGGCACCAACTTGGCGACCGGCTTGCCGGCTTTGCCGATGATGATCTCCTCACCTTGAAGGACGCGCTCGATTAACGCTGAAAGTTGAGCCTTTGCTTGGGAGATGTTGGTGATTGTCATCTTCGAATCAGACCAGACCAGACCAGGGCTGTCAATTTTCCAACTCGATGGCTCCGATCGCAGCCATGCGGCCAGGCAACTGTGGCACACTGCTTCGGCCAAGAACCCGACATCTGCCGGAGGTTCAATAAATGAATGACGCCGGCTCAAAGCTTCGGTCCAAGATGTACAGCAAGGTCAGAGTGGCGAAGCTCGTCGGCTCCATGACCGACTATGATGGCTGGATGGTCAGCCAGCGCAATCCAAGAGTGGGCGATACGGGTACCCTAATCGATGTACTCGACGCACCAGACCTTCCTTCGAAATTCGTGGTTGAGAAGTCTGACGAGAACGGGATCACTATTTGGCTCGCAGACTTCTTTCAAGAGGAGCTCGACCTCATTGATTAACTATCCCGCAGGTAAAGCAGCGCACATCGCTCTAGGGTGTGGATGGATTCTGATAGCGCTCGGTCTCCCCTTGGACGCCCGAGCCGAAGGGCGTTATGCGCTCGGAAAAATTAGCGTGGTCGACGGCGGCCATGGGATCGCGGAGAACGAGCAACGAATCCTTCTCGATCAACGGGTCGACAGCGATTGTGAAACGTCGATCGCGGATGAAGGCAAGGCCGGCTGGGTCGTCGCCGGAGTCCGAGGTGAAGCCTTGACGTTCGGCGTCAAACTCTTGGGCTGTCGACGGGCCGAAGCGCCGAGCACCCAATGTCGGTGGACGATCAACGCCAAGGAGGCCCGGGATCCGAGTTGTCGCCCAACCGAGGGCCAGAGCGTGGGCGACAGCTCTTGGCAAGGTTTCCAAGGCCAAATCCAGGTGTTGCTTCCCGAGCGAACAGGGGTGTACGAACTGGACCTTGAGTGTCGTCTCGGAGCCGCAGAAGATGCCGACACCCCCTTCACAGAATCCTTGAAGCGGGATCTCTTCGTGACCTGGGCCGCGCCCCTGGTGCCGTTCACGCCGACAGAGCCCGAGTGGCTCGCCCGCGCCGCCTGTTGGGCCGCGGGCTTGGGTGCTGAGCATGGCGAAACCGATGTTCTGGAAGCGATCGGGCAGGGGCTCTACCGCTATGGCACCGACCATTGGCGTTATGGTTACGCGAAGAAAGTCGACGACAAAACCTATCGCTTTCTGTTGGCTGAAAATGACGCCGGTAAAACGACTGTCGAATATCAACTGGAAAATGATCTGGGTGACCTCTGTGGCGGCGACGCAGATTATTGCAAATGCCCGTGGAAAACATTGGTGGATTCCAAGGCCCAATGTAAGTTTGGCGATTGTTATACCTTCAGTCACGTGCTCCACAGCATGGCTGGGGTGATGGGAGTCGGCGGTTTGCGGCCGGTGATGATTCAAGGGCAAGGCAATAGGGGTTTTCTCACCAAACCGGTTCCTTCGCTCGACCCGAAGTTCGCCGGCAGTGTGCGATGTGAAGAGGATGAAAGTTGTGGTTTTTATTATTTCGGCAATCACAGCTTACGTTTAAGAGACCAGACTTATCATGACGCTACTTTCGGCAAGCGTTACGCCGACGCCGACGAGCCCATTGCATGGAGTCGCACGGTCCAAGCGAGCGGAGGTGACGACGACGCCCTCGAATTCGCAGACTCCTCACGGTCCTGGACCGTCGACGGAACCGGCTATGGCGGTTGGCATTACCTGCGCTCAGGTGATCCAGAACCCGCGCCGAAATCAGAAGGCGGCGTAGGTCCGCCTTTGCGGTTTACCGGCAACACTGTGATCGAAGGCTCGGATGCCGATAAAGACGACCTATTCGAAGTGCTGAACGCAACCCTCGAAGTCGAAGTTTTGACGGCCGGAGAATACTTAATCGAAGCTGTTTTGCGCCATGGTGAGGTGGAAGTGGCTCGGCGTTCCGGCTGGGACTCCTCACGAAGCTCGGGCAGCATCGTAGCGGGTGGACCGGGCAAATACCGCGTCCGTCTGAGCTTTTCGGGTGAGCAGATCTTTCGCTCCGGACTCCCGGGTCCTTACACTTTGGAGGCGGTGGCGCATGTGAATGGCACGTCAGTGAAATTCGTCCAAGAGACCCCTGAGTTCGACCCTAAAGACTTCGGCGAGCTGCCGGGCAACCTTCTGGCGGTCAAAACCCGGCCCGTAGATTCAGATGGCGACGGCCGGGTCGAGAAATACACGGTCGAGGTGGTAGTAGAGACCCGAGAAAGCGGCGGCATCGGCATCGAGGCCCGCATCGCCCAGGAAGGAGTGACCTTGGCCTACGGAGGTTTGAAAGAGGATCTCTTCACCGGGCGGCACACCCTCGAAGTCGAGCTGCCGGTGGCGGAGAGTCAGCGCTCGGGCATCGATACTCCATTGCAGGTCACGGTCATTCTGTACGATTCCAAATTGCAAGCCGTCAGCGCTTTAACGGAATCAATCGACGGTTCCGGCTGGGTTCCGAAGGCAGGCGACAGGGAGTGATTCGAGCCGAAACTCGGTTTAAATTGGGGCCAAGGAAGTCTTGCTTCAACGCCAAAAAATCTTCTCACCCATGGCCGAGCAAAGCAGCTCGATCACCAGATTGGCGGTGCGGCTAATGTGATCGAGGATCGGATGGATTCCCCGATTTCTGAGTCTTGTCATCGGGTGATACCTATACCTTGACGACTTAGGTATGTGTGCGTAGAATACCTAAGTCAACAAGGCATAGCGTTTCGATGAAGGCAAACGGCAACGAACAAGAACCTCAAGAGGAAGAACATCGCCGGAAGCAATCTCTACAGTGGAACCCTCGATCTCCTGGTATTGCGCTCCCTCTCCTGGGGCCCCCTACACGGCTACGGCATTGGCCAATGGATTCGTCGTTCGAGTGAGGACGTCTTGAAGGTGGAAGAAGGGGCTCTCTATCCTGCCCTGCATCGATTGGAAAAAAGAGAGCTCTTGGAATCGGAATGGGGACTGACGGAAAAGAATAGGCAGGCAAAATTCTATCGCCTTTCAAAGGCGGGACGAGAGCATTTGCTTGCCGAAACCAGCCGCTGGAATGAGCATGCCTCTGCCGTGCGGGCGGTGCTCGAAGCGAGCAGGGGTTGATGGGATGAGGTTCTCTCCATTTTTCAGGCGTGCTTTTCGAATCACTCGATTCCGGTCCGACGTGGCCAGGGATATCGGCGACGAGATTCAGTTCTATATCGACATGCGGGTCGAAGAGCTGGTGCAGGAGGGGTGGGATCCTGCCGCAGCTGAAAAGGAAGCTCTGAAAGCGTTTGGTGATCGAGGGCGGGTCGAAGCAGAGTGTCGGACCCTGAGTCAGGAAGTGGACCGTCGGCGTCGCCGTACGGAATGGCTCGGCTCCCTGGCCTCTGACATCAAATTGGTGGCCCGCGACCTACGCAAGCGGCCGGCCCATTTCGTGTCGGTCAGCCTTACCCTGGCTTTGGCTTTGTCATTGGCGACGGCGGTCTTCACCGTGGTTTATGGGGTGGTGCTGAAACCTCTTCCGTTTGGTCAGCCGGACCGCGTGGTTGCTCTTTTCAATCATTACGTCAAGGCAGGGCCAGAGCGAGTGAACAGCAGCGCCACGGAATATCGGCAGCGTCGCGACGGTATGACGAGCTTCGAGGACGTGGCGATCTACACCAGCCAAACTCGCTCGATAGGTGAGCCCGGAGCGATCAGCCGAACATTTAGCATGTATGTGTCGCCGTCGTTTTTCCGAGTCTTGGGTTTGAGGCCCGCCTTGGGAAGGTTTTTGGACGACAATCAAGAGCAACCGGGGCGCCGACCCCAAGTGGTGATCGGGCATAAGTTATGGGCGCGACTCTTCGCGTCCGACCCGGAAATTGTCGGCAAGACGGTGCCGGTGGAAGGGCAAGATCACACCATTGTGGGTGTGATGCCCGAAGGCTTCGCCTTTCCGGGATGGGATGCCGGCATTTGGTTGCCCCAAGTGCTCGATGAGTCTGCTCCGCCCGAATCTTGGTATTACTCCATGTTCGAGATGGTTGCTCGGTTGAAACCGGGGGTCACCGTGCAGCAAGCTCAACTGGAGCTGGATGCCCTAAATGTGCGCACCCTCGGCGATCTGCCCACCGAGATTCGGGCCCAGAAGTCTCAAAATGCTTATCGAACCGTGGTGGTCGATTTCCATGCCGATCTAACCCGAAACGTCCGTCATTGGTTGTTCCTGCTCTTGGCCGGCTCTCTTTTTGTCTTGTTCATCGCTGCGGTCAGCATTTCCAACCTCCAGCTGGTTCATGTCACCGGTCGGTTGCGTGAGCTGTCGACGCGTTATGTTTTAGGTGCGGGGAGAGGGCGATTAATGCGCCAGCTGATGACCGAGAGCTTAGTCTTGGCGTTTGTGGGCGGCACTCTCGGCATCATCGCGGGCTCGTTGAGCCTGCGTTGGTGGCTGGCCAATTTCCAGACCTGGGAAATTCCACGCATCGATGAAGTGGGCCTGGGAGCGACGGAGGTCGCCCTGTTGATGACAGCGGCCATCCTCGCCATGTTGAGCGCCGGGTTGGTGGGTGCCGGCTCAGCGGCGCGACCCGACCTATTCGCTATCATGCGTGAGGGCTCCTCCACCGAAGGCGGGCGGGGCTCCCGGCGACGCGGTTTTTTGGTCACCCTGCAAATCGCCACGTCGGTGGTGTTGCTTGTCGGGGCGGTGCTGATGATCGTCAGCCTGCGCAATCTGCTGGCCATTGATCTCGGTTTTGAAGAGTCGTCGGTGCACGCCGCCGCCTTGAGTCTGGCCGAGCGCGAAGAATATGGCTCACGGGGGGCGAAGTCGGATTTTTTTCGCAGCCTGATCGACGAAACGACCGCCTTACCCGGCGTCGAGTCGGTAGCAATTGCCTCGCGAATTCCATTTTCGGGATGGGATGAAACCACCGCACTGACCCCTCAAGGGCGGACCCGATCGGTGGACGAAGTAGCCGCCAAGCATCACCGAACCGTGGTCAGCAGAGAGTATTTCCAGCTGATGGAGGTCCCCCTGCGCCAGGGCAGGGTCTTTCAAGCCGGCGACACCCTCGAGTCGCTTCCGGTTGTGGTGATCAGCGAGGTTTTAGCCGCCAAGTATTGGCCCGGCGAAAACGCCGTGGGTCAACGGATTTGCATCGGCCCTGCTGCCGACGACGACTCGACTTGGTTGACCGTGGTGGGCGTGGTGGCAGAGATCATTCAGGAAGATCTCACGGAGACACCCCTGGGTGCCTACTACCTCCCCATGCAGCAGGCAGCGAGAGGATTCACGCGGGTGTTGGTCAAGGCTCGGCCGGGTTTCGAAGGTCCCTTGATGTCGGATCTAAAGCGCACGGTCAACAGATTCAATCCGGACTTGGCCCTGTTTTGGGTCACGACCTTGGAACAAAGCGTCGACAGCTCCTTGATCGCCTATCGACTGCCGATGCAGTTCCTGTCGATCTTTGCCGCCATCGCGCTGGCTCTCGCCGCTGTCGGGGTGTTTGGAGTGTTGTCGAGGTCCGTCGCCCTGCGATCCAAAGAGATCGGTATCCGTTTGGCCTTGGGTAGCTCCCGGAGTCAGGTCTTTGGTTCGACCCTAAGGCACTTGAGTGGGTTCATCGCCGGTGGCGTGGTGTTGGGATTGGCGACCGCGCTCGGGTTGTCACGGTGGATCGAAAGCCTGGTCTATGGTGTGGAACCCACCGCGCTGTGGGTCTTCCTGTCCGTGGCCGGGTTGGTCTCGACGATTTCGTTGTTGGCGGCTTTCGTGCCTGCTTTGAGGGCGGGGCGCTTGGATCCAGTACAAGCTCTGAGCGCCGAGTAAGGGGCGGCCACCGTCGACGATCAGGCGGAGGTTTCACCCGACTCGAATCCGTCGAGCAAGAGTGCGATGGGCAGATTCGGCACCCGTGACAGCCACCTCGGCTAACACGGACTGCCACACTCCATCGGCGTGGTCTAGCTGTTCGGGACTGTTGCTTTGGCCCAGGCTCGCATCGGCACAGGCTGCGGCGTCGAAGATTCGCAGGCTGACCTTCCAAAACGTCAGTTTTTTAGGAAACAAGTCATTTGGGAAACGGCGCCAGGGGTCTCTCGATAAAGAGGAGACCCTATTGCATGACCATCGAAGCACCGCGAAGACGCTTAGACTTACGCCTTATTTACGCAAATTAAGTTCGATTTACTTGGACGACTGTCTCTTGCTTGCTAAGCTGAGGACGATGGACACGCAAGAACTCATCGCCGCCCTAGATTACGCGGAATCGCCTAACTTTTTACCGGCATCACGATTTAACGAAGTGCCGGTTTTTGCTCACGTTTTTCGACGCGCTGAGAGGCGTTGTGCCCTCCAAGGGGTCTACCTCCTGAGCAATGAGCTTGCGTCTGCTTCGTCTGCAACGCCCATAGTCTACGTCGCAAAAGCCGAGAGTCGGGAAGCCGCCGATTTGATACATCGGCAGGTTTGGAATCAGAGTGCCGTCCCTTTTTTGATCGTCCATACCCCCAAAGGGATTCGCCTTTACTCCGGTTTCGCCTATCAAGAAAAAATCGGGGATTCCGAAGATGCCGAAGCCAGTCGGATAGGAGTGCTCGACTCCCTGATCGAATTTCATGAGGTCTCCCGGCGACTCGCGGCTTTTCGTGCCGACCAGATCGACAGCGGCGAGCTTTGGAGACATTGGGGCGATCAGGTCCAACCGGAAAAAAGAGTCGATTATCGGCTTTTGAGCAATCTGGAGGCCATCGGCCGACGCCTTCATGGTGAAGGAGTGCGCCGCGAATCGGCTCATGCGCTTATCGGCAAGCTTGTTTATTTGAGATATCTCCGTGATCGCGAGATCCTTTCCGACCGCCGTTTCGAGGCCTGGGATATCAAGGTTGAAGAGGTCTTCGGTAGGCAGCTTAAGATTCCGGCACTGCATGATTTAGTCAACAAAGTTGACGAATGGCTAAACGGTGAAATCTTTCCTCTATCTTTGGATCAGAGGTCTTTGGATCAGGGCTCGGGACTCTCAGCGCAGCAGATCAAGAGTACCGCAGCGGTTTTTTTGGGTGACGATGCACGGACCGACCAGCTTCACCTGGACTTTAAGGCCTACGACTTTTCCCACATCCCGATCGAAACGCTCTCTTCTATTTACGAGCAATTCTTGGCCATTGAAGGATCCAACCGTGAATCCGGGGCTTTCTACACCCCAGTTCCGGTGGTTAATTTCATGGTCGCTGAAATGGAAGACCACAAACCCCTCGAACCTGGAATGCGAGTGCTCGATCCGTCCTGTGGGTCCGGGGCTTTTCTTGTTCAGTGCTATCGGCATCTGATCGAAAAGAAAATGGCCAAAGAAAAGCGCCAGCTCCGGCCTGCGGAGCTGCGCGACATTTTGGTGCGACAGATCTTCGGCGTCGATCGTGACGGAGACGCCTGCCGGGTGGCCGAGATGAGTCTGGTGCTCACCATGCTCGATTACATCGATCCGCCGGATCTGCAGAGCACCCCTCATTTCAAGCTTCCCAAGCTGCACGATCGCAACATTTATCAGAGCGATTTCTTCGACGAGTCCTCGGCTTGGGCCGGCGGTGCCGGATCACACCGATACGATTGGATCATCGGCAATCCCCCTTGGGTCGAGCTTCCTGCCAAGTCGGTCCGAGATCGCCACGCCCTGGATTGGCTGATCAAGAATGATAAACCGTGTCCCGTCACCAAGAAACAGACGGCAGAGATGTTCGCTTGGGAAAGCGCTCGATACGCCGGTCCGAAGAGTGCACTTGGACTGTTGCTACCTGCAATGACCCTGTTCAAGCAATTCGACGCTTTTAGGAAACATTTTTTTACCGAAATGACAACATTGGGGGTCGCTAACTTTACGAATCTTCGGCGAGATCTTTTCGTGCGCTATGTGGACGGTAAGAAAAAGAAAATGGAGATCCCTGCGGCGGCCCTTTTCTTCCGCCCGATAGCCTCGGAAAACCAAAAGCCTCAAAAACGAGGGAATTTGATTCCTGTCTATTCTCCATTGTTGCTAAATCAAGAAGCCGTGCGACCCAGCTCGACAAAAGATCGCGCTAAGGTCTGGGATTTGGTGATCAACGCCAGCGAAATCCAGCTCGTCGATTCGGTCGACGTAGCAAGTGGCGAACCGCTTCCTTGGAAGGTGGCCATGTGGGGGACCGATCGAGATCGCCGATTGATCGAAAAATTACGGCGTCGATTCCAAGATCTCGGGAGTTGGTCTGAATCACAGAATCTCCTGATGCATCCTGGCCCAGAGCTTAGGTTTCATGATGCCAAAGAAATGGTTGAGCCGGTTCCAGAAGTTGTTGGGAAGAAAAGACTCATTTCGGTTCAATCCAGGGACGTTGGCCATATCCATGTGCTGACGGATCACTTTCTCAATGTGATTCCAGCTGAAGAAGGTTTCGTTCGCAAGGGCCGCCAAAAACCCTTGGCGGTGTGCAGGCCTCCACACATCATCGTCAGCGCTGCTCGTACTTTTGCCGTGTATTCTGATGAATTCATAGCGATCCCTCCGCGCCAAATCGGTATCGCCGGCTCATCGAATCAATCCACCCTTCTAAAGGCTCTAGCCCTTTATCTCAGCTCGGATTTTCCAACGTATTTCGAATTCTTTGAATCTCCTCAATGGGGTGTTCGCAATGGGCGCAGCACTCTTAAGACCTTGAAGACGATTCCCATGCCGCTGGCAGGGTTGACGGATCACGAGCTGAAACCGTGGTGTGAGCTGCATCGAGAGCTGGCTGGAGCCTCCGCAAAATATCTGGAGAGTCCGTTGAGACGGCAGGACGGCCCGCCAGAGAAGCTCTTGGAGCTGGAACGTCAGCTCAATCGCAGAGTCGAGGATTTGCTGGGCCTATCGGACCGGGAGCGCTGGTTAGTTCACGATCTCGTGCATATTCGTATGTCCCTGACGGACGGCAAGCTCGGGGATCCGGCAGCCCGTCGGCCGTCTCACGATGATCTTTCCGGCTATGCGGAAATGTTGCGCAATGAGCTGGATACCTTCATCGGCAGAGCCGGCGGCTCGGCTCACCGAGTGACGATTTATCGTGGTCGGCATGAGGGCTTCGTCTCGATTGAGCTGATTCGTCGAAGTGAGGATGCCCCCGTTCCGATTGAAATTCGCGAGGAGCACGATCCGGTGACCCGAGAATTGGATCGTCTTCAAAAACAACATTTGAACATCACCCGGCAATGGATTTACTTCGATCGTAACCTCTTCGTCTACGATCAGGACCGGACGCTGATTTTCAAACCCCAGCAACGGCTGTGGTGGACCCGGAGCCAAGCGACGACCGATGCCGATGAGATCCTCTCGGCCGCGTTGGCACCTGAAGATTCTTTTGTTTCGGAACCTTCCTACGCATGAGCTTACGCTCTCGATCTCATGCCACCGGTCGTCCTGCAGATGCAGAGATCTACCGGCGGCATTTTCTAGGTAGGGTCCATGCCCTTGTCGGTCAAGGATTCCAAGAAATCTCGCAGCTAGACCTCAGGAGCAGGGCCGAACCTGCAATCACTGGTCTGCTCACCCAAGCGATCGAAGAGTTTCTCGACGATCCCAAGGCTCCTGATTGGGCAGACCGATTTTCGATCCAGGATGAGCGTCATGTGAACGATCCTGATCGCGAAGGGAAAAGTCGACTGCGGGTTGATATTGAGCTGATGAGTGCTGGTTCTAGGCCCCGTCCACGCTTTCAAATCGAAGCCAAGAGATTGCGTAATCCTCCGAAGACGAGTCTGAAACAATATCTAGGTGGCGAAGGGTTGGGCTCTTTCTTGTCTGGTGGCTATGCGAAGAACCATCCGTGGGCCGGAATGATGGGCTACGTGCAAGCAGAGACTGTAGAGCAGTGGGCAACATGGATCCGGACCTCTCTCGAAGAGAAGTCGGATGAGCACTTCTTGGTTCCGAGGACTGAGGTGCTATGCCCGCATACTTTTGACGAGTCTCTCCCCCATGTTTATCGTTCCGATCATTTTCAGCAACAAGATCATCCTATTGAAATACATCACATCTTTCTTCAGTGCTTCTGAGCTAAGGAGAAGTCTCCGCCCTACTCGATGTCAGCGAGCACGCTACGGGTTCCCCTGCCTCGGGTTCCCACATCAAGGGACCGTCGACGACCAGGGCCGAGGATGGCTGAAAGGCTCATGCCGAATTTTGGAGCTGAGTCGAGCGGGCGACAAAGGTGCATCAATCCAGGGTTCGCCTCGTCGGCGGGTGAAGTAGAATGATGCCAGGAGGACCGGTCCGTCCCATGGTACCGTCCCAAGATGCCACCATCTTTTTGAAGACGGTTCGGCTGGGTGAGCCATTCCCCGACCGTTCGTCCCACGGTTCGACCTTTCATCAGAGGGGCATAACGACAATCCCATCTGTCCGTACTACAGATGCGCCCCCAATCTATCGAAGGTCGATCCGATTGAGGTCAGCGAAACGAGCGATGTAGTGAGAACGAGAGGATGCCCATGAAACATTACTTAGGCCTTGCCCTACTCATCGGATCCATCACTGCAGCTTCGAGCTGTGCCTTGTCATCAGAGGTTTCGGAATCAAAGGCTCCAGAGGAAGATCGGATTCTCGAGCTGCTCCAATTAAAGCCTGGCGCGTCGGTGGCCGATGTGGGAGCAGGTGATGGTGACTATTCTGTTCTATTGGCTCGCGAAGTCGGAGTGCTGGGTCGCGTCCTGGCCACGGAAGTCGAAGAGGATCACTACGAAGATCTGATCACACGCGCCAAGGACGAACAATTGCCTCAATTAGAAGCCGTGCTCGGGGATCAAGAGAGTATCGGCCTTCCCCCAGCTTGCTGTGATGCTATTCTGCTCCGCAAGGTCTATCACCACTTCGAAGACCCTTCAGCGATGGGCGCTGACCTGTGGCGATCTCTAAATCCCTCGGGAGTCTTGTTGGTGATCGACTTCAAGCCGGACAAGGACCAAGGGGCCGTTGTCGGAGCACCCGACCGTGGCGGTCACGGAATTCTTGCGGAGGAGCTGATCGAAGACCTGGAAAAGATCGGTTTTGAAGTAGATCGTCGAGAGGATCAGTGGGGCGACGAAGAAGACGAGTATATGGTTTTGTTTAGGAAACCTTAGCAGGCTGTGGCGAAATGCAAACCCGAAAGCTGCAACCACTGCCTCTGTGCCAACACCTCGGACAGGGCAAAGCACCCGGGGGGCAAAATTCCCATCGCGCGCGCTAGAGCCTGTCTACCTCCCTATCGATTCAAGACAGCCCTTTAATCTTGACTTTGAGAGATCTTTGGGCAATTCTCACGCGCAGTCACGCTGCCGAATGTCGGCTAGCTGTATTTTGGCTCTTTTTCGTCACTGAAAGGAATCGTTATGAAACTTCGTTCTGTAGCCCTTCTCTTGGTTGCCCTGCTCCTAGCCGCTGTTTTTGTCATGCCCGCCTCTGCTTTACCGAGGGATTGCGACGTGAGGTGCACGCCTTCAACCCCCTCTGGGATACTTTGTGCCTGTGGCTGGGGCACGGCTGTGACGACTTGTGGTGAGTGGTTTGAAAACTACTGCGGCATGTTGCTGACCCCGCAACCGAGCGATTTGGGCCTGCCCAATACTGTGCTCGCCGAGCTCGGTATTGTGAGCTACAACGCTCGCTGATCGAACTTTAAGCGAACCCACTCTTTGCCGAGGATCGTGACTGTCGGCTAAAACCGAGAGTCGCGACCCTCGCGGCGAAGAACGGACCCGCTAGGGGTTGCCGACGTCGATGGCAATCTCCAAACAATCGTTGCGCGGATTACAATCCTGCTTGAAGTGGGCGCACACCTTGCCGAAAGCAGGTCCCAACGTCTCTGGTGCGACCGCTTCAAATGAGAAGGTCTGGGTTTCATTCACGGCGAGCAAGCCGGTGGGGTCGGAATCCTGATTCAATCGCGCGGGACGTTGAATCTTGGCCAATCCTGCAATCGTCATGTCTTGGTTTCCGATATTTTTCACCACAAAGCTCACCGTGTAACGTTCCAGCGGGGCCTTCGCGCCTTCGACACCGGTCACCGATTCCACCATCAGATCGACACAGGGAGTGGCCGGCCTTTCCACCCTGGCGGTGGTCGGAAGGCTGCAATTGTTGTCGACGTTCGACTCCCTGATTCCCATCCCACGGATCGGATCCACGCAAACCGCATAGCGATAATCTCCCGGACTGGGGGGCCCCATGAGGGTGATCGACTGCCGTTTCGAAGCCCCGGTACGGAGCTTCGGTACCCGCATTTCACCGAGCATGGGATCGTTGTCGGGATCGACGAAATTTCGGTTGGCGCTGGGAGGCACTTGAAAAAACCTCAGGATCGAACCGAACCGAGCATGTTCGTCGCCCGCATTGAAGGCTTCGGCACTCAAAATAATCTTATCGCCCAACTGAATGCCTTCGGGCCCATTGATGCGTTTCACCGCCGACCGGGCGCGAACATTTCGCGTCACCAAATCAGGTCGTGGACGGGCCGAAACCTCGAGTTTCACCGGATTTGAGCATCGAGTCTCTGCCAGCTTGCCTGCTTTTGTGCCCAGCTTTCCGGCGCCGGTGGGAGTCGACAAACAGCCGCTCACCCAATAATTGCCGGCCAAGAAGGGAGCGGTCAAAGTAGTGCCTTCCAGGGTCACGGTGTTGATCGTGGCAAAGACATTGTCTTCCTTGAGTCCTGGAGCTGTCAGACGGCCGATAATCTCGCCCTTCAGGATCGCGTCGAAATCCACACCGTCCCACTCGGTCAGCAGGTGATAGTTGATCGTTTTGGGTCGGGTCGAAAAGGAGTGGAAAGCTTTCGTCCAGGCGGACAACCGATATTCGAGGTCGATCGAAAACTGCTGCTCCGACAACAACTCGAGCTTGCTGGGTTGATCCGGACCTCGTTTCACGGTGAGAAACCAATTGCCGGGCTGTGCATGACTCACTGCTGCCGATCCCAAAACAAGGCAGGCACCCACCACCCAAATCACCAAATTTCGCATCTATTCCCCTTGGTTGTTCACCACGTTGTGGAAGAACGTGGTGTTAAAGATCGTGTTGTTAAAGATCGTGTTGTTAAAGAAATTCATTCGTTATTCCGATCCAGGATCACGAGAACTCATGGCTCTGCCGACACCCCGAACTTTAACAGGCTGTGGCAAATGTCTCGCCAGCGCCAGACTTCCGCCACAGCCTGCCAACACCGGGTGCTGCTTCGAGACTGCCGCCACTCGTCGACCGATTTTCGCCATGATCAGTAGAGCGTTTCAAGCTCTACCAGAACATCGGCTGGAACCGACCCGGCCCGTGAAAACTTCCCGTACAAGCCTTCGCCCATTGGCGGCCACCACACGAGGTTCACGCCTTCCCCGTTGAGCAAGCGGCCAGCCGATGGCGCGGCCAGTTCCTGCAAAGGCGCAGATTTCACGGTTCGAATTGCTAAATCGCTCACTTCATTGACACCATATCGCCTTCATGGCATATTTACCTTAGCTTTTCACGACTGACTCCGTTGACGGGTCTTCCGTTTCGGCGTTTCGTTGCCATGATCTTCCTGATTCCGTCTTCCCTGGGATTCCCATATGACGATGGCCGTCGGCTCAGCGGTTCCTCAAACAGAGATCAGCTTCCGGCAAGACCCTTTGGGTTATTTCAACCAGCATCTCGAATCCGGGGACGAGGTTTTTTGGCTGTCGCCGACGACCGTCTGCGTGGCTCCGCCGGATGCGGCGAAGGCTGTGCTGGCCAATACGGGCGGGCTTTTCAAAGAGAATTCCGACTTCTTCCATACCCGCCGAGGGCCGTTCGGACCCCGATCGCTGCAGCTCGAGCTGGCCCGCGGTGCCCGGCAGCTGCTGACTTCCCACGTGGCGGCGCGGCGGGATTTGATCGCCGCGACGGTGGAAGCGGTGCTCGGCCGGTCGAGTCATTGGCCGGATGCCGGCAATCGATTGATGTATCGCTATTTCGGACCGGTGTTGCTGGCCCCGGAGCGGGCCGGTGGACTCGGCAGGCGGCTCGCCACTTTGCTCGACCGAGTGCTTGAGAATGCCGTCCAGGCGGGGGCTCGGGAGCGCAGATCACGCATTACTCGGGCCTTCTTTCGCCGACGGGTCTTCCACGCCCTGCGACGTGAGGTCGAACGACGAGCCCAACCGCAGACGGCCTCCCGGGATGCGCCGCGCGATCTCTTCGACGTCCTTGCCCTGGGGGTCCAATCGGGCGCTCGGTCTGCGGACCTCGGCGAACTCTACTTGCCGTTTTTCTTCGCGATAACCGGCTCGGTGGGTTTCACTTTGGCCTGGGCCTTGCGCCTCTTGGGTCAAACGCCCGTGGACGAGGTTGGCGACAAAGTAGAGTCGGCCTGGATCGTGCGCGAAGCTCTGCGGCTTTGGCCCATTGCTTGGCAAATGGATCGATACCCTGCCCAAGCCCATACTCTCGCCGGGGTCGAAGTGACGCCGGAAACCACCGTGCTCATTTCGCCCTATGTGACCCAACGGCATCCCGCCTATTGGCGCGAACCCTCGCGATTTGACCCGCTGCGTTGGGCCGAATCCAGTCATCACCATGCCTTCTTGCCCTTCGGCTGGGGACCCCACACCTGCGCTGCCGCATCCCTCAGCTTAGAAGTCGCCGCCGACACCCTCGACGTGATTCGGCGCAGCTACCGAATTCAAACCGCGGCGCTTTCACAGACGCCTTTCACCGGTCCTTCCCTGGCGCCCCCGGGCTTCCGGTTGGACTTAACCCCTCGATCCCTTTAAAGCCCCAAGAAGGAGGTGATTTCCATGGCGACCCTCAAAAAAGCTTGGCAAACCGTTTTCGGTGTGCGTGACCAAGGCTGCTGCGGCGCTGGCTGCTGGCGCATTTACAGCCAAATGTAGTCTGCGAAGCTCGGGGAAGCCGCGCGGCTTCCCCGAGTTCCGCCCACCTATCTGGGACAACCCAACCCAACCATGACCCTACCGATCCACGACAGCCCCCTGCTGGGACGCCTGCGTGCGGAGCAAGACCGCGGCCAGGGGGTCGTTCGCACCGCCCAAGGGGTGGCCGTGCTCGATCCCGAGTTGGCGCCGGTGGTGAATGCCGAGAACTTCACCGACACCACCCTGCCCGATCGCCTCGTCGACCTGCTGCGCCGGCGAAGAAGCCCACGGGTGCAATGGAAAGAGGTGCGCGCCGCTTGGGTCCCGAATCTGCAGAAGCTCAAAGAGCCGTCACAGATCGCTGCGCTGGAAAGCCGGCTCCGGGTGTTGATCGATGAACGGATCGACCGTGAGATCGGGGGTGAGATCGGGGGTGAGATCGGGGGTGAGATCGATCTGATGCTCGCCATTCAAACTCTCTTCAGCCGAGCCCTGATCCCGACGGTGATCGCCGATCTCTCCCCAGCCGAGCAAAGGCGGGTGGAAGCGGATCAGGATCTCAAGATCGGCGCCGTCACCGGACAGGCGCCGCCTTGGGGAGCGGCTCTCGAAGGCTTGCGATCGTCGATGATTCAAGTCAGGGCGAGCCGTGTCGCCCGACGGGTTCTGCGCCAACGGTCTCTTGGACAACGACCACGCTGCCTCGATCTAGCCGACCCGATCGTCGACCTGTTGCCGAAGCTCGGACCGGACCGAGCGTCCCACGCCGTGACCAGCGTGCTCACCGCCATCGCCGGACCACCCGGCGCCGTGGCTGTGTGCTTGCTGTTCGAGCTGAGCCGACGACCCGAGTGGGCCGAGCGCATCGCCCGAGAGCAAGCGACGATCGACTCCGAGACTTACCACGCGGGGGCCATGGGAGCGGCTCCGATCACCCATCGCTTCGTCAAAGAGACCCTGCGTCGCTGGAGCGCGCCGCTGATTCTTCAGCGGGAGGTTCGGGCCGATCTTTGTGTCGCCGGCCTGGGTGCAGGCCAAGAGAAGCTGCAAGCGGGCGAGCAATTCCTGGCCAGTCCCTATCTCATTCACCACCATGCGTCGGCTTGGAAAGATCCCGAGGTCTTTGACCCCGATCGCTGGCTCCCCGATTCACCCCGGGGGCCCGCCCACTCCTGCGCCTACGCACCTTTTGGCTGGGCACCCACCAGCTGCATCGGCGCCGGCATCGGCTTGGTTCAGCTGATGCTCTTGGCCCGGCTCTTCAGCCTGGAGTACCAGCTCCGACCCGCGAATCTCGACGGCGTTGAATTCCGATTGTCCGCCGTGGCCGTGCCCCACGGATTCCGCGGCAGCATCATTTCCAGCGCTCGACGAACCTCTGGACGACGGCCTGCCAGCTAGGTTCCGTCCAGTTTTGCCGTTTCGAGGATCTAGAAGACGCGGCGCGCCGAGCACGGAAAGCGAGCGTGTCTGAGCGATACAACCTATAGATCGGCTTAAGGTCTTTCACATCAGTAATTTGAGACGGCAGCGCAGCGGTGGCGCGAGTTCGGAGCGACGCGCGCAGGGCGACGCGCCGACCCACAGGAATCCATTTCTGGATGGAACCTAGCTAGGGTTCCGCAGGTGCGTGCCCGGACTTCGACAGGCGGATGGCGTCGAGGCTTTGGCCGGTGGGCAGGGTGTTGACGTCCGCACCGGATTCGACACCCACGATGTTTTGGTCACCCTCGAATTGCCAAATAAACCATTCGTTCCAACCCTCCGGAAGGCTCGGCGAGTCGACACCGTATTCGGCGAGCCACAGGGGATACTCGCCGAAGCTGTGGCCGACGTTTGCGTCCCAGAAATGGGGGCTGGTGTAAATCAAAGGTTTGACCCCGAAATGACTTTCGAGCCGGTCGAGGAAAACCTTTAGATTGTCGGCCCATCCGGTTTCGGTGCCGTGGCCGAGGACCTCCACATCGACCACGGGGATCAGGTCTCCGAGATCCTCGGCCGGCACGGTGGCAATGAAGAAATCGGCCTGCAGGTTCGGATCGTCCTCCGTGACATAGAAGTGATACGCCCCCCGGGGCAGGTCGATGGCGGCGGTAGCCTGCCAATGCTCGACGAATCTCGAATCGGTGGCGTCCTCGCCCTCGGTGGCCTTGATGTAGGCGAAAACGTATCCGGCGTTCTTCACCGCCTGCCAATCGACGGCATCGCTGTGGTGGGAGACATCGATGCCTTGAAGGGCCGGTTGATCGTCGGCGGACGTGTCTTCGGCCGGCAATACGGCCAGAAGGGTGAGCAAGAGCAACACCCAGACGGCGCCGCCCCAAACCTTGGACTGCAAAACGCGTGTCATTAGAAGTCCTCAATCAAGGTAGCGCGCCCGGTTTAACTAGAGCCTATCCAGAAATGGGATTTTCCGATGAACCAAGGCCGGATGGACCGAG
>CBDUGP010000049.1:0-60606 GCA_965366625.1 uncultured bacterium
CGCCACCGCCCCCACCACCGTTGCCGGAGTCATAGACGAGGTTCGTGGAGGTGAAGACGTTATACACCTTGTAGAGAGTCACAGGCTCCAGACCCGAGGCGGCATTGTGAGGCGTCAACCGGGCCTTGATGCCGATACGACTGAAGTAGGCTCCCGTGATCAGGTCTACATAAAGATCCTGGTTCGATGCGTCGCCCACGAAGTAACGGTTTTGTCCGGAATTGAAGGTGGAGACACTGGTGTAGTTGTAGGCCGGGTAAAAAGAAGGCGTCCAGGCCACGGTCACGTTGGCGTTGGCGAAGACCGCCGTGTTGTAAACGACTTGCAGCGGCGTTGTGGCGGACGTGGTGCTGGAAATGCTCCATGGGCCTGTGGGGATCAACTCCGTGCGGTTGGTGGTCACTGTGCCGGTAAAAACCGGAGGTTTGGATACGTTGAGCACGCCCAAGGGTTGGTCGTAGAGGGGAAGCACGTTCGAAGCGGCGTCGATGCCCGGCGTCAGGTGGTGGCTACCCGGCACCCGCATGATCAGCTGGTAGAGGGCTGATTGCGTGGTCAAGGTGCCTTTCAGCTGGACGCTGCCCTTGGTGGCCAATGGCGCCGGCAGGGTAGATTTGCGGCTACCGCCTCCGATGACGAATTCCAGGAAGCCGGCCACCGGGCCGAGGGCGCTGAACCAAGATTTGTCGGTGAGATTTTTGATCGCGTTGAGCGGTCCTGCCCACCAGGCGCTACCGGCGGATTCCGCCAAGCTGGTGATCTCGCTCTTGAAGGACTTTACATCTTTATGGCGCTTCATCACGTTTTTGTAGGCGCCCGCGATATTGAAGCCACCGCCGGACTTGGTAGAGTTCACCGGGCCCGTAATCAGGTCGACTTCACCGGTGGCCGTCAAATCGGTTTCCGTCACACCGGCGATCTCGATCACGAAAGTCGGGTCGCTCTTAAGGGCGATGCCGGGGTCGTAACCGGAGACGTCGAAGTCGAAGAAGGCCCATTGTAGGTATGCCACCGAGCCCACGACGATCTGCGAGCGAGCCGGGTCATAGTTGCTGACGTAGCGATTTTGATCGAGGAAGGTGAAATGCGCTCCTGTGCGGCTGGTGCTCTGGGTTTGGTAGCTCAAACGAGCAATAGCGTGACTGAAGCTTTGGGGCAGGGTGCTGTAGTAGAAGAAGCGGAGTATCCCGCGGTATTTGTTGTAAAGGATGAAATATGGAATCACGATGCCGGGGCCGAAGTCCCGCAGCACCAGCTCCCAACCGTCTTCGGGCGCGATATCCCGGCCGGCGGAGTCGTTGAGCAGGGCGGCGGCCGGTCCACTGTTCGCGTAGTAGGGAAGTCGAACGTTATGGAAAGTCCCGGCCGTGGATCGCAACTCGTAGGCGGTGTTGAGGGTCCAATCCCAGTCGGGATCGCGATTGTCGCCGCTTTTTTGGCCGAGGTGACGATTGAGAGAGATGATTTCAAATGTGGAGAACAGCGGATCTTCCATCGCTTGGACGACGGAAGGGGTCTTGGGAGCTTGGGCCAGGGTAGAAACAGGGAATGAGGTTGAGAACAGTAAGATGACTAAAAAGAGGGAGATGTTTTTCTTCACGACGGACTCCAAGTCAAGTAAACGGGTGACGGACTTCAAGTAAACGGGCCGGCTCGTGTACTCGTCGGCTCCGCAAGGGCTCCAAGGGGTTGGGTGCTCCATTCACGGAGAGCCGCCAAGTCGAGGCATGGGTTGGATCAGCAGCAGAACCCAAAGGGCCCCACTAACACGGAACCCAAAGGGCCCCACTAACAGCTGTGGTGAACGGCAGGCTGCGAGCAGAGGGGGTAGAGAGGTTTTTCCGGAAAAGCGCGCGCAACTCTCTGAGCCCGGTGGCGTCAGCCGATGCCGTGACAGAAACCTTCAAAGCAGGTACCGTGCCAGCCCCTGCCGGTCGTCAGAGTGGTTGTTCTTACTGCTGAATTAGACTTTTCAGTCTAGGAAGGGACCATCTGCCCGATTTGGGAAAGGGCCGTGAGAACGGGCCGACCCAGGTAGGCCGTGAGGGTGTGCAACCCGATACACGCCAAACCGTGTGGGTTGTCGAGGAGAGTCGGGAGAGTCGGGAGAGTCGGTTGTGTTGTCGCGCTCATGGTCGAGGCGAGCATCACGGCAGGCCGACGACGTCATCGACCTCGACTCTCTGCCGGCGCGTCTGCCTTTTCATTTCGAGCTTGTCGCGAAGAAGGTTCGAGATGCGAAGCGGCGTGCCCGGAAGATCCAGAAGGTCTCGCAAAGCGGCGGCAAGGTTGACGCTCGACTCGGTGGTTCCTAGGACGTAGTCGATATGCCAACCGAGATTTGGTCCAGGATGTCTTTCGGAATTCCCGCCTCGCATTGTTCAAAGGGGAATTCGATCCAGCCCGCGAGCTTTTTTTCCCGGGATTCGTGGAATACCTTATCGGACCACAGGAAGTGTCATGACCGAGCTTGAGGGCGGCTCGGTGGCGGTCGAGTCGATACCCACTGGTCCTGGACCGATTCGATTCCCGGTCATCCGCCCAAGACCTCTCGCTACGCTTACCAATGGTTCAGGACCGATTTCGTGATCGATAGCCGCGAGGTACCTGTCTCCCATACCTGGGGAAATGGTGGCCAATTCGTTTTCGTCGTGCCGGATTTGAGCCTGGTGGTGGTGTTCACGGGCGGCAACTACGGAGACATTGTGGCGCAAAAACAAGCCTTCGAGATCATGCATCGCTTCATCCTTCCGTCCGCGATGTAGCTGGTGATCGGTCATCTGGTCCGGTGATAGATTGCGACCGACTCGTCCGCGCCGTCGGAGCTCGAACCCCTCGCGGAAGCCCTCGCCATGGATCTATCCCATCTGTACCGCAAGGTTCAAACGACGCGGGGGGAGACGCCGCAAGAGCTGATTCGTAAAGCCAAGCTCCGGACCGCGGCACAAATGCTCGCCGGCGGAGCGGGTCAGGTCACCGAGGTCGCCTACAGCGTGGGCTTCAAAAGCCTCGGCCACTTCTCTTCGAGCTTCCGCAAGCACTACGGAGTTTCGCCCTCGCGCTGGCAACAAAGGACCCAAGCAGCCTCGGGATCCGGTGAGCCCTGAAGCGTCGATCTGTGCCCTGAAGCTCATTCCTGCGAGCGTTTGGGCGACGGAGTGGATCGGGGATTCGATCGACGACATGGTGCTGGGTCGTCGCCTATTTGAGAGTAGCTCTTACACGCTGTAGGCCTGGACTTGTTGTGCCTGATGTGTCCTCCTCACCAGGATTAGGCACGAGCGTTTAGGAAAACGCATCCAGATTCAGAGTCAATCTCAGCTGTTTGGATAACTAAGGCGTCGAGATCGACCAGCCGGCCAAATTTCCGGTTTCAAAACCGTCTTCGAAAAGCGAACCCGTGATCATCAAGAAAGCCGCGGCGACGACGCCGGCATTTCCGGCGGAGTCCGTGCCTTGGACGAAAAGGATGTGGCGGCCGGAGGCTAGGGTAGAGGTGTCGAGGTCTGCTTCCACGGCTTCGATCGTCTGGTCGAAGGTGCCGTCGGAGGCGCTCATGGGGAACGGCACGGCGCCGGGGCTCCAGGGTGGAAGGTCGATGAAGGCTTCGGCAGAAGCAATGATTTGGGTGGGTTCGGTGCCGTTGGAATTCTGAAAACGGGTGTCGTCGAGCATGGCGCTGAGGTGAACGGAGGTGCCCGCGTCGACGGTCGCGGGTTCGGCCTGGGCGTCGCGGGCTTCGGGGCCTGCCGGGGTCAAATAGGGGGTCCTCGCGACTTTGGCGGCGTAGAGCAAGGAATCCAGGTTGCCGGGCAAGATGCTGTTCTCGAATTGGCTGCACGACTCGAAGAATTGGGTGCCGAGTTCATAGGCCATGCCCGCGACCCCCAAATCGCCGTAGTAGAAGTCGGCACTGCTGCCGTCGGCGAGGGTGAAGGCTCGAATTTGCAGCGGCAAGTGGTCGTTGAAGAAGGCCAGCTTGCGGCCGAAGGTGGTCAACGCCGTGCCGTTCGGCGCGGGGGAGGACTCGAAACCCCAGGGCCAGAGGATCAATTCGCCCGACGCGTGGATATCCATCGCAACGCCCGTGGCGTCCGTTGGGGCCGGATCTTCGACGTTAGGGCCTTTTTGGTCGGGAAAGATCGATCGGACGTAGCTTTGGAGGGCTTGAATCTCCGGCTCCGACCCCGCGCTCGGTCCACGATAGGACGAGCTGCATTGGCTGCCGGAGGACCCGCCACAACAATTCCAGGCATAGTCGAAATTGCGATTGAGATCGGCACCCCGGTCATTGGTATTGGAGCAATAACCGTTGTTGGTGTTCTTGCGCCAGAACAGCCCGGCCTCCGCGCGCTTTCGACCGTCGGGATTGGCCTGCAACAACAAATGAACCTCGTGGTGATCGAGAAGCCAAGTCACGTCGGGGTCGATGTCGTATTGGTCGACGAGCTGTTCGGCGAAACGGGTGCCCAGCTCGGCGGTCGTATATTCCCGGGCGTGGATGGCGAAGCCGGCGAAGAGGGCCGGTTTGGGCCCGGGCACTTTCGATTGGGTCAGCTTGAGCACGAAGAGATCGAAGCCATTGGCGGAGTTTTGGACCTTCTCCCAGGAATCCCCGATGTCGATCCACGATGCAAGGGTAGGGTGGGAGGCAACCATCGACTCGGCCGATGCATAAGTTTCTTCCACCGTGCGATAACAAGGAAATCCCGGAATTCCGCCCGCCTGGCCAACCAAAGGAGTACCTAAAGTTAATAAGACACGGGTTTTTTCGGCATCGAGGCTCGGGGCGAAACCTTCGTTTAGAAGCGAGCGGTATTCGTTTTCGGAAATCAGGGCTTCAAGAGCTCTCTCCGAACGCAAGACGCGCCAGACATCCATGCGACTCGACAGCTCGTCGACGGTCATTTGGTCTTGGAAAGGGATCTGTACCACCCAAGGACCGTGCTCGGAGATCGATTTCCAGGATTCGGGAATCTGAGACTCCGAGTCCAGAGGCGCGGCTCCGAGAGTTGTCACGGGCAAGACGAAAAAGGCCGAGATCAGGGCTGGGACGGCCGCCAACTTAAAGATAGACACATGGATCTCCTCAGCAGCAAACAAGAATCTGGCGAGTGCAAGTCGAATGCAAAAGGTTACGCGATAAATCTGCACGAGATCCGCCGGTGTCTTAGGAACGTGATGTGTGACGGGCACACAAAAAGTCTGATTATCTTTATTATGTAAACTAACTAATGCCAAGTCGAGGAGAAATGAACTGCTTAGAATGGCTGCTGGGTGCGCGTGGGTTGTGCGGTGGCCTACCAGAGCCGCCTCTTGGGACCTGAAGCAGCGATCTTTCGATCTTATTCTTCAATTCGACCAAAACAGTGATTTCTCTTCCGAGCTCAGTTGAGCATTAAGAATTTTTCGACTGTGGCTGAGAAATACTCTAGTTTTTTTCTCCCGACCACGACAGCCCATCGAGACTAGAGTTACGAGTCTGAACAGGTCGATAGCCCAGAGCCCGGGTAGAGGGTTGTGGAAAGGATTACGATGAAACATTCGGAAGCAGGCATCAAGCTGTGCCTGGCCAGCGACTACGCGCTGCTCAGGCAGGCCTTAAGACAGACCATCGAAGATGACCAACGGGTTCGTGTGGTCCTTGCAACGAGCCGCAAGAATTGTGCCCCCCAGGTGATCCGGGACCTCCACCCCGACGTCTTGCTTTGCCTCGCCTCGGTGACGCACATCAGCATTGATCGTGTGGTTCGGCATCTAGGTCAATTGCAACGCTTTACGCCGGTGCTGTTGTTGAATCTCCGCAACGAAGAGAGTCTAGCTCTGCGGGCCCTGAGGGCGGGCATTTCCGGAGTGATGGCCGAGCCGTCGGATATGGACGAATTGGTGCAGGCGATCCATCAGGTGCAGGCTGGAAATAGGTATCTGCCCGAACCCCTAAAATCTCGAGTCATGGAGCGCTACCTAAACGCCGACCCCATGTCGGCCGGCCAGTCCGAGCTGACCCACCGAGAGCTGGAGGTGTTGCGCAAGCTGGCCTCGGGCTTGACCAATCGGGAGATCTGCGAACGCCTGTTCATCAGCATCAAAACCGTCGATGCCCATCGAGGAAATCTGTTGCGCAAGCTCGGATTGCGCAACAACGCCGATCTCACCCGTTACGCCATCCGGGAAGGGTTGATTTCGTTGGACGGGTGACGAAGGCCCTATTTTTTGCCTAAGCTTCCGGCAGCTCCGGCGGCAGCTCCGGCGGCAGCTCCGGCAGCTCCGGCTCTGGCTTTCCGAATCGCTCGCCATCGTCGTTGTAGAATTTCGGCCGCCATGTCTTCCGTAGCGGCTTCGCCGAGAGCAGCCATGATGTTGGCGTGGGGAAGATGCGCTCCGCCTTCGCGAAAGTGCCCGTAGAGTAGTTGAGCGAATTCCGGATGCCATTGGACGCCGTGGAAGAATGGGTGGTCCGTGCGTTGCCACCCTTCTACGACGCCGTCGTGGGGATCGTGGGCGGTAACTCGGATCGGCCCGCCATCGCCTTGGTGGAACTGGGCCGCAGCCCAATGCATGCTGTTGACCGGGAATTCTTCGTACTGTCGGGCCGGGAGGGCCGCTGCCGCTGCCGTGGACGCGCCACGGGCTCTCGCCGTGGCTGGAGCGGCTGAAGAGGGGCCGGCGTCCGCAGATTCTTTGCCTTCCGACTCGTCAGACCCCACGGTGGCGCGGCCACAGCGTCGGCCCGCCGCCTCCGCGACTCCCGCCGCGGCGACGGTCCCGATGGTCGAAAAGATGTGCATCGGACCGGGCTGCGCCGACGGAGAGTCGGTGTGGACCACCCCTTCCGGGCTAGGGGCTCCATGAACCGTGGGGGTCTCTGGCCGGTGGCTATGTGTACGTTCCATCGTCGCCTCCATAGTCCGTGTCGGTAGAGCCTCCGAGCTTAGCGTCGACGAGTCCCTCTCCCAATGGGGGACTTTCCTAAATCTTCATTGGAGGAATACCGAAAGCTCACCACCCCCCAGAGTTTTACCTAGAACCGTTTCCCAATCTTTCCGATTGAGGACTGCCGGCCGTGCCGTCTAAGCTTCTGCTGTACCACCCCAAAAGGACACACCATGCCGGAAAAGAAGAGTCAGTCCGGCCGGCGACCCTCGTCCTCGAGCTCCGCTCCCTCGGGGCGTAAGAGCGCGACGAAAAGCCGGCGCAAAGCTTCGCCTAAAAAGGTAGAGCCCAAGGTTTCTTGTCTGCTGCCGACCCGCGACCGAAGGCAATGGATACCCGCTGCGTTGATTCATTTTCAACGTCAGACATGGGAGCAGCGCGAGCTGTTGGTGATCGATGACGGCGAGGACGATATTTCGGATCTGATCCCTGCCGACGATCCGAGAATCCGCTATTTACGACTCGGCGGACCGATGACTTTAGGGGCGAAAAGAAACCTTTGTTGTGAAGAGGCCACGGGCGATATTTTGGTCCATTGGGACGACGACGATTGGATGGCCGACAGGCGGTTGAGCTACCAGGTCGGGCAACTCACCGCCGCCGGTGTGGAGGTGTGTGGTCTCGATCGCCTGTATTTCTGCGAGCCCGCGACCTTATTGTGTTGGCAATACGTTTATCAAGGAAAGAAGCCATGGGTTGCCGGCGGCACGCTTTGCTTTACCAAAGCGTTCTGGCGAAACCATGCCTTTCCGGAGCTGGCAGCGGGTGAGGACACTCGTTTTCTTTGGCAACACCGCCCGAAGGATCTCTTACGACTCGACGATCCGTCGTTCTATTGTGCTGTGATCCACGCCGACAATACCAGCTCCAAGCCGATTCCCTCAGCCCCTTGGCAACCCCGCGAATTCTCTGAGTTGCGCGGGCAGTTGGGCGAACGCTGGGCCGATTTTATCGAGATCTTGAGAAAAGGAGGTGTGGAAGGCCGCCGACGAGCCCAGCAGCGGCCCGAGACGACGACCCACCAACCGCATCCGCACATACAGCTTCGTCGGGGTCAAAGGGCCGCGGCCGTCATTCGATGTCGAGTGAGCTGACCGAGCCCGCGAGCCCACTTCCGAAACGCCCAAGGAGAAACCATGACCGTTACCGTCTCGTATCCAGGCGTCTATCTCCAAGAGAAAGCCGCAAGCCCACATTCGGTGATCGCGGTGACCACCGCCGATACCGCCTTCATCGACTATTTCAAGATGGGGCCGGTCCATCAGGCCGTGCAGATCCAAAGCCTCAACGACTTTTCCCGTATTTTCGGCGGTTTAGACGAGCAAAGCGAAGCCAGTTACGGCATTCAGCAATTCTTCCAGAGCGGCGGTGGCGTAGCGTGGGTGGTGCGGGTCGTTCCGAGCAATTCAGCGGCCGCCACCGCGACCATCAGCCCGCTATCGGGATCGTCGCTGCTACCCGGTTCCTTGCCGGACACCGAATTTCTCGTACAAGCCAACAGCCCGGGAGCCTGGGGCAACGGGGTGGCGGTGTTGATCCAAGAAAACACTCCCGACGACACTTTTAACCTGATGGTGCAGGTCAACGCCGGCACCGAATCCCAGCCCAGCTGGCAGACCACGGAAAGCTACTACCAGCTCTCCGTGGACCCATCACTTTCCAACTACGCGCCGGCGGTGATCAATCCGGCCTCGCAGACTATCGTGCTCGAGGAAGCCGGCGCCTCGATGCCGATTACCGTTTTAGGGTCACAACCCGACGACAACATCCCGCTCACCGGTGGCGCCGACGGGACTTGGACCAGCTCCAGTGAGCTGGCGGACCAAATCAACGCCCAATTGGGGAACGATCCCACGAGTTCGAATCCGCCCACCCCGGCGCTGACCATGATCGCACCAGAGACTTTTAACCTGTTGTGTCTACCCGTCACGTCGATTCTCGAGGAGAAGGACCGGAGTTCGGTTTTCAAGAGCGCGTTGACCTTTTGTCAGCAGCAGCGCGCCTTCTATATTTTCGATCCACCCGCTCCCGAAGCTTTACAAACGGTGCCGGGAGTTTTGGACTTCAATGAAACGCTGGCCGAAAACACCCAGCAATTCTTGACCTGGGTCGAGCCTTATGGCGGGGAAAACAATTATTGGGCCGCGATTTATTATCCCTTTATTTCGAGCCAAGATGCTCTCAACAACAATAATCTTCGACCTATTGCGCCGAGTGGCACCCTGGCCGGCATCTTTGCCGCCACCGACAATGCGGTCGGGGTTTGGAAGGCACCGGCGGGCGTGGATGCCGAGATACTGAGCACCCTGATGGCTCAGCTGACCGATGCCGACAGCGGTCAAATGAATCCGTTGGGATATAACGCCCTGCGGACCTTCCCTATTTACAACAACGTGGTCTGGGGCGCGCGCACCTTGGCGGGCGCCGATTTGCTACAGAGCGCTTTCAAATACATCAATGTGCGGAGGCTCACCAATTTTATCGAGCTGAGCCTGGTTCAAAGCTTGAAATGGGCCGTTTTCGAGTCCAATGCGCCACCCTTGTGGTCGTCGATCACCCTAGAGGTCGGCTCGTTCATGGCCAACCTCTTCGGCGAGGGTGCCTTCCAAGGTACGAGCCCCGCCCAGGCTTACTTTGTGCAATGTGACAGCAGCACGACCACCCAACAAGACATTCAAAACGGCATCGTCAACGTGGTCGTTGGATTCGCGCCGGTTTATCCCGCCGAATTCGTGGTGCTGACCATCGAAGTCGAATCCGCACCCATTACAGCATCCTAAGGAGGTGAGCCATGGCTAGCACGAGCGCAGGGGCAACCCATTCAGATCCGTTTCTCACATACAACTTCCAAGTGAAGTGGAATAACAACTACGTCGCCTCGGTGAATAAGGTCACCGGTTTGGAACGTTCCACCCAAGTGGTCAAATGGCGCTCTGGAGGGCAACCCCAGACGACCTATTGCATACCGGGTCAAACCGATTATTCGCCGATCACCCTCGAGCAAGGCGTCACGTTCGATGTGACTTTCGAGCAGTGGGCCAACAAGATTTGGTACTTGCCGAATACCCAAAAATTCGGTCAGGAGGTTTCCCTAGCGGATTTTCGTCAACAAGTGACCTTGGAGATGTACAACCAAGCTGGACAGCTGGTTTTACGGTACTTCCTCTACAATTGTTGGCCCTCCGAATATAAGGCCTTGCCCGAGCTCGACGCTTCGTCGGATACCGTCGCTTTGGAGTCTCTAACCCTGCAAAACGAGGGTTGGAACCGCGATACCACGGTCACTCAGCCGACCTTGCCGAGCTTTACCGAGCCGTCGAGCTGAGTTGTTGTGCAGGCCCTGGAACCACTCCGTTTGCTGGACGCCTGGGAAGGTGGACGCGATCTCGGTCGCGTTGCCCAGGCCCTCTGGCTCATCGCGCTCGGCGAGCCGGAGTGGCCCAGGTCCGGCCTGTCCCGACTGAGCCTGGGCCGCCGGGATGCGCTGCTACTCGAGCTGCGCCGTCTGACGTTCGGGGAGACCCTGGAGGGCACGGTCCGCTGTCCGGCCTGCAATCGTCGGCTCGATTTGACTCTCGAAGTCGCCGACGCTTGTTTCGCACCCGTGCCGGTGGAGCCGGTCGATCCGGTGTTGCCGAGCCCCGGCGGAAGGCTCGAACGGGAAGGGTGGGCGATCGAGTTTCGCTTGCCCGACAGCCTCGACCTCCGAGCTGTCGAGAGCTTCGAATCGGTCGACGAAGCGCGTGTCCGACTGTTGGAGCGTCTGTTGACCACGGTGCTTTTCGAAGGTGAGCCCCGGCGTGCGGACGAGGTTCCGGAGTCGGTGCTCAGCGAGGTGGCCAAAGCCATGGAAGCCCTCGATCCTCAAATGGAGGTGGTGGTGGACGTGGCGTGCTCCGACTGCGGCCACGGGTGGCCTCTGCTGCTCGAAATCGGCGAATACCTGGCGGTCGAGGTGGAGGCCGAAGCCCAGCGTTTGCTCTTCCAAGTCCACCATCTAGCCCGGGCCTACGGTTGGCATGAAGAGCATATTTTGACCCTCAGCCACGCCAGGCGTAAGGCGTATATGGAAATGGCCGACTGATGAGCGATCTTTTCTTGCGCATCGCGATGCGCGCCATGGGACGAGCCCAGCTCTTTCAGCCGAAAATCGCGCCGCGCTTCGCCGAGCGCCCCCCTCTGCCGACCGAGAGGCCGCCGGTCGATTTCGACCTAGGGCGGTTGCCCGAGCCTCGACCTTCCATCGATCGTGTCCCAGAGGTCGCAACCGACACGGATCGCCACGAAGATTTGGACGAGCCCGAAGCGGGTGCCACGAGCCCAGTCGGCACCGACACGACCGATACCCCTACCCACGACCCCACTGCACACGACACCACAGCGCAGGACACCACAGCGCACGAGCCCACAGCGCACGAGCCCACAGCGCACGAGCCCACAGCGCACGAGCCGAGCCGAGCCCTGGCTAGAAGCGCTCAATCAGGTCGCGAGCAGGCAGGTCGCAAGCCATTGACAGGCGAGCAGGAAGGTAGGGCCCAAGCCGTCCATGCCGACATTCCCGGCGAGGTCGGCGAGGTCGGCGAGGTCGGCGCTGATACAGACACCGAGACTAGAGCTCCCGCCGCAACTCCCACGGCAACTCCCGACGCCCAGCCGCAAATGGCCCAGAGTCGTAAGGACTTGTTTGAGCAGGGCCTGGGTGAGGAAGAGCCCGGCTCGTCCTCCCTAAATTTACCCGGCGCTCCCGATGCACCCGGTGTTGCCGGAGAGCAGTCGGGGCGACAGCTCCGCAGGGTATCCCGTGTTGCCGTTGAGCGCATGGCCGCCGAGCGCGTTGCCGCTGGGCGCATGGCTGCCGAGCGCGTTGCCGCTGAGCGTGGCGTCGCCGAGCGCGGCGTCGCCGAACCGGGGCATCGTGCTTCTGAACGCGAAGGTGAAGATGAAGGTGGACGGACTGGTGTCAGCTCCGAGTCTTTGCGGGCGACCTCCCCCGCGCATGTTGCTCACGCTCGGAACGGTGAATTCGAAAGCGGTGAATCTGAAAGCGGTGAATCCGAAATCCATACACTGGGCCCGTCACGGGATCAACCCTCGCCGCCGGCCGTCCCCTTGGCTCAGTCTTCGGGTAACGACCTCTCGGCAGAAGAAGAGCCGTTCGCGGGAAGTGGTCGAGGCAGGTCAGCGACCCCGGTCGTCTCCTCCGACCCCACAGCGCGCCCCCAGACCTCGAGCCGCCCCGCGCCCGGTCAAGAGACCCATCAACCGTCCCCTGACCGGCCCACCATTCTGCCCGCCGAGGATCTGCGGCCGGGTTCGGACTTCGAGGTCGGTAGAACGGTTGGTAAAACGGCCGGTATAACGGGTCCAAACCCGGATGGAACCACTGGAACCACGGAGACCGCCACCGCTGCCTCTCCGCTCGCAACGGCTCACCGTAGCGCCGACCCTCCTGAGCACGGTCGACAGTCCTCAGGATCTGATCGATCTCTTATTTCATCGGTTTCGGTGCCTCGAGAGATGTCGCAAGGCGTCGAAAATCCCCGTTCCGAGGGTCCTGTTTCGACACCATCTCCCTCTGGATCTACAGGTTCGGACGCTGTTTCCAGGGCCATGACGCCAGAGGTCACGGCGCCAGAAGTCACAGCTCCAAGAAGCACGACGCCAGAAATCACGGCCTCAAGAACCCTGGCGTCAAGAACCCTGGCTTCAAAAACCCTGGCTTCAAAAACCACAGCGCCAGAAAAAACGGGGCCAGGAAAAGGAACAAGGCCAAAGACCAAACAGCTGAAGACGACACAGCGACCAACCATAAGGGCACAGGTCGACGTCGTTTCTCCAACGGTGGTCAATCTGCCGTCGGAGCGGGATATGTCCAGCTCCACCAATGTCCAGACATTTCACGCTGGAGTCGTTGAAAGAGAGAGGCCCACTCGTGTCCCAGCTACTAGCTCACCTGCAGGAGCTTCCACTCCCCTTCTTCGCGCTGTCTCGACGTCGGTCACCGATTGGACTGGCGTCGACATCACCCCGGGGCCTTCTGAATCAGATCAGCGCCCCGGGTTACCGTCGGCGTCCGCCGGCGATTCGCGGTTCCATGTTCCAAATGGAGAACCGTCGTTTCCGAGCGGATCGGCCGAGCCGCAAAACTCGTCGGGACGCGCCCAGGGACTGCAAGCTGATCGTTCGGTCCCCTCCCGCAGACGCCCGATGCCGGAAGCCCAAGGCCAGTCGTCGGCCCCCGAAAAAGCCGGTTCCACGGCCGCAGGGTTCTCGCAAGGCGATTTGCAGAAGGGTGCCGTGTCGAACAGTGCCGTGTCGAAGGTGTCCAAACCGGTGGTTTCTACCGTCGGACCGCGGGTCGACGCCGGGGCAGGACCTCAAGACCCCGATCGGTCGCTCGGAGACCTAAGGTCGCTCGGAGACCTAGGGCCGCTCGGAGGAGACCTGGGGCCGCTCGGGGATCTGGGTGCCCTGCGAGATGTGGGTCACCGCCTCCGTGCCGCTGGACAGCCCACGGGCGGCGATCGACACCCGGGTCGCGATCGAGAAACCTCTAGGCTTCCGGATCAGCACTTGTTCAGGCATGAACCGTCTGCCATCGAGCGCCGCAGGAGCCGGTCGAGCCGAGCGGCGGTGGTTCGTCTGTTGGTGGAACGGCTCGAAATCACTGCCTCCAGCTCTGCCGGGCCGGCGCCGGTCACCGTGGCCGCGGCGCAGGCCCCGCGTCCGATGCTCTCTCTGGACACCTACTTGCAACAAAGAGGGGGTCGGAGATGAGCGATTTCGCGGCCGTGGCCGCGCTGACCGAGACCTTGAGATTTCTTCTGCTGAAGGCGGCGGAGCGCTATCAGATTCCCGGAATCGAGGTCACGATCGGGCGCCCTAAGGATGAGAAGGGCAGCGACCAAAACCGGCCACGCATCAATATTTACCTCTACCAGGTCAAGCCGGACCCTAGCTTTCGCAATGCCAACACGCCGACCCGCGACAGCTCCGGCATGCTCTACCAAAAACCCCAGGCACCCCTGGATCTGCACTACCTGATCAGCTTTTATGGCGAGGAGCCGAACCCACAGCTCCTGCTCGGGCTGACCGCGGTGACCCTCAAAGCGATTCCGTTCTTGACCCCCGCCATTATTGATCGTGCCATGGGTGCCCTGCCGCCGGGCACTCCCCCGGAGGTGGCTCAATCCGGGCTGTCGAATCAATCGGTCGAAATCCGGTTGTCACCGATTCGGCTCAGCCTGGACGAGATGTCGAAGTTTTGGACCAGCTTTTTCCAGGTTCCCTACACCTTGTCCATGGCCTACGAGGCGTCCGTGGTGTTGCTCGATGCGGACTTGACGCCCGCCACGCCCCTGCCGGTCAAACCGAGTGGCGCCTCCCATCCAACCAGCCCGGCTCGACTGCCGCAGATCACCGGCTTGGTGTCGGCCGATCCCTATTACGAGCCGTCCAAGCCCTTTGAAATCCACGGCATCAACTTGCCGGTGCGCCAGGGTGTGGTTCAGGTCGGGAACACAGATCCGGTGTCCGTGAACAGCCGGCCCGGCGGCCGGCTGATGATCGCTCCCCTGCCGGCGCTCGCCGGCTCGTTCGCCGTGCGGGTGGGCCAGCGGGTCGAACTCGGATCCGGCCCTCGCACTCTGCTGCAAGCCGAAGCACCCGAGTCCTTGGTGGTCAAACCGGTCATTACCCCGAAGAGCTTGCGCGTCAAACCCGGTAAGCCGCCTACCCTGACCCTGAAGCTGCAACCGGCAGTGGCTGAAGGACAAGACCTCAGCCTGTTGCTCAACGAATACGCCCCGGCGCCCGGCCCCCAGCCCCGCGCCTACCGATTCGAAGCGGTGCAAAGCGGTTCTCAGCTGAGCTTCGAGCTTCCCGGGGTGGCGGCAGGAAATTATCTCGTTCAAGTGCAGGTCGACGGTCAAGCGAGTCGGCTCGACACCGATGAGTCGGGCACCTATTCCCAGCCTCGATTCGCCCTAAAACCGGGAGCCATCCGTGGCTAAGGGCGTGGACAACGCCTGGGCCGAGCTCAATCGCCATCGGTTGAGCGCCGAGTTGGAGCGGCTGCGCGCGCTGATTGAAAGCTTCTTGCGCCGTCACGAGCAGGACGGCTCGTCCGGCACGCCCTCGGCCGCGGTGGACCCCGCCGGGGTACCGGAAAAGCAATCGACGGAGTTCGCCGATCCGGAACCGGCCACTTGCCTGGACTTCTTATGTTCCGGTTATGAGCTGTCGAGCTTCGAGCGCGATGTGTTGCTGCTGTGCGCCGGGGTCGAACTCGACGGCCCCCTGGCGGAGTTGGTGGGTCGGGCACAATGCAGGGGTTCGGTACAGGGCAGCGGTCCGGGTCGAGTGACGATCTCACTCGCGCTGGCGGTGTTGCCCAACGCCCATTGGGGTGCGTTCGTGCCCGGCGCTCCATTGCGCTATTGGAGACTCTTGCACTTGGGATCCGGCTCGGGTTTCGCCGACAGCCGGTTGCAGATCGACGAAATGCCGCTCCACTTTCTCACCGGCTTGGAGCCCTGCGACGATCAGCTGACTGAGCACATGCGGTATCTACCGTGCCAACCCACATCGGTGCCGAGCCACCGGCAGCTCGCTGAGCGTTTGGCCTCGGCCTGGCGCTTCGGCTTCGATCAACACGGCATGTTGTCAGCCGCACCGACGGTCGAACTCTACGGCCCCGACGCGCGCAGCCGCCATGCCGTGGCTGCCGCCTTTGGCCATGCCCTCGATCTGGATATCGATTCCATGGTGATCGACGATGGGTTGAACTCGTTCTCCGAGTTCGAGTCGATGCTGCGAGCTTGGCGACGATTGGCCCGTCTGAGCCCACGCATTCTGTTGCTCGAGCTGAACCTGGACTTGGACGGCTCCAGGGACTCGCGAGCCCGGATTTTGCGCCGGGCCCTCGATGAGCTCGATGCGCTGGTGGTGTTGTCGAGCCGGGATCGTTTGGCGGCCGGTTTTAGGTCCCAGCTCGCCGAAGCGGTGGCCAAGCCCTTACCCAGCGAGCAGCAAATGCTGTGGCTGGATCGGTTGGCCCCCGCGGTGCCGGACCTCGATCTCGAGGTCGGCGGTTTGGTTTCGCAATTCGATCTCGATGCCGGGACCATCGCCTCGGTGGCGGACTCGGCGATCGGTTTCTACTCCGCGGGCGAGGTCGGCGCGGGCGAGGCCGGCGCCGACGAACTCGGCCGTTTGCTGTGGAAGGGATGCCGATCCGCGGGCCGCCGCGGGCTCGATGAGCTGGCCCAACGCATCGACACCCGCAGCCAGTGGTCGGAGCTGGTGGCACCCGAATCGACGCTCGACAAGTTGCGCGCCATCGCTTCACAAGTTTCGTCGCGATATCGCGTTCACGAGCAATGGGGCATGGGCGGCAGCGGTCGCGGCCTGGGCATTTCCGCGCTCTTCCACGGTGCCAGCGGCACCGGCAAAACCATGGCTGCCGAAGTGTTGGCCGCCGAGCTCGATCTCGAGCTGTATCGCATCGACTTGGCTTCAGTGATCAGCAAATACATCGGCGAGACCGAGAAGAATCTGCGGCGCATCTTCTATGCCGCGGAGAGCAGCGGCGCGATTTTGCTCTTCGACGAAGCGGACGCTCTTTTTGGTCGCCGCTCCGAAGTTAAAGACAGTCGGGATCGTCACGCCAACGTGGAGATCAGCTATTTGCTCCAGCGGGTGGAGACCTACCGTGGATTATCGATTCTGACCACCAATTTACGCGATGCGCTCGACGCCGCTTTTTTGCGCCGGCTTCGTTTCGTGGTCGAGCTGCCGTTTCCCGACCGCGATCAGCGGGCCCAGCTGTGGCGACAGGCTTTCCCCTCGACGACTCCCGTCGGCAGGCTCGACGTGGACCGCTTGGCCGGCCTCTCTTTGGCCGGTGGCAACATACGCAACATCACCCTGAACGCAGCTTTTTTTGCTGCGGCGAACGGAAAGCGAGTGGAGATGCACCATGTACGTCAAGCGGTACGGCAGGAATTCGCCAAGCTCGGCCGGCCCCTTTCGGCCGCCGACCTGGGGGAAACCGCATGAGTTCCGGTACGCGTCGCTTCGAGATCCACCTGGATCACGTGTTGATCCGAGGCTTCGATTGGGTGGAACCGGACCTCTTGCTCGTCGACATCGAGAGAGAGCTCCATCGCCTGTGGCATCTCAAGGGCCCGTCCCCGATGCCGGCCCGCGGCAATGCCCATCGAATTCCGGACATCCACATCGACTTGCCGGCGGGCTCATCTCAAGATCGATTGGCAGCTGCTGCGGCTCACGCGCTCTGGTCCGGGGAATCCCATGTGTCGATCGAGACCCAACCGTGGGCGGATGAAAACGATTTGTCGTGGAGGAGTGATCGATGACCACCCCTACTCCACCGGGAACCCTCAAATTGCTCAGCGGTGCCTTGGTCACTCTTGGCCAAGGTTCGCAGGCCCAAACCCTCGGTTTTCAATTCAACCCGACCACTTTGCGTCGCAACTTGCAGTCCAACACGGTCGGCGCCGAGCAAGGCGATCGCTCCCAAGCCGTGCGTTTCAGCGGTGCGGCGGTTGAGACCTTCTCCCTCGACGCCCGATTCGATGCCACCACCGCCCTGGATCAACAAGATCAGACCGCTGAGCAATACGGCATCTATCCGCAATTGTCGGCGTTGGCGTTGTTGGCCTATCCGTCGACCCAACAGGTCGATCAGAGCCAGAGCATGCTCAATCAGGGCGATATCGAAGTCCTGCCTCTGATCGCCCCCAGGACAATTTTCGTGTGGGGGCCGAAGAGAGTACTGCCGGTTCGGCTGACCCAATTCACCATTCAAGAACAGTTTTTTTCCAACAACCTCAATCCGATCCGAGCCACGGTGACTCTCGAGCTGAGGGTGCTGTCCTATAGCGATGTGGCGCAAAACAATCCGGACTATCACCTCTTCATGGTCTACCAACAGGGTCTCGAGCAAATGGCTGCATTGGCGCCGTCGAGCGGCAATACCGGGGTCAGCTCGGGACAATTCTGAGCCTCTATTTCATACCGAGCCGAAGGATTCACCATGGCCAAGACTTCACCCATTCCCAGTCGCTACGCCGGTTTGCCGCACCTGGTCTATCAACCTCCGGCGGGTGCAACGATCGTTTATTTGGCCCGGCGGTTGGTGCCGGAAGCGTCTCAATTGCCGAAGCTCCGCTCCGTGGAGGTCAAACCCGGTCAAGTGGATCGCCTCGACTTGGTCGCTGCCCAGACCTTGGGCCCACCCCAGCTTTTCTGGCGCCTTGCCGATGCCAACAACGCGGTCAACCCTTTCAACCTGGTCACGCAGTCCGGCCGAAAGCTGGCTGTGCCCAAATCCTCGTGATGAGACCCTCATGACCATTAAGAGTCTCAGTCTGAGCCTAAAGATCGGCCCGTCGATTCCGGTGCCGCAACCCGAACTCGCCCAAGCGCTGCAGGCGGTCCAGGTCACCCAGAAGAACGAAACACCTTCGGGTTTCCAGCTCACCTTCCACACCGAGCAGTTGAGCCTGGGAGTCGGCGACTACGCGGTGGCGAGGAATCCTTTGCTCATGCCGTTCAATCGAGTTTTTCTGTCGGTGACGTCCGACGGCGTCGACACACCACTGATCGATGGTTACATCACCCACCAACAATTCGTTCCCAGCGACCACCCGACGGGCTCGAGCTTGGTGGTCACCGGGGAGGATTTGAGCGTCAAGATGGATATGGTGCAGTTTTCCTTGGAGTATCCCGCTGCCGGCGATGCGGCCATCGCCCTGGCTATCCTTACCAAATATGCTCTCTTCGGTGTCAAACCCGATGTTCAGCCCACGGTGGGCGACCTTATTCCCTTTGGTTATGTGCCGCAGCAGAATTGCACGGACTTGGAATATTTGAAGCAATTGGCGCAACAGAACGGAAATTATTTCTATCTCACGCCGATCAGCGGCGATTCCACCTATACCAGCAGCGCCTATTGGGGACCGCCCGTGCTTTCGGGCACGGCTCAGCCGACCCTAAACGTCAATACCGGCCCGTCGACCAATGTGCAGTCGATTCAATTTTCATACAACTCCTTGGCCCCGACCTTTGTTTACGGTTACGTCATGGAGACGGAGGTCGACCCCTATGTGCCGGTGCCGGTGGTCACCGTGGGCAGCACCCGCAGCCCGGCGTTGTCCACTGAACCGGCCCTTTCTGTGAGCAAGCTTCCCAGTTTTTCGGTCAAAGAGATGTTGTGGCAAGACCAAGGCATGAATCCGATCAAATCCTTGGCCACGGCCCAGGGAATTACGGATCTGTCGACCGACGAGGTGGTGACCGCCCAGGGGCAGCTTTCCGTGACCCGATACGGCGCCGTGCTCACCGCTCCCGGTTTGGTGGGAGTCCGCGGTGCCGGTGAACTCTACGACGGTATTTATTACGTCAAGAGTGTCACCCACCAAATCGATTTGCGAACCGGGCAGTGGAACTACCAACAGAGCTTCGTGTTGGTCCGCGAGGGCACCGGCACAACGACCCAGAACCTTCCCGCTTGAAAGATTTTGGATCGATACCATGAGCGATTCCTCATCCGGCAACAGCAGCAGCAACGGTGGTGGCGGTGGCTGTAGTTGTCCTTCACCGGCCCCCCGCAACCAATTCTTCGGCAAGTACCGCGGCACCGTGGTCGACAACGTTGACCCGGAGGGACTGGGCAGAGTGCTCGCCTTTGTGCCGGCTTTTGCCGGCTCCAAACTCAATTGGGCGCTGCCGTGCGTGCCGTACGCCGGCCCCGAGGTGGGTTTCTTCGCCATTCCGCCCATTGCCGCCAACGTGTGGATCGAATTCGAAGGCGGAGATCCGGACTACCCGATTTGGACCGGTTGCTTTTGGGAGAAGCTCGAAATTCCGCTGGCCCTCGAGCTGAGCCCTGAGGATCCGTCGCTGATCAAAGTTTTTCGTAGCGATTTTTGCACTTTGATGTTCAACGACACGCCCGAAACAGGGGGCATCACCATAGAGGTCATGGATCCGGCCGTCGACGTGCCGGTGACCATGGCATTCAACTCGCTTGGGGTGGAAATCAATTGCGGTCCCGCGACCGTCCTGATCAACCCCGCGGAAGGCATCACGGCGAGTATGGCGGAGTCGGTGGTCACCGTCACCGAGGCTGCGATTGCCGCCGAGAGCACCGACGTCAACGTGACCGCCAATACCAGCGTTGAGGGTGCGGTGGAGGTCACCGGCAACACCGACATTACCGGCACTGTGCAAATCAACGGCGCGACTACCGTCGACGGCGCCGTCGCCATCACCGGCGAGACCAATATCGGAGCTGCCCTTACGGTCGAGGGAGAAACCAATGCCACCGGCGCGGTCACGATCGAGGGAGAAACCAACATCACCGGCGCGCTCACCGTGGAGGGAGAGGCCAATCTCGCCCCCTTACTGACCGTCGAAGGCGACACCAACGCTTTGGGTGCCCTGACCGTCGAAGGCGATGAGGCGGTCGCCGGCATCATCGAAGGTGTGATCGTGCCTCCTTTCTGAATCTGAGCCGAACGACTAGTGGAGCCATTGGAGGAATTAAACCATGGGTCAGATGCAGTATCCCAACATCAGCTTTCCGATCCGCGTCGACGTCAACGGGCAGATCGCTTGGGTCGACGAGCCGAGAAATATCGACCAGCTGATCTCGCAATTGCTCGTGCTTTCGCCCGGCGAACGGGTCAATCGGCCGACTCTGGGTTGTGGTTTGAAACGGTTGGTTTTCGATGCCAACGGACCGGAACTCGAGGCGGCGACTCAATTCCTGATCCAAGGCTCCTTGCAGGAGTGGCTGGGCTCGTTGATCGTCGTTCAGTCGGTGGAGGTCTCCCATTCCGAAGACCAATTGCTGATCACAGTGGTCTATACGGTCAAGCGGACCGGCGAAACGCGGACTCTGGCTTTCACTCCACCGGCATAGAGCATGGACCACCCAATGGACTCCTCCCACAGCGCCACCTTCCTCGCCCTGCGCCGGCGAGCGGTCAGCACCAGCACACGTCGTGTTTACGGCTTGGACTACGTTTCTATCGCGGGCCAAGAAGGCCAGTGGATCTCGGTGTGGATGCACTTTATTCAGCCCACCGAATTCGCCAAAGGGCGACGAGACGCCATTCCGCCGGATCTGCGGCCGGCCAATCTCAGCCTGACCCTGGCGGCCATCGGCAAACCCACCCGGGCGGTGGTCGAGCGAGTGGTTTATCCGAGCACGGATCGCTTTGCCCCCGATCAAACCTCGCTGCCGTCGAATGTGTTGGCCGCCGAGATTCGCCTGGCCGCGAATGAATACCTCGACACCTTCCTGCTTCGGTTGGTGGGGGTGCCGGACCTAGATCCGTTTTTCTCTTCTGCTCTGCTGTCGTGCCGCGTGGGATTGCCGAGCACCGAGCCCTTGCCGCCTCGAAACATCGAACCCGTCGAAGTGCAGCCGACACCGCTGATCGACTATTTGGCCAAGGACTACGATGCTTTTGTCTCCCTGATCAGCGATCGCATGGCCCAGATGGTCCCCAGCTTCACCGAGCGCAACCCCACCGCCCAGAGTGTGGGTTTGATGGAGCTTTTGGCCTACGCGGGCGACTATCTGAGCTATCGCCAGGATGCCGTCGGCACCGAAGCCTATTTGAAGACTTGCCGTCGGCGAGTGTCGCTGCAACGTCATTGCCAGATGGTCGATTACCAGCTCAGCGAAGGAAGTACGGCCCGCCTGTGGATCCAAATCCAGATGCAGGACCCTAATGGCCCAGGCGCTGAGGGCAGGGTTCTGCCCAAGGGCACGCAGGTGCTGACACGGGTCGACGGATTGCCTCCCTGCATTGAGCCGCCCTGGAAGAACTCGCGCGCCAAAGACCAGTTCCAGCAGGCGTTGAATCGGGGTGCCCTGGTGTTCGAGACCCTTGAAAACAAAATTGCCTACCCCCGATACGGGAACATCCCGCTTTACACCTGGGGCGCTCCGGAATATCAGCTGAATCGGGGGGCGACCCGGGCGACCCTCGACGGCGCGTGGCCGCGTCTGGTGGCCGGCGAGGTGGTGATTCTGCAGCAATTGGTGGATGTCGACGGTTCGAGCGGTCGGCCTTTGCTCGGCCAAGCCGTGCGACTGAGCGCGGTCCGTGTGACGCGTGATCCCGTCAATCAGAAACGGATCACCGAAATCGATTGGGTGGCAGAGGATGCCTTGACTGCGGATTTGCCGATAGCACTGCGTCGTTTTGACCAACCCCTGAGCGTCGTGCTGGGCAACTTGGTGCTGGCGGATTTTGGTCGCACGGTGCCGATCGTCTCGCCCCGAGCGATCTTAGAGTCCGGTGAGGGTGAGCCTTTGCCCCGGGTGCCGGCTGATCTGACCTACTATCCGTCGCTCGATCTACCGTCGCTCACTTTTTCGGTTCCCCTCGACCCAAGTTCGGCGTCCATACCGGCCTGCCGGACATTGACCCCGGACCCATCCCTCGCCGAACCCGCGATTCGGCTCTTCCAGCACGCTCCAAGTTGTCGACCCATCGACTTGATCCCGGTTGGGGAAGGCCCCGCTGTCGCCGGTTGGGGGCTTGCAGCCGGTGATGAGGACGATGCAAGTGGCAGGTCAGAAATCGCTTGTGGCTCATCCATCGTCCCTTGGTCGGTGCGTAACCAATTGCTCGACAGCGGGCCTTGGTCGAGGGACTTCGTCGTCGAGATGGACAATTCGCGCATCGCCTTTTTGCGCTTCGGTAACGGCAGCCAAGGGCGCCGACCGGCCGTGGGTACTTGGTTTACCGCGGTGTATCGGATCGGTGGTGGTGTCCAGGGAAATATTGGCAGCCATGCGATCGGCCACGTGGTGACCGACCGAAAGTGGATCGCCGGAGTCGACAATCCCTTGGCGGCAGACGGCGGAGTGGATCCGCAAACCACTACTGACGCCAAGCTCGACGCTCCCGGAGCCTACCTCTTGAAGCAACCGCGATGCGTGACCTGCCAGGACTACGTGACCTTGGTGGAGCGGTCGCCGGAGGTGATGGAAGCGGTGACTCTGATGGAAAGCACCGGCAGCTGGCGAACCGCCTTCGTTTACGTTCGGCGAGAGGTGGGTTTGACCACCGATCGACCCTTCCTTGCCCGGGTTGCGGAGGTTCTAAAACCCTGCCAAATGGCGGGAACTGATCTGGAGGTCTCGGCTGCCGACGAACTCTCCCTCGACATCGCCTTGCGGGTGACCGTCGAGCGGAATTTGGATCCACAATCCGTTTATCGCGCCTTGATGGGCAGGTTCAGCGACGTGTTGATGCCCAATCCGTTGGATCCGGACAGCGGTCCCGGCTTCTTTTATCCGGGCATTTTACATATGGGCGAAACCATGGAACTCAGCCGAGTGATTCAGCACGCCGTCGAAACACCCGGGGTGGCTTGGGTCGAGCCCACCCGCTTTCAACCCTGGGCCCAGCCTCAGAACAGCGGATTGGCCGGCGGAGCTATTCAGCCTCGTCCGTTCGAGGTCGTGAGGGTTGCCAACGATCCGACGATTCCAGCCAACGGCCGTATCGAATTTGAGATGGACTCATGAAAGATCTCGACACGACTTCTCCCTCTGAGACCTTCGTCTTGGACCCGAATGGCGGTGACCCACGCTTTGTCCCGGCTCCGAGCAGCGAGACCAGCGAGCTATTGATGAATCCACCGGGTCGATCTCAATTGATCTACCGCGTGGGCACCTACAACAGCTTTTTAAACGACATGTTGCGTTTGCTGCCACAGGTCGAGGTGTGGGTCCAGGGCAAGGCTCAGAAACCTCTGGAATCCCTAAACACCGAAGCGGTCGGTGAGTGGGCTTCGGCCCTGCTGAGCGGATGGGCCGAAGTGGCGGACATCCTGTCTTTCTACCAAGAGAGGCTGATCAATGAAGGTTTTCTCGGCACCGCTGTTGAGCCCAGCTCGAAGCGGCTGATTCTCCAGGGTATCGGCGTCGAAACCTCCCAGCCCCCAGCGGCCGAAACCCATCTCAGCTTCCAGCTCACACCCACACCGGCCGGTTTTGAATCATCGTCTAAATTGCTGCAATCCCTCACCGATCTGGCCCACCACGGACCGTCCGAGACGGTGACCGTGGCCGGCGGCTCGAAAGTGTCTACGGTGCCGTCTCAAGGGCGGGCCGCCCAAACGTTCGAAACATCCGCGGATTTGGCGGCCCACTCTCAATTCAACGGCGTCAAACCCGAGATCACCACCCGTCGACTCGACCAGCACGTCGGGATCGGCGCTACCCAGCTGCGTCTGCAGGGAACCCAGACTCGTCTGACCCAAGGTCGACCGATTCTGATCGTCGGGGGAACGCCGGGAGCGCCGGAAAAGGGGCCGAACAGCGCCCGTTACGTGCGTTTGCTGACCGCGGTCGAGCCCTATCGAAAAGCCGGTTATACCTGGGTGCGTTGGCAAGAGCCGCTGGTACCGGCTTCGACCGTCGACGCCGATGGGCATCCGAGTCTCATCGGGCCGGCTGTGATTCAGCCGAAAGTCCTAGCGTTCGGTAAAGCCCTGCCCCTCTTCGGTTATAACGCCCGGCCGTGGGCGCAGCTGCCGGCGCCCAAGAAGGCGCTCTACGCACCGATCCAAGGGGGGGTGTGGGCACTCCGTTATGGGGGCTCTTCGCCCGTATACGGCATCGCTTGGAACGGAGGGTTACCGTTGTCGGCCCCTCCCCTGCCTCTGGCGGCAACCGCTTTCGCTCGTATCGGTAACACGCTTTACGCGGCCACGGATGGGCAAGGCGTTTTTTCCCGCAAGCTCGACGAAGCTGTCGGCCCGTGGCGTGCGGTCGGCGGCAGCGCGGCCGGATTGACCCGGCGCAACGTGCAAAGCCTGATCGCCGTCGGCACAGAGATCTATGCCGGCTCCGTGGGCGGTATGGTCTTCAGCTCCGTTGACGGCGGGCAAACTTGGGATCAGATCACCGGCGGCCCGCCGACTGTTACCGGCACCGGTGACCACAAGCAGGTGGTGAGCTACAACTTGCCCAATACGGTGATCCGGGCCTTGGCCTCGCCGACCACCTATTCACCGCCTCCGGCCGAGCTCTATGCCGGCACGGATCGCGGCCTATACGCCTTCGACGGCGAAAATTGGTCACCCGATCTCGGCACGCAGTCGCCCCCGCAAGTGATTCAGGAAGCGGTGTATGCGTTCGTGGAATGCAGTGCGGGTTTGGTGGCGGGCACCGCCGATTCGGTGCTCGTGCTGGCCACTGGCGGGAGCTGGTCGGAGATCGGCAGCCAATGGCCGTCGGACACTGCGGCCCAAAGCCTGACGGCCGGCAATGACGCGTTGTGGGCGGGCACCCCCAAGGGGCTTTGGCGCCTGGATTTGACCGGCTCTTCAGGTCCACAAAGTGGCTCGCAATGGTCGCAGATTACCCTGCCTGTCACCGATCCGAGCTTGACCGCTTTGATCGAGCTGAGCAGCGGAGCGTTGCTCGCGGGCTCCGACGCCGGCCAGCTGCTCGGCTCCTCGGACGGCGACACCTGGCACCAGCTGAGCCCACAGGTTCCGACCCAAAGCCTGCAGCCGGCTCGGATTTCCGCCCTAGCCGCGTTGGACGGTGACCTGTTCGTTTCCGCCGCTCCGTTCAACGGGTTCGCCGTGCACAATTGGCCCGGCTTCCATCTCCAGCCAGGTTCGGTCGAGCTCGCTCAGGTGGACAAAAAGGTGGTGGCCGGCAGTTGGGTGGTTTTGCAGCAGGGTGGCCTGCCCGACTCTCCACCCAGCTCCCCTCCCACCGATGCCCTGACCTTGGCCGAGCCGGTGCTCGACGCGTCCACCGTCTACGGCAACGAATTCGGCATTCAGGCTCAGCATACGGCCCTGTCGATCGATCCGGCAGCTCCGGTGGAAGACTTTGATTTGCGCACTGCCGATGCTTGGGTTGAAAGTCGGGCCCTTGAGCTATTCGATCAAGAGGTGCAAATGCCGACCCCGGTCAGCGGCTCCGTGGTGGTGCTCGATCAGCAGCTGACCCACCGCCTACCGTTGCCGCGGAAGGTGATCGTGCTCGGACGTTCTCTCGACATCGGCCTCGACAGCCCGGGAGGCGTGATGGTGCCGGCCGCTGCCGCCGATGTTCAGGCTGTGGCCGTGGCGGCCTCGCCATGGCAAAAATTGGGGCCGATCAACCGTGATGTGCGGGCTTTGGCCGCCGGTGATCACGATCTGTTCATCGGCACCTTCGGCCAGGGGATTTACAGCACCTTGCTCGAATATCCCTATTGGCCCCGCGAGCTGTCGAGTCAGCCGGGCGATGCGCAAATCAACGCTCTTCTCCAACTGTCGGGTCTGCTGGTGGCCGGCACCGGCAACGGCATCTGGGCCCGCTCGGCGGGCTCGATGTCTTGGCAAGGTCCGACCTTGGCGGGCGAGCAAATCTTGTCCATGGCGTCGTTTCCCGTCGCCGGGGGCCTACTGGCGGGAAGCCGGAGCGGCCGTCTTTACCAGCTCGATCCACTGACGCCGAGCCACCTGCCGCGGCCCGCGCCGTTGGCCATTTTCGAAGGTGCCGTGCAATCGTTATTGGTGCTGGCCGGCCAAATCTGGGTGGCCACCAGCAGCGGACTCTTCTCCATGGCCTATGGCGTCTCCGGGGACGCTGCCTCTGGAGGCGGTGCCTCGGCAGGCACGGTGTCCTGGGGCCTTCCGACGAGGGCCGAAGCGGGTCTCCAGAATGACGATGTAAGGTCGCTCGCTCTCGCCCCATTGAGCGGTCGCTCGGCCGTCATCGCAGGCACCGCCGGCGGTGTATTCGCCCAGGCCGGCTCGAACGGGTTTTGGGCCCGGCTCGGCTCGGGCCTCGGCAGCTTCGCCGGCGTTCCGGTGTCGGTGAATTGTTTGGCCCTCCAGGGCGATGTGCTGTGGGCGGGGCTTCAAGGTGACGGTCTGTGGCAACTCGAGCTGGACCGCCCACCGGAGGACCGCCTATGGCAGTCCGCCGAGCTCGGCCTATCCAACGACGTGCGTGCGCTGACCACCGCCGAACTCGGCAGGTCCGGCAGATCCCGCTCAGCCCACTCGGCCGGCTCGTCCCTTTGTGTCGGCTGCAAGAACGCCTCGGTCCTGACCGGTGGTGACGGACGTCGACATCTGACCTTGGCACAAAGCCTGATCACCCAGCTGTCGTCGGATCCGGAGGTGATCGCTTCCCTCGACCAAGGAAATTTGCCGTCGCCGTTGATCGATGCACTGCAGCAGCAGGATATCGATTTGGCCGAGCCGGTGGTGATCGAGACCCGGCGCCCGGGCCGAGCCTGGCGGTTGCTGCAAGGTGGTCGCCGCATCTACTTTCTCTGGCGGCAAGACGGCGAACTCGAGATCTACGGTGAGAATTCGGTGCTCCGTTTGTTGGCGGCGCCCGGAGCCGACGTCCATACCGCCTTCGGTACGTGGCAATTGGCGGACGATCAGGGCTTCGAAGGCAACTTGGCGGCCTATGGAGGCGAGCTGGTGTGGTTGGAGTCGAGTCGAAAGGAAACCAAAACAAGCGAGGTCGCGACGGTAGTGCAACAGCTCCCGGACGCAGCGGATCCCGACCAAGTCGGCGACTCGAATCTCCCGACCCGATGGGTGTTGAGCCGACCCTTGGCCGGAGTCTATGACGCTTCCGTCACGACCCTGCTGGCCAACACCAGCCATGCCACCCACGGCCAAAGCACCCAGCAGGTCGTGGGTAGTGGTGACTCGTCCCAGGCCAATCAAAGCTTTACGTTGCGCCAACCGGCGATCGACGAGTCGGATCCGGATACCGGCGAGCTGTCCAGCAGCCTCGAGGTGCAGGTCGACGGCGTGTCGTGGAGCCGTGTGCGCTCCTTTGTCGATGCCGGGCCCGCCAGTCGAGTTTACGTGGTCGGAACCTTGCCCGACGGTCGCCAGACCCTCACCTTCGGCGACGGCAGTCGAGGCGCCCGGCTGCCCACGGGAAGCGAAAACGTGGTGGCGAGTTACCGAACCGCCGTCACCTCGGCCGGACTGATGGCGGGTGGTGCCGTGCACATGCCCATCAGCCGCGCACTGGGAGTCCGCTCGGTCGAAAATGCCGTGCCGGCGCTTTTCCCAAAGACCTCGAGCGACAGGGTGAGCTGGCTCAGCGCTTCGACCGCTACAGCCGTCGTGCCGGGCCCGTCCCATGCCTCGACGGCCGTCGCGGCCGGCGGTGTTGCCCCTGGTGGGACCCCGGCAGCAGCGTCCACCCCGAGCACTCAGGCCGCTCAACCGTTGGTCCTGCCGTCCTTTGTTCAGACCTTGAACCGGGCCGTCTCGGCAGAAGACTTGGCCGAGCTGGCAGCTTCCGCTCCGGGCATAGTGGACGCCGTGACCCACCGGATCGTGGTCGGCGGCTGCCGTACTCCTCTGCTCACCGTGGCCGCGGAAGGTGGCCGACCGTTGGAGATCTCGTCCCAGGAGGGTAAAGAGCTCAGCCAATTCTTTCTCTCCGCGGGATTGGCCGGGGTTCGACCGATGTTGGCGTCGTTCCGACCGGTGTTCTTCGACCTGCATGCGAATCTCCAGGTTTCGGCACCCGCGCAGTCCTTCCAAAGCTTGCGCAAGGCTCTGCTGCAAGCTTTGACTGCACGATTCGGTTTTGGTCGCCGCTTGGCTCTGTCGGTTGCCGCGTCGGCGATCATCGACACCCTGCAATCCGAGCCAGGGGTTGAGAGTGTCGACCTAACCGCGCTCTTCCGGAATCGCGATCACCCGACCTTGCCAACGGTGTTGAGCGCCTCCAAAGGGTCTTGGGACGCCGTGACTCAACAACCTTTGGCGGCCGAAATGTTGATCGTCAACACCACCGGCAAAGGGGTACGACTGAATTTGGAGAGCACATGATGAGCGGCACCAAGAACCCGGCCTCTGGGCCCGGCGTCATCCCGGCTTTTTTCGAGCTTCCCCGCAGTGAGAGGCCGGGATTTCTCTACAGCCTGCTACCCGAGCTTTACCGGTTTATGGATCAGGACTTGGGAGAAGGGACTCTCGAAGCGTTGGTCCAAATTCTGGAGCAGCCCTATCTCGAGCTACAGCGCAATATGGATGCGTTACTCGAGGATTGGTTCGTCGCTACCTGCGCACGGTGGGTGCTGCCGTACGTGGGTGAAACCCTCGGTGTCGACAGCGTGGATCCGCAGCTCTTCATAGCCACGGACCAGCGCAGGCGGATCGGACATACCTTCGGTTATCGACGTCATAAGGGCGTAGCACCGGTGGTCGGGCGCGTGCTTTCCGATACGTCCAATTGGCCGGCCTTGACCGTCCAACCCTTCGAGACTCTGGGTTGGAACCAGAACGTTCGTCACCTACGGCCGAACCGCGGCGGCACCGCCTCGGTCGAAAGTCCGGATGTTCTGTTCTCCGGAACGCCCTTCGATGTCCTCGCCCACACCGCCGGCATCAGCAGTGGCCGGCCTTCGAGCTTCTGTGCCGTGGCCCCCTCGATCGAAGCGAGCAATCCCTTCGGGCTCGGCACGTTGGCGATCTACTTCTGGCGCTTGAAGCCGTGGACTTTGTTTGGCATCGAAGCACGAAAAGTGCACGACGGATCGGGCATCACGGGATATACCTTCAACCCGATGGGCGTCGACACGCCGCTATTCCAGCCCCAAGGAGATTTACCTCCGCTGGCCGAGCCTCTCGGTCTACTCGATCTGCCGATCGCCATCAGCCGCCGTTTGCTCACCGCTTGGGTCGAGGTGGCAACGGTGCCTTCCTCGCGCCGACGATCTGTTGCCGAGGAGAAAAAGCTGAGGCAAGCCGCGCGTCGCGTCGCCCAGATCTGCGTTCGAGAGCCGGGACGATGCGAGCTCGAATCCGTGCCCGTGGAAGATTGGATCGTCAGCGATCTCGCCGATTGGCGGCCGCCCCAATCACCCCCCAGGGGTAGTCGCTGGGTGGCCATCGACCCTGAGCTGGGTCGGCTGGCCTTTTCCGACGAAGACCCCCCAGAGAGCGTCCGGGTGGGTTTTACCTACGCCCGTCTGGGCGATGTAGGTGCGAGCCCCGAACTGGAAGAAGGCCCGCTCTTGTCGTCCGACGATTCGGCGGCGAGCTATTGGCATGCCAATGTGTCACAACAGGCGCCGGTCCAGGCGACCGCGGACGACAGCCTTCACTTTCGAACCCTCGATGCCGCCCTCCAGGCCTTTGAGGAAACCTGCGAGCAGACCTGGGAGACCGAAAAGCAACCTTGTTTCGGTCGGATCGAGATTGACGACAGCTCGACTTATCGGCCGAGGCAACGCACCGCGGACGCTGGGGCCGGGACGTGGCGCATGACGTTGAAGCACGGAAGCCACCTGACCCTCACCACCGTCCGCGGCACCTCGCCGACTCTGATCGGCAACTTTTCGGTGCTCACCGACGAAAGCGAATGCCGTTTGCAGCTCGGGGGTTTGACCGTCGAGGGCACGATTTGCTTGCGCAGCTCCCTCGACCTCCGCATGGACCATTGCACGCTCTTCGCCGAGCCCCGGCGCCACGCCCTGGATCGTGCTCGAGCCCGGCAACCCTGCTTGATGGTGGCCTGCCGACGTCGGGTTTCCGAAGCCGAGATCAGCGTCTCTCGCTCGATTTTGGGGCCTTTGCGGATCGCTTCCGACGCCGGCTCCCTGCGGCTCAGCGAATGTTTGATCGACGCCGGCGGCGAGCATCATTGGGCGATCAGCGGCTGTCGCCCACAGGCGCTCAATAATCCTTTGGAAGCCGATAATCCTTTGGAAGCCGATAACCCTTTGGAAGCCGACAACCCTTTGGAAGCCAATGAGGCGGGTCCACCAACTTACTTCGACGGCTGTACGGTCTTCGGTCGCGTCTCCACGCAGCTGCTCGAGGCCCGCAATAGCCTATTCACCGGTCTGTTGGACATTGTCCGCCGACAGGAAGGGGCGATGAGCTATTGCTATGTGCCGCCCGGTTCCCGCACGGCTCGGCTCTATCGCTGCCAGCCGAGCCTGGCGGTGGAGAGCTTGCCCGTCGGTGACCGGCTCCGACTGGCTCCCCAGGTCCGCCGGCGCCTGGTGCCCGTGTTCGTCAGCCAAATTTACGGCCGAGCGGGTTTCGGTCAGCTGGCCGGTGCCACCGCTCGAGAAATTCTCCGAGGAGCCGAGTCCGGTTCCGAGATCGGAGTCTTTTGCTATTTGGCAGAACCTCAACGACTCGATGCCCTGCCGACGCTGTTCGCTCAATACGCCCCATGGGGATTGGACGGCGGATTTTTCTACGCCACCTAAGGAGATAAGCATGACCAGGGCCGCAAGCAGCTTGGAAGGCAATTTTTCGCGCTTCCTCGACAATCCTCATAAACACTATCGATGGGTGCAGCAACAACAGGGTCGTGTTCTCTTGGACTCCGATTGGAACGCTCAAATGACCCTTTTGAGCCACCTCCTAGACACCGAGACCGTGGATTTGATCGGCCCCAGCGGCGGACCGGTCAGCCATGCCGGCTTCAAAATAGAGATCGGATCGGCGTTGTCTTTCGACGGCAGCGGTGGAGTCGTGGCTCTCGGAACCGATCCGAGCCTCGACTTCGACGGTCGATCGGCCTTCACCCTCGAGATCGTGATCGGACCCGGTTGCCACGGTACCGTGGTCAGCCGTTTATTGGACGCCGGACCCGACGCCACCTCCACCGGCGGTTATCAGCTCCGGATCAATGGCCATGGACGGCCTTGTTGGCGTCGGTGTTACCTAAAACAAGATGTCGAAAACGGTGACCGGGTGGTCTATTTCCGCGAGCTGAAGGCATCGTCCACCCTAGCCGTAGACCGTCCGAGCCATGTCGCTATCGTGCACGACGGCCGATGCTGTCGCCTCTATGTCGACAGCATCGAGGTAGCTGCCGATGTCGGTGTCGACGAAGGTCGGCGCGGAGATGCGGAGCTTTTGTTCGGCGCGGGCGGTAGCGCTGCCCAGCCGGAAGACCCGCTGACCGGGGATTTGATCCTGGTCAGGCTCTGGAACGTTGCGCTGACGGCCGAAGAGCTGGGCGGGCGACCTAATGCGAATGCTTTCGGTTTGTTGGCGGATTGGACTCTGGACGACCTCAGCGGCCCCACGGTGAGTGACCGTGTCGGCGATCACGACGGCATCCTCATGGCCTTGGGCGAGCCGGTATCCCCGGCTTGGCAGCTCTCCGACTTCAAGGTCAGCCCGGGTCGCTACTATGTCGAAGGCGTGTTGTGTGAAAAAAGCCCCGCGGACGACGGCAACCTGAGCGATCGGCTGGTCGAAAGAGTCCACAGCTTCGGCGACCCAGGCGAGTTTCGCGTTTTCCTCGATGTTTGGGAACTCTACGTCACCGCGATTCAGGATCCCCAATTGCGGGAGATCGCGCTCGGCGGCCCGTCCACCACCACGCGCACACAGGTGCTTGCCCAAGTCGATATTCAGCCGTGGTCCGAGAACTTCCCGCCCACCCGGACCGAAGGTTTGCTCAATGCACGGCGCCTGCCGGAACAGGGGACCCTCGAGAATCGTTTTTATCGAGTCGAAATTCAGCGGACGGGGCCGGCCGAGGCGAAAGACCTGCAAGGCAAGATTTGGCAGGGACACCTGCTCTCCACGTTCGAGGCTAGGCTCGACGATGTGGGTGACCTACCGCCGGTGTCGGGCGATTTGGTGACCGTGCTGTCGTCGGACGAGCAGGGTAGCTCGGATCGAATCGCCGAGGTCCTCGAATTCGACGCCCCAAGCCGGCGATGCATGTTGGATCTGAATCTTTACCACGAGTTCGGTGCGGAGCCGGGATTGAGGATCGAGCTGCGCCCCAAATCCAGAGCCGCCTCCTTCAAATGGTCGCGACAAAACGGCTCGGTGACTTTGGCCATTCATCCCCTCGAGCCGACCAGCAAGCAGGTGACGGTGGTGGATCCGGATCAGCTGGGCCTGTTGGCGGTCGGCGAATGGATCGAAATTCTCGATGACCTGGCCCTACGTCGCCAACGGCGTCCACGGTTGGTACAAATCGCCGCCATCGATGTCGACACCTTCACCCTCACCCTGGTGCAACAACCGCCCGCCGGCATCGGCACGAAGTCTTCCTTGCACCCATTCCTGCGTCGGTGGGACCAACAAGACAACGCCGACACCCAACTTGTGGGGGGAGCCGTGCCGATCGACCCGCAGACCTGGATGTCGATGGAACTCGGCATCCAAGTGGAGTTTGAGGAAGCGTTTTATCAAGGAGGCGATTATTGGTTCTTTGCGGCGCGCCAGGAGACCGGGGACATCGAGTGGCCCCTGGACGCCGAGCTCCGGCCAGTGCCGCAGCCGGCAATGGGCATTCGGCACCGCTACGCGACGTTGGCCAAGTTGGTGCTGACTCCCGGGGGTCCCGAAATCGAGGATCTGAGAGTCCTATTCCAGCCTCTGACCGCCCTCAGCTCCGTACCGCAGGGAACCCAAGGCCGGCAGGAAACCCAAGGTTGGAACGACTTGGGAGCGGCGCCCGAGCCGGAACCGGCGACGAATGGCAGCATCGAGGCCTGGAACTCGGAGGGTCCATCCCATGGAGAAGCCTCCCGACAGCAAGCTTCGGAAGCCGAGCTTCAGCAAAAACTGGATCAAATGGCGGACGATTGGCAACGACGCCTCCAGGAGCACACGGTGAACGGCTCCCAGGCGGCACGTCAGGCCGCGCGTCAGGCCGCGCAACAGGCGGCGGGTGAAGCGGTGCGCGAAGCCCGCTCGGCCGACGCCGAGAGCTTGGCAGAGGAGATTCGTCAAACCGTCTCCGAGCTGTTGAGCGAAGCGGCGGAAGAGCCTGCCGAAGCTTCTACCACCCAGGAGCCGTCGCCTCCGTGGCCGCCGGACGGTTGCATATTGAGCCCGTCCTCCGAGCCGTCGGCAGGTTTCGAGGCCACGGGTTGGTTTGTCGATGCTCAATCCGACCTGCCGCCCTGGAGTTCGAATACCATCGATCTGTCGCTGGCCGGCTCACCCGCCGGAATCGCTTTGGTCGCCGCCGTAGGAGACCGGTTGATCCTGGCCGGCGAAGGGGGATTTTGGCATTGGACGCCCTACGATCCGCCGGAGCACGACGCTCCCCTCTCCACCCCTCGCCGCCAAGCCGGCTTCGCCGAACTCGACGGCCACATCTATGCCGTGGGCGGTCTCGACGCCAAGAACCAATATCTCGCCACCGTCGAGCGTTTCGATCCGCAAAGCGACGAGTCGGTTGTGTGTGGGGATCTCTGCGAAGGCCGAGCCGATTTAGCGCTCGTGGCCTGGGACGGCAAGCTCTACGCGGCGGGCGGCGAAGAGCGCACGCTGTTGCGCCACGCCAGCCCGAAAGTGGAAGTTTACGATCCGGCCTCCGACTCGTGGTCCCGTCTGCCGGACTTGCCGGAGGCCGTGGTGGCCCCCACCGCGGTGGTCATGGGTGGCGTTTTGCACGTGCTCGGCGGTCGTGGCGAACTCAAGCAGAACGGCCACTATCTGGATCATCATTGGGCCTTCCATCCCGAGTCGCAAACCTGGCAAACCCGGCGGCCCATACCTAGGCCGAGGCAGCACGCGGCCGGCGTAGAACTCGACGGCTGCCTCTACTTGATCGGCGGCGAGGACGGGACCGGTTGGCTCGACATCCTCGAGGTCTACAATCCGCGGCTCGATACCTGGCTACCGGGTCGGTCGACGGTGCTGCTCTCACGGTTGGCCCAGCCGTCGGCGACCGTCATTTCTGGACGGCTGACCGTGGTGGGCCAGACCGCCGGATCCTCCGCCGATGACGGCCCACTGTTGCACGTAAATCGATTCACGCCGCCGCCTCGGCTTTGGGCATACCGTCGCCAATCGATTGGGGAATGAGCCGACTCGCCGACCCATCTATGGATCCCATCTGGAGGTCGCCATGAAAGCAAGTCTAACGACCCGGCCGAGCCACGAGTCAGGAGTTCAGAGCACAGCGCAGCCTCGACGGCAGGGAAATCGGTCCCCGGGTCGTCCCCTGCCGCAGAGCGTGCGCGAGCCCATGGAGCGCAGCTTCGGTCACGAATTCTCGTCGATCCGCATTCACGAGGACGACATGGCAGAGCAAGTGGGTGCAACGGCCTTCGCCCGCGGCGACCACCTTCACTTTCGCCCGGGCACCTTTCGTCCGTGGAGCAGCGAGGGACGTCGCCTGATCAGCCATGAGCTGGCCCACGTGCGCCAACGCCGAGAAGGCCGGGTGCGTGCAACAGGCCGGGTCGCCGGCCTGCCGCTCAACGACCAACCGAGCCTTGAGCAAGAGGCGGATCGTTGGGGTGCTGCCGCGGCTGGCGGGGGGGTGGTGGCCGGCGGCCCCCTCGAAGCCGGGCCGGCCGCCTCGCCGGTGGGCCCAGCGGCACCGGTTCAGGGCTGGTGGGGGCCTTTTTGGAAATACGGTCTCGAGCGCCAAATGATGAAAGGCACTCGGGATCCCCGGACTGGCCAAACCACCGGCGTCATCCTGGGACCTAGATCCGGTGATCGGCAGAAATGGCCTGCGTCCATGAAGCGGAAGCCCAACCCCGTCATCGGCACTTCGGGCAACGCCGAGCAGGAGCGGGTGGGTCGTATCCACGCTGTCGGTTCTGAGTGGGGTCACCAGATCGCTCATCAATTCGGCGGCGGTGAGAAACGTCAGAATGCGGCAGCGGTGAGCCGATATCAAGAGGAACGGCAAACCTCCATCGAGGAGGCGATCTCGGATCTGATCGAAAACCACGGCGTTCAGCGGCATGATTTGCGAATTAAACACACCGCCTATCTACACCCTGGAACTCGATCCGCTAAATACATGCGGATCAAGGTCTATCGCCGCAATGTCGCGGGGGACTTTGAAAAGAAAATCGACCACATCACCAAGGACAACGTCGGAGCCTTCGCAGCCCACGGTCCCGGCAGCCGTGCCGCTTTCAGAGCAGACATGCTCCAGAGCTTGCAGGCTGGGCCGGCGCTGAATCAAAAGCGCGGTACCGCGCCAGCAGTGGTAACGCCGACGAGCAATATGGCAAACACACCGGTAAGGCCTCCCGTCCCCCGCGCTTGGTGGAAATTGTGGTGAAGATATCGGAGCCCGGTATTTTCCGTGGCCATTAGCTGAGCGCAACAAGTCCCTGATCTTCTTAAAAGGAGGTTTCCTTGAAAGCAGACCCTCAAAGGCGTCCGAGCCACGCCTCAGACTCGGCCTCGCAGGAACAGCCTGCTCGGATCTATTCTCCTGAGCCACCCGAAGACGCTGAACCGGTCACGGACAACGGTCTCAATCACCAATTCTCGTCGATCAGAATCGGTTTGACCTCGAGCCACGATGGCGGCGTTATTCAGCGCAACGGTGACAGCTCGGACGATGAAGGCGAGAACGAGAGGCTGCGGCGGATGCGCGCGCCGAGCCCTGAGCGCTCGGCCCGCGTTTTACCCCCGGGGCAGCTCACCACCCATCGACGGCCACCTTACGACACCGTCATGACCGACGTCGGCGAGCAGCGACGCTATATGGGGTCCGCTCTGCGACCTCACGGCGGCAGAGAATCGGAGATGACCGGCCTATACAGCTATATGCGGAGTGACGGTGGTGCCGGGTTTCTGGGGATGGTCGACCAACCAATGACCAGACCTGAAATCGTGCATCGTCATGTCACTTCGGAACATCCGGCTAGGGAGGGCGAGACGCCCCGGGATCTTCGCCAACGGGGTCGTCCCCGGACCCAATCGAATCACCCTGAGGAGCGAAGGCGGGGCCAGTCCTTCGATCGCGATGCGTCACCCCAACGCGATGATTCTCCAGAGCGCGAAGGCCACTTCCTCGCCATGCTCAACCGCAGCGCCTTGCCCGCCGACCAAACCCGCCGCTTGGCCGATCCGGCTACACGAAACGCCTATTTGGCGGACCGCGACCGGCGCGAAGTGCGCAGAGATATCAACATGTACGACAGAATTGCCGGTGAAGGGGTCTCTGTTACGAGTGCGGATGTGCCACCCGAAGCTGTAGAGGCACTTGGTTTCTTTGCGCCACCTACCTCCGTGGCCGATACGCGAAGGGCGTTGCAGCGCACCCACCGCGCGAGTCGTGCCGCCCATCGCCAAATAGGCTCGACGGTCCGACTGCGTCAGAACGTCACCGCACATCCCGGCACCTTTGCCGGGATACATGTGCGGCATCAACTGGCCGCGGGTTCGCAATTGCGCATCGAGGATCATCAGAACGGCTTCTTTAGGGTGTCGATGCAGAATGGCGGAGGCACCCATCATTCGACGGGCTCCCCGACCCGGCCCCTGGGTCCGACGGATCCGATCTGGATCCATGAGGACCTTTTCCATCCCTCGGTGCTCGGCTTGGTGAACCATGGCGAAGAACATCGGTAGCGGCCGGGGCTATCAGCTTGCCGACCAGTAAACCCACGGCACAGCCGGCCACCAAAACAAGGACAAATTCACCTATGAAATTCTTTTCCTGGTCCGATTCCTACGACCATCCCGATTTCGAACGATTGTTGATCTCGGCCCGGAGGCAAAACATCGAGATCGAGGCCATTGGTTTGGGGCAGAGCTTTCGCTCGATGCTGACCAAGAATTCGACCTTACTGGAAGCCGTTTCCCCTCTCGACGAGGATCAGATCGTGGTCTCCACCGATGGCCACGATGTGCTCTACTTCGCCGGCATCGAGCGGATTCGTGAGCGTTTTTTGGCCTTCCGATCTCCGATTGTTTACGCCGCCGAGAGCATGTGCGCTCATATTGAAGCAGCCGTGGAAGCCCGCTTTCCGGAATCTCCCTATCCGTATCGCTATCTGAATGCAGGCACTGTGGTCGGCTACGCAGGTGCCATCCGCAGAATGCTGGAAGAAGTCGCCGACTACCGAGTCACTGAGCGCCTTCCGCACGGTCTCCAGGATCAGACGCTTCTAGCCAGGTATTTCGTGGACCATCCCGACATCGTCAAACTAGATGTCTGCTGCGAGCTATTCTGGTGCACGGGAGGGGAATGGGATGTCTTTTGGGACCGGGCACACCTCGACCAGGGGCGCCTCTTCAACAACCTGACGGGCCTTGATCCCGGCATTCTGCACGTCACCTGTGCGGCTAAGCGAGGCTTGCTCCGAGAGGTAGGTGAACGGGCAGGCATCACTTCAGCTCTCACCCAAAAATGATTGCGAGAAGGTGACCGTTCCTCCGCTTTCCGGCAAGAGAGGGGCCGGTAGACCCGGATCCCATCCACTCCTGCCGGTTGGGTCGTTCGAGGCTTTTACGACGATTTCGGCTCTGACCTATCTGAAATAGACACGATACTTAGGAAGCACCTGGTCGGCGTTGCGAACCATATGCTCACGGGAGTCAAATCTTGCTCGGCCCCTAATCGTGCCCAACAAACCGTTTCCCGAGCGGCCAGTTTCTCGGCCGATCACTGAGTCGTACTGGACCATGTTTTCGTGCGGTGGAGCAGCGTCTCCTTCGGGTCGCTGCCTGTTGACTCCCGGATTCCGCGCGCCGCGCACCATCTCATTGTGGTGCCGATGTTTAAGCTCTCCCCGCTGATCCAACTCGCGGCTATTTCCCAACAGCACATTTTGCATAAAGAACGAGCCTTCCCCTCCTTGGGGCAGATCCCTGCGAGAGTAGCTGACGGCCTTGTCGACTCGATCGGTGAAATAGGATCCTCGTCCGAGGGCGCCGTGCCCCTTCTCTATTCCCAACCAATTCCTTGCCCCGTAGTCGCCGTAGCTCGGGTCATGGCCGTTTTGCTCTATGTGGGCCATTCCTGCTGCGCCATGGCCCGAGTAGAGCATCCGTTCATTGGCCGCCCCAGCCCTTCCTATGATGTCTTGTCTGGCTAATGCGTACTGATTCTCCAAAGCTGGATTCCGAAGCGCATGAATCCTCGAGACTTCGAAGTCGGGCCGCTGCCAGGTCCAGGTCGAGGGTTGGCTCCAAGCGAAATCTCCCGTTCTCTGCCCAGTCCAGGTCGATGGCCTAAGGAGGGCGCTGCCCATGCGCATGGCTCGCCCGGGCCTCGTAATATTTCTATTCATCCATGGTCCCATCAGTGGCCCCGCCTCATGAAGCGCATCGGTGGCGTAGGGATTTTGCGTGTGACTGGCCATGATTTGGCTATGCAACTCTTTGAATCGAGGGTCGTGGGGAGATAGCTGGCGGGACTCAGGTCCTGGAACCGCTCCAGTCTCCCAATCTTGACGACGAACAGCGGCTCTGAGACCACCAGTCAATTGCGCCGAGCTGTCGTAGTGGTATTCCAAACCGGCTCGATGCATCTGGTTGATCAACGTGCGGCGCTGTTCATCGAGGTTCCTGTCGTTCTTCCACTGGCCCACTTCTCGATGAGTCATCCGCTGGCCATTGATATGGATGGTCCGCTGGATCGGCAAATTGGCTCCATCGACTGAGGCTCCATCGACTGGGGCCGGCGGCCCGGCGATCATCGTGGAAGGTTCCGAACCCTCGGACTGTGATGGGGCCGCGCTGGAGTCCGTTCGACCGTCGTTGTGAGATTCCTTGTGAGATTCCTTGTGAGATTCGATCGGCAGAAATCGATGTAGCGGTCTGGCGGTGAGACCCGGATGGTCTTCGGCGGTCCGCGGTTGCCGATCTGCCTGGGCGGAAGCAGATTCCGTGGCAGGAGCTTTGGCGATCGGTGAGGCTAGCGAATGGATCCCCATGGTGATTCAGCCTTTCTCCAGGTCGTTCGTTTCAAGGTGCGGTCACTGGAACGGGAATTCTCATTTTGCTCTCAAGCACCAACAACCTCCATTTCATAGGGTTTCTCCGATCAGAGCTGTTTAACTTGAGGAGAACAAACCGGGATAGCTGCTAGAGGTTTCACCCTGGTTTCGAGTCGCCGGGGATCGTTCGGCGTAAAAGGCTCGATCGTCCGCAGGTAAATTGGGCTCCGGAATCTCTTGCCAGCCCGCTGGATCGAGAAATTGGCCGCAGGAGAAAGACCAGGCGTTGGTGCCGTGCCGTAAATACACGAAGAGCTCGTCGTTTTCGAGTCGCTTCAACCGTGCACCGCGTCGAGTTGCGTGTCTGAGAAAGCTCGCATCCTCAGCCAACGAGCTGTCGGGAAAGCGGGCCAGCTCCGCAACCCTGCGGTGGTAGACCAAGGTTCCGCCGTGCACGTCACCGACAAAGAGTCTACGGTGCAGCTCGGGGGTCACCCGCCAGAAGCGCCAGTGCTCGAGCTCGAAGAAAACCCCCGCCTTGAGAGCCGTGATATCCGCGTTCCCCGAGAGGATCGGGGCGACTTGGGTGCTCACCCTCCTCGGAGCGTACCAATCGTCGTCATCCCAGTGCACCACGATGTCGCCCATGGCTGCTTCCAACCCTAAATTGCGCTTGGTACCGATGGAACAGCCCGAAGGGGTGCGTAGATATCGAATACGCGGATCCCTGGGTAATAAGGCACTGAGACCCTCGACGCCGTCATCGAGCACGATCAGCTCGAGCTTGGGATAGTCCTGCCGTGTGAAGAGCTCGATCGAGCGAAGCACGAAAGGCTCCCGACCACGGGTCGGCATGATGCAAGAGACGAGAGGAGGCACGGAGGCCGCCGGCCGATGTCTGTGAGTGGGGCCGGAGGCCGGGGGCATGGCTCAAGCTCCTTTTAGGAGAAGGTCGCGGTAGGGGAGAAATTTCTCCCGACCACTGCCATTGAAGTGCAGGATCCGAACGTCTTGCCCTTGCCATCGCGCGCGCCGCTGGTCTCGGTCGATATCGACCTCCTGGGACGTCAGCTGGATATTGAAAGTCGGATCGAGCTCGACACCGCAATCGAGGCGGGCCAGGGCCAGGTTGAAGACAAATTGATTGCGCCACCAGACACCTGCATGCTCGTCGATCCAGATGCCGGCCTCCGGTAAATCACGAATGCATCGATCTAAGTTTATGAGGGCCTTGCGGCGGGCCCCGAAGACGCCGTCGTTCACCACCAGGGAATAGCCGCCTTCACCGTGGTCGGCCCCCAGAAGGCGTTGCACATCTGAACCCTGGCCGCCATAGGAATCACTCAACATATGATTCAGATCGTTCCAGCCCCGGTCGTTACCTTCGCGGCAAGCCAGAACCGAGGTCGAAGGGAGAGCCTTGAGAGCAGAAAAGATCGGCTCCAGATCGCCGAGCACCAGAAGGTCGGCGTCGAGACAAAGAAAATACTCGGCATCTAGAATCCGTGCGGCTGAATAGAGCACCGACTTGACCTTGGGATCGAGCTTTTTTTCGGCGTGACAGCGGATCACGGTGGCTCGATGTTGGCTGACCAACCGATCGATCTCGCTGCTTTCACCCACGGTGAAAACCGCAAGCATAGCGTCCTCACAACCGCCATGGGTCCGCAAGGAGCTGAGCATGGCATCGAGCTGGGGCTCGAAACCGGGGGACACGACGGTGGCGATGACCCGCTCTGACCCTGGCAAAGTCTCGGAGCTCGAAATTTGGACCCGATTCAAACAATCCGTCATCGTCGAAACCAGCGGGCGATCGGGCGATGGCTCGAGACGAGGCTCTAACCAGACCGCGTGGCAAGAGGGCCACCGCGAGGTCTCCACCTTGAGCTCGAGATGGCGGACATTTCGAATGTCCGCCACCATCTCCCGTGCCCCTTCACCGGCAGCGACTCCGATCTCGTGCGCCACCGGTCGGCCGTCTGCCAGAACGGTGAAGTCGGCATGGGAAACCCCCGCGGGCACATCGTCGGTGAGGGCGACCCGAGCCAGGAAGCGGTCGAAACTTGCCCGTAAGGGAAAGAGCACCCGAGCCGGCGGATGGGTGCTCAGGGCGTGATCGAAGCGCTCACCACTCACCAGGACTACCCCATCTTGCCGATCTTGGTAGCCCAGGCTACCGTGGCGCCCCAGATCGCCAAAGCCGATCCGCGACGATACGGGCTCCAGGTCGTCTAAGTAGACAATCTGCCGCTTGGGCGGCTTCTTCGTGGTCCTCGAATTGGCTCTCCGAGCCTTCGCCGGGGGTGTTCTAGGCGTTTTAGGGGCAGCCTTGTTCGGAGCTTCCTTGCGGGTCTTCGTCGGGGTTTTGCCCTTGGCTCCTCCGGAAGCCTTCGCAGGTTTTTTCTTGCGGGGGGAGGCCCCGGGGTCGGACTCTGCTCTCTCACTCACAGTCGTCGCCACCATGGCCGGGTTTGTCCAAGCGCAAGGTCACCCGTCGACAACATTGGCCGGGCAATAGGCTGTCGGTTTCTTTCCCGTCGGGGGTGTACACGTCCACACGTCCGCGGGTGTCTCGACGCGGTCTGCAGAGCTCGCCGTCAAAATATCTTTTGCCCGGCTTGGGTTTGAAATAGGCGATGACCACAGCCGTTTCGGCCTTGGATGCGGGGCCCAGCTCTAAGGCTACGCTGTCTTGGGTCAAGGAATAACCTATATAACCCTTGGCACTGTCCACTTGCACTAGTTGGTCCTTATCTATATCCGCATCGTCGGGCAGCACCCAGTGGCCGACTTCTGGATTGACCGTCAATCGGGCAATGGTTGCCGGCTGCTGTAAAGTGATCACTATCTGTTTGACGGGGCTCATGTCGACTCCTCGTGGCTTCTTTCGGTGAACGGGCGGGCCGCAGATCAGTCGTCTGGCGATTAGCCGTCGGAATGACAGCCACCGTGGGGTGGTTTGCTCAAAGGTAAGGTGACATGGCGAAAATCATCACCTTCTAATAGGTATTCCGTTTCCTCCCCTTCCACCGAATAAACGGCGACCCGTCCTTGGGTCTGATTCTTGCTTCGGCACAGCTCGGCCTGCAGAAGATCTTCCGTATGACTTTCCCGTTCGAAATAGACGGTCACCTCGAGAAGCTCCGCCGCGTCGGCGGTCAGGACCTCAAAAAGCACTTCATTGGCGGTTTGGCGTAGATTGACGCCCCCAAGGGGCTGTTTCATTTCGAGACGAGTGCCCACGCAATCCGTAATCTGCCAATGTCCATTCCCGGGTTTCAAGATCGCTTGGGTTGCACCGTCTTCTAATCTGATTCGGATCGGATACAAGTTGGTATCTTCTACCTCAATCATCTTTCCTTCTCCTCGCCCCATGGCATCGGGTGAATTTCGCTCATCCGCGTGCACGACGTCGTCCGTCATCGGTGCTTTCCTCCTCCGGCGTCGGTTCATGCCCGTGCCGAGCGAGTCCCAGCCTGATCGGCGTGGCTTCTTTGCCCTGCCCTGTCCGTCCTACAGGGGCCGGGCAAAAGGCCGACCGATTCAGCTGTGATTCATGGTTCCGATAAAGCTGCATCACTCTAGCGATCGAAGCGAGACGGGGAAATTGGAAGATTTCGATTCTCCGTCAGAAGAACACCGAGGCCATTTCGGAATTCACCGATGGGCGCAAGGTCGGGGCGCCGAGAAAAACTGGCGGGGCGCCGAGAAAAACTCAACGGCTCTCTCCCTCCGGCGGCCCTTCAGGTCCAAAGCTCTGACGCATGAAGGTGGCGGGCAGCACGTGCACGGTGCGGGAAGACTTTTTGGATCGGTGGTTGAAAAACAGTCTGGCGCTCACCATTTCTACCTCGACTTGCGACAGCTCGGGATTTGGGTGCAGGATCTTCAGGTAAGGGGTGCAGACCACGAAGCCGTCGGAGCATTGGGCTTTGGCGGCAAAGAGGGGGCTTACGATGGAGCTGCGATCGTCGGCGTCGTTCCAGGCTTGTTCTTTGCCGAGGGGTGGAAAAGGTTCGTAGCCGGGCGTGGCGTCGGCGTCGCTGAAGGCGCTTTCTTTCCAGCCTTCGGGCAGATAGTAGCCTGAGAAGAATTTGGTTTCTCGACCTTTCTTTTTCTTGCGAGAGATCAGCTTCACAACCGGCTCGGGTAGGGTCTGCTCGGGGGAATCCCAGAGCTTTCGGTCGATCTTTTCGGTCTCTAAGGGGTCTAGGGTGCTCCACCGTTTGATCAGGCGACCGTCGAGGGCTCGTTGATCACAGACTCCGGCCACCACCACCTCTCGGGTTTCGGCGCGGGAGCTGGAGCCTCGGTAGCGTTTGATCCACAAGTGACGGAAGGCTCGACAATGAAGGGTGAAGTCGGGGGCGGTGACCACGGCTTCGTGGATCAAGCCGTTGTGCTTTCGCTCGCAGGTCACATGTCCTGGAATGTCTACGCACGAAGTCCGGGGCGGGGAAAGGGTAGCTTCTTGGGCGAGAATCGGAGGGTTGAGGTTAAAGAAGCCGATCAGAATCGGGAGTATCATGTGGGTGAATTGCATGGTGGCTCTCTCAGGTGCTGGTCCAGGTGAAGGTGTTGATGCGCAGCTCGTCGCGAATAATCTTTAGTTTTTGCTTACTGCGGAAGAAGCCGTTTTTCTGACTTCTTTTGTAGACGGTCACCACTTCCTTGATAACGTTTTGGGCGCAACGATCGCCGAATAATTTGGGCTGTTTCTTGCCGTTTCGAATCGGGAAATAGTCGTGGGTGGCCAAGGCTGGGATGCCTTCCTGGAAAGACGTTTCGATGACGATGCCGTCCGAGAGGCCGGCAGTGCGGGATCCGGCGCTGAAGACTTCACCGTCGGACACTTCGAAATCGCCGTCGCCGAGGTCGTCGACCGTCGGAAAATGGACGCCTAGGCTTAGGGTTTCAAGAGGGCCGACTGCGACAGCGTCCAGATCTCGGGAACCCAAAGCACGGATCATCTCGGAGATTTCGTTATCGCCCGGCAGGTCCGGCCAGATGGATTCGTCGATCTCGACCGGCGGGCCCAGGGGTCGATTGTTTGCGTCGAATTCTTGGGAGTGGCCCTGAGCCAAAAAGAGGTGCCGGCGAATTTCTCGATACAGCTTGCGTGTTTTGCTCTTGGCCAGTTGCACGAATCCGAAACTCAAGCTCTCAGATTCATAGGATTCGAGGCTGTGAATCTTCTGTACTTCGCGGCTGTGAATCCGATTGACGAATCGCCGATAACCTCCGTGTTCTAAGGGAACGATATGGCTGATCAACGAGCTGTCCGCGACGATGTGGCGGATCAGGATCAAAAGGAAATCCCAGGGAGCCGTGAGGTCGGGATTTCGGATTTTGACGCATCGGATGTCCTCCGCCGACCCGTGGTTTGGGCAGTGAAAGGTGCGCCGGGTGTCGGCCATGTCCACCAAATCAAGGCATGGCGAAATCGATGTGTTGGTCATAGCAGCTCCTTCTCCACCGCCCGGGGCACTTGGGAGATCGAACTTGGGAGATCGAACTTGGGAGATCGAATTTGGCAGTGGTTTGTGTCGAGAAAGTCGGGGCGCCCATGGGGGCGCCCCGATCACTGATGGGCCGACGGCGAGGCGATCACCCGCTGGCGGGAGGGACCCGGTCGATGGTGGTGACGAATTTGCCCAAGGTCTCCTGCACCCGCAGCTCCGCTTCAATACGCAATCGAGCGTAGCTCTTGGTGAAGCCGGCGTTGAAACCGAAGGACAAACCGTTCGGGCCGGAAAGCTCTTGACCCTGGCTGTGCACTTTGTCGCCCGGGGCCGGACCGCTGGAGACTTGGCCTGTGGGTGAACTCAGGCCGAGGGTCAGGCCGGCAGCGAAGGAAGAGGATTTCAAGGTCTGCTCCACCGTGACTTTGCGAAAGAATTCCAGCTCAATGGATTCGATCGCTCGGCTGATGACCAAGGTCGGAAATTGATTCTTATCGTAAAAAATATTGAAATACGATTGCAGAATCGGCCTGCCTTCGCGGTTGACGACGAAGATGGTCTCGCGCAAGGGACGGGTTTTCTGCTCGTCCAAATAGGTACCGTCGATGAGAGATCCGGGTTGAATCTTAACCCCGTTGTCGCCGAAGACGTTCTTAAGGGTTTCTTGCACGAGCTTTTCGGAATTCATCCGCTTGAAAATGTCGGATTCCGTCGGCGATTGAATGGCCTCGGGATCGGTTTCGTTCGGCCGCTCTTCCTTGGGATCCTTGGTTCCTTCTTGTTGAACGGCCTCGAGCACTTCTTTCGCTGTGGCCTCTTGTTGATTCACACCGATGCTCGGCGAGCCGACGTCGAGGTGGTTCAGCGGCAAGCCTTCGGTGGCCAGCTCTTGAATGCGCTCAGGGGTCAACAGCATCGATCCGACCACGGGCCCCTCTCGGTGCTCGTGGAAAAATACATGGGCGAAGCTTCGGTCGGGACCGAAGGGCAAGATGCTCATATAACCGTCGCGGCGCCAACTTATCTGGGTTCGGCAGCCCGCGGGCAGGGTGTTGAGGGTTGCGAATGTCTCACAGCTGTCTTGAATCGAGGATGCAACAGTCATTGAAAATCCTTTGATGATGATGAATTCTTTGGAGATCGGTTTTGAGAAGGAAGGACTATTGCGCAGCTTCGCCGGCTTCCGCATCGAGAGAGCAAACCAATCCGCTCGCAGAACCTTGGCCCAAGACGTTTCGCATCCCGACCACTGCCATGGACCTGGCCTCTTCGCGGGAAAAGGGTGCCGATTCAGCAAAACCGGGCTCGACGCGCTGACGCACGCCGCCGTCGGCCAACCACTCCACGACTAGGGTCGACTGGGGATCGCTGACCAACACGAACGTAGCGGGGCCTTGGAAGGATAAGTCGGCCCGGGCACCGATGGACGGCACGTTCCATTTCGCGTCGAAGTCGTGGAGCACGAAGAAACCTTCCGCCTCGCCGCCGTCCGGAGCTTCTAAGGTGACGGTTTGATTGCGATTCCTGTCCAGATTCAAGGTCAGCATGCCGCGGGCCTCCAGCTCGGCCTGCAAGCGGTCGATGCGGACGACGACCGGGGTGTCGGTGACGTTGGTCAGGGTGATTCTGGCTGTGCCACCGACGGTGAAACCTTTATCCTTGGGCACAGACCAGGTCTTGACGATCGGTCCTGCCGCGGTTTGGATATCGGCCGCGGGGGAATATTGGCCTTTAGCGTGGGTTTTTGGGGCTTGAGTTTTTGGGGCTTGGGCTTGGGTTTCAGGCATGGCTCTGCTCCTTCAGGTGTCCGAGGGACGTTTCGTGTCCGCAGGATGTGGTTCAAAGCTGGTTCGGCGCGATGGTTCCCGCGCCGGTTACCAGGGACTTGCAGAGCCTTATCGCAGGAACCGTGCCAGACCGGAAGCGGCTGAAGAAAGCCTAAAAACCGCCGCGGATGGGCGGTCTTAGGGCTTTGGACTGTGTCCGAAAGGAGTGGGTCTATCCCAAAAGATAGAAAATCGGCGGATCGGGGGCTCAGTTTTTGCGGGAATCGTCCAGCCGATTCCTCAAGCCCAGGTTACTGATCAAACGATGCAAATAATTCGGCGATAGGTCCAAGGCGCGCGCGGCGCCGGCGACGTTGCCGCCGGCCGTGGATAGGGCCTTGGAGATGACCTCTCGCTTCGCTTCGTTGATGGTGGCGTGGTAGTCGCCGTCGGCCGGGGTGTGCGGACGGCATTCCAGTACGGATTCTGGAAGATCTTCCGGCTGCAGGATGTTGCCCTGGGCCAAAACTACGGCGCGTTCCACGGCATTCGAAAGCTCGCGGACATTGCCGGGCCAATCGTAGGCCCCGAGCGCGGCGCGGGCCTCGGGAGAAAAGGCCATGGGAGGGCGTTGCAGGCGTTTGGCGTGGTGATAGAGAAAATGACCGGCCAGTAGGGAGATGTCCGCTCGCCGTTGGCGCAATGGAGGCACGGTCAATCGGATGACGTCCAGTCGATAATAGAGATCGTCGCGGAAGCGGCGCTCTGCGACCTCTTTGGCCAAGTCCCGATTGGTGGCCGCCAGCACCCGGACGTCGATTTGGACCGTCCGCCGACCCCCCAGACGTTCGATTTCCCGCTCTTGTAGGGCGCGGAGCAACTTGGCTTGCAAGGCCAATGGAATCTCCCCCACCTCATCGAGAAAGAGGGTGCCACCGTCGGCCCTTTCGAACTGGCCGACCCGCTGTTGCACGGCCCCGGTAAAGGCGCCCTTCTCGTGCCCGAAAAGCTCGCTCTCCAATAGATTTTCGGACAGAGTCGCGCAATTCACCGCCACAAACGGTTTGTCGGATCGGGGGCCTGCCGCATGGATCACCCGGGCCACCAATTCTTTGCCACACCCACTCTCGCCATCGATAAGCACGGTGGAATCCACCGATGCGACTCGATCCACCATGGACCGGAGATCCGTCATGACCTCCGAGTCTCCGACCAACCTCTCCGTGGCCGGCACTCCGGCCGCCGGATCGCCGGCCGCCGGATCGCCGGCCGCCGGATCGCCGGCCGCCGGCACGAGGTTTGCTGAATCATTCTCGATGGTCGTCGGATTCGGGGCCGAAACCCCGGGCCGATCGACCGGTAGCCGATGGTCGGCGATACCGTAAGCGGTGCTGGCTTCTTCCAGATCGAGCTCGGAGCTCGACGGCCGCGTGTCGGCAGGAAGATCCGGGTCTTGAAAGAGAAAGAGGCTTTCGCCGACGTTGATCAGGTCGCCATGACGTAAGAGCTTAGACTTGACGGCCTGCTCGTTGACGAAAGTGCCGAAGAGAGACCCCACGTCTTGCAGGCGAACACCGTTTGACTCGGCCTGCAAAGTGCAGTGCCGTCGGGAGACGGAGAGCTGAGAAATCGCCAAGTCGTTGGACGGATGGCGACCGACGGAGAACGAGTCTTTGAGGTCGAAGGTTTGCCCTTGGAGGGTGCCTGCGAGGCAGATGAGTTGGTAGGCCATGGCTCGATGCTCTCCCGTCACTGTGATTAGTCACGAATCGTCACTGTGGCTCGTCGGGCTCGTCGGGCTCGTCGGACTCGTCGGATACGTCCCTGCGGGACCCTCGGAACCGTTCCCATTCATGTGGTGTCTTCTTGTTGTGCCACTCATTGTGTGCCATGCGGAAAGGAAATCAAATGTTCTACACAAAAATCTCGGAGCCGTTCGATCAAATGAACCCCACTCCTGAGGACACGGCAGCGGGTTGGATCGACATTTGGGTGCTGCTGCGCACCGAGACCTGCTCTTTGGAGGCCGCGATGCCGGAGCTACCCATTCCGGCGGGCCGCCCGATCCGATGGCGGTTTCGGCGACTGGCGCCGGACGGCTCTATCGGTCCGTTGCCCAAAGGTTGGACGCCGATGGTCGGATTTACCCAGTCGCCGAAATCCCAGGCCGATCAACCCTTCGGCCCTTTCGACAGCTTGTTGCACATGGCAGAAGAGCGAGCTGGCGGGGTGTCCGCGGACGTGATCGGTGAATGGTCGGCGCAAGCCCTGGAGGAAGGAGCACCGCGCCGGCATTTCTTTTTCGCTATGGTTCACCGCGGCATGGGCATGGAAAGCGACCGGGCGTTCTCTTGCCTCACCACCGCTCGTCTTTCCCTGACCATGGGGCCGTCCGACGATTTGCGATACCAGGCCCAGCCGACGCCGGACGAGCACCGCGTCGATCTCTCCGTTCGACGGGATCCGAAAGATCGATTCCGGCTCAGGATTTCGCCCGAGGAGCCGGTCAAGGCGTTCACCAATTCCACGGTCCGGTGGCAATTCGAAACCGAGCCGGAAGGTGCTTTTCCGATGATTCTCTTCTACCACTCCACCGAGCTGGGTCTAAAACCCGGTGGTCAGGAGAACGGCAGTCGCGAGAATGAGCATTTCGATCCCTGCGGCAAGGCTCGATTCAGCAGAAAGGGCGTGGAGATGTGGGATTTCAAATCGGATCCGAGAAGCTGTTTCTACGAAGCGGCCACCCTGGGAATTCGTGCCCTGTCCTTGGAACTCTTCTCCACCGGCGATCCCCAATTGGATAATCAAGGCATCCCCTTTCCTTCCCCGGAGGCCGCAGACGTCTGCTCGGAAGCCGGTTGAGCGTCTAGGGAGAGCAGGGGCCGGAGTTCGTCGAAGGCTGGAATGTTGAACCAACGGGCATCCATACCGGAACTCAAGGCGTGTCGAGCTTTGATCAAGGCGCTGTTCTGCTCTCCCGCCAGGGCGAACACCAAAGCCGCTTGATAAGCCAGCTCAGAATCGTCGTCGGCATGTTCCAAAATCGCCAGGGTCTCTTCGATCGCGGTTTCGAAATCTCCCAAATGGGCCGAACATTGAGCCTTGTTGAGACGGTCTTGGGGGCTCAAGACCTCGTTTTCCTGCCGCTGACTGAGAATGTGCAAGGCCCGGCCAAAAGCGCGCTCGGCGTCGTCGTTCCGGCCTAGGGCTTGGAGGGAATCCCCTAGATTGAGCAAGGTGGTGGGATGGTCCGGCGACAGCTCGGCGGCTTGCTCGTAGGCTCGGAGGGCGTTTTCGTAGTCGCCGAGCAAGAATCGAACAACTCCGAGATTGGTCCAAAAGCTGCGGTGGGGTCTGAGTTCCAGGAGGCGCAGGGCGAGGGTCTCTGCTGCTTTCAAGTTGCCGTGCAGGGTCTCCAGCTGAAGCAATCCGTTGAGTCCCCAGGTATTGTCGGGGCTGCGCTGCAACAACTGCCGAAAGTGTTTGCGGGCGGCATCCACTCGGCCCGATCGATATTCGAGAGTCGCCAATTGGTGCAAATAACGCCAAGAGGGCCTTCGTTCCACCAAACGCTCCAGAGCGGTGATCGCTTCCTCCGTTTGGCCCCGGGCTTGGGCGAGCATCGACCGGTTGAACAGCACTTCGGGCTCCCCGGGCGCGGTGTCACTCAGGGTCTCCAAGAGGGTTGCGGCCTGGTCGAGATCCCCTGCCAGCAGGGCAAGTCTGAAGCCGTGAACCGCGGGTCTGGGATCCCAATGCCTGTCCTCCCCCGCCAGACGAACATGGCGGCGTGCGATTTCCAGATAACGGGCCTGGCGGGTGTCGGTGAAGAGGGATTCCGCCAGATCAGCCATCAGCCAATGGGCGGAGCTGAGGCGGGGTGATGTTTCGAGGATTTGCTCCAGCTGCTGAAGCGCTTCAGGAAAGGGCAAGTTTTGGTGTCGGGTCCGATATTGGATTTCGAGAAAACGGCGGTAGTCGTGGTCGCTGGCCTTGAGCTGGGAAGAACCTCGGTCGTCGCCTCCGAACGACAGCAGACCCGTGTTCTCCTTAAAACCGCGCTTGACCTCCGAGGCCACCAAATTGGCGGTCTGCCGAGCATCTTCTAATTGGGAGGATACCGACAGATTGCGATTCCAGAGCACGATGCCGTCCCGAGTGCTCAGTCTGCGCAACTCGATGTGGGTGATTCCGCCCAGCTCGAAAACTTTGATCAGCAACAGCTCGTCCGTGGCGTTGGCGGTGGCGATTTCTAGGGCCGATCCGCCGACGCCCCGGAGCTGGTCGGGTCCGATGGGGCCAGTCTGTTCGAGATCGACGAGGGCGCCGATGGCGGCGTCCAGAGCCCCGGCCCCGAGAATTGCCAGCCGACCCTCTGGATCTGCGCCGATCACAGTCGGCTCCAAAGCCGCCACCCGACGGGCCGTGGGTCTCGGCGCGGAAAGCAACACGAGGATCAAGGCCGCCGTTGCAATCAGCAGAATCACCGAGAGGGTCCGACGGATGAGGGCTGAGTTGACTTTCCCACGGGGCTGGGTGATGCGAGCGGGTGCTGTCGGCTCAAGGTTCGTCGGTTCAAGGTTTGTCGGTTCAAGGGCTCGGGGTTCGCTCGATGGCGCTGCCCATGGGTCGCTCGAAGGCGAATACCCCGTGGGTAGGTCTTCGAACGGGTCACCCCCGGAGGCTTGGGGCGAAAGATCGAGAGCCGCCGCCGTCGCGGTTTCAGGCTCCGGCTCGGCATCACGCTCCTCAGCAGTGGAAAATCCGAGGCCTAGGTCGGCTTCAAGGCGACTCAGGGTGCGCCCGACGGTCTCAGCGTCCACGGGTCGCTGATCGGGGACTTTGGACATCAGGCGATGGATGAGGCTGGCCAGGTCGGGGGGCAAGCCCGGTCGCAGGTCGGTGACGGGTTGCTCTTCGAGGGTCAGGAGATTGGACAAGGTTTCCAACGGGGTTTTGCCCCGGAATGGTGAGTGGCTGGTGGCCATTTCGTAGAGCAACACACCCAGGGAAAAAAGGTCCGATCGGCCGTCTAAAGACTCGCCCCGAGCCTGCTCCGGTGACATGGACCGGCCCGTGCCCAGAATCCATCCCGTATGGGTTAGGGATTCGTCGAGCCCAGCGGGTGACGGGTGCTCGTCTTGCCCCGGGTTTGCGGGAGACCACAACTTGGCCAATCCGAAATCTAAGATTTTGGCGTGGCCGTGGGAGGTGACCATCACATTCTCGGTCTTGAGATCCCGATGGAGAATTCCTTTTTGATGGGCCTCCGAAAGGGCTTCTGCTACCTCTCGCCCGAGGTTGACCAATTGATCCAAAGGCAAGGGGCCGGATTTCAATTTTTCCGAAAGGGTTTCACCGGGCACAAATTCCAACACGAGATGAATGCCGTCGTCGGTGTCCAGGGCTTCGAAGATGCGGACCACCGCCGGGTGGCTCAGCTGGGCGATGGCCAGAGCCTCCCGCTCCAGGCGCGGATACAGGTCGGAAGACAGTCCAGATCTCAAACGTTTGATCGCGACCGGGCGATCCAGACGATCGTCGCGGGCCAGCAGCACATCGCCCATGCCCCCTCGGCCGAGGCGGCCCAGGATTCTGTAGCGGCCGATTCGCTCGGGCGGTGCTGCTTGGGTTGGATCCATGGCTGGATATTAGCCGATCTGCCGATCTGCCGATCTGATTCGGCTATCCCTTGGCACGCGTCACTTGGATGAGGAATCTTGGTTGCTCTGAACGTGACTCAACGTGTGCGAGCAATGCGGCGAGCAACAGACTTGCGATAAATAATGGTTTAAGGAACCGACCCGGATCGTTTGCAAGTGGGGTGATTCAGCAGCATGCGTCTTCTCCTTGCTCACGGGGTTCAGAGGCCTCGGGTCCCACCCGGGGGGGACGACGACAAAATGATGCGTGGGTGAACATTCTGGCTGGGCGAAACCCGGTTGCCTGTGAGGCTAATTACTCAGGCAGACCGTCTATTTCTGCCCGGGGTCGGCCGCTCCGGATCGGGTTGAGATCACCAAATGAGTTTGATAACGTCGCTATTCTACCTAACAGACCGCTTCACGCCGGTTCGAGGAGGAGCTCCATGATCAAAACCTTTAATCGGGCCGTTTTCACCCTAGCTCTGTGCTTAGTTACCCTAGGAGCCGAGTCCGCTGTCGGCAGTGGAATCGAGAATTTGCAGGTCGATGGACAAACCGTCACCGGCCGGATTGCCCTGGCCGGGGGGGTCGAAGCGAGTCTGGAAATTTCTTTTGAAGACGCTCAAAATCTGACGATTCCGAATTTGGGTCTTTCCGCCGAACTCGTCGCTCCAACGGATCCGGATCTGCTGTCTCGAATGCCCCTCGGCGCGGTCGTGTCGATTCCGGGAGCTTTCCCGGTCATGCTTCGTTTTGCGCCTCCCATCGGCAGCACCCTCTCCTTCCGAGGCGTCGTGTCGGTGGAGATCTACACCCACAATTTGAGCTATACCGCAGGTACCCAGCTTCGACTCTTCAGCGCCCAACCGGGAGCCATTTTTGAGGACGTGAGCGCGTGGATGGATTCGGGCAGCTACCGAGTGGGTGCGGTGCATCCGGAGTTTTACCGCGAGCAGCTCATCGTGCTCGACACGCGCATGTACCAGGTGGTCCTGGCCCAGCAGACGGAGGCCTTAGAGCAAACCCTCGAAAACCATGTCGGCGATATCGACTCGGATGTTTTCCTCGAACTTGAAAATCTCCTCGATCAAGCTCGGACACAGATTTCGAACGACGATGTCGAGGACGCGCAAACGACCCTTTCGAGCTTGCAACAAGCGGTGGTTGCCAATTCCGGCGAGTCGATTCCCGACGTTTGGGCTGCGGGCGAGGAGCTGAGCAACGTGGCGGGCCGATTGCGCTCCGACATCGAGCGGTTGAGCCACAGCCTGCAGCGCCAAAGCGGCTCTTTCTGAGCGGGGTGATGCCGGCCCGTCTCATCGTCCACTTCCCCGATGCGCCGACGCGATGTTTCGCCTTGGCGGAGGGCCCGCCCCAGGTGATCGGCCGAGATCCGGCGTGTGAGGTCGCGATCGACGACGACAGGGTTTCGCGGCGTCATGCCAGTGTCCACCTTGCCAAGGATGAGCGTTGGTGGTTGAAGGACCTCGGCAGTAAGAACGGAACCCAATTGAACGGGCATCCGGCTGAAGACATGGAGCTGGGACCGAATGCGTGGATCAGCTTCGGCGGTTTGTTGGCCCAATTTGAAACGCTGTCGCGTGAAGAAGCCGAGGCAGAGTCGCAACGAAACGAGAAACGATGGCGTGCTTCCCTGAGCTTGCAAGCGCGTCTCGACCCGGCCGCCGGACTCGAAGCCCTATTGCAGCAGGTGCTACGTTCCATCCTCGATACTTCCGGCTGCCGAAGAGGTTTTATTCTGCTGACCGATGCCGACGGGGGATTGGAGCTGGTGGCCCGCGTGGGAGTCGACGCCGACGACCTGCTCGCCACCCGTTTCGAAGGCAGTGCCGGAGCAGTGGAACGAGCCCTGGCCACGGGTTTGCCGGTGGCCGTGGCCGACGCCAGGTTGGATACGGTGCTCGGTGCCCGGCCCTCGATCATTGCCCACGATCTCAGAACCCTGGTTTGCTTGCCCCTCGCGGTGATGGATCGCATGCTGGGAGTGGCCTATGCCGATAGCCGTGAGGCCGGAAAGCCCTTCTCCGAACTCGATGTCGACATCCTGAGCGCGCTGGCTGCCCACGCCGGCCTGGCGATCAGCGTCGCCAAGCTGCATCAAGAGGTGGCCGGCCTGAATCGCGAAATTCCCAGTGGAGAAACGCTTCTCAATCAGCAGGCCCGAATCGATTCGACCGATGCCTGGGAACGTTCGTTACCCTCCTATCGAGCGACCGGAGACTGGCGTCATTCCTTGAGCTTCGATCGAGCGCCCGGGGTTGCCGGATGACCCGCGACACACCTCCGCCACCAAGTGACGAGTCATTGCCCCCTGTTGAATCCTGCTCGGCCGCGTCTTCCTCAGATGTGGTTTCGGATGGCTTGGCGCCCACCCGTACCTCATCCGGCTCGGTGCCGGCGGCCACGCCCGGCGATTTAGGAGCCACGCGGACCTCTGCTGGAGCCCTGACCATGCAGACCCCGGGCACCCTCTTCGCCGGCCGCTATCGGATCCTCGAGTTGGTGGGGGTCGGCGGCATGGGCATGGTTTACCACGCTTTCGACGAGCGTCTCGAGCTGCCGGTGGCGCTCAAGCTGTTGCGGCCGGAGCGGGCGAGCGACGAAGAGATGCGCGATCGGTTTCGTCGTGAGCTGATCCTGGCGCGCCAGGTCTCCCATCGAAACGTGGTGCGGATCCACGATCTCGGAGAAACCGGTGACGTCTACTTTCTGACCATGGATTATGTCGAAGGACGATCCCTCAAGGAGGTGCTGGCGGAAGAAGGTCCGCTGGATCCCGAGCGGGTCGTGCAAATTGCCCAGCAGCTCACCGGGGCGCTGGCGGCGGCCCATCGCGAAGGGGTGGTGCACCGAGATCTGAAACCGGGCAACATCATGCTCGACGACGAGGGTCGGGCCTATGTGACCGATTTCGGCATTGCCAGCTCGGCGAGCGCGGTGGGGCTCACCGCCACGGGCGGCATCGTCGGCACGCCCGATTACCTCGCTCCAGAGCAAGCCAGGGGCGAAACAGTGGGCCCGCGCGCCGACCTCTACGCCCTGGGTTTGATTCTTTTCGAACTCTCGAGTCGACGTCTGCCGTTCGCCGGCGGGAGCTTGACAGAGGTGCTGGCCCAGCGGGTTTCCGGCCGGCCGCTGCGGCTCGAAGACGTCGCCGAGCATGCGCCGCCGGGGCTTTCGGAGATCATCGCCAGGTGTCTCGAACGGGATCCGGAAGATCGTTATCAGAGCGCCGAGGAAATTGCCGAGGACTTGGCCGCAGGCGGGGCGAGCGGCGGCCGAGCCCGGTATTTCTGGCGCAAGGGACGCGCTTTCCTGAGAAGACACGCGGTCCCTATTTTGGCTGCGGCGGTGATCATCATTTCGGTCCTGAGCTTGGCGAGTCTATTTGATCGTCCCCCGGAGACGGTCGCGGGTCCCCGGCATTCCGTGGCCATCCTGCCCTTGGCCGACGAAACCGGCCGTGCCGATCTCGCTTGGTTAGCCACCGGATTGTCGGAAATGCTCGCCGGGGATCTGGCGGAAAGCGCCGAACTCAGGGTGATCGACAGCACCCGGGTACGCCGTACGCTCGAAGACTTGGAAATCACCGTCGGATCTGTGTCCGAGGCGGAGCGCCGGCTGGTCGCGGATCTCCTCGGTGCCGACCGCTTGGTCTCGGGTCGAGCGCGGGTGCTCGGTGAATCGATTCGTGTCGACGCCCAGCTGGTGCCGATGGGTGCGGAGGCGCAGCCGGCGGAATCCTTTTATGTCGAGGCATCGCTCGATCGACAAGCCTTGATTTTGGTCGAGCTGCTCGGGCAGGAGCTGCGTCGCCGTCTGGGGGTGAAACCCAAACCGTCCGCGACGTTCATTCCTCGGCAAGGTGCCGACGCAGGTCCAGCCTATGTGGAGGGTCTCGAAGCCGCCGGCCGCGGCGATACGGTGGCGGCGGTCGAAGCTTTTGAAAGGGCCTTGGTGGAGGCACCGGGACTCACCCTCGCTTGGGTCCACCTCTCCCGCCTCTACGGCGAGATGGGATTCGACGATCGGGCTCGGGAGGCGGTGGCGCGTGCCCTTGAAGGAGTTCAAGCGAATAGTCGGCTCGGGCTTTTGTTGAACGCCCGTGGGGATCTGATGGCGGGCCAGAGCGAATCTGCCGTCGCCCGGCTTCAAAGTTTGACCGAGCGCTTTCCCTTCGATCCCGAGGGGCGTCTCGAGCTGGCTCAGGTCTATGGTGCCACGGGCCGATTCGAAGAAGCGTCTGCGGTGCTCGAAGCCATAACCGTGGACGATGCCCAACATCCCCAGGCTTGGTTCCTATTGGGAAAATTTGCCATCTTGATGGGTGAGAGCCGCCGGGCCGTGGACGAATACCTCACCCGCGCGCTGGTGATTCACAATCGGCTCGACAATTTGAGCGGTCAAGGGGACGTGCTCAACGCGTTCGGCATTGCGTATCAAAAGCTGGGGGATATGGATGACGCGGAAAAGCGTTATCTCGAAGCGGCCGAGATCCGTCGACAAACCGGTGAGCTGCGCGGCCAGTCGTCGTCCCTTTTCAATCTGGCGATGTTACGGGCCCGACGCGGTGACTTGGAGGCCGCGCAGGAAGACCTGGGCCGAGTGCTCGCGGTGCGTCGAGAAATCGGCGACGCCGCCGGTGTGGCGAGCACCTACAACCATCTCGGACATTTGCAAGAGCAACGGGGGCTATATCGGCAAGCCAAGCAGCAATTCGTCGCCGGACTGCAGGCTCGACGTGAACTGGGCGACGACCGGGCCACGGCCGAAAGCCTCAACAACGTCGGTTTTATGGATTTCTTGCTCGGTGATTACGACCAGGCTTCCGGACATTGGCAGGAAGCTCTCGAGCTGTATCGTGTGGGTGGTAATCCCGAAGGCGAGGCCTTGGTCGCCCAGAGCATCGTTCGGCTCGACTTGGCAAGGGGGGCCTGGCAGCCTGCCCTGGACGCCCTCCTGAGTTCGTTGGAGTCGAGCCGCGCCTCCGGCCGTCGCGACGCCGAAGCGGTTGCGCTCGGGCTGCTTGCCCGAGCGGCTCACTACCAAGGGCGGTTTATCGCAGCTCGAACGTCCTACGACGAAGCCTTGGCGATTTTTGAAGAAATGGAAGAAATTCCGGCGCTCACCGAACTCACCCTGGCGCGGGCGGAGCTGCTGCTCGAGGTGGGGTCCTTTGACGACGCGGAACTCGATTTGCAACGCGTGGGTGTTTGGCTGGAGGCGAGAAGTCACCACGAGCGGCAGGCGGAGTGGTTTCGTTTGCAAGGTTTTCATCATTTGGCGTTTGATCGAATCCGCCAAGCTGCGGAGGCCTTTGAAAGTTCCCTGGAAGCGGCCCTTCGCAGCGGTAGCCGCGAAGCAGAGCTTTGGGCCCGGCTCGGTGCCGGCCGCGCGGCGCTGCAAGCCGGCGAGCCGGGCCGGGCTCAAACCTTGCTCAAGGGTGTAACCGAAGCCGGACAAGCTCTCGACCACGCCCGGCTTCGAATTCGAGGTGCTTTGGCCCTGGCTCAGGCCCAACAGCGATCCGGGCGGTCCGGCGCGGCCGAGCAGACGTTGCGTCGGGCGCTCGAGCTGCTGCAAGCTCGCGCTCCCCTAGGGGGTGCTCATTTGATCCATTGGCGTCTGGCCGAGGTGCTCAACGCGCGCGGTTTCGAAAGCGAAGCTCGGGTCCAGCTGGAACAAGCGGCCGTGGCAGTGGCCCGGATCCGCGAAAGCCTGGACGAAAGCGGGCGGGCGGCCTTCGATCGCCTGCCGGAGGTGCAGACCCTTGACCAAGTCCTCGAATAAGAAATTCTCGCCGCAAGGTGACGACTTGGCCTCCCTGGCAGCCCGGGTTCGCCGTGTGGATCGAGAGAACGTCGAGCTTTTCCGCCGGCTGGTGGAAGGTGAGCAGCGATTTCGCGGCCTGGCCAAGGCGGTTTGGCGGGTTCAAGAAGAAGAACGTCGCCGGCTGGCTCGGGAACTGCACGACAGCTTGGGCCAGACGCTCACGGCGCTCAAGATCCAGCTCGTTCGCCTGGCCGAACAAAGCCGCGATGTGGACTCGGAGCTGGCGACCGAGCTGAACGGCACCGTGGGCATCGTGCATGAGGCGCTCAACGATGCACGTCGGCTGTCGCATTTGTTACGGCCGCGGGTGCTCGACGACCTGGGGTTGGCCCCGGCACTCCATTGGCTGAGCAGGACCCTCGGTGAGAGCACCGGATTCACCGTCGACTTGGGCATCGAGGATCTCGAAAACCCGGGGGGTACGCGACTCGGTGCCGAACTCGAGACACTGATTTTCAGGGTGGTGCAAGAGGCGTCGACCAACGCCTTGAAACATTCTAAAGTGGATCGGGCCGAGGTTCGGATCGACCGGCGCGGCGAGTTTTTGCGCCTGAGCATTGAGGACCAAGGCCAAGGTTTCGATCCGGCGGCGGTGGCGGTCGATACGGGAACGGATACGGGCCACGGCTTGGCCGGCATCCGGGATCGAGTCGAGATCTTCGGCGGACGTTTGCGAATCGATTCCAGCCCGGGCGCCGGAACCCGCATCGAAATCAACTTGCCCCTCAGCTGACGGCAAGCGACGAAAGGAATCGGCATGAAGACCAGAGTGTTGCTCGCCGACGACCATACGATTGTGCGTCAAGGTTTGGTGCGCCTGCTCGCCGACGCGGGCGATTGTGAGGTGGTGGCCGAGGCCTCGGACGGCATGGAGGCGGTGGAAATGGCCCGCCGGGATAGGCCCGATGTGGCCGTGCTCGATCTCACCATGCCTCGCCTCAGCGGCCTCGAAGCGGCGCGTCGGATCCACGAAGAGCTTCCCAAGACCCGCATTTTGGTGCTGACGGTCCACGAGGAAGAGGAATACGTGGTGCCGGTGATTCGCGCCGGAGCGTCGGGTTATCTGGTCAAAGACAGCGCTGCCGAAGAGCTGCTCGCCGCAGTTCGTGCGCTGGCCCGTGGTGAAGGTTATTTCGGTCCCCAGGCGGCTAGAGTTTTGGCGGAGCAATACCGCCATCCAGAGCGCTCCCCGGAGGACCCCTACGGCGCGTTGACCCCCAGGGAGCGGGAAGTTTTCCATTGGGTGATCGAAGGCAAGACCACCAAGGAAACCGCCAAGGCTTTGGGCATCAGCGTTAAAACCGCCGAAAACCACCGCACCCGCCTGATGGACAAGTTGCGCGTCCACAACACCGCCGAGTTGGTGCGATACGCCGCTCGCAAGGGGTTGTTGAGCTAGCTGCTCGCAAGGGGTTGTTGAGCTAGCCCGGCCCTAGCTGCAACAACAGCAGGCCACGGAAAAGACTTCCGTGGCCTGCTGTATCTCAAAGCGGTATTTCAAAGCGAACTCGACAAAAAAAGGCGCGGGGACGGCCGGTGCAACTCTCCGTCCCCGCGGAAAAGTGTCAGATTCCCCTCCCGGTCAGATCACACGCTGTCCTCCGATCCGTCAGCTGTTGGGCGTTACCGGATCGGTGGTAAAGATCTGCAGCTCGGCGGCCCGAACGATGTCTCCGTTGGACGACGCCGTGGCGCAATCCGTGGCGTTGAGCGGATCCGCGTCTTGCTCGCCCCGGAATACCGATGTGCCGGTGCATTGGCTGTGCACGACTCGCAGCTGAACGTGGGTGGCGTCGGTATCGGGCACGTCGAGTTCCCGCAAGATGAGGTCCGGAGCCAGCGGCCGCGGAGCACCGGCCGGGAAGGTGTCGGACGGGCTGGTGTAGATGGTGGTGAAGCCAAAGGCCGAGCCGGCGGAGCAGGTCGGATTGAGCAGATTCGCTCCCTCGATGCAGGTCAGGATCTCGAATTGACGCAGGGCCGTGAAGCGATTCTGTCCGCCGCTGTCGGCGTTGTTCGGATCCTCCGGCCGCAGCATGGCGCTGACCGCGATGCGGGTGATGCGCTGCTGTCCACCGGCCAGGTCGACCACCACCCGATCACCGGGCGCGGGTGCGACCAAGGACGCCCAATTGGTGGCTTCCGTATCGTCGATCAGGGCTTCGAGGTTGATGCCGTCACCGGCGATCGAGGCACCTTGGTGCACGGATGCGACATTAGCGGCGAGCTTGACTCTCACCGTCCGAGTTTTGTTGACGAAACC
>CBDUGP010000050.1:0-60355 GCA_965366625.1 uncultured bacterium
TGGCTTGCCCGAACGCCTGACCCAAATCGGCGAGCCAGTGGGAGGGCACGGGGAGCCCAGTTGGTCGCCGGATGGGCGACGTGTCGCTTTTTCGTCGGGCAATCGACGGCTGACTCAGATTTGGTCCGTCGAGGTGGAGACCGGTGAGCTTCAAAGCCTCGTTTCAGAAGCCCAAGTCAGCGTCAGCCCTGTTTTCGGCACCCAGGGTCGCAGCCTGTTTTACATCGGTATTTCGAGCGAGGGCAGCTTCACCTCGTCCTTTGCCATCTGGCGTCAGGCCCTGCATCCGACCACGGGCGAGCCCCAAGGGGCCGCCCAAAAAATTAGTCGGTTGGGTTTGGCCAGCATCCGCCAGATGTCTCTATCACCAACAGGGGATCGTTTGGTTTATGCCGCGCTTTCCACGGTCAGTGGTCTTCATCAGCTCGAAATGGGTGCCGATGGGCGACCGATGGGCCCGGCCGTCCCATGGTCGAGGGAAGGCCAGCGCAACAGCCGTCCCCGATTTTCCCTGGACGCCGAGCGGGTAGCCTTCGACCGTTGGCGAATGGGCCGTAACCTGGACATTTGGGTACGCGATCTGGGCACCGGCGCCCGCCCCAAGCAGGTCACGGTGGATCCGGCTTGGGACTCCCAAGCCAATTGGTTGGCCGACGGCACCTTGGCCTATTTTTCAGAGCGCGAAGGTCGTCGGGGAATCTGGCATCTCAACCTTGAAACGGGCCGGCATACGTTTTTGGCGGATCTCGGTAGAGATGCGGATTGGGCACGACTTTCACCGGACGGCAAGACCCTCGCTTTCCATTCGTCCAACGACAGCATCACCCTCGATATTTGGTTGTATGAACTCGACAGCGCAAGAACTCGTCGACTGACCCGAGATCCCGAGTTGGCGGGATTTCCTGTGTGGTCGCCAGACGGCTCCCGTTTGGCGATCGAGGTTCAGCGAGGAGAAAGCACCCAGATCGCGGTGATTCCATTTCCCGGATTTGATTCCCTTGAGTCGATCACGGATTCGATCATGCAGCTGACCTTTGACGAAGGGGATAGCTGGCCCTATAGCTGGGCGCCGGACAACGATCGGATCGCCTTTGCCGGTCGGCGTTCCGGATTTTGGAATCTATATTGGGTGTCCAGCTCGAGCGGCGAGGTGGTGCAGCTGACCGAGAAGCAGGATCTCGATGGATATGTGCGCTACCCGGCGTGGTCCCCGAAAGGTGATCTGATTGTTTTCGAAGAGGCCCGCACCGTCGGCGATTTGTGGCAAGTGGAGCTGACCATCGAGTAGATCGAGGGCCGTCGAACGTGTCTACGGATTGCCGAAGAAGGCTGCGGGTCTGTTAGCATCAAAGGGTGAAAAACATACAACGGATTGTTTTCTTCGGTACCCATGAGCTTGCCGTGCCCATGCTCGCAAGGCTTGACGAGCTGGGTTTGAGACCCCTGCTCGTCGTGACCCGGCCTCAGGTGGGTCTGCTTCCCGGGCCGACGGCCCGAGAAGACGAAGAGCCTCCGCCCCATCCGGTGGTGGCTTGGGTTAAAGAAAAAGGTGTCGACTATGTCCGCTCCCGCCGCGCGACCGAGTCTGCATTGCAGGAGCGGATCGCCGGGCTCAAACCCGATTTGCTCTTGGTGGCGGATTACGGCCGAGCCTTGCCCCAGGCCTTGATCGGTGTGGCCGACCGCGGAGCTTTGCAAGTGCATCCCAGTTTGTTGCCAAAGCTCCGTGGGGAGCATGCGTTGCGCATGGCGATCGCCAACGGAGACAAAAAGACGGGCGTCACGGTTTTTCTGCCGAATGAAGAGCCGTGGGGCGGAGATATCTTGTTGTCGGAAGAGGTCGAGATCGAAGACAAGACTTTTGGGCAAGCGTTCCCTGCAATCGAAGCCATGGCCCTCGATTTGCTCGAGCAGGGTCTGACCAAGATCGACAAGTCCAAGAAACCCAAAGGCCGCAAGCAAAACGCCAAAGCGGCGACGAAGACCCCTAGGCTGACCCACCGCCATCGCAGGGCCCCTTGGCATCTGGAGAGCAAGGCGGTTTACGATCGCCTTCGAGCCCATTGCCCACCAGGTCTATTTACCACTTGCCGGCTGAAATCGATCGAAATCGCTTCCGGTCGAGCTCTCAAGCTGGTGGAATCACCCTACGGCGAAAGCGGCACTTTCTTGGGAATTCGAGCAGGTTGCTTGGCGGTTCTCTGTGCTCGACAGACGGCTTTCGGCATCGAGGAAGTTCGCAAAGAGGACGGCAGCAGTCTCTCGGCTTCGGAAGCCGCGGACGAACTCGGTCTATCGGTCGGCGATCTCTTCGTTTAGCGGTCCGCTCAGTCGTTTGGATCCGTGGCGAGACGAGGCACGGCCCGCCAACGGAACCGGCGAGTCCGGTCCAGAGTGTCGGCTCGGGTCGAATCGGGCTTTCGGTGGAGCTTCCGAGCTATGAGATCCAAGTTACTGATCTTAGATATCGATGAGACCCTATTGCACTCCTCGAGACGCGGGCTGAGCCGAGTCCACGACTTCTTGCTCGGAAATTACTACGTTTATCTCAGGCCCCATGTCCGGGAGCTGTTCGAGTTTTGCCGCAGCCGGTTCCGGGTTGCCATTTGGACTTCGTCCAGCCGCAATTATGCCCTGGGAACCATGCATCGGCTCTTGCCTCCGGACTATCCTTTGGAATTTCTTTGGTCCAGGCAGCGCTGCTTAGAAGTCTTTCGTCAAGAAACCCAAGAGCTTGAACACATCAAAGACTTGCAGGATGTGGAAAGCCTGGGTTATGGCTTGGGCGAAGTTATTTTCGTCGACGATACTCCCCGCAAGCTGCAGAGGCACAGCCATAATCTCGTGCCTATTTCGCCCTTCATGGGCTCTTCGGACGATCGCGAACTTCTGGTGCTCATGGAGTACCTGGAGCATTTGAGAGCCGTCGAAGACGTGCGCCGGGTAGACAAGAAAGATTGGCAGACCCTGAGAGGGGATCGCGGTGGAGCAATCCACCTCTGAGGCGGGCCGCCTGGAAAGTCCGGAAGCGCTGCGATCCCAGGTCGGTCGGCCTACGAGTTTTCTGGTGTGTCGGCCACCAGGTCGTTGACTGCTTGTGCAAATTGAGGTCCCGAATCTTCTTGCAGGAAGTGGCCGCCCTTGAGCGTCACGTGGTTGCGTCCTGCGGCGCCGGGAATTCGCTCGCGCAGATATTTGTCGCCTCCTCGGGTGATCGGATCGCCGTTGCTGAAGGTGGTCAAGAAGGGTTTTTCCCAGCGGTCTAGGACTTCCCATGCGGCGAGACAAGCGGTTGCGGCCGGATCGGCCGGGCTGGTGGGCACCAGACGCGGGAAGGCCCGTGCGCCGGCCTTGTAGCGGCTCGACGGGAAGGGCGCGTCGTAGGCTCGGCGTTCCTCGGCGTCGAGGGTTTTGAAGCTACCGGAGTCGATGATTTTTGAAATGGGGAACCACGGTGACCAACGGGCAAACGCCTGCCAAATCTTAAAAACCTTGGGCATCTGCTGTTGGCCGGTGAGCAGCATGCCGTTGCCGACCACAATTCTGGAGAAACGTTGCTCGTTCTCGGCCGCGAGCCGTAAGCCGATCAGCGATCCCCAATCCTGGCAAACCAGGGTGATGTTGCGCAGGTCCAAGGCTTCGAGGGTTTCGCGCATCCAATCCATGTGGGTCTGATAGGAGTAATCCTTGATCGAGGCGGGTTTGTCCGATTTGCCGAAACCGATGAGATCCGGCGCCACGACCCTGTGCTGCTCGGCACAGACCGGAATCATGAAGCGATAGAGATAGGACCACGACGGCTCTCCGTGCATCATCAACACCGTCGTTGAAGCCTCACGCGGTCCTTCGTCTAGGTAGTGAAGGCGCAACCCCCCGTCGAGTTCGAGATAATTGGGCTCAAAGGGGTAGTCTTTGAGGTTTTGAAAACGCTCGTCGGGGGTTCTGAGAATCTTCACGTCGTCTCCGTCGGTCGAGGCTGTGGCGAGTCTGAAGGGAACGCCATCCTAGCATTTGCGCGCTGTGATCGGCCGGCCGCCGATCCACCGCAAACCCATCACAGCGCGGCTCTCAAGTGGCGGGTCAGCTCAGCCTTTGGCGTATTCTTGCAAGCTGCGGACGTGCAGGTCTTCCTTGCTCCAGGCGATGATGCCTTCGACCGCCGCCATCGCACCGGACAAGGTGGTGATACACGGGATGTCGTATTTGAGCGCGGTTTGACGGATGTATCGGTCGTCGAGCTGGGATTCCCGACCGAGCGGAGTGTTGATCACCAAGTGGATGTCTTGGTTGATCATCTCGTCGACCACGTTGGGGTGCCCCTCGTGGACCTTCAACACGCGTTTGACCTCGATATGGCGATCGGCCAGGAATTTGGCGGTGCCACCGGTGGCCACCAACTTGAATCCCTGGCGCACCAAGCGTCGGGCAACGGGTACCAGGGCGTTTTTGTCGCGGTCATGGACCGAAACGAAGGCGGTGCCGGAGGTGGGTAGATTGTGACCGGCCCCCAACCAGGCCTTGGCGAAGGCCGAGCCGAAGCGTTTACCGGCACCCATGACCTCACCGGTGGATTTCATCTCAGGGCCGAGAATCGGATCCACTCCGGGGAAACGGCGGAAGGGGAAGACGGACATTTTGACGAAGACCCCGGGAATCTTGGGCTCTTCGGTGAATCCCAGATCCACCAACTTTTCACCGGCCATCACCCTTGAGGCCAAACGGACCAAGGGTACGCCCACCGCTTTAGCGATGAACGGCACCGTGCGCGAGGCCCGGGGGTTGACTTCGATGACGTAAATACCGCCCTCGTAGATGGCGAATTGCACATTCATCAAACCCACCACTCCCAGTCGCAGGGCCAACCTTTTGGCGATGTCGCGCATCTGGTCCAAATCGAAGGGGCCGATTCGATAGGGAGGCAGTACGGCCGCGGAGTCGCCCGAGTGAATTCCGGCTTCCTCGATGTGCTGCATGATGCCGCAGACCACCGTGGATTCACCGTCGCACAGCAAGTCGAGGTCGACTTCAAAGGCGTCCTCGAGGAATTGGTCGATCAGCACCGGATGGCCGGAGGAAACATCGGCGGCCTCTTCCATGTATCGGACCAGAGTCTCTTCATCGTAAACCACGGCCATGGCCCGGCCGCCGAGTACGTAACTCGGGCGCACCACCACCGGGAAACCGATTCGGCGCACCACCTCGACGGCTTCCTCCACCGAGGTGGCGGTGCCGTTCATCGGTTGGAGCACGTCCTCGGCCTTGAGCAGGGCGCCGAATCGTTCCCGATCTTCGGCCAAATCGATGGTGTCCGGCGACGTGCCGAGAATCTTCAGACCGGCGGCTTCGAGGCCCCGGGCCAGTTTGAGGGGAGTTTGACCACCCAATTGCACGATGATGCCGTCCGGTTTTTCCAGCTCGGCGATCGACAGCACGTGCTCGAGGGTGAGGGGTTCAAAGTAGAGGCGGTCGGCCGTGTCGTAGTCGGTCGACACGGTTTCCGGATTGCAATTGACCATGATCGTTTCGTAACCGGCTTCCTTGAGCTCGAACGCAGCGTGCACGCAGCAGTAGTCGAATTCGATGCCTTGGCCGATGCGATTCGGACCGGACCCCAGGATCATGACTTTCTTGTGATCGGTGGGCTCGGCTTCGTCCTCGTCGCCGTAGGTGGAGTAGAGGTAGGGGGTCATGGCCGGGAACTCCGCGGCGCAGGTATCCACTCGTTTATAAACCCGGCGGATTCCCAGCTCTCGCAGGCGCTCTTGCAGGGATTCCACCGGGCAGCCGAGCAGCTCGGCCGCGAGCCCGTCGGAAAATCCCGCCTCTTTGATCGCCCGCAACAAGGCCGGGGTCGCGTCCGCGAAGCCGGTGGACGCCATTTGTTGCTCCAGAACGATCAACGAGCGTAGCTCGCGCAAAAACCATGGGTCGATGTGCGACGCCTCGTGGACTTGTTCCTCGGTCCACCCCTGGCGTAGGGCTTCGAGCACCGCGAAGAGCCGTTCCCAATTGGGCTCGGAGAGGCGACGACGCAGCCGGAGGGGATCGGCCAACCGTTTGCGCCGGCGCTCGGCGCTGCCGTCCAGCTCGAGGGCCGAGAGCCCTTTCATCAACGCCTCTCGGAAGGTACCGCCGATCGCCATCACCTCGCCGACGGACTTCATCGAGGTGCCGAGCCTGGGTGAGCTTTGGGGAAATTTTTCAAACGCCCAGCGGGGGATTTTGACCACCGTATAGTCGATCGACGGCTCGAACGCCGCCATGGTTTTGCCGCCGGTGATTTCGTTCGGCAGCTCGTCGAGGGTGTATCCCACCGCCAGCAAAGCGGCCACCTTGGCGATCGGAAAACCCGTCGCTTTGGATGCCAAAGCCGAGCTGCGAGAAACCCGGGGGTTCATTTCAATCACCACCCGGCGACCGGTTTTGGGATCCACTGCGAATTGGATATTCGAGCCTCCGGTGGCCACACCCACCCGCCGGATGACTGCGAACGCCTCGTCGCGCATGATTTGGAACTCGCGATCGGAAAGGGTCTGCTGAGGCGCGACGGTAATCGAGTCGCCGGTGTGTACGCCCATGGCGTCGAAATTTTCCACCGAGCAGATGATGATCGCGTTGTCGGCGGAGTCGCGCACGACCTCCAGCTCGTATTCTTTCCAGCCCAGCACCGATTGTTCGATCAGCACCTCGGTGGTGGGGCTGGCCTGCAGGGCCTCGGCGGCGATGTGGTCGAGTTCCTCGCGATTGTAGGCCACACCTCCCCCTTCACCACCGAGGGTGAAGGAGGGGCGAATGATCACCGGAAAACCCAATTGGTCCGCGACCCCGCGGGCCTCTTCGCCGGTGCGGGCGAAACCCGAACGTGGCACCTCGAGACCGATTTCCTCCATGGCGTCCTTGAACTCTTGACGGCTCTCCCCCAGCTTGAGGGCCGGGATGTGGGCCCCCAGGAGTTCGATGGCTTTGCCGTTCTTACCCCATTTCTCAAAGGCGCCGCGCTCCGATAGGGCTAGTGCCAGGTTGATGCCGGTTTGGCCGCCGACGGTCGGCAACACCGCGTCGGGGCGTTCCCTTTCGAGGATCTTCTCGACGATTTCCGGCACCAAGGGCTCGACGTAGGTGGCGTCGGCCAGCTCGGGGTCGGTCATGATCGTCGCCGGATTGGAGTTCACTAGGATGACCCGATAACCCTCGCTCTTCAGTACGCGGCAAGCTTGGGTTCCGGAATAGTCGAATTCACAGGCTTGGCCGATGACGATCGGGCCGGAGCCGAAGACGAGAATCGATTCGATGTCGGTGCGTCTGGGCATGATGGGTATCGCTTATCGGTTCAGCGCCCGTCGGGCGCGGGGGTGAGTGAATCGTCGCCGGCAGTCTCGAATTTGACCGGGGCAAAACCCGGGCAAATGAGGACCGGCAGCGGCGGATAGCGGTTGAAGTCTGGGTGGTGGTCCGACAGCCCACAACGTACGAAGAGGCTGGTCTTGGATCGGAGCAGCTGAAGATATCGGCAATCGGCGCATAAACCGGCGCGTGAGCGCTGGCCTCGACGGTCCTCAGCCGAGGGAGTTGGGGTCTGGAATGCCATTGGCGCAAATTGGGTCGCGATTTAGGGGAACTTTGGTCATCAGATACCAGATTCCGGGCTCGCTTTTTCTACCATTCGTCCCAAATCGACGAATTTCGATAAAAAAATACGTTTTCGGGCCAACTGTTTTCTGATGTCGTGCGTATTAACAGTGTGAAGGGGCGAGACGAAGTTGATTCGATTCGCTCCTGACCTCCCGGGGGACGACGAGCTCGCGTCCGCAGCTTGGTTTAACTGTCCCCCACAGAGTGAAGTCGGCTCTAAGTCGGTTTCCTCGTCCCACAACCTACCGTTGCCGTGCTTTAGGCACGCGATCATAACCAAGGGGACCGAGCAATCGGTCCCCTTCGGCCGTCTAGAGAATTCGGAAGTCGGGCGCAGAACCATGTCACTCATCCCGCAGGGCCGCCGACGGCTCCATGCGTGCGGCACGGGCGGCGGGCACGGAGCAGGCCAGGAATGTGACCACCAGGGAAAAGACCACGATCGCCAGGAGGTCTTTGGCTTCGACGTGAAAGGGCACCGAGTCGATGAAGTAGACCGCCGCCACCTCGGGGTCGAATCGCACCAACTCGAATTGGGTCACGACCCAGGAAATGCCGCCCCCCAGCGCCACGCCCATGGCGATGCCGGTGACGCTCAGGCCCAGGCCGTAACCGACAAAGACCCACCACAGCCGGCGCGGCTCCAAACCCAGCGAGCCGAGCACTCCGATGTCGTTCATGCGCTCGCGGACCAGGATGATCAGGGTAGAGGACGTGTTGAAAGTCGACACGACGACGATCAAGCTGAGCACCAAGAAGAGCAACGATTCCTGAAGTTCTAAGGCGGCGAACAAACCGCCGTTGAGGGTCTCCCATCTTTGGATGATCCAATTGGGGCCCAGCACCTCTTCGATGCGTTGCACGGTGGCTGCGCGATCCGCTTCGGCATTGAGCTTGAACTCCAGGATGTCGAGCCCGGTGGTCCCGCGGACCTGCTCCAAGACCTCCCGGTCGAGCAGCACCCAGCTGGAGTCGAATTCGGCGAAGCCGGTGGTAAAGGCTCCTTTGAGACGCACACTGCGATACCGGAAGCTCATGCGGCTTTGGCCTTGCACTGGAACCACCAGGCGCGCGACGTCGCCGATTTTGAGCTTCAGCCGATCTTGTAAACCGCGGCCCATCAGCACTCCGGGCACTCCCTTTTCGTCGGCGCCGAGCGCGACGTCCGCGCCGTCGAGGGTCGGTTGACCGGCCTCGTCGAGCAGTTGGGGAGCGCTGCTGCTCTCGATGCCTCGTAGGACCACGAAGAGCCCCTCGGGGGCTTTAGGGGCCGAGATGGATCCGCCGCCGTAGGCGACCCGCCCGACTCCGGTTACCCCTTCGATGCGGGCCTCCAACAAGGAGGCTTTGCGGGCTTCGAAATCCTGTACGGCGATCGGCGATGCGATGACGTCGCCTTGGAGGCCGATGAGTTTCTTTTTTAGAGTGTCCGTGTAGCCGGACATCAAAGCCATGGCCACCACCATGGCCGTGACCCCTAAGGTGGTGGCCAATAGCGCCGCCAGGGCAGTGGACGACAGGATTTGGCTGCGTTCACCGCGCAAGTAACGCCAAGCCAGCACCCAAGGCACCGGCGAGCGTCCGAGCAGGGGCGATCGTTTCATCGACGGGGGATCGAGTTCAGGAACCTATCGAAGAGGTAGTAAGCATCGTGGGGTCCGGGAGCGGCTTCGGGGTGGTATTGGACCGAAAAAACCGGTCGACCTTCTACTGCTAGCCCTTCCACGGTTTGATCGTTGAGGTTGCGATGGGTGATCCTCACGCCCTTGGGAAGAGAACTCTCGTCCACCGCAAAACCGTGATTTTGACTGGTGATGGTGACCCGGCCGGTGTCCAGATCCTGGACCGGTTGGTTGCCGCCGTGGTGGCCGAATTTGAGCTTGAAGGTCTGCCCGCCGAGGGCCAAACCGAGCAGCTGATGGCCGAGGCAAATTCCGAAGATGGGTTTGTTGGACTCGATCAGCGAGCGCACGGTCTCGACGATGTCGGTCAAGGGTTCCGGATCCCCGGGGCCGTTGGACAACATGAAACCGTCGCAGTCCGCCGCCAAACAACGTTCCGCCGAGGTGTCGGCGGGCAAAAGAGTGACCTTGGCGCCGCGAAGTCTCAGCTGCTCGGCGATGGAACCCTTGGCACCGAAGTCGAATAGACCGATGTGGGGTGTCCAGCCCAGCTCGCCGGCAGCCAGTGGTTCGAGGACTTTCTCGTCCCGGCGCGTGACCTCGTCGACCAATCCCCGACCTTTCATGGTCGGCTGCTGCAGGAGCTCATCCTTGAGTCGGCGGAGATCTTCTTCTGAGGTCTGGTCGGTAATGACCCCGCGCATCGCCCCTTGATCGCGCAACCGTCGGACCAGAGCTCGGGTATCGATCGCCGAAAGGGCCGGCACTCGATGGGCTCTCAGATAACCCGGCATATCGACTTCGGAGCCGTGGTTCGAGGCGCGTTCGGTGAAACGTCGGGCGATAAATCCCTCCGCCCACGGTCGGTCGGACTCGGCCATGTCGTCGCCGGTGCCATAATTTCCGATGTGGGGCTGGGTCATGACGACGATCTGTCGTCGATAGGAGGGGTCGGTCAGGATTTCCTGATATCCGGTCATCGAGGTGTTGAATACCACTTCACCGAAAGCAGTGCCGGGGGAGTGGCATAAACCCCGGAATAGGCTGCCGTCTTCGAGCAGCAGAAGGCCTTCGCGGAGCTCTTGCGTCTGCATGACCTAATTTCCTGATAGTTGGGATTGGGGCGGGATCTGGCGGAGCGAAGGCTCGCGCCGTCGGCCTGGGGACGGTATCATATCGAAGTGAGCATGGTACAAGGGCGGCACAAGACAGTGCCGCCGAGCCCCTAGGAGCTAGTGATGCGTCCAGATTCAGCGATTTCAGCAGGACAGTCTAGTTTTGCCGTCCGGGTGGCGGGATTTGCCTTGGTTTTGGTGCTGTCCGCCGTCCCGGCGACGGCATATATCGTCATTCTCAAGGACGGTACTCAAATCACCACGGCCGAAAAATATGTCCGCAAGGGCAAAGAGGTGATTTTGACCATGCCAAATGGTGTGACCACCTCGTATCTGGCGTCGGATGTGGACTTCGCCAAAACCGACGAACTCAACGCCGACGGTAGGCTCAGCAATGCCAAGATCTTGAATACCGGCAATGTGCGTGAACTCGAACAAAAGAATCGCTCCAAGGAACCGGAGCGCCCCACCTTCACCGACTTGCTCACGAGCCGAGAAAAAGGGTTGGCGTTGCCCGAACCGAAACGCAGACGCCAAGTTAGCGAGGACGGCAGCGAGGAGGAGCCGATTCCTTTGACCGATGCCGGTTTCACCGATCTGATGAATTTGCGCCGAGAGCCCAACAAGAACAGCGAGTTGGTGTCTGAAATCGTCCGTTATCTGACCGGCCAGGGTAACGAAGTCAAGGTTTACCAGGGCAGTCGTGAGAATTGGCCGCTAGTGGAAATGACCGCAGTGTCAGAAGCTTCGGTGTTCAAAGCCACCAAGGATGCCGCCAGCTGTTTGGTACAGGTTCGGCAGCAATTCAAGTCGTTGGGTGGGTTTGAACTCTTGGTGGTGACCGACACCATGGTGCGGGCCGCACAGTTTTCGCTCACCGAAGACTTAGCCAACGAGCTCCTGACGGGCAAGATGGAGCCGCCCGGCTTCTTTCTTAGCTATGTCGAGTTTTAACGCCTGATCGAGCAGCTCAGCGCGGGCGAGACCTTCGATTTCCACCAGCAGGTCCGGCCGGCAGAGGTCTGCCCGCTGATATTCCACCGCCACTGAGGCCGGAAGCCGTTGGTCGAGGGTCGAAGCGATCTGTTCTAGATCACGGTCGTCAACGTAATAGACCCTCAAGCTCTGGAAGGTTCGCAATGCTTTGGTCGGGCAAGAGTCCGGTGCCGGGCAGCAGAATCCCTCCCGAACCACTGAAGCCAGATTGCGCAGGGTTTCGTCGAGCTGGCGCTCCAAGTCGTCGACGTAAATACTGTCCTCACCGCGCACGCTGGCGGTTCCGCCCACCAACAGCCAGGGGGAGGAATCGTCGGCTTTTTTCGAGAAGCGGGTGGCCCTTGCAAAACAGGGGGGCAGCGGCCCAAAACGCTTCGAGTAGCGGTAAGAAGGGGTCTGGCGCGGGTTTTCCACGGCTTTGCCGGCCCGATCGGCCGCCAAACAATGGACCATGAGATCGCGACCGAAATGGCCGACACCGGATGCCGTTGCCACTTTCTCCATGCCCGCGTCATGCCATCGGTGAAAAGCACGGTAGCGGCCGGCGTTGAAGACCATATAGCGGTGCTCCAACGAGCCAAGGGGGCTCAGGATCTTCGGGATGAAATTCCACAACCGAATCGGATGCCAGGGGCGAGGCTCGGTCAAGCGCTTTTTCAGGTCGAGGTAGGCGTCATGGCAAGCCTGCTCGAATCGTTGAGCATCAAAGGCCACGGCCTCGGGCACGCGAATCGAGATCAGACGAAAACCCGGGGCGTCGATCTGCCGCAGGAGACGGTTATTGGACTCGGGGCTCCAGCCGCTCTTTAGGATCTCGTCCAGATTTTCGTGGGCTCTTGTCTTGGTGAGCCATTCCAGGGCCCAGTGAGGAACTTCGAGCTCAGGGCAATCGTCCATAGTCACCTTAATGATCAAATTAGAAACAGCGTAGCTACGACGAGACCATAGGGCTTGCCGAGCGTCCCAATGGGCAGCATATGTCCCTTTGCATCCTAGTCGGAACGGCCTTTCGGGCGGCGCCTAGCCTAGAAGAAAAGCCCCTACAGTTCAATGCGAGTCGGAGAGTGGGTATTTCATAAATTCGGGGGCAACGGCACGGCCGCAAAACCACGGCGATCAAAGTGTGCGAGCAAACGGGCCAGGGATTCGAGCACCGCCGGTCGACCGTTCGCATCGCGGGCGGAATTTCCGTCGTGCAACAGCAGGATGTCGCCACCACGAAGACCTCGGACCAAGCGGGGCAGGATACGGTCCGGCTCACCGTTGACGGCATCGAATCCGCGCCGGGTCCAGGCAACCAAGGTCAGGCCGAGATGGTGCAGCACAGGATCGAGGAAGAAGTTGCGCATGCCGGCCGGTGCCCGGACATAGGTCGGACGCCGGCCGACGGCATCCTCAATCGCGCTCTGCCCCCGTTGAATCTCTTTTTCCAGGCCTCGATACAAGCGAAAAGCGAAAGTGTGGCTGTGGTGGTAGGTATGGTTTTCGATCAGGTGCCCGCGGTCGACGACTTCTCGCGCCAACCTGGGATGCTGCTCAACCCGCCTGCCGATGCAGAAGAAAGTGGCCCTCGCTCCATGGCGGTCCAGGAGGTCGAGCACCCTTGGCGTGACTTCCGGATCGGGTCCGTCATCAAAAGTCAAACCGACTTCAGGCCGGAGGGTGCCCGGCAGGATGGGAATGTGGGTGACGGTTCTGCCGAGCCAAGAAGCCCGGGGCATCATGCCGCACAGCCCGACCACGAGGTGATTGGCAGCGATCCAACGGGCGGCTGTGGTCCAATGCTCAGGGCGAGCGGCCACCGTCGCGGCGACCAGCCCGTGCACGACCAGCGAAGCTTTGAGTACGGGCGGCGGCGACCAAGCAGCCCGGGGCGGATTGACGGTCGACTCGGCTGTAGGATCAGCAGCCGGTTCGGCTCTGGGTGCGGAGGGTGTGAGATTCGATTCCGTCAACGGGGCGCTCCGAGTCGGGCGACGTCGTGTTTCGGCGCCTTTGCGCCGCCTCCGGCGAGCGTTGCGATTCAGGGGTGAGCGATATATCCTGCGTCGGCGCCGACGTGCTCATGCAGCACGACATTATCCGACACCAAGCGATTCTAGCGCAGCTCGCGTCGCCTGGCTTGGGTTCCTGAGCTGCCATTGTTTCTCAGGCCCAAGATGCCTTCGAGTCCCAAGTGAGGATTCAAGCTCCAGAGACGGCCAGTGATTCCGCCGATCCTCGAGTTCGTCTCCACTGAGCCGGCTTCACTCAACGCCGGCTTCACTCAACGCCGGTTTCACTCAACGTTGAGGACGAGGAGTCACCAGGACGATGGCTCGAAAAATGACCGACAAAATAAACGAAATTGTTGCCGTCTCCGGATTGGGGGCGGTGAGTGCTTGGGGCTGGGGTCTCGACGATCTTTGGCGTGGCCTGCAAAGCGGTCGGGCGGCGATCGCCGAGCCCGAGTCATTCGACGTGTCCGGTCAGCGCACCCGCTTGGCTAGCGAAGTTCCAGACCTTCCCGACGATTCCCCTTGGGCTCAACGTTCCGCTTGGCGCCGTTGGTCTCGAACCGATCGGTTTGCGGTCGTGGCCGCTGTGGACGCCTGGCGGGCCGCCGGATTGGGCGAGTCGGCCGGCCCTGCCGACGAACGGGTGGTTGGGGTCTTCTTCGGCGGCTCGACGGCTGCCATGTGGGAAGCGGAAACCTTTTTCTCCAAGCTTACGGACCGCGGGGCCGCACACCAGCCGCGAATTGCGGCCTTGGCCAGCCATCCCTTGAGTTCTCCGGGAGACGCGGTGGCCCGCTACCTGGATGTGTCAGGCCCGGTGGAATCCGTATCCTCGGCCTGTGCTTCGGGTTCTTTGGCCATCGGAGCTGCCCTCGACGCCCTGCGCAACGGCTGGGTGGATGTCGCCATCGCCGGTGGGGCAGACTCCCTATGCCGACTCACCTACGCCGGTTTCAACGCGTTGAGAGCGGTGGATTCCGAGCCATGCAGCCCGTTTCGCAAAGATCGGGCCGGGCTGTCCCTCGGCGAGGGAGCGGGAGCGCTGGTGCTCGAGCGGGAGCGCGACTTGAAGGCTCGTGGTGGCAAGGCTATCGGCCGGGTGCTCGGGGTAGGAGCCTCCTGCGACGCCCATCACATGACCGCGCCGCACCCTCAGGGTGACGGCGCGGCGCGGGCGATCCGCAATGCCCTCAGAGATGCCGGTCTGGACACCGATTCAGTGCAATTCGTCAATGCTCACGGTACCGGCACGCCGCTGAACGACAGCGCCGAATGGAAAGCGTTGGAGAGCGTATTCGGGGAACGGGCGAGTCGTATTCCGGTGACCTCGACGAAGGGATTGTTGGGGCATTTTCTCGGCTCTTCGGGCGCGGTTGAAGCCGTAGCGACCTTTTTGTGCTTGCAGCACGGCGCGGTTCACGTGACCCCTGGAAGAGGCGAGATAGACGATGCTCTGGGGGTTGATTTGGTGGTCGGCGAAATGCGCGACCTGCCCGACGGGGCGGTGGCCGTATCCACTAGCTTTGCTTTTGGTGGATCCAATGGCGCGGTGGTGCTCACCGGTGGGGGCGGGGCATGAGCCGGGCGGCGGTGGCCCCGCGGGTCGTCATCACGGGTTTCGGCTCGGTGGGCGCTCTCGGATGTGGCGAGCAAGCTATGCGTCTCACGTTTCAGCGCCCCCCGGCGTTGTCGGAACTCGATCTCAGCGCCGGATACCACCGGCCGGACAGCGCACGCTGCGCGGTGTTGGTGGACACGGATTCCATGGCGGAACACCTGCCCGCACGCCAAGCTCGGCGCATGAGCCCGCCTTCGAGATTCGCGGTGATCGCGGCGCGACTCGCTTGGCAGCAGGCGGGTTTGGAGATTGGCGAGGGTGGTGACCAAACCTCGGTCGTCACGTCCACCTCCTATGGACCGTCGTCGTTTACGGAATCTCTGTTGCGGCAAATTCTGCTCGAAAGCCCGAGCCAGGCTTCGCCGTTTCTCTTTACCGAGGCGGTTGCCAACGCCCCGGCCGCGCAAATCGCGTTGCTGCTGAAGGCCCAGGGCGCGAATATTACCTTGACCCAGCGGGAAGCCGGGCCGCTTTTGGCCTTGGCCAAAGGAGCAGCCGAGATCCGAGCGGGTCGGGCCCGTCGGGTGGTCGTGGCCGCGGTTGAAGAGGCAAATCCCCTACTACACGCAGTGTTGGATCGGTTCGGAGTCTTGGCCGGTAGCCGCGGCTCGGAAGAAGTGGCTCGGCCCTTCGATCGCAAGCGTATGGGATTTCATCTGGGAGAAGGGGCGGCGGCGATTGTGCTCGAAGCTGAAGATGCGGCCGCCGATCGGGGAGTTCAGGCGCTCGGGGTGATCGGCCCGTTGATCGGGGCTTTTGATTCCACTGCCACACGAGCTGGATACGGGCGAGGAGTGGAAAGGCTTTCCGCGAGATTACTCCAGGGCCTGGGTCGCCTTGACTTGACTCCGGCCGATTTCGATTTGGCGATGTCCGGATCCTCCGGCGGACGGATATCCGACCAGCTCGAGGCGCGAGTCTTCCGCTCGATTTGGCCGGGGCGTGACGCTATGCCGCCGCTCTTCGTGCCCAAAGCTTGCACTGGCGATCACGGAGCGGGAATATTAACCGGATTGGTGGTGGCGCTCACCGGTGGAGAGGTCGCTGCGACCCCGGGTTTCATTGAAGCAGATCCCGAACTCGGTATCGTGCCATTTGGCGGCGGAGCTTTAGCTCGGCCGGACCGTCTGCTCGTTTCGTGTCTGGCGGTCGGAGGCAGTGCCGCTTGGTTGGTCATAGAGTCGTTGAATCGTTGAATCATTGAGGTGCCGAAAATGGAAGCCAGCGGAATGACTCGGGCTGAGGCCCCGCCCCCAAGCCTCGAGGCTTGGGCGGAGCGGGTAGCCGTTGCGATTCCCGCCTACCAAGCGGCGAAACATCTGGGGCCGGTGGTCGAGGCGACCCTCGAGCTTTTGCCCAACCTCTTGGTGATCGATGACGGTTCCGACGATGAAACCGCTGAGGTAGCCCGATCCCGAGGGGCCGAGGTCGTTCGGGTGCCGGCCAATCAAGGAAAAGGTCACGCCCTGCGGCTGGCGTTCGACACTCTCTTTGGCCGTGGTTTTGAAGCGGTCATCACCCTCGATGCGGACGGCCAGCATATGCCGTCGGAAATCCCCAAGCTGATCGAGGCCTGGCAGCAGACGGGAGCGGGATTGGTTTTGGGCACCCGCGACCATCTCTTTGAGTCCATGAGTTCCTTACGTCGTTTCGCCAATACCGCATCTTCCAGAGCGATCTCATGGGTCGGCGGCCAAATGATGCTCGACATCCAGACTGGTTTTCGCCTCTACACACCCGACTTGATCCGCCTCACGGGATTTCCTGAGCCCCGATTCGAAGCGGAGTCTGCGGTGGTCGTCCGAGCCCTGCGCCGTGGTCTACAAATCTCGGCGGTGCCGATTCACCTTGCGGTGGTCGATGGACGAAATACCAGCCATTTCCGACCGATCATCGACTCTTTGCGCATCGCCAAAGCCGTGACCAAAGCTCGGTTGGAGCCTCTGGTCAAAGTGGGGACAGAGGCCTGAGCTTCGGGGTCGGCCTTCACCGTCGGCGTGTTTGGGTGATCGTGATCACCCTCTCACTCCTTGGCCTGGCTCTGCTGCCGGCGTCGCAATTGAGGATCGAAACCGAGCTGACGGCCTTGTTGCCGGAATCCGAGCCGGCGGCGGTGGAATACCGTCGCTTCCTGGATCTCTTCGGCGGATTTGAGCGGGTTTTCGTGCTGATCGTGGCGCGTGAGACGGATGCTCCCGAGGAACCTGCCGAGGAAGCTCTAGGGGAAGACCCAGAGGAAGACTCAGATCCCCAGCTGGACCCACAGGAGAAGGTGCTCACGGCGGCAGAGATCCTGGCACCCCTGGTGGCCGAGCTGCCCGAGGTGGCGAAGGTTCGGGCCGGTTTGGAGGACCAGGATCAGGACTTTTTTCTTCGTCACGTGGTTCGACGCTCCCCTCTCCTGATTCCGGATCGCGATCTCGAGGTCTTGGAGTCCTTGCTCGAACCTGCGGCCCTGGAGAACCGGGCCAAACAGCTGCGCTCGCAAGTTCACTCTCCGGCCGGTCGTTTCGAACTTCAATTCGCCGTCCAAGACCCCCTTGGTCTGTCGAGCCGTCTGCCGGTGCTCGGGGAAGCCGGGGGTGGTTTGCCGGTGGATCCGTGGACGGGAGCTTTCCTTTCGCCGGACGGTGAGGTGGCTTTGCTGGTCGTCACACCAGCCCTGGGGGAAATGGACGCTGAAGGCGGCCGACGACTGGACGAGGGATTGCGTCTGGCCTTCGAGCGGTGTCGAGCCGAACTCGGTGACCAGGCTCGCGGTTTGGACTTCGCGGCGGTGGGCGGCCCCCTCTACGCAGCCCAGGACGAGCACCAGATACGAACGGATTTGCAAGGCACTATTCTCGGCTCCGCCTTGGCCTGCTCGCTGATTCTGTTTTTTGCCTTCGGCGGGCTCACGATTCCCGCCATCACCATGTCGGTTCTGGGTGTGGCCTTGGTTTGGACTGCCGCGGTCCTTTCCCTGACGGTCGGCTCGGTCACTGGCGCAGGATTGGGTTTCGCGGCTGTCCTGGTGGGCCTGGGAGTGGATTACGGGATCCACGGTGGGACGCGTTTCCGCAGCTTGCGCTTGCGCGGGTTCGGTGCCGTGGAAGCTTTGGAGGATACCTTCCGCCACGCGGGACCCGCCATCGCCACCTCGGCACTTTCGACCGCTTGCGCCTTCGCCGCCCTGGCGGCGGCGGACTTCCGTCCGCTGCGGGAAATAGGCACCGTCGTCAGCGTCGGAATTTTGGCGATCCTTTTGGCCGTTGCCACCCTCGGCGCGGCCTGGATCAGCTGGACGGGAGGGGCCGGATCCCAGGGAAACGGAGGTCGGCTCTGGCGCAGCTTGGGCAGTTTGACGGAGTTCTCCGTGGCCATGGCCTGTCGATTCCCCCGTTGGACCCTCTTGGCAGCCGGGGCCATGACAGCGATTTGTGTGCCGGGTTTATTGGATCTCGAGGTCGATCCGGATTTGCGCAAGCTGCGTCCGGCAGATCATCCCGCTCTCGAGGTCGAGGCCCTGTTGGTGCAGAAGTTCGGAGTCGGAGCGTCGACTTTGACCGTGGTGGTGCCCGGAGAAGATCGTGATCAAACCCTCGACCGAGCTGCCCAAATCGCCGCCTATCTGCGGCAGATCGAAGGGGGAGAGCTGTCGATCGTGTCGCCGTCGGATCTGCTGATTTCTTCAGGCAGTTCGGAGCAACGCCTGCGCCGACTCGCGGACCTACCGTTGACAGAAGCTGCGGACACCCTGGAGGCCTCGCTTCGGGCCGTGAATCTAAATCCCCGGTCCTTCGCCCCGGGGTTGGAGGCCTTGCGCAGCTTCGGCGCCGGTCGTGACGTGGAGGCCGCGGGTAGTGACGAGCTGCCCGAATCTTTAGACGAACTTTTGACCGTCGATGCCCAGGGGCGGACCTGGGCCGCCCTGCGAATCCGTTTGGGCAGGGAAAGCTGGCCTTCGGGGCCTCCCGACGAAGTGCTCCAAGAACTCCGTCGCATCAGCCCGGAGGTGGCGGTGGCCTCGGTGCCGAGGCTCGGCAGCGCCATGAAGAGCCTCGCTCGGCACGACTTCCTCAAATTGTCGTGGATCGCCGCCTTGCTGGTTTTTGGTGTGGTGATGATTTCGTTTCGGGGCCGCGTGGTGGCTTGCCTCCTGGCGGTCACCCCGGTGGTGGTGGGTTGCGTGTGGACCTTGGGGGTCTGGGGTCGACTCGGACTCTCCCTGGATCTTTTGTCCCTGTCGGTGGTGCCGATTCTGATCGGCATCGGGATCGACGATGGTCTCCATGCCGTGCACGGGACGGGCAGTCGGATCCGCTCCGTCTCGGGTTTGGCGGAGTCGGTGCGACAGTCGGGATTGGCAATGGCTCTTACCACTTTGACCACCTGCGTGGGATTCGGCAGCCTGGCAACCTCATCTATCCCCGGTCTGCGCAACGGCGGTCTGTTGGTCGCGGTGGGAGTGTTGTTATGCTTATTGGCCACACTGTGGATTCTGCCCGCGGTCGGTGCTCTGTTGAGAACAGGAGATGGGTCGCAGAAGCTGAGCCGCAAGGATGAGCTAAAAAGGTAGGGATATGTCGACACCCGCTTCCGAAGTCAGCGAATCTGTAGGGCCTTCCGGGCAGGCCCGCAAGAGCCTCGTCGATAGGCTCCTGGGGCGCTTCCATGTCCATGGAGTTTTTTGGTACAAGCTGCATCTCTTTGCCGTGCGCCGGATTCCGCGCTGGTCCTTCTACCTCCTGGTACCGCTTTTCACCCTGCTCTTCTTCTTGACCTTGCGCAAGATTCGTCGCGCGATCGCTTCAAATTTTGAGGTAGTGCTGGGCCCGTGTGGTTTCTTCGAGCGCCAGCGACGCATCTGGTTGAATATTTACAACTATTCGTGGTGTTTGACCGAGCGCTATGAAGACCTGGCCACCGATCGCCAGGTAGCTCCAGAGGCCATCGACGAGGAAATCTGGCAGAAGGCCATGGAGCACGGCAATGGCCTGTTGGTGGTGACCGCCCACATCGGCCACTGGGAAGTGGCTTCCGCCTATCCTGCGGATCTCCACGGTCGGAAGATTCATATCGTCCGTGAGGCGGAGATCAACGATTCCGCCCAACAGTTCTTCCAGGAGCTGATCCGGGCGCGAGCGCGACCGAGTTACCATGTCCACTTTGCACGACGAGCGGGCGATCTCGGCCCCAAGCTCTTGTTGGCACTGCGTGACGGCGACATCGTGGCCTTGCAGGGAGACCGTCCTGCTCGTCAAGGGCGTACCCTCGAAACACGGCTATTTGGGCGTCCGTTCAAAGTGCCCCTAGGCCCCGCGGCCATGGCCAGGGCAGCGGAGGCGCCGATCGTGCCGGTTTTTGTCTATCGAGTTGGTCGCTCTCGGTCGAAGCTGATTTTCCGGCCTGCGATTTCGGCGCAGAAAACCGCCGACCGAGATGCCGACTTGCAGAGGATTGTGGATCGGATCAGCGCCGAGGTCGAAGCAGCGATCCTAGCCGAGCCACTCCAATGGTTCTGTTTTGTCGAACTCTGGCCCGATCAGGCCACGGATGTGGACGGAGCCGGCGAGCCGAAGTTCGATGGCTAAAAGTCTCGGGTCCCTGATTCTGGATCTGGCCAAAACCCTTGGGGTCATGGTTTGGTCCCTCGTGTGGATTTTCGCTGCGCTGGTCGTGCGGGTGGTGACCCGAGGCACCCGTTGGCCATTGGCGATGGCCCGTCGCCCTTGGGCCTCAGGAATCTTGGCCCTGACCGGATTTGAGGTTGAGATCGATGGAGCGGATTCCGTCGATTGGTCGCAGCCCTATTTCGTGGCGGCCAATCATCAATCCTTCCTCGATATTCCGGTGCTCTTCTGGGCCATCCCCGCGAGGCTACATTTTGTCGTCAAGAGCGAACTCAAACGAATTCCTGTGCTCTCGTGGTACATCGCGGCCATGGGAATGATTTTTGTTGATCGAAAGAATCCCGAACAGGCACGACAAAGTGTGCGCAGAACCGCCGATGCCGCAAAGTCCGGTAAGACCATCCTCATCTTTCCGGAAGGTACCCGCAGTCGAGACGGCCAGATTGGGCCACTAAAATCAGGCATGTTAGCTGCCGCAGCAGAGAGTTCAGTTCCGGTTCTGCCGGTGGCGATCACGGGCACGGGTCAGGGAATGGCCAAGGCTTGGATTCCTCGATATCGCCGACGAAAATTGAAAGTGAGATTCGGTAGACCCATTGCAACAGAAGGTTTGAATGCAAGTCATCGACGTCAGCTGGCGTCCCAACTGCGGGATGAGCTGCGAGAACTGCACTCCAGCCTAGTTGATGGCGCCGGGGAATCGACGCGCCTCCCGTGATTAGGAGAGCTTCGTCGATTGGTCGGCCGACGAGGTTCTATCTATGGCCGAGCGAGGCGCGTTGGGTTTACGAGCCCCCGGCCGACAGTTCGTGGAGCCGGGCGCGAACTCGGGGTAGGAGGAAGGCCTCGTCGTTGTGCCGTAGCCGAGCGCCGGGCAGTCTTGCGGCCCTTTCAAATGCCTGTCGGGCGGCGTTTTGGAGTTCGGCGGCCCCTGAGCGAGAGAGGGCTAAGCCGAGAAAATAGTCGACTGTGCCTTGGCTCACACCGTGGGAGAGCTGCGGGCCACGAATGGTCCTCAGGAGCTTTGCCGCAGCTTCCAGCTCGCCTGATTCCATCATTAGAATCGCCCGGTTGAGTTGCACGATCCAAAGCTCGTCGGCGTTGCGGATGCGCTCTTCCAGGAGCACCAAGTCGGTGTAGGCTACCGACGGCAGATAACCTTCGGACGGCTCGAGCAGGCGTGGGCTCGAACCGAGTTCGATGCGTTCGTTGCGGCCGACTCCCCGGCTACGCACCACCAGCTCCAGGGTCTCGCCGCTCTCTGCTGCGGAGAGTCGGCTTTCAAGCTCTTTCCGACTTTGAATGGGTATCCCGCCAATTCCGACGATCTCATCGCCGGGTCGCAGGTTGGCGGCTTCGGCCGGGCCCGCGGGGGTGACGTCGGCGACCACCGGATGAGGTGTTGCATTGCTGTCGATGGTCACCATGCCAGTGTAGGGCCGGCGCAGCACCAACGACTCGTCCAACCTACGACGCAAGTTTTCGAGGGCCGGGTCACTGCTGAGCGGAATGGTCACTCGATCCGGTTTGGAGGGGCCTGGACCCGCGGCGAAGATCCAAAGGTCAGCCTCCGTGGCCACCAGGTCGTTGTCGAGCACCGCAAGGATGTAGAGCAGGCCCGGGGCTTTTTGATCCACGGCTCGCTGAATTTTCGCCCACTCGACTTCGCGCTCCTCGCGCAAGCCGGCGGCGTCGACACCGATACCGCGCAGCACGCCGGGACCTTCCGGAGATCGGTCGATCAAGGTCCACTTGTCGGACGCTTTCATCGCCACGCCGAAACTTTGGCGAAGATTCTGGGCTGCGGTTTGGTCGCCGCCCAACACGCCGAGGAACGACAGGCCGGGTTTCAGCTCCACCCGCACCTCGACATTTTGTCGGTCAGCGAGGTTGAGGCGGGTCGAGAACATCTTGGAATAGCCGTCGATCACCGTCACGTGATAATCGCCCGGGTCTAAGGAGACCTTGGGTCGGCTGACACCGGGCACGTCCGGCTGGGCGGGTTTACCATTGATTCGAATTTCACCGCCGCGCGGGAAATCGACGAAAACCAGCTGTCCTCCTTGTTCTTCGAGCACGATCGGCGGCATTTGGTAGTCGATCAGCTCTTGGATGACCAGTTCCATGCGATAGGGACGATGGCCATCCTTGGCGATTTCCAAGATGCGCAAGCCGGGCTCGAGGCCTTCGACGATCATCTCGTCGGAGAATTCTTCCCGCCGGTAGAGGGCTGCGGCGCCCTGGGGCAAGAAACCTTCAGCAGCGGTTCCTTGGGTAAAACCGAAGGAACGTCCATCGATGCGGATTTCCGCTCCCCGCGGGCGGGTGTTCAACCGCAAGATGGCCGATTGCCGCTCCAGGGTCAGCTCCAAGGTCACGGACCGTCCCGCTTCGACCTCCAGATCCCGTTGGATGGGCGCATAACCCGGGCGTTCGATTCGCACTTGGTGAGGGGTTGCTAGAACGGATACCGGTTGATCCGTGGATTCAACGGCTTGATCGTCGATGAAGACTTGGGCATCGTATGGGTCGAGCACGAAGTTCACTTGGCCCACGGTCTTTTTTTGTTGACGTTCGAAGAGCTTCAGCAGGTCCTCGGGCACGGGCAAGGTGGAATCTAAACTCGCGAGATCAGCCCCGGGATCTATTTGGAGAATTTGTTGCAGTTCCTCTTCGACTCGATCAGCGAGCCCGAGTTCATGATGAACCCACGATCGGTAGCCGTAGCTGCGAACGAGCAAGTTTCGATTCTCGGCGTCCAAACCCGTGGTGTCGCGACCGGCGGACAAGATGCCGACCACATGGCCGAAGAGGGTGAGGGAAGCGGGGCGGTCTTCGCCGTGGAAGACACTCAAGGCTTCATCGAAGAGATTCTGGATCTCGGTTTGATCCACCGACGGAGCTTGAACCTCGACCGCGAGGGTCTCGGACTCGTCTAAGTCCTCGACCTCGATTTGAGGGTTGCCGGGCAACTGTCCGTGAGCCGCACTGGACGGCATCCAGGCGGGGGAGAGAATGACAATTAGGGCAAAGGAGAGCGCTTTTACGGATTGCATCGCTGTCATGGTCTAGTCGAGCAGAATAATGAAGGGAAGCTTGGAGTCGGCGATGAAAAGACGACCGCTGCCGTCGACGCTGATGTCACGGGGATCTCGGAGCTCGATGCCACCGTCTAGGTTGGGGCCGACGGAGGTGATCAAGGCTCCTTCTGGGCTGTACATCGAGACTTTTCGCTCGCCCCGATCCAGAACGTAAATATGGCCGAGGGGATCGAGGCTCAGGGCAACCGGTTTCTTCCAAGCGCCTGAGATCAACACTTTTTGGGTTCGCCGGTCGAGCGCCAGGCGAGTGACCTGTTTCTCTCGGGCATCGAGTCCATACACTCGACCAGCGCTGTCACGTTCCACGTCCACGAAGTCTGCCCGTTGTCGCGAGGACAGCTCGTGACCTTGGCGTCGGCTTTGGTAGTTCAGAATGCTATTCCAACCCTTGGCGATCAGGAACCAATCGCCGAAGGGTCCGCGAACCGCGGCTCGAAGGCCGTCGAGCGGGCGCTCCTTGCCGGTTTTCGGCTCGAGAAACCCCATGCGCTGGGCGTCGAAGGGCAAAACGACCTCGTCGTCGGTGACCACCAGAGCCACGTCCTCGGCCCAAGCCGGCCGTTGGGGATCCTTCAGGGGGCGATTGGAAAGTTTGTTGCCGGCACTGTCGAGCAACGAGACTTGGGCTTCTTTTTTGTCGACGATCAGCACCCGGCCGTCATCGGCGGCGGCGACGCCGATCGGCTCGCGCAAGGCCAACCCGGAGGCGGGGAATCGCACGGTTTTGCCCCAGTGGGGCTCACCGGCTCGGGGTCGAAGCAGGTGCCGATGGGCGAGTGAGAGCAGGATTCGGGCGTTGGCGCGGTCGGTTTCCGTGGCTTCCGCGTCTTCCGCCAGCCGTTGGAGAATTTCCATCGCCGCCGGCAGCTCGCCTTTGACCAAAAGGGTGCGACCCAAGAGCTGGCGTGCCCTACCGGTGTAGGAAGATGGAGGCTCGTCCTCCACGACGGCGACAAATTCAGCCTCGGCAGCGGCGATGTCGCCGGCCAAGAGGGCCAGCTCGCCGCCCCGGAGACGGGCTCGGGACCGGGCTTGGAGATCGGGATAGGACTCAGCGCCGAAAAGTAGCGGAACCCGACGGAAGATGCTGCGGGCTTCGTCCAGGTCCGACAACGTGCGAGCCTTCTCCACCTTGACCTCGGCTTGGATCAGAAAACCGGATGCCGCTTCTTGGGTCCGGGCGTAGTTGGTGAGCAATTTGTCGAGGGCGGCGCGGGTTTCTTGCTCCTCGCCTGCGGCTCGATAGAGGTCGACCAATGTGAGCAGAGCCTTGGGCGCCAGCTCGTCGCGCTGGAATTGTTGAACCAACAGCCTGAGTTCCGCTTGAGCGGCTTGGACCTCACCGGCGCTCAGGAGGCGTTCGGCCTCCTGGTAGAGACGACCCGCCGCCGGATCCTGTGCCCCCGCGGGCACCGCTGCCAAGGCCATGGCGGCTGCGCCCAGCCAAGCGGCAGCCGCTAAATCAACGAACATTCTCGAACCGGCAAATCGAATCACATTGAACTCCGAAATTCTTGGGGGGACTTTCTCGAGGGCCGAAACGAAACCGCGGAGGAGGTCTTGGACTTGAAGGGAAACCGGGCCATCGGCGTGCGGCTCCGCGGCACAAGTCTGCCTCAAGTGCGGTTGAGCCGCAACTGCCGGGCTTGCTTTCATAGCTCCTTGGACGCAGCAGGAGGCCCCCAGCGGAAAGATGGACTCAATCCTGAAACGTTTCCGGCCTCGCCGACACTTATTACACGGACACCTCCGGTGGCGCTGGTTTTCCGGCGACTCCGGACCTGGGACGGGAGGGATGCCCCGGCGGGCCCGAAATCGGGTTCGTCGGTTTTCTTTTTTTGGGGTGAAAAGCCAGAGCCTAAGGAACTTAGCGGTCTACGCCCGCAAACTTGCGGAGGTAGTGGCGGGGCTTGTCCCGGGCTTGTCCCCGCCCGGGCGAGGCGAAGCCGAGCCGCTGCTTAAGGAAGAGCGGGAGGGACAAGGCCATCTCTTACCTCAAGTCATTTATAATCAATAGTTTGTGGAGATTCCGAAGCGTCTATTTCGCAGCGATCTCCGGCTTGGGCGATTGGGAAGCGTCCACTTGACGCCGTTGTTGCCGCAGACGATCGCGGGTCACGGCCATTCGACGGACGACTTCGATCCAAAACGGCGAGCCCCGGCCCGCCAGCACGCCGGTCAGGAGGCATCCGAGCATCCAGCTGATCAGTGTCCAAATTGGGAGGGAGCCCTGCAGCGGAACTTGGCTCGGATCGCCGGTGGGTCCACCATCGGTGGCCGGCCCGCCGTCTGTGGAGGTGTGGACCAGGGTCGAAATCGGCGACCCGCTGACTTGGGTGCCAAAACCCAGGGCTCGCAAGGGGTGAGATGTTGGATTGAGGCTCGACCGTTGCTCGAAGCTCAAGCTGTCGAGATCGAAGGAGCGGGTAGTGGCCAGCCAATATGCGGCGCAGCGGGAATCGGTCGAAAGGGGCGGGCAGCTGGGGTAGAGATTCCAGCCGATCGGAAATGCCGAGCCGCGAAAGGCCGCCACCTGCTGTTGAAGCTGAGCCATCGAAGGCGCGGAAGCTTCGGTTGGGCGGCCGTCGGACGGCGAAGGATCAGAAGATGGGCTGTCGGCCACGAGCCCTTGGCGTGCGATCACCGCTTCTCGACTGGAGTCGTCGTGCATGTAGACCTCCAGCAAATGCAGGCTGTCGATGTTGAGGCCAAAGGCGAGAGCCACGGCGAGCCAGGTGGCGGAAACTTTGGCGTTGATCCTGAATCTCTCGGTGAATTCAGCACCCAGGGATTGCCAACCTCGTCGCAGTTCCGCCAACACAACATTTGGATCTTGTCCGAGCCGGGCCGTCCAATGTTGAATCGCTTCGCTTTTTTCGACCAAAGCCATCAAATGCTCATCAGCGATGTGTTCGAGTTCCTGGGTCCGTGTTTGGTCCAACAGATCTTGAACGCCAAAGAGGCTGAGCCAGGGGCGAAGCTGGGCCTTGTCGCCTTGGGGTGATCTCGTCGCTTCGGATAGGGAAGTCAGGCGTTGAGCAAACGCGTCCTTTTGCTCTTTTGGAACTTCGGAGGCGGCGGCCAATCTCTCTTCGGCCACTGGAATCAAATGCTCAGCGAAGAAGCGTTCGATCATCTTCTCCAATTGTCGGGTTCGGACTCGAGACCAGCCGTGGATCAGCTCCTGAAAAAAACCTATGAGGCTCGAAAGGCCGAGCATGGTCAAGGCAAAGGCGAGGGCGGCGTCGAGCAATGGCATGGCCTATCCTCCGTGGTCCTTGATGACTTTCAGAATGTCGGTGCCGTGTTTCTCAATGATTTTCGGTCCAACACCGTGGACTGCGAGCAGCTGATCGTCGTCCAGCGGGCGAGATCGGGCGATGCCTTGGAGGGCCGCGTTGGTCAACACGGTGAAGGCCGGCACTCGACGCCGTCGAGCTTCTTTGAGGCGCCAATCCCGCAGCTCCTGGTAGAGCACCTCTTCGGATGACGACAGGTTGCTCGGTGTTTTTGCGCCTCGGGCCGACGTGGTTCGAGACGTTCGTTTCTTCGAGCCGAAGCCGGATTTGGAGCGACTCTTGGCGGTGGAACACTTTTTCCGTTTGCGTGTGGGCGCTTCTGGCTCCACAGCCAGTTGGACCGCGCTGCGCAGGTCGACGCTGCGGCGAAAGGCGCCTGGTCCGAGGGAAGCCCGCTGGAAGTGGATCGTTTGGCCATTCTTGACGAACGAATCCTTGCGGGTCGCCACCAGCTCCGCCCGCACCAAACCTCCGAGCAAAGCTTCGAAGACCTTGCGATCGATACCGTGACCTTCGCAAGACTTCTTGAACAGCTGCCCGGTGCCTTGACCGTCCCATTCCCTCAGCTGATCGAGGATCCGGCGCATGGCGGTGGCTTCTTGGGAACTCGGGGCCCGGAAGGCCCGCACCAAGCAGGTATCCGCGGCGCAAATATCGCAGATGCCACAGGGTTTCCTGGAGTCTTCTTCGTCACCGAAGTGCTCCACCAGACTCAACATGCGGCACGCCTTGCCCTGGGCAAATTGGACCATCTGTTCGAGCTGGCCGGCCTTATGGCGACGTTGGGCCTCGTACGGACGTTGCCATTGGGCATTGGGGCCGAGACACACGCTTTCATCCGGGTCGATTTGGGCGCCGCCGTGAATCCAGAGCTTCTCCAGCGCTTTTTGGAAGGTGTCCTCGTCGAGGGAAAGCCGAGTCTCAATGGCTTCCCGCGGTAATTTTTGGCGATCCAGCGCTCGATGGAGGCGCGACAGAACCGAGACTTCCGGGTAGTCACGCCCGAAGAAGAACTCGTGGGTCCGCCGATCGGCCCAGGAATAGAGCAGGATGGCGCGCGAGGGCTTGCCGTCGCGTCCTGCGCGGCCGATTTCTTGGTAATAACCTTCCAAGCTGCCGGGCAGCCCGGTGTGGATCACCGTGCGGATATCCGGTTTGTCGATGCCCATGCCAAAGGCGATGGTGGCGACGATCACCTCGAACTTCCCACTGAGGAATCTCGCCTGTACATCGTCTCGACGATTGGCCATCAAACCCGCGTGGTAGGTGGCGGCTTCGAAGTCCTTGGAGGCGGCCAGCTCCTCGCCCAAGGCGTCGGCTTCCTTACGTGTCGGTGCGTACACGATAGCCGGTCGATTGGCCGGGTCTGCCAGCACCTTGTGGACCGTGTCGCGACGGGCGGAGGGTCGCATTTCAACCACCTCGACGGCGATGTTGGTGCGTCGGAAGCCGTGGATGAAACGCTCCGCGTTTTGTTGCCCCAATTGTTCGACAATGTCGTTTTGCACCACCGGCGTCGCGGTGGCGGTGAGGGCCAAGACCGGAGCCGGCCGAAGATCCGGCAGCCGCTCGCCCAGACGCCGATATTCAGGGCGAAAGTCGTGGCCCCATTGGGAAATGCAATGGGCTTCGTCGATGGCGATCAGCGACGGTTTGAAGCGTTTGATGCAGTCGACGAATCCGGCGAGGGCCAGCCGTTCGGGAGCCACGTAAAGGAAATCCAGTCGGCCTTGGCGGTAGGCCTCTAGGACCTTCCGGCCGCCGCCCTGGCGGCCGGAATGGATGCGATCGGCGGCGAAACCCATCTCTTGAAGTTTTGAAACTTGATCCTCCATCAGCGCGATCAACGGTGAGATCACCAGGGTCGTGCCGCCGCGGGCGATTCCCGGCAGTTGATAACAAAGGGATTTGCCGGCGCCCGTGGGCATCACCAAGATAGCGTCGCGACCTTCGGTGACCGCCCTGCAGGCGACTTCCTGATAAGGCCTGAAGCTGTCGAAGCCGAATTTCTCTCGGAGCAGAGGGGTGAGCTCGGTCGCGGCCGTGGGTGGGCGGCGGACCAACACTTGGGCGTCCGCTTCGACGGGATCCTCGTACGGCCGATAGGCCCCGGGCAAAGGCGCAGCATGCCCGATCCATTCCGGGCGTTCGAGGGGCGGTGCCTGCTGCGGCCCTGAAAAAGGTGCCGGGGCCGGCCCCTGGCGCCCGGTCCCCGCCGAGGACGGGCCACGCGGAGGTGAATCCTCGGAAAAAAAGGCCTCGCCTTGAAAGCCTGGGTCGAAATCGACTTCGGGGGGCTGCTGGTCGAACCACTCCGGCGGCCGGTCGTCGAGCCACTGTGGTTGCTGGTCGTGCCTCTGTGGTGGCCGATCGTCGAGCCGTTGAGGAGGGATGGGTGTTTCCGTCGTCGGTTCGCTGATTCCGGAACGGGCCGGATTGCCGTTCGAAGCGAGCTCAGGGTTTGACGCCGGGCTTGAAGCGGCCGAGTTCGAAGTGGTCGAGTTCGACGCGGCCGAATTCGACGGGGTCGAGGCTGTGGTTAAGGGCGAGGTTGAGCCGAGGGTCTCGGACACCACGTCGCTGACGTAACGCTCGATTTCCTTCATGAAGGTCGACAGATCGCCTTGGCCTTTTTGGATCCCGGCTAATTTGGCTTCCCATTCGCCCGTCATCGCCGGACTCTTGACGTGCGGGTGGACCCGCTCGATCAGGTGGATACCTTTTTCGGTCGGCAGTAGATTCTTCTTCTGCCGCTGCAGATATTCACGTCGGATCAGGGTTTCGATGATCTCGGCCCGGGTGGCGGGGGTCCCTAAACCCGTGCCCTTCATCGCTTCGGCCAGCTCTTCGTCGTCGAGGGTGCGGCCGGCCGTTTCCATGGCGGTCAGTAGAGTGGCTTCGGTGTGGGGCTTGGGCGGACGGGTTTGTTTTTCGAGCGCTTTGGCGTCCAGCGGCTGGGCGGAGGTTCCAGCGACCAAACCCGGGGGTAGGTCCTGGTCGGGTTCCTGGTCGGCCTCGGCCTTTTTGCCCTTGGGGCTTGCTTTGGGTTTTTTGGCCGGTGGGCCGCCCAGGTCTAGGACCTTCCAGCCGTTTTCCAAGACCATCGTACCCTTGCTGTGGAATCGGTCGGCGGCTCCGGTCTGGGCGGGCTCGGCCGACTCGGCGGGCTGCTCGTAGGGCAGGCGGGTCACGACGTGAGTGATCGAGGTCACGAAAGGGCCATGCCAAGCGCTCAAAAGTCGCCGACAAACCAGGTCGTAGAGTCGCTTTTCGTCCGCGCTCAGGCTGATCGACGAAGGGTCTGTGTCGGTGGGGATGATGGCGTGGTGATCGGTCACCTTGGAGGCGTCGACAAAGCGTCGAGACAGGGCTTTTTCCCCGGTTCCGGGGGCGAGGTGTGGCTCGTACGGCGTGCGAATAGCGTCCACCACGGCGGGCAAGCCGGCGGCGACGTCGGGGGAGAGATAGCGGCTGTCGGTTCTCGGATACGACAGCAGCTTCTTACTTTCGTAGAGGGTTTGGGCGACTTGCAGCGTTTTGCGCGCGCTCCACGCCCACAGTCGATTGGCGTGCCGCTGTAGCTCGGTCAGATCGTAGAGCCTGGGGGCCGGAATCTGCTTTTTCTCCGAGCGAACGGTCTCGACCTCGCCGAAGGTTTGTTTTTGGATCGCGGACTTGACCCGGTCCACCACCGCTTCCGCTTGCCGGCGGTCCGCGGGCAAGCGTTTAGCATGTTTTGCCGTGGGGCTTTTGCCCTTGAACCAGGTCCCTTGATAGCTGGTTCCTTGATAGCTCTCGTTCGATGTTTCTTTCGGGGCAGAGGTGTCGGCGGTCTGGGCGACTCGGAAATCGGCCACGACCTCGAAATAGGTTTCCGGCACAAAGGCCCGGATTTCGAGTTCACGTTCCACCACCAGGGCGAGGGTCGGCGTTTGGACCCGACCCACAGAAAGCACGCCTTCCTCGGATCTTCGGCGAAAAGCCAGGGTGCAGGCCCGAGAGAGGTTCATGCCCAGCAGCCAATCTGCGCGACTTCTGCCTTTGGCGGCATCGGCGAGTGGATCGAGTTCAACAGCCGGCCGCAATCGGTCGAATCCGCGCCGAATTGCCGTGGGCGTCAACGACGAGATCCACAGCCTCTCGACCGGTTTTTCACAGCCGATGGACTCGTAGATGTAGCGGAAGATCAGCTCGCCTTCCCGCCCCGCGTCCGTAGCGCAAATGACCTTCCAGACCTTGGGTGAGCGAAGAATCTTTTCGATCTGTTGATATTGATCGCGGGTTTTTTCCACCACCACCAACGGCCATTGGGTGGGCAGCATGGGAAGCGCCTCGGCGCGCCAACGTTGCCATTGGGGGTTGATCTCATGGGGCTGAGCCAATCCCACCAAATGTCCTACTGCCCAAGTAACCACCCAGCCGTTACCCCACAGGAATCCGTCCCCTCGCTTGTGGGCTTTGAGGACTTTGGCGAGATCACGGGCTACGGACGGCTTTTCAGCGACGACGGCGATAGTCATGGATAGGTTGAAGGCCCGCAGCCGGAATCGGGGTTCCGGCGGCTCGAGTTATTTCAGGACGTGTTATTTCAGGACGTGTTATTTCAGGACGTGTTGTTTCAGGACGTATTCAGGACATCCTGGATCTTTAGGGTCAAGGTGTCGGCGTCGAAGGGCTTTTGGAGGAAGTTGGAACCGGACCGCAAGATGCCCTTGGTCTCGTACGCGTCTGGGCTATACCCGGAAATATACAGGACTTGGAGGTCCGGCCGGGCGGCTTGTAGAAGCTCCGCCAGCTCGTAACCGTCCATTTCGGGCATGACGATGTCCGTGACGAGCATGTCGAGCCGCTCAGGCTCCACGGAATATCGTCTCAAGGCGTCTGCCGCGCCAGTGGCTTCAAAGACTCGATAGCCGGCTTGGTGCAGCACCCGACAGAGGATTTTTCGCACCGGGGCCTCGTCTTCGACCACCAGGACATGCTCGCCGCCGCTGCGTCGCCGCCGGGGGCCGACGCCGGATTCATCGTCGAGTTCATCTTCTTCCACCCAGGGTAGGTAGATGCGGAATTCGGTGCCGAGACCCGGCTTGCTGTCGACCCAAATATAACCGCCGCTTTGTTTGACGATGCCGTAAACCGTGGACAATCCCAGGCCGGTGCCCTTGCCGAGTTCCTTGGTGGTGAAGAAGGGCTCGAAGATGTGGGCCTTGACGTTCGGGTCCATGCCCTCGCCCGTGTCCCGAACCCGCAGCACGACGGTCGGTCCGCGTTCGATGGGGTAGTCGAAACCGGCCGCGAATTCTTCGTCGATTTCGAACATTTCCGTGGAGATGGTGATCAATCCGCCGTCGGGCATGGCGTCGCGCGCGTTGATCACCAAATTCATCAGGACTTGCTGAATCTGACCCTCATCGGCATGGACGGTGGGGGTTTCGTCGGTCAAATCGAAGCGCAGGTCCACGGTGGCACCGATGACCCGGACCAGCATGCGACGCAAATCGCGAATGCCTTCGTTGAGGTCGATAACTTTGGGTTGCATCACCTGCTGTCGGCTGAAAGCCAACAACTGGCCGGTGAGGTCCGCGGCTCGATTGGCCGCTCGTCGAATCTCGGCCAAATAGTCCGCCACCGGCGCGGCGGTCTCGACCTCCACCGTGCAAAGATCGCAATAGCCCTTGATTACCGTCAGCAAATTGTTGAAGTCATGGGCGATGCCTCCGGCGAGGCGTCCCACGGCTTCCATTTTCTGGGCCTGGCGCATTTGCTCGTCCAGCGGTTCGCTGGCCTCGGCGTCGAGTTGTGCGGGTGCAGGGTCCTCGTATGCGGGGTCCTCGGATGCCGGGCTCTCGGATTCAAGGCTCTCGGATGCCGGGCTCTCGGATACAGACTCCGCGGAATCAGGGCCGCGGGAATCTGGATTTGCGGAATCGGGATCCGTTTGGGCATCCGGTGGAAAGTCGGCGGAGACATTGGCTCGGCGATAAACCAAATCCACTGCGCGCAAGAATTCCGCCGGCACCGAGTGGGCCTCATCCTCCAAAAAAAGTGCAATCTGCTGTTTCAAGAGATCATGCATGGGAAATTACGGGATCGGGCTAATCTTGCTCAAGAAGAGCTGAGCACCTCCCTAATCTTCAGGTTTAGGGTAGCTGCGTCGAAGGGTTTTTGCAGGAAGGCTCCGCCCGGAGCGGGGGCGCCCCGGCGTTCCCGTGCGTCAGGGTCGTATCCGGAAATAAACAAGACTGCCAAGTCGGGGCGATCCCCCTTCATCATCTGAGCCATTTGGGGGCCGTGCATGCCGGGCATGACGATGTCGGTCACCAGAAGATCGATTTGATCCGAGTGTGCTTTGAAGTAGGCGAGCGCGTCTTCGGGTCCCGGGGCCAGGGTCACACGATGACCTTGGTCGGTCAACAAGGCCTCCAACATCATGCGGACCGGTTCTTCGTCCTCCACCACCAGAATCCTAGCGCTTGAAAGAGGGACCTGAGTCGAAATTTGGGGGAGGTCGACGGCCGCCGGTTGGTGCAGGGGCAAGGAAACCACCCAAGCCTGCGGGGGTCCGTCGCCGACAGTCACCTCGCCGCCCATTTCTTTGACCAAATTGTGTAGGGCCGATAGGCCCACCGTGGGCTTGCTGCGAGCTTCGCTTGCCGAAATTTCGGCGAGCAGGAGAACCCCGTTGCGGCTGATTTGAGAGTCGGCCAAAGCCTTGTGCAGGTGGCTAGCCTCCGCCCATCGTATAGCTCGCAGGGTGACGGACCCCGGGGCCGAGAGGGCCTCAAAGGCGCAAATCACCAGATTCAGCAGCAGTTGTTGCAACCGTCCACGGTCCGCGAGAATCGGCGAAGGAGAGTTACTGATCTCTAGGATTAGCTGGTTACCGCCTTCCGCCAATCGCCGTAACATGGGTTGCAGCTCGTTCAGGATTCGACCGAGGTCCAAATGCACGGGATCGGGTTTGCGCCGCCGGCTGAGAGCCAGGAGCTGGACGGTCATTTCGGCCGCCCGCCCAGTCGCTTCCGAAATTTGTTCCAAGGCTTTGGAAACCGGCCCGTCGTCTTGGGCGGAAAGGCGCAGCCCGAGGTCGCAATAACCTTTGATCACCGTCAGCAGATTATTGAAGTCGTGGGCTATACCGCCGGCGATTCGGCCAACAGCTTGCAGCTCTCGAGCCGCTTGGATTTCGGCTTTCAGCTCGGCTTCAACCGCGTCGGCTTGTTGGTAGGCCTGGTCAATGGCCTCGATCAGCCCGGCCGGCAACTGCCGGCTCGTGTCGCCCAGCCATTGACTGAGCTGCTGTTCGAGAACCTTATGCATTTTTCGGGTCGTGAGGTCCAAATCAGGAGCCTTTCGGGGCGCCACAGGCTATTAAAAGCGATCTTCGACATCATAACAGGGGCGGACCTTGAAAGGTCTGCCATATGCTATTCTGCCGCCTTCTCACCGAGCTTATTTACTGCCCACAAACGACCAACGGATACGAAATCGAATGCCCTCGGAACGGCCTTTTCGGCGAGCGATGCCGACTTTTCTTCCTGTTTCTTTCGCCCTGCTCGCGTTTGGATGCGGCTTTGCAGAGACGAGCGATTCCCCCCAACACCCAACGAGCGAATCGACCCCGACCCGGGCCCTGGAAGCTGAGCCACCTCCGGAGCTGAAATCGGTCGAAGGATACGGATTCCAGCCGCGAGCATGTGGTTTCGACCTGGATGACGACGGCATCGTCGGTGAGCCGGAGGATTGTTCCATTTGTGACGGCTCGACCACGGATCCGGACGGCGACGGTGTGGACGAGGACCTGATTTACGTATCTTGCCCCGGCTCCGGGCCGCAGAGTCCTGCGCCAGGGATCGACATAGAGGGTTGTGGCTCCCCGGATCGTCCTTGCGCCTCCCTCGGATTTGCGTGGGCTCTGGCCGACGGCCCGGATGACGGTGCCGAAGACATCTTGTGCTTCCGCGGCGTCTGCCGGGAGCCCGAGACTCTGGAACCGACCACCTCGGGATTGGCCGGCGTGGTCAAGGTGGCGGCCGAAGGCCATCAGAGCCGCGACTTCGAGCGACCTGCCAATCCGGCCATGTGGGTCGTATGGGACAGTGACGGAGACGGCCAATACCCTCCCTTTGATGGCGACGACGAGGCGATTTTCGAAGGCTCCCAAGGCGCCGCCAGGGCGATTCGATTCCGACCGGTAGCGGATCGTTTCGAACTCGCCCATTTTACTGCCCGCGGTTTCGGCTCCACCTCCGACGGCAAAGATTCGGGGTTGTTGGCGTTCGGCCCCGGTCAAGGCGAGCTGAGTCATCTTTACCTACACGATATGTTTTGGCTGGAGACCAATAAGGGTCGCCCGGCGGGGACCTCGGTCACGACGATCGATTTATTCAGCGAGAAGACCCGAGTCACGTGGCTGTGGTTGGACAATATTTGGGCGCCGCGTACGGGCGGGTGGTTCGTGCGCGGCTCGGGGTTGAACCAAGGTCCCGATGGCGGGCCGTTCCGATTTTCGAGACTGACGGTGACCGCCCGAGGCTGTGACTTCGACGACTGCGGCACAGGGGCTGCTTTCACCGGTTTTCACCTGTGGGGTTATTTGTCGGGCATCGAAATCTACGATTCCCATTTCGACGCCGCGGTGGACGAATGGCAGCCAAAGGCGAAAGGCGGGCCGTCGGGGGCTCGATTCGCCCTCGTGGCCCAATGCTCCCAAGACTGGACCCTTCGTCATAATTTGATCGACGACTTCAAAAACGCCGTGCGCATCCAAGGCTGGGCAGAGCGTTATTGCGACGACGGCGCCGCCCGCAGCGTCGGACCGGTGAGGGTCGATCGGAATTGGATCCGCAACGATTACCAGCCTTGGACCGGTGGTGATGTGGCCGTTTACATCAGCGAAGGCGGCGACGATCGGCAGGAAGTGGTGGGGGACGTTGAGATCACCCACAATGTATTCAGCTCACCGGGGGGCTGGGAGTCCTGCATCTGGATTCAAGGTGGCAATGATGCCGGACCGCCGGAGGGGCAGATCTCGGTGGTCAACAATACCTGTGCCGGTCGCATCGACTACCACGGCGCGGTGGTGATCGGCGATACGGGAGGGGACGTTCTCCGTTTTCCCCATCGCGGCATCCGGATCGTCAACAATTTGATCACGGGCTTGCGCACCGAGGATCCGAATTTCCGAATTACCTACCCGCCCGTGGGTCTCCAGGCGAAGCGCAATGTCTTTGATCCCGCGGGGCAATTTCATTGGTTGGGGCAAACTCTGCCGGATCTGGCAGCCTGGCAAGAGGCTACGGCCCTGGATCGAGAGTCCAAGGCCTGTCTACCGGCGTTCGAAAATTTTGAACGCGGAGATTATCGCTTGCGGGCCGACGATTCTTGTGCGCTCGACGTCGCGCTCCCGGCGCCCGGTATTGCCGGGATCGATCAAATAGGCGAACCGAGACCGGAGTCGGCTTGGGACGTCGGAGCCCTTGAATCCAAACTCGAAGATTAGATCTTGAATCCATCTGCGAATGAATCCGCAACGCCGACCCGAGCAGTCCAGGAGAACCCATGTTTACTTTTACGATTTCGATGTTTACCGAGTTCAATAGCTTGCGCAGAAGCCGGCGAGGATTTGGACCCCAAATCTTTAACCTTCCAACCCGAGCTTGTCTGCTCGCTCTGGTCTTTATGGGTATCACCGGCCCTCTTCAGGCCCAAAACAAGACCGCGGCCCAAGATGCCGGAACCCAGCTCGACGAACTCGTGGAGCGGGAATGGCAAATGCGGCAGCACGAATTTCCGCTGCTGGCAACGCGCATGGCCAGCCGCCAAGGGATCGATCGTCTGGCCGGTCAATCGATCGCCGACGAGAATCGGCGGGCGGAGGCCACCCGGGGTTTCCTCACCGAGCTACGCAAGATCAACGCCGAATCGCTCACCGACGAGCATCGTGTGACCTACCAAGTGTTCGAATGGGTGTTGGAGGAACGTCTCGCGGAGCATGAACTCGGCGGTTATCGATTCCCCATGTCGGCGGAGTCTGGTTTTCACACCGGCTTGGCCCGGCTGGCCCTTGAGGTGCCCCTGGCTTCGGTTGAGGACTACGAGGCTTATCTGGCGCGCCTCGAAGCCTTGCCGCGGGTCTTCGACGACTACATTGGAGTGTTGAATTACGCGATCGAAACCGGCTGGACCTTGCCGGCCGTGACCCTCGAGGGATTCGATTTGACCATCGAATCTTTGGTGGTGCAGAAGCCGGACCAGAGCTTGCTCTTTCAGCCGTTTCAAGAATGGCCCGTGGGAGTGCCGGAAGCGGCCCGGGGAGACCTGGAGGCGCGGGGTCGGCAGGCGGTCATGAAAGCTGTGAACGAGGGGTTCGGCAGCTTTCTCAACTTCTTTCGTGAAGCATACCTACCATCCGCTCGCGAAACCCTCGGAGCCTCGGAAATGCCCAACGGCGGGGCCGAGTATTACGCCAACCGGCTCCGGCACTATACGACCCTCGACATGTCCGCCGACGAGGTTCACCAGCTCGGTTTGAAGGAAGTCGCCCGCATCCGAGCCGAAATGGATCAGATTATTGAGCAGGTGGGTTTCGAGGGCTCGTTCGCGGAGTTCCTGAGCTTCTTGCGAACGGATCCTCAATTCTACGCCAAGACGCCCCGCCAATTGCTCGAGCGGGCTGCCTACCTGTCGAAGAAAATCGATGCCCAGCTACCGGCACTATTCGGCTTCTTACCGAGGCAACCCTACGGTGTAGAGCCGGTTCCCGATTACCTGGCACCGAAGTACACCGCCGGCCGATACGTCGGCGCGCCCCTGAACTCAACCCGCGGCGGCACCTATTGGGTCAACACCTACGCCCTCGAAACCCGGCCTCTCTATGCTCTGGAGGCTTTGACTTTGCACGAGGCCGTTCCCGGGCATCACCTCCAATCCGCGCTGGCAGCGGAACTCGATCTGCCGCCATTCCGGCGCAATCTTTACATTTCCGCTTTCGGCGAAGGTTGGGGATTGTATTCCGAGCGTTTGGGGTTGGAGGCCGGGTTCTATGAAGACCCTTATTCGGATTTTGGACGGTTGACCTATGAGATGTGGCGTGCGTGCCGGCTGGTCGTGGATACGGGTATCCACGCCAAAGGCTGGACCCGGGAGCAGGCGGTAGACTATTTAGCATCCAATACCGCTCTCTCTCTCCATGAGGTCAATACGGAGATCGATCGGTATATCTCGTGGCCCGGCCAAGCCCTGTCTTACAAAATAGGTGAACTCGAAATTCGGAGGTTGCGCAAGCTCGCCGAGGACGAGTTGGGCATCGCGTTTGATCTTCGGGCGTTTCACGATCGAGTGTTGGGTCAGGGATCGTTGCCGCTGAAGGTTTTGCGCAGTGAGATTGTCAGGTGGATTGATGACCAGAAACGTTCATCAGCTGGAGAATCGGAAGGGTCGTAGCATCCGTGGCCCCGGTGAGTCTGTGTCAAGATAGTCGAGACACTCTTTAGACCAGCGTTAGCGGCCGAGCATCGATCGGCCAATCGGATCGACCGGGTGCCCATGGATTTTTTAGACCGATTTCTTCCCTTTTCCCTGCGGCAGAATCCCCGAAGCCTACGGCTGGCTCGGTTGATCGTGGGAACTTGCGGCATCCTCTCCTGCGTCCTGAGCTTGACCCTAGCGGCTCGGTTGGTCATTGGCCCTTTGGCGCCGGCCGCGCTCGCCCTTGCCTTGATCAGCATAGCCGGTTTTACCGCGGTGCCTTTTCTGCTGCACCGGAGCGCCTCGCTTTGGATCGCTGGATGGCTCACCACCTGTATTTTTTTGGTGCTGTGTGTCACCCAGATGGTTTTGGCGGGGGGGCCGAATGCGCCCGTTGCGGTTCTGCTGCCCTTGATCCCGCTCCTGGCAACCCACCTGGTGGGTCCGGGCACCGGCCGCTGGACGGCGGGAATCCTTGTGGCGGCAGTCGCGGCCGTGGTGGTGCTCCAGCGACTCGGCTTTCAACTTCCCCGGCGGAACCTCAACGCAGAGGAAGACTTGTTGGCGCACGGTCTGTTGCTGATCGTGGCGACCCTCTTGGTCACCCTGTTGACGGTCAGCTTTGAACATCAGCGTAAGTTATTGGAAGGGGAGCTGCGCCAGACCGATGCTCTCTATCGAAGGCTCTTTGACCAAACCAAAGATATGGTGGCTTTAACCAAACCTTCAGGGCGGTTGATCGACGTCAACCAGGCCGGGGTGGATCTTTATGGCTTTCCATCCCGAGAGGCCTTCCTGAAAGCGGATTTGCGCAGCCTCTACATCCACCCTGAGCAACGGGAGGAGTTGGTGCGCCAGTTGGAGGAACACGGTTTTGTGCGCAACTACGAGAGCCACCAAATCGGACCCGACGGCAAGGCTCGCGTCGTTCAAGGCACCACCACCGCGGTGCGTGACGGCCGAGGTCGGATCAGCCATTATTTGGCCATCCTCCGAGACGTCACCGAAGAGCGGCGAGCGGCTCAGGAACGGGAGCGGATCGTGCGCGAACTCGAGCGCAAGAATCGGGACTTGGAGAGCTTTTCCTATGCGGTTTCCCATGATCTAAAGAGTCCCTTATTCACGATCCGGGGATTCTTGGAGCTCTTGAGGGATGATGCGCAATCCGGCGATTTTGAGCAGGTCCTGGAGGATCTAGATCACATCCTCCGGACCACCGAGCAAATGCAGGTGATGGTGGATGGGCTTCTGCTCTTGGCGCAAGTGGGTACCCGCCGGGAGTCTTGGACCTCCCAGCCGCTGACCGAAATCGCCCGAGAAGTGGTGGGATTGTTGGCCGGGCGTTTGCGCCAGAACGAGATCGAGATCCGGATCGATCCGGATCTCCCCTTCGCCTACGGGGATCGGATCCTGCTCACCCGTTTGTTGCAAAACCTAATCGACAACGCGGCAAAATTTCTCGAAGGCCGTGAGGCGCCTTGGATCGAGGTCGGTTGCCGCTTGGACGGCGAGAAGCAAGTGATTTTTGTGCGCGACAATGGGCCGGGAATCGACTTGCCTGATCAAGAAAAAATCTTCGGGCTCTTCTCAAAGCTCAACAAAGAGGCCGAGGGAACAGGAGTCGGCCTGGCGCTGGTCAAGAAAGTCGTCGAGATCCACGGCGGCGAAGTGTGGGTGGAATCCGACGGCCCAGGGCAAGGCGCAACTTTTTATTTCACCCTGCCCGCCAAGGCCTCTCCAGTTTGAACCATCGATTTTGAATCATCGATCCCGGCATTAGACGTAGGTCAAGAGCGCCGGATCCCGAAACGGGACGGCGTTGAACCCGGCCAAACCCAGACCCCGCTTCGAGAAATGCAGCTCGGTCAGCGAGCCGTTGCGAATGCTCCAGCTGAGTTCGATGATTTTTTCGTCATCGAGACCCAAGGCAATGCCGACGGCGGCGGCGACCGCACCGCCGGAAGTAAAAACAGCCACGCGGGCTTTGGGCTCGGTGACCCGTTGTCGGATGTCTTCGAGGTCGTCCCGAATCCGCCGGCGAAAGGCGTTCCAATCTTCTAGGTGGTTCGGGGTCTCCAGCTCCCCCCGAACCCACATCAAGCTACCCTGGCGAAAAAGTTTGAGATAACTCTGCAGATCGTCTGAATTGCCGTTCAAACCCAGCCGAGTGGCTAGGTCCTGCCGATGGTGAGCCAAGACTTCGGGGCATTGGTGCTCGTCGAAAGAGCCTAAGTGCTCAGGTTCCGGGAACGGCAATCCAGCATCCGCCACCGCTTCGGCAGCGGCCTCATGGGTTTGCCGATGGCGTCGGCGTGGGCCGACGAATACCCGGTCAAAGCCGCGTCCGATCTGGGCCAGATATTGCCCCAAGGAACGACCCTGCTGCTCGCCGAGGGGCGAAAGCCGATCGTAGTCGTCTTCACCTAAGCTGGCCTGTCCGTGGCGAATGAGAAGCAGAGTGCTCATGGCTGTGGATCAGTCTTGGGTTTCGTCGTCGTCGGTCTGCGCCGTCTCGGGGGCGTCGGGGGATTCGAAGACAGAGTCGGGCAGATGATCTAGGACCGCGATCTTGCCGAGTTCGGTCTCCCGCTCTTTCTCAGGATCGAACCGTTTCGACGACAGCATGATGTTGCCGTGCCGTTGCCAATCCGACCACTTCCACACCGTGGGCGCGCGACCTGCTTCCCAATCTTGGAGCACGTAGGCCCATTGGTCCATTAAACCGGTGTCGCGGTTGATCCAGGCCCAATAGGTGTCGCCCGGTGTCAGGCCCACTTGCTCGAAGGTCAGCTTGAGCTTGTCGTAGGTTTGTCCGTCGAAGGTGTCCTCACCCTCGTGGGTCAAGTGCACGCCCGGATCCATAAGCTTGTAGGGCATCAACAGCCAATAGGTATCGTTGATCCAAGCGGACCAGGCCCGTTCGAGCCATGGGTCCAGAGCCTCGCCCGAAACCGCTTCGCCGTTGAGCCAAGCTTTGCCCTCTCGGCTATTTAGATTCAGCAGCACCACATAAGCATCGCCGTCGCGGGTTTTGCCTTCGAGGCGGTGGCGTCCGGTGTAGCGGTCCCAATGGTGAAGGCGGAAACCGAAGAACTCGAAGCGAATGAAACGAGTGCCTTGCCAGGCCTGCGCGCCGCCCATGGCGTCCAAGGTCTTCTGAGCGATGACTTTGGGGTCCACAGAGCCGTCCACAGAATTGTCTTTTCCGGCTTCGCTGCCGGCATCCGCTGCGGCGTAGCCTGCGCAGATAAGCGTGGCGAGGGCAAACAGCAACAGCGCGAATCGGCTGTGATATTTCATGAAACATCTCCCGGCAGAAGCTGCCTTAGGTGATCGTGGGGGTCGCAAATCGAGGTGCGGGAGGGCCCGGAGGCGTCCGATCTCGATGCGATGAGGGGTGGCAATGAATGATAGGCTATCGCGAAGACGAAGCCCTTGACTCGCCTCGGAGTTACTTCGTTCGCCGGGCCGCCAAGAATTCCTTCCGCGTCCAACCCGGCTCAGATCGATCCAAATCTTCAGCATGGATGTCATCAGATCCGCGGATTCCAGCACACTATGACCGTCGACAGCCTTAATTACCACAAGATGGTTCGAAATGCTTTGAGGGGTGTGGTTCGCACCGCCCTCAAGCATGTAGAAGAACACGGTCTGCCCGGTGTTCATCACTTCTACATCACCTACGACACCCAGTATCGGGGAGTGTCGCTTTCCCGTGAGCTTTTGGACCGATATCCCGAGCACATCAAGATTGTGATTCAGAACGACTACCGTGATTTGGTGGTCGACGAGGACCGTTTCGCCGTCACCCTGCACTTCGGCGGGTTGCCCCAGCGGCTCGTCGTTCCGTTCAAGGCCATTCTGGTTTTTCAGGATCCCACCGAGCAATTTGTGCTTCATTTTGAGCCCGATCCAGAACTCGATGGCGTAGAGGACGATGAAGAGCAAGTCCTCGATCCCGACGCCCAGGCGGGCTCGTTACAGCTTCCCGTTCGAGCCGTGCTCGCTGCTGCCGATCGCATGCAAGCCGCCAAGGAGGCTCAATCGGACCAGGAAGAGGCCGACGAGCCGAGCGATACCGTTGCCGGCGGGACCGAGTCGAGTGAGGGGGACCAAGCTCGCCTACCAAAAGCGGCGGACGTGCCCGATTCCCGCTTTGGAGCCCGAGTTCGGGCGGCCTCCAAGGACAAGACTTCTACGGATAAAACTTCCAAAGCCAAGACGTCTACGAACAAAGCCTCCAAGGATAAGGCCTCCAAAGCCAAGGCCTCTACGGATGAGGCTTCTACGGACAAGGCCTCTACGGATAAGGCCACTGCGGATAAGGCCACTGCGGATAAGGCCACTGCGGATAAGGCCTCCAAAGACAAGACTTCTTCGGATAAGGCCGCCAAAGATAAGGCCGCCAAAGATAAGGCCGCCAAAGATAAGGCCACCCCTAAGGATAATGTGGTTTCCTTCGACGCGTTTCGTCGGAAATAGTCGGCTCTGAGATCGCAGCAAAACGTGATGGAGCTTACCGACCCCCTCCTTCAAGATCGCTTCCTTTGCCTCGAGGTGCTCGAGGAATCCGCCATTTCCCGCAAGTGGCGCGTGGTTGAACGAAGCTCCGGCCGCCGCGCAGTGCTCGAAACCGTTGTCGGCGGGCAACCCGGACCCGAAGGCTCGACCACCGTGGCCGAGTCGCTGGTGGGCGCCGCGTCGGACCATGTGGCGGAGATTTGGGAGGTGGGCCTGGATTCCCGAGGCTTGCCGTTTCTGCTGCGCCAAGAGCCGGTTGGAATTCCACTCAAAGACGCGCTGGCGGCTGAAGCCTTGCCCCTCGGCGCGGCGATCGAAACCGCTTGCCAATGTCTCGAAGGTTTGGAATTCCTCCATCAGCGCTCTATTTGGGCGCAGAATTTGTCCCCAAAAGATGTGGTGCTGACCCTCAAAAACGGGGCCATTCAAGCAAAGATCACCGATACGGGCGTTTTCCGAAGCTGGCAAGAGACCCCGGGAGTCACTGCGGCTTCGAGCGTTTTCGTCGGTCGGCTCAAATATGCCGCGCCCGAGCAATTTGACGAAGCCCAGCCGGCGGGGCCGCCCGCAGGCATCTATGTGCTGGGTTTGATCATGTACGAAATGCTCACGGGGCGATTTCCGATCCAAGGTGAGAGCGCTTCGTCATTGATCGCCGGGCACCTCTTTCGCCCTCCCCGTTCCTTTGACGAAACCGATCCCCAGGGTCGACTGTCGCCGGAGCTGCGCGGCGTCTTGGCGTCGATGCTGGCGAAAGCTCCTGAAGATCGCTTTCAATCCGCCACGGAAGCCCTTTCTTTTCTGAGGCCGATCGCGCCTCGAGTAGGGCCGCCGGCGGATGCCGGAAAGCTGCGTGGGATGATCGAAGCTGCGGAGCGTGAATACTCCCAAGATGCTGATGCTTTCCATGGTGCGGATGCTTCCCGAGGTGCTGATACCTCCCAAGGCACGGAAACGGTGCGGCTGTCGCCGGAAAAAATTGCCCGAATGCGTGAGCTGGCTGCCGCTGCCGCAGGTCTGCCGGCGGTGGGTTCGCCTGCCGACGGGCCCACGGCGATGATTCGGCAGGTGAGAGACCAAGTCCAAGAGGAAGATGTCCAACGCCGAGCCGCCGAAAAAGAGAAAGCTCGAGAAACCGGCCTGCGGGTGGAGACCTTGCTTCGACGGGCAAAGTCTGCGGCGCAGCTAGAGCAATTCCAGGAGGCCCTGGCCCTGGTCCGCGAAGCCCTGTCCTTGAGCCCGGACCATGCCGAAGCCTTGATGTTGCGAGCCTCGTTGGACGCCTGTTTGAGGATCCAACAAGAAGAAGTCTTGGAGCGTCAAGGTGCGGTTTCGCCACCCGTCTTGCCAACCGCATTGCCGCCGATGCCCGGCGCTGAACGCTCAGAGTCCCAAGGCGCTGCTGAGAGTCTGAGCGCAGCCGCTGAAGCTCGGACCCTGCAAATCTCCGAGCGAGATTTGGAAGCGGCCCGAAGCGGTGTGCTGCCGACGATTCCGAAGAGTGAAGAGGCACAACCGGCGGACGGCGGCTCACAGGCTGCCAGATCTGCGGATCGGACGACGACGATCGAGCCCATCGGTAGCGTTACCCTGCCCATGGCTGCTATCGAGGAAGCCAAACGGAGGGCCATGGAGCAGATGGCCGAAGCGCCTCCGCCGGTTCCAGAGAAGCTGCCGACGAAGGAATCCGGGGTCGTGGATGCACCGGTTGAAAAAATTGAGGCCTTCGGCAGCGTCACCCTACCGATGGCCGTGATTCAAGAAGCCAAACGCAAACATTTGCAACAGCAGGAAGATGTCTCCGGCTCCAGCCCGTCAGCGGCGAGCCAGGAGGCCCCTCGGTCTACGAGCCCGCCCCCGGCGGGGGTGACCCTGCCGCCGATGCCGGTCGCCCCTCAGCCGGCAGCCCCCCCAGCCCCTCAGCCGGTCGCACCCCCAGCCCCTCAGCCGGTCGCACCCCAGCCGAGCGGCTTGCCGAGCGCAGACGGTTTCGTCGATAACCGGCCAACGGTCGACCGAACCCTTTCCGACTTTGGTTTCGGCGGGGCGGCGGACGAGCCGGTCGCTGAGGAGCCCATGGCCCCCATGTATCCGCCGACTCCAAGGCAGAGTCCCCGCCGGGGGCGCCCGCCGGACGGCAAATGGGTTAAACCCATGGCCATCGTGGGTCTGATTTCAGCCTTGGCATTGGTATTTGCCCTGAGCTTCTTCCTATCCGGGCGATGGGCAGGTCTAGGCGGCACCGAGTCGAGCCCGATCCTCTCGATGCCGGCGGAGGACGTTCAGGGCACTAATTTGCCGCCGGGCTGGTTGGCGTTGGACGCGTCTCCTTGGGGCGAGATCCTCGGTGTGGTCAGCGCTTCGGGTGAGCCGGTCCCGGTGGTCGGGCCGCCTTATACACCGAAGCTGCTCGAGCTTGCGCCGGGTCAATACACCTTGACCCTGAGCCATCCGGCCCGGGAAGGGCCGATCGAGGTGACCCTTGACGTGGAAACGGGCAAGACCACCCGCCACTCGGTAGATATGGAAATGGATCTCGATGAGCTATTGGCGCGCAGTGGTTGGTAATCGGCAGACGCAGAATCTCAAACCGCGTCCCCGCAGGCGAGGGCGTCCGGTGAGCGTGTCTGTTCGCCGTGGGCGGGTGATCGCGGTCTGCATGTCGTGGTTGGCGCCGGCGCTATTGCCGATTTCAATCGGCTTGCCTGCCCTCGGTGCTCCCCCGACAGCCGCCCACGCCCAGACCCCCGCGGAGTCGACGCCGGAGCAAAAGGCTCAGACCAAACTGGCGCAAGCCCGATTAGCCAGGGGGCGGGCAGAAGCCCTGGCGTCCAACGAGGACTTCGCTGCAGCCATGGCCCGCGATCCAGGCCTGGTGGGCAAGCTGGAACGGGCGCGCAAATATCTGCAATATGCCGACGACGCCCTGGCTCGAGCCCGGTCGCGTCCGTCGCCGAGCGCGTTCCAGGACGCCGAAACCCTGGCCCAAAAGGCTCAGTCGGAGTTGGAAGCCTATCGAGCCGCGACCGAAGCGGTTTTTGCCGCGATTGAGCGACAGCGAAATCCGCCGCCGCCACCCCCTCCGCCGCCGCCACCTCCACCTCCTCCGGTTCAGGTGGATGAGCCGGAGCCGCCGCCGGTTGCCGATGGATCGAGCGGCTCATCCGACGGCACGGATCCGGCGTCACCGGCTTCCGGGATCGGCCTTCCGGCCGGAGATGGAGCTTCAGAGCAAGGAGAAAGGGCCCCGGCCGCGGAAGCGGCTCCACCTCCACCTCCTTCGGCCCCGCCACCGACCCGTTACAAATCGGGCACTAGCCTTAAGCGAGCGTCCAAGGCGCTCTTACGGGGCAAATACAGCCAAGTGATTTCCTTGTTGGAGAACGCGGAATCGATGCGCAAGCGTGCCGATCGGGGGCGAGCTTTTTTGTTGCGCGCCGCCGCCCGCTATGGATTATTTCTGTTGGAAGGGGAGAAAGATTACGTGGTGCGGGGCCAGGCGGCGGATGATGTGGTGGCTTGTCGTGAGACCCTGCCCGACTTGGAGCCACCGGAGGAACTCTTCTCGCCCCGGTTTAGGGATTTCTTCTCCGCCACCCGCTGACGACTCTCGGTAGAATGCCGTCCGCAGGCACCGAGTTGCCCACACCGGGTTGCCCGCACAGAGTTGACCACACAGAGTTGACCACACAGAGTTGACAGCACAGAGTTGACAGCACAGAGCTGAAGCACAGAATTGAACGCCCCGATCCGGAGCCTCCAAGTCATCCAAATATGCTGATCGATCTTCACATTCGAAACCTCGCGGTGGTGGAAGAAGCCACCATTGAGCTGGGCGTTGGATTCAACGTGCTGTCCGGTGAGACCGGCGCCGGAAAATCTATCGTCGTCGATTCCCTGGCCCTGCTGTCCGGAATCCGTGCCTCTTCGGAACAAATCCGAGCGGGCGCCGACTCGCTCAGTGTCACGGGAATTTTTCAACCCGGAGGTGATGGCTGGCGAGAGGTCTTGAGCGAATCCGGCCTAGAGCTGGACGAGGATCTTTCTGAAGACGGCTTGGTGATCCGGCGCGAGATCAGCCGCAGCGGCCGTAATCGGGTGTTCGTCAACGACCAGCCGGTCACCCTCAAGCTGCTGACCCGGCTGGCGCCCCATCTGATCCGCATTCACGGGCAACGGGAGGAGCTGGGTTTGGTGGATCCGGAGCTGCAGCGGATTTGGCTCGATCGGGTCGGCGGAGCCGAGGCATCTCAGCTCTTGGACCAAGCGGCTGTCGCCTACGCCGCCTATCGTCAGACTGCCGATCGACTGAGTCGCCTGACCGGTGACGACCGAGCCCGTCGTGAGCGGGTCGACTTCTTGCGCTTCGTCATTCAAGAGCTGGAAAGCGCCCAGCTTAAAGAAGGCGAGGAAGACGAGCTGCGGCGGGAGAGGGAAGTCCTACGACACGCCGATGCGATTCGCCAGGGATTATTCGCCGCCTCAACCCAACTCTTCGGCGACGACGAAAATGAAGGCTCCTACCGAGGCGTTTCCCAAGCCCTGCACAGCCTGAGGTCGATCACCTCCTGGGAGCCGCAGGCCGGGGAATGGGTGGCGGAGCTCGAAGAGCTGGAAATTCGTCTCGGCGAACTCGAGCCGGCTATTTCTCGGCGCCTCGACGAGGTCGAGCTGGATCCGAGGCGTTTGGATGCGGTTGAGGATCGCCTGGCGGAGCTCGAACGACTGTTTAGAAAATACGGGCCCAGCTCCGCGGAAGTCCTGGCCGAGCAGGCCCGTTTGAACGACGAGCTCGAAGAGCTGGATGAAGCGGAGCACGGGCGTGAGGAGCTGGAAGCAAAGGTCGAACAGACCTTGGCCGACTACCGCGCTGCGGCCCAGGCGCTCTCGGATGCCCGGCGAAGCTGGGCCAGGCTGTTGGAAGAACGGGTCGTCGCAGATCTGCGGGAGCTGTCGTTGGACAAAGCCCGTTTTGAGGTGGCACTCGAAACCCGTCGCCACAGCTCGAGCCCTTTGCTCGTAGGCGGAGAGGCCGTGGAATTTTCGGACCTCGGTTTCGATCAAGTGGTCTATAAGTTCTCGCCCAATCCGGGCGAACACCTCGGGCCCCTGGGCAAGGTCGCGTCGGGAGGTGAGCTGTCGCGTTTGTACTTGGCGGTGCAATTGGCCGGGCGGGCAGAAACCGTCGGCTCGTCGTCGATCACGTTGGTTTTCGATGAGGTCGACGCCGGCATCAGCGGTGCCGAAGCCGCGGTGCTCGGCAACAAGCTCAAGCGCCTGGCCCAAGGTGGCCAAGTCCTGGCGGTGACCCACTTACCCCAAGTGGCGAGCTGTGCGGATGTTCATTTTCGGGTCAAAAAAGAGGTCGGCGAGAACCGTACTCGCACTCGCGTGCTCAGACTCGAAGCGCAGGGTCGGGTCGAAGAAGTGGCCCGCATGCTCGCCGGCAGCGAGGTGACCGATCTGTCGTTGGATCACGCACGGGAAATGATCGCCGGCGCGGCGGGTTGAGGGTTGACGGCCGAGCCCGTCACAAGAAGCATCGATGAAAGTGAAACGCACTCCCCTGACCACCTCCTTTGAGCCATTGCGTCGGCATCTGGCGGCGGGCGGCGTGTTGGCGATCCCCACGGAGTCGAGCTATGGCCTGGCGGTGGATCCTCGGAACCCCGTCGGCGTGGAGGCGGTCTATCGATTGAAAGAGCGGGAGCGCGGAAAGCCGCTGCCGGTGGTCGCCGCGAATATCGACCAGCTGGCCGGGCTCGGGATCGATGTGGGTTCTCCACAGCTCGAGATCGTCGCCGGGTTTTGGCCCGCACCGCTGACCTTGGTGACCCCCGCCCAGGGGCCCGACGGTCCATGGCCTGCGTCCGGCGGCCATGCGACCCTGGCGGTGCGCATCCCGGCCCATCGCGGGCTTTTGGCGCTGTTGGAGGGCATACAATCGCCGCTGACGGCGACCAGCGCCAACCCCGCGGGGCAGGCGCCGATCTTGGATCCGGATGCACTGGAAGGCTGGCTGGCGGAGGGTCCTGGTTTGCTGGAACAGTCCGGTTTGCTGGACCAGCCCGGTTTGCTGGAACAGCCCGTCTGGATTCTGGACGGAGGGGTGTTGCCGGGTGGCCCTCCCTCGACCTTGGTCGCCTGGACCGACGAAGGCTGGAAGGTGATTCGTGAGGGCCGCTTTCCGATCGCGGACCTAGAGTCCCCAGCTGGTGTTCCGGTGTCGTCGAAGACTTTGTCAGATCCCGAGCAAGTCGAAATTGCAGGCCGAGATAGCAGCCTGAAGAGGAGATAGGATTGCGATCCCATTGCAGTGAATCCCCCACAAGATGGCTCTACCGTCGACTGAGCTATGCCGCTCTCGGAGGGATGCTCGTGTTGGCGAGCGGTCTACCGAGCTTTGCCGATACCCACCCTGTGCCGGAGACCCATCGCGCCTGGGTGCCGGCTTCGGATCTGCCGCTCGAAACCGTCGACCTGGAAACTCTGGAGCGCGGTCAAAAGGGTTACGGGCTCTCGGTTTTCGCCGGCACCGAGCCGGAGCGATTTGAGGTCGAGGTGCTCGGCGTCTGGCGCAACAGCAAACCGGAACTTACCTACCTTCTAGCTCGGCTCTCGGGGCAAGATCTCGAACGAAGTGGTGTTCTGGCGGGCATGAGCGGCTCGCCGGTTTTTGTCGACGAAAAGCTGGTGGGCGCCGTCGCCTTCAGCTTCGCCTTCGGCAAGGATCCCATTGCAGGCATCACGCCGATCCAGTCCATGCGCGAGATCGCCGGCTCGGTCGGTGGATTGGGGTTCGAGTCCTTCGGCGTGCGGCCGATGGCCGAACCCGCGACGACCAGTTCCGCTGCGCTACCTTCGCGACCGGCGGTCTGGGTTCCCAGCTTGCGTGAAGTGGCGGAGCAAGGGATCGACCCCGAGATCTTGACACGGCACATTCAAACTTTGATGCCCGGAGCGATCCCTAGCGGGGAAGCCGGATCCAAGAGCAGCTTGTTGTGGACCGCGAGCGGTTTTTCCGGCTCTTCCCGACAGCTATTGGAGTCGGGTTTAGGCGCCGCTCTCGCGCCGGCCGCAGGTCTTTCGGCCTCGGCTGTGGGGGTCGGCGACGGTCGGTTCAGCACGGAGTTGGTCCCCACCGCCTTGACCGGTGGCGATGCGGTTTCGCTCATGTTGGTGGGCGGTGACCTGACCTTGGCGGCCCATGGCACGGTCACCGATCAACACGGGGATTCGATCCTGGCCTTTGGGCATCCGATTTATTCGTTGGGGCCGATTCGCCTGCCGATGGCCGAATCCGAGGTGATCACCACCATTTCGAGCGTGCAAAACTCGTTCAAGCTTTCCAATGCTGGACGCTTGATCGGTGTTTTCGACCAAGACCGTGAAGCCGGCGCCCACGGAATCCTCGGGGTTGAGCCTTCGCTAGTTCCGGTATCCGTGCGTATTCGGGGTTTGGCCGACCGGAAACTCGAGATGTTCGTGGCCGACTCGCCGATGTTCAAACCCACGCTGATCACTCTTTCGGCCCTGGGAGCCCTCAACGCGGTCAGTCATACGGCGGGTTTTCAAGGCATTGACGTCCGCGCCCGTTTTTCGATCCAAGGCCAGGACGACTTGGAAGTTCGTCAAAGCTTTGACGGCAACCAAGCGGCGGTCGACGGCGCCCTTTTCCTCTTGAGTTACGCCGCGTTTTTGGAACTCAACGATTTGGAGAGCGCACCGATTACCGCCGTGGAAGTCGAGATGGAGCAGACCCTCGAGCCACGGGTCGAGGTTTTGGAGCAAGTGTCAGCGGACCGCCATCGGGTCAAAGTGGGCGAGCAAGTCCATTTGACCCTGGAGCTGCGGCCCTATCGAGGCGAGCGCATCCGGCGCAAGATGTCGGTGACCGTGCCCAAAGACATTCCGGAAGGCCGCTATTACCTGATGGTCGGTGACGGCAGCAGTGTCGATGCGGCGCGTTTGCTGGTCGAACCTGCCCAGGCCGAGACCCTCGGCCAATCGTTGGACCTGTTGCGTTCGTTCCACTCCCGGCGGGAACTCAGGGTGCTCGGTTTGGTGCCGGCCAAAGGATTGACCGTCGGCGGCCACGCCCTGCCGGAGCTGCCGGCTTCCATGCGATCCGTGTTGGCTACCGGCCGCAACGTGGCGGCCATGCAGCTGAGGATCGCCGGAGCTTGGACCGAGTCTTTGGATACACCCATGGAAGGCATTCATCGCGTCGACTTGATCGTCGAGCGGTGATGTCTCAACACGAATCGTTTTTGAATCGAGGAGCTACTGTGGAATCTACTGTGTGGTCAGTGGGTAAGAAGACTCACGTTTGTGCGGGTCGTGTTTGGGGCGGGTCTTGGGTCGCAATGGGGGCTTTGGTCTGCCTTGCCTGCTCGATCCTGCCCGGGGTCGTGTCGGCCGCCGAAACGGAGATTCTGCGGGTCGCGGGTCGCGCCGCGGCTTTGGAAGGGGAGACCGATGGCGTGAGCATCGGTCCGGTGGGCGAACTCAAGACCGCACCCGCCATGGAGCGTTTGACCGGCCTGGACGATCCGTTCGTTTTTTCCGCCTCGTCGTCGAAGCAGGGCTGGATCCTCGGCACCGGCAACGAAGGCAAGGTCGTCCAGGTCGATGCTCAAGGCGAGGTGACCGAGTTCGGCCGGGTGCCCGAGCCGGAAGTTTTCGCCGTGCACGGTGCCGCGGACGGCTCGGTGCTGGCGGCGGGATCTGCCAACGGCAAGGTCCACCGGCTGACCGCCGGCGGCGCCGAGATGCTCTTTGATCCCGAGGCGACCTACGTTTGGCGCCTGGCCGAGGACGCCAAGGGACGCATTCTGGCGGCCACCGGCTTGCCCGGTCGGCTGGTGCGGTGGGACGGCAAAGATCTAGAGGTGCTCTACGAGAGCCCGGATGCCCACGTCCGCAGCCTGTTGGTCAAAAAAGACGGTTCCATCTACGTCGGCACCGCCGGCCAAGGATTGGTGGTCCGCCTCGACGCCGACGGCAAGGCTCGTACCCTTTACGATGCCGACGAGCCGGAAGTGCTCGATTTTGCCGACGCCGGCGAGCACGTTTACGTCGCGTTATTGGCGTCGGAAGCGAGCTACGTGGATCTGAGCCCACCGAAATCCCAAGCGGAAGGGGAAGAAGAAGTTGACTCACCGACCCCCACCCTCGGCTCTCGGACCGGGGATCACGAGGGGCCGCGCAGTGTGATCTTGCGACTCCAAGAAAACGGCACCGTCGACCGAGTGGCTCGGTTAGAAGACGAAACCGTGCACGCCCTGGCGTTCTTCGGAGATCCGAAGCACGACGGAGGGTTGTGGATCGGCACCGGACAAGAGGGGCGTCTCTATCGCTTACAAGGCGACGAGCTGATCCGCGAGGCGGAGCTGGAGGAACGCCAATTGGTGGCCTTGGTTCCAGGGCCGACCCAGGATCTCGGGATCGTGACCACCAATTCCGCGTCGGTCTATCGGCTCGACGGCTCCCGTCGTGTCGACGGCACCTATGAGAGCAAGATTTACGATCTGAAGCAGCCCGCGGATCTGGGTATCTTCCGCTGGGACGGCGAAGCGCCGCCGAATTCGAAAGTGCGGGTCAGCTTCCGCACGGGCATGTCGTCCAACCCGGATGCAACCTGGACGGGATGGTCGATTGCCAACGACATCGAAGCGCAAGAAGAACTCTCCTTGGCGGGAATCTCCGGCCGTTTCTTGCAGTGGCGGATCGAGCTGTCGAAGCAGCCCGAACTCGAGGTGCGTTGGACGGAGCTCAGCTACCGCCAACGAAACCGAGCCCCGGAGATTCAGTCGTTCGAAGTCCAAGATCCCGGTCAGATTTTGGTGCCCCAAAGCTTCAATCCCACCTCGACCACCTTCGAACCGTGGTCACCCACCCGCGACGGTATTTTCACCTCGATCCGCAAAGAGCGTGAAAGCAACACGCTCAAGACCCTCTGGAAGAAGGGCTATCGCACCCTGAAATGGGAGGCGAGCGATGCCAACGACGATCCGCTGGTTTACAACCTGGAAGTCCGCCGTGACCATCCGAGCGCGGCCGGCGAGGGCCAATGGGTAACCATGGCCGAAGGCATAGACGAGACCTGGTTCTCCTTTGATTCGACCGTCTTGCCGGACGGCATTTATCGGTTCAGAGTGACCGCCGACGATCACAAAGGCAATCTCGGAGCGCGCGCCCTGAAAGGCAGTGAACTCAGCGATCCGGTCACTATCGACCACGCGGCTCCGGAGCTGATCAGCCGCAAGAAGAGCGGAAACGGGCTGGAAGTCGAGATTCGTGACGCCCGGAGCCCCCTGCGCGATGCCCAATGGAGTGTCGGCGGTGGGGCCTGGCAGCCGGCTCGACCCGTGGACGGCCTGTTGGATTCCCGCCATGAGCGCCTGATTCTGGATTTGCCGTTGGATGCCGAGTGGGTGTTGTTGCGCCTCACCGACGCGGCTTTCAACGTGGTAACGTTGGATTTGTCGAGAGACTGAGCCAGCCAAATCCCGAAAATTCTCCGGAGCCATTGATGACGCAGAGGATCGCCGTTTACCCTGGGTCCTTTGACCCGTTACACAACGGGCACTTGGACATCATTCAGCGGTGCCGACCCGTCTTCGACGAAGTGGTGGTGGCTGTGCTGCGCAACACATCCAAGGGCAAAGGTTTGTTCTCCGTCGAAGAGCGGGTGGAAATCATCGACGAAACCTTGAACGATCTCGACGGGGTTCGCGTCGAGAGCTTCTCGGGCTTGTTGGTGCACTTCATGGAGACGGTCGGTGCCCGCACCATCGTCCGTGGCCTGAGGGCTGTTTCGGACTTCGAATCCGAATTCCAGATGGCCTTGATGAACCGCCGTCTCGATAGCCGCATGGAAACGGTCTTCCTCACGTCGAGGGAAGAATTCAGCTATTTGTCGAGCCGCCTGGTCAAAGAGGTTTACCTCTTGGGCGGGGATTGCCAAGGTCTGCTGCCGCCCCAGGTGTTGAATCGGCTCGCCGCTCGATAGAGACTGCGTCAGGAAGGACCGGCTCGATGCGCCTCAGCACGAACGCACGAGATTGTCTCTATCTCAATTGGGCGATCCCCCTCGATGCTGCTCCGACCCTGCCCCGTGAGCTGAGCTATGAGGTTCACCGCTGGCGAGACCAGGATTGGGTCTTCGTCACCGCCCTGCTTTTCCGCTTCATCGGGCTGCATGCCCGGGCCCTGCCTTTTTTCCGCTTGTCCTACCCTCAAATGAATCTGCGCATCTATGTGCAAGATGTCTCGGGTGCCCGATCTGTGCTTTATGTACGCACCCTGGTACCGTTTTGGGTCTTGCCCATGTCGCGGGTGGCCGGTCGCCAGCCGGCCTCGGCGGGGCGTTTTAACTACCCTTCCCCGTCGGATGATCCAGAGGTCGGTGGTTGGAGTTGGAGCCTGCGGAATCGTCATGCCCTCGAAGTCACGGCGAAAATAGCCGCGCCCTTGCTCGGAGAGGGTCCCGACTTAGGGGGTTGGGCTCGAACCATTGAATACTTCCAACAACGCCGAAAAGGTTATGCCATGTGGGAGGACCGTTTACGCTCGGTCAACAAGAGCCGGGCGACGCCTGAGGTCTGGCCGTTGGCAGCAGAAGTGCAAACCGCGGAGGTGTTGGCGGAGGCTTTTCCGACCCTCGCTCCAGATCATTGGTCGGTGCCCCACTCGTCGTGGTTGTGTCCGGAAATTCCCTTTCAATTCGAGGTCGGCAAGCCCAGATTGATGAGCTTGCCCAGTCGCCATCGCATGGTTGCGGCAGTCTCCGACTGCTGACCTAAAGTACTCCCATGTTAGGATTTGATCGATGTCAACTGAATTAGAATCCCCTGCTCAAAAGCCACCCCAACAGAAGATCGCCGTCCTGCCGGGAGACGGTGTTGGGGTCGATGTTACGGCCGAAGCGGTCAAGGTTTTGGAGGCGGTCAAATCGCGCTTCAGCCTGCCCCTGGAGCTGCACGAATTTCCCTGGAACGCCGATCGCTATTTAGAGACCGGTGAGACCATGCCCGAAGGCGCCTTGGACGACTTTCGCGACCATTGGTCGGCGATTTTCATCGGCGCTTACGGTGATGAGCGGGTCCCGGACATGCGCCATGCGCGCGACATTCTGTTGGGGATTCGGTTCGGGCTCGATTTATACATCAACTTCCGGCCGATCAAGCTCTACGACGAACGCCTATGCCCGATCAAGGGCAAGGTGCCGGCCGATCTCGACTTGGCGGTTTTCCGAGAAAATACCGAAGGCGCCTACGTGGGCATCGGCGGAATTTTCAAAAAAGGCACCCCGGACGAGGTCGCGGTGCAGGAAGAGATCCACACCCGCAAAGGGGTTGAGCGCATCATTCGAGCGGCGTTCGAATATGCCGTGGCCCACGGCCGTTCCCGGGTCACCATGAGCGATAAGTCGAATGTGATGCGATTCGGTCACGACCTCTGGCAACGTTGTTTTGCCGAGGTGGCCGAGGAATTTCCCGGCATCGAAACCGATCATTTCTACGTCGACGCCCTGGCCATGCAGCTGATTCGGACGCCGGAGCGCTTCGAGGTCATCGTCACCAACAATATGTTCGGCGACATCTTGACCGACCTCGGCGCCGCGCTGCAGGGCGGGCTGGGTTTGGCGGCTTCCGCCAACGTCAATCCCGGTAAGGTCTCGATGTTCGAGCCGGTCCACGGATCGGCACCGAAGTACGCGGGCACCGGTAGGGCCAATCCCATGGCGGCCATGATCTCGGCAGCCCTGATGCTCGATCATTTGGGTCATGGTGACGCCGCCAAAGCCGTGGAGAAGGCCGTGACCGACAGCCTACGAGAACTCAAATGCACTCCCGACGTCGGCGGCGAAATGTCCACCTCAGGGGTGGGCGACCACGTGGCCGAGTTGATTGCCTCAGGATCGAACGGTAAGGATGGCGCAAGCAAATGACGTCGGCAAATAGAGAGGCAGGGGAGATGAGCAATCCCGAGGAATCGGAGCTGATCTACGACTGGAACGGCCCGCCCCAGATCGACCTCAAAGAGCGTCGTATCGAGCTCGATGACGAGACCCTGAGGGATGGCTTGCAGTCGCCCTCGGTCCAAACCCCGTCGATCGAGCGCAAGTTGGAAATCGTGCACATGATGCACGATTTAGGTATCGATGGCGCGGATATCGGCCTGCCGGCGGCCGGCAAGCATGTCTTCGACGACGTGTTGCGCATCGCCAAGGAAATCGTCGACCAAAAGCTTGCGATCTATCCCAACGCCGCAGCCCGCACGGTGATCGCCGACATCGAGCCGATCGTCGAGCTGTCCCAAAAAGCGGGCATCGCCATCGAGGTCGCCGCGTTCATCGGCTCGAGCCCGATTCGCCAATTCGCTGAAGAATGGGGAGTTGACCGCCTGGTGCGCATGACCGAGGAAGCGGTGAGCTTCTGCACCCGCAACAATCTTCCGGTGATGTACGTCACCGAGGACACCACCCGGGCGAAACCCGAGGATCTACGTCGACTCTACACGGCGGCGGTGGAAGCGGGCGCCAAGCGGGTGTGCGTGGCGGATACCGTGGGCCATGCGACCCCACGAGGGGCCAAAGAATGTGTGCGATTTATTCGTGCGGTGGTCGACGCCACCGGCGAGAAGATCAAAGTGGATTGGCACGGTCATCGAGATCGCGGCCTTTCAGTCGCCAATTCGTTGGCGGCGGCCACCGCGGGGGCCGATCGACTGCACGGCACCTGCCTCGGGGTCGGCGAGCGGGTGGGCAACACGCCGATTGATCTCCTCTTGGTGAACATGGCCTTGTTGGGTTGGAGCCACCGGGATCTGAGTCGTCTACAAGCGTATTGCGAGGTGGTTCACGAATGTACCGGGGTGCCGTTTCCCGACAACTATCCAGTGGTCGGTCGAGACGCCTTTCGCACCGCGACCGGGGTGCACGCGGCAGCGATCATCAAAGCGCGCAAGAAAGGGAAGGCTTGGCTGGCGGATCGGGTGTATTCCAGCGTGCCCGCGTCCCTGGTCGGAAGCCGTCAGCTGATCGAGGTTGGACCCATGAGCGGCCTCTCGAATGTCGTTCATTGGTTGGAAGAGCGCGGTTTCGAACCCGACGAAGAAATCGTCCAGGCGATTTTCAAAACCGCCAAGCAAGCCACAGAGGTGCTCGAAGAGGCGGAGATCGAAGCGATCTGCCGTGAGCACGACTGCCGGCCCGTTGGGTGAGTGAAGTGGCGGAGCTTTGGCGTCGCTCGGTGGATGCTTATCTCGACTCCTTGGCCATGGAGCGAGGGCTGTCGATCAACACTGTGCGCGCCTACGAGCGGGATCTGAATCGGCTGGGGTTGGACCTCGCCGAGCAACGATGCGAGCTGTTGGCAGCCAAAGCTCCTGATTTGCAAGGGCATCTGCGTCGACTGCGGGAAGGCGGCTTGTCCAGCCGCTCTACGGCCCGGGCCTTGGCGGCGATCCGCGGTTTTTACAGCTATTTGGTGCTCGACGGGCGCCGTGAGGACAATCCCGCCGTCAACTTGGTGTCCCCCAAGCAGTGGAAACAGCTGCCCAAGGTGTTGTCGGAGCAAGAGGTGAATTCCCTGCTGGAGGCCCCCGACTTGACCGATGATTTGGGTCTGCGCGACAAAGCGATGATCGAGCTACTCTACGCTTCCGGTTTGAGGGTCAGTGAGCTGGTGGGTTTGCAGCTGATCCAATTGCGCTTGGACCAAGGGTTCATTGTCGTGTTGGGCAAGGGCTCGAAAGAAAGAATCGTGCCGGTGGGTGAACGCGCGGAGGAGTGGTTACGTAAATATCTAGAGGAGGCCCGACCGCGTTTGGCCAAAGGGCGTCACGACGACGTCTTCGTCAGCCGACTGGGTCGGCGCATGACCCGCCAGGGCTTTTGGAAGCTGTTGAAGTCCTATGGCTCGAGCCTCGGCCTGAAGGGATTGTCGCCCCACGTGTTACGTCACAGCTTTGCCACCCATCTTCTCGAGCACGGCGCCGACCTGCGTTCTGTCCAGATGATGTTGGGGCATTCGGATATTTCAACCACCCAGATCTATACTCACATTCACCAAACCCGGCTCAAGAGTCTCTATGATCGATTTCACCCCCGCAGCTGAGCTTCCGGATCGAGCGTCCAGCTCCCGGACCCCATCGCGCTTTTTCAAGCACCTAAGACGGCTGTGCCTGTTGTTCACGGCCGCGGTTACGGTTCTGGGCTTGGCCGCGCCGGCTTTGGCGGATCTGGTGATCTTTACCGACGGTGACTTCATCCGCATCGAGACCTATTCGGTGCAAGGAAAGAAAATCCGTCTAGAGCTGCCGTCGGGAGGGGTCTTAGTCTTGCCCCTGCGCCGGGTCAGCCGGGTGATCGACGATCGTGTGGACGACGATCCCGAGGCGCTCGATGCCACGGCGCCGCTGGTTTTTCCCCTGCGATTCGATCCGGATCACGGGGTTCCCGACGGACCCTTCGGTGAGTTGATCCATGAAAGTGCTGAGCGGCACGGGCTCAATCCCGCATTGGTTTCGGCGGTGGTTCGCGCCGAGTCTGCCTATCGCCCAGAAGCAGTATCGGTCAAAGGGGCTCGGGGGCTGATGCAGTTGATGCCCGCTACCGCCGAGCGCTTTGGCTTGGATCCCGCCCTTTCCTTCGAGCCGGCCTTAAATGTCGACGCGGGCTGTCGATATCTCCGTTGGTTGGCGGACAAATTCGACGACGATCTGACCCGGGTCTTGGCGGCCTACAATTCCGGCGAAGGCACCGTTGCCCGCTATGGCGGCGTGCCTCCATATCGAGAAACCCGCGGATATTTGCGTCGGATCTACAATCACCTGGGTTTGAAGTTGGTCCTAGAACCCATTTCTTGATCTCCCTGCGCCGACTCACCGGGATTCAAAACCGGACGGGCCCATGGCTCACGTCCAGCTACGGCACCGCCGTCCCAGAGCCTTACGACCGCGACTGCAGGCCGAGGAAGCCATGGGGCGACGACCGAGCAGGCCCGATCGATGGGGTCTGCTCATCCGGTCGGCGGGTCTTGCAGATGGCCGGGAGTCGGAGGAGCTGCGCGGCATTTCATCCACTTCAGCGACGAATCGATAACCCAAACGCGGCACGGTTTCGATGAATGAAGGCGCGGACGGGCTGTCACCCAGCGCGATGCGAATTTTACGCAAGGCAAAGTTGATGCCCTGCTCATGGTCGAGGAACGTGCCCTTGCCCCAGAGGTATTCCCGCAGCATTTCGCGGGTCACGATTTGCCCTCGGTTCTCAATCAGCAATTTCAAAGCGCGGGCCGGCTGCGGCTGAAGCGTGATCGGCTCACCCGCTCGACTCAGGCGGAGAGGCATGGTGGAAAGCTCGAAAACGTCGAAGCGGTAGATCTTGGAACGTTCCAAGCGGCGATTGGCATCGGCGGTGCTCACGGAAGCGGGGGATTGGAAAGTCTTCATGGCGTAATCCTCGGTGCGTGAGAAGTGATCTCGTTTGTTGCGCTCTGGATCGCTCAAAAGTTGAGCGGTTTGCTCAAAAATTGAGCGATCCGTTGAGCGACTTATCCAACAAGGGTCGAACTCGCGGTTGTTTTGGGAGTTTTTCGACCTCATGCAAGGGATTACAGCAAGTACGGTGCCGGCCGTAGTGGAAAAGTGACCTGATTCCCGGGTTCTTCAGGGTTTTCCGGGCTGAAAGGTATGTTTTGAGGGGCGAATAATTGGTCTGGGCACGGTGTTATGCTGAACCTCGCATTGCAGACTTCACTATCCACCCGCGGGAGCCGTCGATCATGAGCTACGTTGAAATTGCCCGATTTCCATCCCGCCTCGAAGCCGAAACCGTTGGTCACGCCCTCGACGAACACGGCATTCCCTTCCTGGTGCAAAGCCCAGACATCGGCATGTTCGGCCCCGGTTTTGGCGGTGCAAACCCCGCCGGAGGTGCAGCCCTGTGTGTGCCGGAAAGCGCGGTGGAAACGGTCCGAGAGCTGCTCACCTGCGTGGTCCGACCGCTGGAGGAGGGAGAGCTGCCGGAGGAACTCCGGGAGTCGGATTGAGGAAGCAGATCTTGCGAAGCCTTCGGCCTCAAATCTTAATTTTCGATAGCCGCGGTAGGTGTTTCGAGCCGGCCGCCACGGAATAAATTCCGAGGCTATTCATGCCTCGCCCCTAGCGGGGCAGCCCGGAAGGATGCAGGTCCGTCCCGTCAGGGACAAGACGTATGTAGTCGGTGGCACCCAGCCGGTGGCACCCAGCCCGTGGCCTGGCTTGCCGGAGTCGCCTCAAACCCGTAAGTCTCGATAGGTTCGGTAGGTGTTTCGAGCCGGCCGCCACGGAATAAATTCCGAGGCTATTCATGCCTCGCCCCTA
>CBDUGP010000051.1:0-59791 GCA_965366625.1 uncultured bacterium
TCGACGAAAAATTCGCTGCTCTCGCCGGCGCGAGACTTCCGCCACAGCCTGTTATCTTTCTTTCCACGAGGCCCATATGTTTGCCGACGACCAGCCCGCCAAGAAGTCTTCAGTCGACCGTAGGAAGTTTCTGAAATATATCGGCGCTGGGGCCGGAGCCATTTTCGGCACCACCGCGGGTAGTTCCCTCTTGCAGTTGGGCTGCGCGCCCGGGTCGTCGAGGATCGGGAGCTGGGTCAGGGCCGACGGCACCGGCAATTGGCGCCAACCCGGATACCCTGTGCCCTTGCCCGGTAGCGCCTCCGAAAAGCCGGACTCCGTGCTGCTCGCGAGCTATGAGGTGCGCGACGAGTTGGTTCTGCCGGAAGGTTATCGTTTCGACATCGTCGCTGAATGGGGGCAGGTTTTCGGCTCTCCAGATCACCGGGTTCGTTTCGGATATGGCAACGACTACACCGGTTTGTTGAAGATCGATGGGACGCAAGATCAATATTGGTTGTTCGTCAACCACGAATATGTGTCCATTCGGCCATGGCTCGAGGCGTTTGGGGAAATGTTCGAGGAGCAGCCCCCAGAGATCCGTTTGGAGGCGGACACTCGGGTTCCCATGTTGTCGAAATACGGTATTTACACGTTCGACGGATATACCTTCTCCGAGGGCACCGACTTCGATGCCGGCAGCCCGGAGGACCTCGCTGCAGTGCCGCCTCAGACCTTGACCAAGATGAAGGCCGTGGCGAGAAAAATTCTCGGGGAAATGGGTGTTTCGGTGCTACGGGTCCGGCGCTTGGCCGACGGCCGTTTCGAGGTGGTCAAAGACGCTGACGACCATCGAAGAATTACTGCTTTCGATCGTCAGAATGTGGCGGGTTCCCCGGATCAGCATTCTCGCTTTACGGGTCCGGCGGCTTGGCTCTTTGAGACTGCGCCTCGGGGCACAATGTCGAATTGCTCCGGCGGCACCACCCCTTGGGGCACGTTTTTGACTTGTGAAGAGAACATCCACAACGACACCAACGAAGATATTTCGCCCGCCGGCCGGGAAATCCCAGGATGGCGCAAGTCCTATGGTTGCAAAGCGCTGAAGATCGGTGACAAATACGACTTTGAAGACGGTCGGCCCTACTCGATCAACGGCAACGGCCATTTGCTCGAAGAGCCCCTCGACGGCCGACAATACGGCTGGGTTTGTGAAGTCGAGCCCGAGACCGGACACCTAACCAAACATACCGCCCTTGGCCGTTTTCGGCATGAGAATGTCGCCCTGCGCGCAGATGCGGGCAAACCCCTGGCGGCTTATATGGGTGACGACCGGCGCGGGGGCCACATTTGGAAATTCGTTTCCAAAGGGGTTGTCGAGGATCCAAAGGATCCGTCGAATAGCAAATTGCTGGAAGAGGGCACCCTCTATGTGGCCCGATTCCGCGAGGATTTCACCGGAGAATGGGTGCCCCTGCAAGTCGACACCCCCTTACGTCGTCCAGAGCCCGAGTTTTGCTTCTCTCAGCATATTTACGTGCCGTCCCGTTTTGTCGGGGGCGCGGTCAAAGTCGGGAATACCGATCGTGATCAGCCCGAGATCGAGGTCGAGGACTGGATGGACATCATCGCCGATTTCGCCGAGAAGCCCTTTGTCCGCTGCACCCTCGGCGACCTTGTGCGAGTCGACTCGGAGGTCGACTCGGAGGCCGACGACGAGGACAGGGTTCGGCAGAAGAAGGACGGCATTCTCAGCATGGATGCCTTCTTGATGGCCAACGCGGTGGGCGGAACGCCTTCGGCCCGACCGGAGGATCTGGAAGTCCACCCCAGGGATCGCAGCGTGTACATTGCATTCACCGATGCCACGGAGTCCAGTGACGGATCGCCGGATCGGCGGATCTTTCCCGACTCGGCGATGGAGTCTTCCCGCCAATACGGCGCGATTTATCGCATCATCGAGGGCGGTGACGAGTCCGCGGCTTCCAATCCAGCGGCCACCGACTTCACTTGGGGAAAATTCGTCAGCTCCGGTGAGGCAGCCGATCAAGGTGGTGGTTTTGCGTGTGCCGACAACATGGTGTTCGACCCATCGGACAATCTTTGGATGGTGACCGATATCTCAACCTCCGCATTGAATTTCCCCACGTCGCGGCAGCGTATTGACGGGACTCACCCCGGCGGCAAGAATTTTCCGGGGGTTTTCGGCAACAATGCGATGTTCATGTTCCCGACGTCCGGGGAACGGGCCGGATTGCCGCAGCTCTTTGCCATCGCACCGATGGAAGCGGAATTCTGTGGCCCGACCTTTACCGATGACGGCGAAACCTTGATTCTGGCGATTCAGCATCCCGGGGAGCTGGATGGGGCTCGGAAGGACAAAGCTTTGGAGCAGCAGGTTCACGTTGTTCACGACCGTGACAACAAACCGTTCAACCAGCAAAGGTCGGTACCGATCGGCTCGAATTTTCCCCATGGGGAGGACGGCCGGGCTCCGCGTCCGTGTGTGGTCTGTATTACCCGGAGTTAGCAACTGAGCCGGCTGGTTGTGTTTGGAGAGTCGTTTGTCCGAGTCCAGGAAGCGAAAGCTAGATCAAGAGCCCTCTGGCCAGCTCAATCTTTTCGAGCCGAGAGAGCAAGACGAGCCGAGGTCGCCGGTGGCGACTACCCCTGCGCCGGCTGCGCGGGCGGTTCGTGCTGGGAGGGACAGCGAAAAGTTGGCGACGAGTCAGGAGCCCGTGCGTTTACCGTTGGTTGAAAGGTTGGCCGAGCGGCTTTCGATGCCGGTGTGTTCTTTGACGTTGACCCGGAATCGAACCCGCATCATTTCAGCCAAACCCCAGCGCACGAACCACGGCGGGCAGCCTGGGCTCGACATCCGAGTCCACCGCTGTTTCGCGACGGCGGACGATCGAGTCGTGCAGGCAGTCGCAGACTTCTTGGAGGCGCGATCCGAGAGCTCTCGCAAGCGCGGACTCGCGGTGATCCGGGAGCATTTCCGCGACCACGGCCAGGAAGATGCCCATCGCCCCCAGAGCCTTCGGCCCCAGGGTACCTACTTCGATCTCTCGGTCCTGAGGGATCGGGTCAATCAAGGCTATTTCGGTGGCGCCCTCAAGGTCGATATCACCTGGGGCAAGGGGTCCAAGAGCCGAGGTCCTGGGCGAAGGACCAAGCGCCGTCGCAAGGATGGAGCCTTCTCCATCCGCCTCGGCAGCTACGACGAAAGATTGCGTTTAGTGCGCATCCATCCGGTGCTCGACCGTCCAGAAGTGCCCGAGATGGTGGTGGAATCGATCGTTTACCACGAGATGCTGCACGCCGTCGTGCCCCCGAAACCAGGAGCCAAACGGCGCAACGTCCATCCGCCGGAGTTTCGTCGATTGGAGCGTGAATTCGAGCACTTCGACGAAGCCGAAGCCTGGTTGGAGGCCAACGTCGAACGTCTAGCGCGTCTTCGCTAGCTTGACGCGGCCGGGCTCCAGGTCGTTCGGTCTATTGGCGCGAGCGCTTCTTGAACGACCAGGTGAAGTGGAAGCGGGAGACTTCGGTTCCATCGGGCATTCGGCCGACGGTTAGGACTCTGGCGGTGGTCGGCTCGCCGGTTTCGCAGGTCCGGGCCACGGCAGCGAAGATCTCGTCACCACTTTCGCAGGTGAAGATGGAGGTGTCCGTTGCTTTTTTGCCGAATTGCGCGTCCAGGTCGGTGATCAGCATGGCCACCGACGCGGGGGCCAGCTCGACCGCGAGCATAGCTAGGGCGCCGGTGGAAAGTTCGGCGGCCATGCTTTGGGCGGCGAAATAGGTGGAGCGAAAAGGGTTCTGGGTTCGCCAGCCGTAGGGCACGGTGGTTTGACAGCTCGACGCATCGATCTTCTTGACCCTCAAACCGGCCATGAAACCCAAGGGGAGCTTGGCGAATAGGAAAAACGGCATCAGCAATGGGCTGGTGAGCTTCTTCTGCATCTTTGCCAAACGCGTCTGATCGATAGCTAAGGGCGTGGGGGTATCCAAAGTCGTCGCGGTTCCCGTCATCGCTCAATCCTCCAGAGTGATCTTCTTCGGACGGCTAGGATACCCCATCGTCGATAGCCGGTCGCTGGACAGGACGGCATCTTCGATCGTCACCTGGTCAGGACGGCATCGACCTCTTCTTTGGCCGGTGGGTTTCGTGCCCGTGGGTGTCATGCTCCCGTGCGAGGTTTCAGAGGGGGACCCACGAAGCGGCGGATGCGAAACGCCTCGAGATCCACCGGGGATGGGCGTTGGTTGGCTAATTGGGCCAAGATCTCGCCCAAGACCGGGCCGAATTTGAAGCCATGGCCCGAAAAACCCGTACCGATGGTGACCTGCGGCAACTCGGGGTGATGGTCGAGCACGAAGTGGAAGTCCGGCGTATTGGTGTAGAGGCAAGTGAGTGTTTCAAGGGGCTGCGGGTCCAAATGAGGGAATCGACGTCCCACGTACTCCACCAATCGTTGGATCAATTGGGGGTCGCTTCCCGGATCGAGATTGGGGTCGGTCTCGGGGCCGGAGCGATGGCGTCCGACTTTGACCCCCGGTATGTCGATTTGCGGCAATGCGAAAAAAATGTCTCGGTCGTCATAGTCGATCAAGACCGGCAAGCTGTCGAAGCGGTGGCTGAGGCTCTGCTCGGAGCGAGCTGGAAAATAGGCCAGAGCCTCTCGGTGGGCGGTCAAGGGAAGCTCGAGGCCTAAACTCGACAGCAGTCCGTGCGACCAGGCTCCGGCGGTCACCACCAGAGCCCCGGCGGCAAGGACCAAGTCTCCACTGCGGACCTGGACGCCATGCTGCGAAACGTCCACCGATTCCACCCGACGACCGGTGAAAAGCTCGACACTGCTCTGTTGGCTGAGTCGCCAAAGGGTGCGCAACGCAAGATCCGCGCGTAAAACGGCACCGCTCGGCTGGTAGAGGATTTCCGCGTCGTCTTGGACGTGGATTTGAGGAAATCGACGTCGGCTCTGCGCGGGGGTTAGCCGCTCGAACGGCAGCCCGGCGGCGGACAAGGTGGCGTCAAGCTCGGCGATGATGGGGCTGTCGGGGTTGCCACACTCCCAATTGCCGGTGTGCTCGATCAGTCGGACGTCGCCCCGGCGTTCGATCTCTCTCCAGGCCGGGAAAGCCCTTTGCACGAGCTCCAAATATTCCATCTCTGGGTAGGTGAAGCGCATGATCCTGCCGTCGCCGTGGGAGCTGCCACGGGAATGGCCGGGCGAGAAAGCTTCGACCAGGGCGACTTTTTGGGCAGGGCGGCAAAGGGCCGCATTGCCCTGAGACAGGGCACGAGCCGTGGACACGCCGACAATGCCGCCGCCGAGCACGATGACGTCGAACCTTTGCATGCAACCACCTAATTAGAGTCCATCCAGTTTTGGCCTTTTCGAGGCTAGAAGGCGCGGCGCGCCGAGCACGGAAAGCGAGCGTGTCTGAGCGACACAACCTGTAGATCGGCTTAAGATCTTACACATCAGCAATTTGCGACGACACTACAGCGGTGGAGCGAGTTCGGAGCGACGCGCGCTGGGCGCCACGCCGACACGCCGAGAATCCATTCCTGGGTGGGCCCTAATTAATTAGTGTCCATCCAGAAACCTCAGAGCTGAGCCTCATTCGGGCTGATCTTATCTCCCGATCTCTGGATCGAGAACCACCCGATAGAGCGATTCGGTGATCGCGCCCGTGGCATCGGGAGACAGCACATGGAGCAGGATGTCTTCTCCGTCGGGGCTCCAGCTGGTGTCGGCAATCCAGGCTTCACCCAGGTAGTGGTTGGACTTCGGGTCGTTGAAGTAGGTCAATCTTTCTTGTCGACGGCCGCTGTCCGACGCGAGCCAAAGGTCGCCCCGCCAGGGCAATTTGGCGTCCCGTGGCCGGTCAATGCTTCGATCCGAGACCCAAACACGACGATCGCTTCGCGGGATGCCCGACGGCAAAGCGTCCCAATTGCCGGTGGTCGGCAGAGGTTCGAAGGTGCGGGTCTCGAGGTCGAACCGGCCGGTCAAGAATCCACGTTGCCCCTCTTGTCCCACTTGCTCCTCTTGTCCTCTACGGCCGGGTGCGGGGGTGGCGGTCAGCCACAGGCCTTTGTCGTCGTCCGTGAAACCATGGACGGACACGAATCCAGGCCAAGGCAGGGCATCGATTTCTTGGACCTTGCCGAGACGGGGCAATCCCTTTTTGATTTTGAATTCGCCCACCCGCACCTGCCAAGAGCCCCATCGACCGCCGACGGTGGTGTCGACCCGCTGGGCCCAAGCGAGCCGGCTACCCTCGTGGGAAAAGTGTGGATCGATCACCGCCCCGCCTTGGCTCACCACCTGGGTGATCTGCCAGGCATCACGACCATCGCGGGTGAAAGCCCAGAGTTCGGAGTGCAACCCGCGGTCGGGGCCCGCCAAATCCCAGACGTCGAGATCGAGCCTTTTGGCCGGTCCTTGGACCATGGCGATCAACATCCTGCCGGACGGATGCCAAGTGGGAGCCAGCACATGGCTGTGGCGCAGATCCCACGATTCGCAAGTCAGGCAGCGATCCAGTCCGCCGGTAAGCGTGCCCACGTGCAACCCGCGGAAGCCACGCTCGGTGGTTTTGTCGAAAGCGGCCCACTCCCCTTGGCGCGACCACTCCATGCGTCCGACGTCGCGGTGGACCCTGGACACTTCTTTCACAAATCGGTGACCGGAGGGCTGTACCAGACGCGCCTTGACCACCTCCGTCCGCTCTTGGCGCTCGGGCTCCGTCGCGTCTTGTGCTGGGCTGTCCTCGGACGTTCCCGGCTCGTTTTCGCGGGTATAACCCCATGAATCTCCCGCGCTCTCACCTTCTGGGGGCACCACGGAAGTCGGCTCCGACTGTGAACTCGGTTGCTTGGGTTCCGGCTCCACCGGAGCCTGGGCCAAACTCGCCGGGGTTCCGGCGAAAGCCGTCAGAAGACCTAGGCAAAAAAGGTGTCGAAAGGTTCTTAGGACCCGCGCTTGCGTGCTCGGTGGACGGGCCGGCTCTCGGGTTTGGGCTAAATGGTGGGCTAGGTCTGGGAGGATCGGAATGCTCATGATTGTGGACGATGCAAGAATCGTGCTCCTCAAGCGATCGATCAGATAGTATTTCAGCTATGAATGATTCTGAGCTGAAAGGTGATCCCAAACGGCAGCGATGGGTTTTGTTGATCGCGGCCTTGGCGTCCGCCCTTGCCATTCGATTCGTCTACGAGCTCGATCGCACCCTAGATGACATCATGGCAGTAGCGGTTCTCAATCCAACCCGAGCCGCCGAGCAAACCCTTCAGCTCACCCACAACTTCCTGTCCGGTATTTCGTGGATGTTGGGGCTGATTGCTCTTTATCTGGTGGTTCAAGGGGCTCGAATCGTCTCGGCCGGACAATATCCCTTGCCCGGTGCCAAGGTGGTGTTGAACACGAAGGTCGTATTCGGCGAAGCTGCCAAAAGGCGAGCCTTGATCGGTTTTACCCTGGCGGCGTTGTTGATGGTCGGGGCGTTTTGGTTGCCGCTGGTCGGGCAGCGATATATCCGGCAGGCGATCGTGATCCCTCCTCACGTTGAGCAAGACCTGCCCCAAATCCTCGACCCCGATGCTTTTCCCGCGGGGGTTCCGGGGCCGATTCTGGTAGATCCGAGGAACCCTCGGCATCCGCTGAACGCGGGAAGAAAGAAGCCAGAGAGCGGAACTGAGATGGAATGACGGGGTGGAATCGAACTCGCCACTGCTAGCCGAGATAAAGGTAGGCCATCAGTCCTAGCGCGCCCAGGCTGATTAAGGCGGCGACCCACAAGGCCTTGATGGTCTCTTGGGGTGTGGCGTCGGATGCAGGCTCCGTGGATCCCACGCCCATGGGCTTCACTCGAGCTGGTGGGTCTACGATGCCGGAGCCTTCTGCTCCGCCGGCTTCCCAAGACTCTAGGTCGCGGATCAGCTCCGGGCATTTGGCGTACCGTTGGTCGGCCTTTTTGGCCAAAAGACGGGCGAGGATTCGATCTAGGCCCGGGGGGGGATCGTCGTCACGGCTTTCGCTGATCGGTGGCGGTTCAAGGGTCTGGATAGAAGTGAGCACCTGCGCCAAATTGGAGCCGGCGAACGGCTGTTTGGCAGTCAGCATTTCGTAGAAAACGACGCCGAGGGTCCAAAGATCCGTGGTCGGCTCACTGTCGTTGCCCCGAATCTGCTCGGGAGACATATATTCGGGGGTTCCGAGGGACCATCCGACCTGGGTTAGACCTCCGCCGCTGACCATCTTCGCCAAGCCGAAGTCGAGGATTTTGACCCCGCCGGTTTGGGTGACCAAAATGTTGGCTGGGATCAGATCGCGGTGAATGATGCTGTGTCGGTGGGCTTCCGTCAGCCCGTTCGCCAATTGTCGGGCAATGGCCACGGCCTCGTCCACCGGCAACGGCCCGCGGGCGATTCTCTTATCGAGGGATTCGCCGTCGTAGTAAGCACGAGCCAGGAACATGCGCCCGTCCTCGGATTCGCTGATCTCAAAGATCTTTCCGATATTCGGATGATCGAGATTCGAAGCGGCTTGGGCCTCGTCCATAAAGCGCTGCAGTGCTTCGGGATCTTCCTTCAGCTCAAAGGGCAGGAATTTAAGCGTCACATGGCGGCCGTCGCGAGTATCTTCGGCGCGATAGGCCCAGCCGGTAGCGCCGTCACCCAGCTGTTCTAGAATTCGGTAGCTTTTTACGGTCTTGTCGATCATTGTCGCTGCGTATGGGATAGCCGGGTATGAGATCGCTGTGTTTGAATCTCTGTCGAAATTCAGATCTTTCCAAGGTAGGTGCTTACGCCACAACTATAACCGACTGGCAGGTCGGGCGGCCATCGGTATCGCGAGGTCTGAGGGGTTGTGTGCTTAGACGCTCCCTGTCGACCGCAATTCAGCTCCCCTCAGCTTGCAGGTTGGAGATGTAAACGGCTCTGAGCGCCGGCCTCGATGGCTTGGTCGGAAAACCACCACCACAAAGGCGTACCCGCCATGAACGCCGCGGTTTGATCCTGTTGATGGGGGTGGAAGGCTCTGCCGACCGCTCCCCCCGGCAGCACAGCGCGGATCTTGTCGGGATCGGCGAAATCGACCACCATGCGCAGGGACGCGGTAAACGTCGCGGCATAGGGCTCGTGGAAGTTGTACCAACCCCGATAAAGAGTTTCCGCGGACCCGCCCATGGGTAAACGACCACTGCCGAGCCAATCGCTGCCCAGGCCGGTGCGGCGGAGGGGGTGGTAGAGCTTCAAATAATGCGGCTTGCCCCAGCGCCAGGTCGCGGGATCCGGGCCTTCCTCGGGCGTCAAACGCCGAAGCGCGGCCAGACCCGCTCGAACGATGATCTCGTCCCGCGATTCGACCGCATCGGTGGCGACATCGTCGAGCCAGGAAGCCGCCACCGGATCCACGTCCGCCAGCATGTGTTGAAAGCGCTCTTGCCAATAATAGAGGTTGTCCAACAGGGCGCTGGTCACCGCCGGCCCGAGCTGATCGGAGAAGGTGGCGAGCGCGGTTTGGCGAATCAGCTCCTGAAAGACCAGCGGCCCGGCAGCGTCGACACTATCCCGGTGGTCCCACTCCCCGAGCACTCGACCCAGGTTCCGGGTCTGTGGGTCCTGTTGCAGCGCCTGAGCAAAGATCGGCGCAAGCTCTCTGGCCATGGGGTTGGTCACGTCTCTCTGCCATTGCCAGAAATCGTTTTCGGTCACGGGCTCACCGGTTTCGATCCGTTCGGCAAAGAGTTCTTTCAAGCGTACATATCGATAGGAGGCTGCCGCCCGGTTGGTGTAGTAGTGGGCATAATCTTTTTTGACCGTGAGGTGGTTGGCGGTGCCGAGCCAGCTCTTGGAGTCGCTGAGATCTTGGGGCATCTCGTCCAAGGGAATCCAGCCGGTCCACGGGTCGGTGGCATCGCGCACGGTCCATGGCCTTTGGCCGGCCCCCGGCAGTCGGGTCGGGAGGCGTCCCGATACCCGCCAGCCGATGGCGCCGCTGGTGTCGGCGAAGACGAAATTCAGGCCGATCATCGGCAGGTTCTCGATCGACCGATTGACACCGTGGATGTCCCGCGCTTCGAGCAGCTGGAAGAATCCGATTTGAGGCGTCCAGGTTGCCGGGTCCGCGGCCGCCCAGCGCAAAGTCACCAGGCGCTCTTCACCCAAACCGGGTAGTCGACCGGAAACCACCGGTCCTCTTCGGGTCGAGCGAATCTCGATCATTTCTTCGCGAAAGCCGCTCTCGCTCTGGTCGTCCCGAATTCGCAGGGTCTCCGTGAGTTTCTCGAAGGCTAAGGATTGATCCCCTTCCAAATAGCGATCGGGATTTTCGGGATCGACGGTTTCGAGGTAGAGGTCCTGAGCGTCGCCATAGGCGTTGGTCATCGACAAGGCGATGTGGCCGGTGCGACCCAAGCCGATGCCGGGTAACCCGGCGACAGTGGCGCCGACGGCCCGGTTGCCCGGCCAGATCAAACCGATGGGATGCCAAACTCCCGGCAGCATTCGAGGATCGAGATGGGGGTCGCCGGCGAGCAGGGCTTTGCCGCCGGCGGTGATTTCGGGGCCGGCGACCCAATTGTTGCTGCCCACCTGCAGGGCGCCGGGATCCATCAAGGAGCGGAGCATGGGGTCCGTCGACCAAACCGCGCGTGTTATTTGATCGCCGGCGGTTTCGGGGTCGGCGCCCAGCTCCGGATCCTGGGTCTCTGGCAGGTCCGTCTCGTCCGGGCCCGCCTCTTCCGTGTCCGCCTCTTCCGTGTCCGCCTCGTCCGGATTGATATTCAAGGGGTCCAGGGTCCTGGCTCGAAGCTCGCCCACCTCCGCCGCCAGCTGGGCATAAACCAGCTCGTGTTTGAGATTGGCGGAGCTATTCCAAGCCATCAAATAGAGGAGCGCCATAGAGTCCTCGATCTTCCATGGCTCGGCTTCAACCCCCGCTAAACGAAATTCGAGGTGCAGATCGCTGGGGCAGCATTCGAGGAAAGCGTTGACGCCGTCCACATAACGTTGAAAAAGGGCCAGGGTCCGCTCGTCCAGAAGCGCCAGGTGTCCCCGTGCGCTGCGATAGAAGCCGAGGGTCCGGTTTTGGACATCCAGATCTCGCGCCGCATCCCCGGCCAGCTCCGTCAATCGCCCCTGGATCATCAGGCGGACCAGATGCATGTTGAAGAAACGATCCTGGGCGGTCAGGAATCCCTGAGCAAAGAGCGCGTCTTCAAGGGATTGGGCGTGGGCGTAGGCCATGCCATTTTCATCTCGGCGCACTTCGACCGGCGCGGCAAGACCCGTCAAAACCAACTCGCCTTCGGTTTGAAAGTCGTTGGACCGTTGCAGGGCAATCCACGAGCCGGCGACAAGCGCGAGGATCAGTAGCACGAAAACGAGGGACGTTCGAAGGGAAGGCTTTTTCATGGGGTGCATTGTGACCAGGTTCTCTAGCCTGGGGTATCCAGCACTTCGAGGGTTTCGTGAACCCCTCGACGCAGATTGTCCAGGTGATAGCCGCCTTCGAGCATGGCGACGATCGGCGCCTTGGGCAGCCGGCCACGGAGGTGGCGCAGGATCTCGCCGTAATGCTCGGCTTGCAAAGTGAATCCGGCCAAGGGGTCGCCGAGCATGGCGTCGTAACCCGCTGAGATCAAAACCATTTGAGGCTCGAAGCCGTCGAGAGAGGCGTCGATGCCGGTCTTCAGTGCCGACAGGTACTCCTGGGGCGGTCGCCCTCCCGGGCGCGGGATGTTCCAAATATTGCCCACCCCCCGTTCAGTTTCGCGGCCGGTGCCCGGATATAGGGGCCATTGGTGCAGGGAGACGAATCGAATCGCGGGCTCTTTTTCCACCAACGCCTGGGTTCCGTTGCCGTGGTGCACGTCCCAATCGATAATCAAGATTTCGTCGGCAAGGCCTTCGGCACGGGCTTCGGCGGCCGCCAGGGCGATATTGCCGAAGAGGCAGAATCCCATGGCGCGCCCGATCTCGGCGTGATGACCGGGTGGACGCACGGGCGCGAAGACGTGTTGGCCGGTCTCGGCGGCCAGGTGCACGGCCCGGATGCCGGCGCCGACGGCCCGCAGCGCTGCCGCCCAGGACTTGCCGTTGACGGAGGTGTCCGGATCGAGGGCCCCGCCGCCGGCCAGGGAAAGGTCGCGCACGCGGTCGATGTGCGCCGCCGGGTGCAGGCGCTCGAGTTGGTCGCGTCGAGCTTCAGGTGCTTGGTGGCGAATCAGCTGCACCGTGAGGCTCTGATCGTCGAGCAGCTGGTCTATCGTGCGCAGGCGGTCGGGTCGTTCGGGATGATTCGGGCCTCCCTCGTGGCCGAGGCAGTCTTCGTGGGTGACGATGTGCACACTCATGGTTCGATATCCATTGAGAATCTCCAGGTCTCAGGTCTCAGGTCCCAGGTCCCAGCTCACATGGAAGCGTCGCGAACGATTTTCCAGCTGCCGTCTTGCTCACGGCCGAACACCAATAGGGTCAAACCCGTGGCCGTTTCTTTGGCAGGATCGTCGGGATATTCGAGAGTCCAGCGACCGACCACCGAAACGCTGTGAATGCGGCTGGGGCGGGCGTCGCCGAGCATGGAGACCTCCGTGCCGTCGTGGCCCGTAAAGTCGAGGATGTCGATGGCCAAGGTGCCCTGGGCTGAACGGTCGGGATATCGCCGGCGGTATCGCTCGAGCACCTGGCTGCGACCCTGGGTGCGACCGGAGGGTGAGATAAACACCGTGTCCTCAGTGTATTCGGCACAGAAACCTTCTAGGTCGCCCCGATTCCAAGCGGCGACCTGCTGATCGATCAAGGTTTCGATCTGTCGTCGAGCCTCTTGGTGACGCCGCTGGGTGAGGATTCGATCCCACAGGCTCGGACCTCGTCGGCCCACATAGTCGTGGGGCTCAGCAAAGGCGGGGTCGGCGAGCACCTCGTCGGCGGTGGCGAATCGATAACCCCGAGCGGTCAACCACGTGAAGAGACGGTCCCATTGGGCGGCGCCCACGGACCCCGCGTGCAAGAGCAAAATCTGGGGTACGGGGCGGTCGAAGAGGCGATCGCCGGTGCTCTCGTGATGTCGAATCGAGAGGTGGATCGACTCGTGGTAAGCCTCCGCTACCTGCTCCATGGCCGCCTCGTCGTGATTGGCAACGGCTTGGGACCAAGGGCGCTCGAAGCTCCAATCCTGGTTGTCCAAAGTGACCGGCAAATTGGTTTGGCTGGATTCTTGGAGGTAGGCGCGCATGGCCTCGAGCTTGGCGAGGGTCGATCCTTCCCGCAGCATGGGAAAACGAAAAAACCGAAGCTCATGTTCGTGCCGACTAAGCAACTCCGCCACCTGACGCCGCCCTTCTTCGATGTCGGCGATATAAGTCTCGGTGTCGGTTTCGGTGTAGCTCAAATGGCGATGGGAGTGGTTGCCCAGCTCGTGTCCCGCGGCGATCCACTTTTCGAGCAAGCGGATGTCGGAGTCACCGATGACGTTGCCCCAGGTCACCAAGCCGACGGCGGGAATGCCGTGCCGTTTTAGGACTTCGAGCAAGGTGTCCGTGATCTGGGCCCGCTGCTCGGGATCGGCATGCAGGCCCCCGGCGATCGGCAAATCGTCGACTGTGATCAAAAGAGGCCGTCGTTCGTCCGCGCCGGCCGGCCAAGCGCAGAGCAGGCAAAGGCCCAGGGCGACGAGCCCGCGCATCCACCGGCCGACGATTCGCCCGTCCACCTCAGGCCTTTGCTTTCTCGGCTTTGACGGTCGAGCCGTCGAGAATGCCCTCGATGCGTTCAATCACCTCGTCGTCGAGCTGCTTTAGGACCTCGAGGGCTTTCATGTTCTCGCTGACCTGGGCCGGGCTGGAGGCGCCGGTGATGGCGGTGGAGATCCAAGGGTCGCGCAGGGTCCAGGCGATCGCCAGCTGAGCCAGGGTGCAGTCCAAATCTTTGGCCACGCCGGCCAAGACGTCGGCATGGCGGATGCGTGCTTGGCCGAGTTCGGAATCGAGTTGGCGTTCCTTCATCCAGGAGAACGCTTCGACGGTGTATCGACTACCTTCGGGCAAAGTGCCGCCCGAATATTTTCCGGTCAGGATGCCGCCGGCCAAAGGGCTCCAGATGGTGGTGCCGAGGCCACGCTCCTCGTAGAGTGGTTTCAGATCATCTTCGATCCGCCGGTGAAACATGTTGTATTGCGGTTGCTCCATCTGGGGGCCGATCAAACGATCGCGATCGGCGATTTCATAGGCCTCGCGCAGCTGCTCCGCGGTCCATTCGCTGGTGCCCCAATAGATGGCTTTGCCCTGGTTGAGCACGTGGTTCATGGCTCGAACCGTTTCCTCGATCGGCGTGTCGGGGTCGGGTCGATGGGCGAAGAGCAAGTCCACGTAGTCCAAGCCCAGGCGTTTGAGCGACGCGTCGGTGCCTTCGAGGATCCGTTTGCGCGATAAGCCCATGTTGTTCGGGCCTTCTCCACCCCAAAAGAGCTTGGTGGAAATCACCAGGTCCGAGCGCTTCCAACCGGCCCTTTGGATGACCTTTCCCATCAGGGTCTCGGCTCGACCGGAGGCGTAGGCTTCGGCATTGTCGAAGAAGTTGACCCCGGCCTCGTAGGCGGTTTTCATGCACTCGAAAGCCCGGTCTTCGTCGAGCTGACTGCCGAAGGTGACCCACGAGCCGAACGAGAGGGCGGAAACTTTGAGTCCGGCGGATCCTAAGCGGCGATATTCCATCGATGTCCTCGTCCCAAGGTCGAAATTAAGCGGTCGGAGTTTGAGCTGAGCTGGTTCGTGAAGTGAATGGAGCCCAAGCCTACTGCACTGCCGTCAGCCCCTCAACGCTTGCCAGAAGATGCCCGGCAGCTTGGTGATCGACGGGGCGGCCTCGAAGTCGGTGATCTTTTTGCCCATGGCCAGGCAGGTTTTGTGGGTCGCAAACCATGCCGGTTTTGGGATCATGCGAAATGGTGTGCGCACCACCGCTTTTTCGGCTTTGCCGAACATCAAGGTGTTGTGAACCACGTCGGTGCCGCTTTGAATATCGTAGAGGTCGTGCCCGGGATAGGCACCCCAAGTTGTGGTCACCAACCCGTACCCTACTGCTGCCCAGCAGTTGATGGCGATCGTGCCGTAGCGCAAATCGGCTAGGGCGCGGTCGAAGGCGGCTCGGGTCTCGAGATCTACCAGGCTGGCGGGATGCACCAGGAGGGTGGCGTTCAAGGTTCCCCAAATGGTGTCGTTACACAGCTCCACTGCCTTATCGATGAATTCGGCCGGAGAGTCGGCGTCGAGGGCGGTTTCGGCCATCACCGAGCAGAAGGCCTCGTTGCGCAAGGCCATTTCGTCGGGTGACGGCTGAACGTCGGGAAGCAGGGTCCACGGGAGTTCTCCCTCGGCCGGTTTACCGATGCGCTCGGCGTCGGGGTGGGCATCGACAAAACGTTGGTAGCGCTCGACAGCGCCAGGGTAGTAGGCGTGGCGGGTGGGGATGCGTCCGAAAGCTCGGCGTACTTCGTCGAGCAGAGCTCGGCGGTGTTGCCAGGACCGATGTTGGATCAGAACCCGCGCCGCATTGCAGTTGAAGCCGGCGTTGTTGGCCAGCATGGAGGCGATATTTTCTCCCTGGTAGGCCAGGTCGGCTTTGGACCAAGGCCCAGGCACCACGATCACCGGCGACACGTTGCCCAGCTCGCTGGAGATCGGACGGTTGTTGCGCGGGTTCTTCTCTTGCTTACGCCGCTGTCCCTCCTCACCGGTGCCGAAAACGATGGCGTCGACGGTTTTGTCGGAGCCCGTGATGTGGATCTCGTCCACCTGATCGTGGCGGCAGAGCAGGTCGCCGATCTCCACCCCACCGTAGACGACGCGCAGAACGCCCCAATCTAGAAGAGCGCGGAAGCCCTTCTCGATCAGCGGACCCAAATAGGCGTTTACGGGGTGCATTTTGCACACCACGACCCGATTCTCAACAAAGAGCTTGTAGAGGAAGTCCATCGGCCCGATGGAGGAGACGTTTCCCGCCCCGAGCACCAAGCAGACCTTGCCTTGGGTCTCGGCGTCGGCCGGGCGGCGATAGGCTTCGGCCATGGTGGCCGTTAAGGAGTCGGCGGTGACCCCGGGCTGCATCCAAACCTCCGCGTGAACCCCTGAGTAGAAAATGCGGTCATACACCGAGGCGGGAAAAACTTCGGCGGTCACTCGCCCATCTGGACGGGTGCGGACGGGCCCGGGAATCCGAGGGTGGCCCAGGCGCTCGATATCGGCCAAGGATTGTTCCAGCAGTCGAAGATTGCGCAGCACCACATAAGGTCCGGCCAGCCACTCCTCTCCGGCTTCGGGCCGGTCGGCTGGGATGCCCTCCGCTTCTCGACAGACGTTCATCCATTGTTCGGATACGCCATGGAAATCCCGGATCAGCTCCCGCAGGATGGCTCGACGGTCCGGAACGGAAACGTGGACCCAATCATTCGCTTGCCGACGCAGATCGGTCAACGCCGGCTCGATTTGCTCGGCAGTGGAATCCGGTGGAACGCGATCGCTGACACGTGCGGGGGAAGGCTCGAAACGACTTGGGGTGGCCACGGCGGTCATGGGGCTCTCCTGAAAAGCGAGGCGTGAGACGGAGGGACTCGGGATCAAGAGTCTTGTTCGAAAATTACCACATATGCCGCGCCGCGGCAGGGTTGGGTGAAACTTCTTACCTGGACAAGAGTTGGACGTGTCCAAGTGGGCCGTCGAAATCCCTCCAAATCCATAGGAGCCTATGGTAGAACTCCGACTCGATCTATCGTGCCGACCCTGCGCTCTATTCCGTGCAAGGTCTTTCTGGAGGTTCCCCGATGACGAAATCGTGCCCAATGCCGAAAATTCCAACTCTGCCGGTCAGCGAGCTGGAGCTGCCCAGGGAATTCGAACGGCTCTACGAGATCGCCTACAACATGTGGTGGGCCTGGACCCCGGAAGCGCGTGATTTATTTGCTGCGGTCGATTCGGCCAAGTGGAGCCACTACCGCAATCCAGTGGAGCTGCTGATCAACGTCGATCCGCGACATTGGTATCCGTTGCTCGAGGACGAGTCTTTTCAAACCCGCTACCACGATTTGGTGGAGCGTTACGAAGCCTACATGTTGGAGCTGGACGGCACTTGGTTCGAGCGCAACCACAGCGGCGAGCTCCAGGCACCGGTGGCCTATCTGTCGATGGAATACGGTCTGCACCAGACGTTGGCCATCTATTCCGGCGGCCTCGGCGTGTTGTCAGGAGATCATTGCAAGAGCGCCAGTGATCTGGGGTTGCCCTTTGTCGCCGTCGGGCTGCTTTATCGGCGGGGTTATTTCACCCAAGCGATCGACGCCGAAGGCTTCCAGCAGCACAACTACCCGGACTTCGACTTCACTCGCCTGCCGGTCAGGCCGGTGGCCACACCGGCCGGGCGTGAGGTTTTCGTCGAGGTGCCGCTGCCCGGACGAACGCTCAAAGTAAAGCTGTGGCTGGCGCAGGTCGGTCGAATTCCTCTGATTTTGCTCGACACGGATCTACTCGACAACGACCCTTCGGATCGACCGATCACCAACCAACTCTACGTCCGCGGTCGCGAGATGCGCTTGATCCAAGAGGTGGTCTTGGGCATCGGCGGGGCCAAGGCCATTGAAGCTATCGGCGTGCAGCCCGCGGCCTGGCATCTCAACGAAGGGCATAGTGTTTTTTCGCAGTTGGAGCGTATGCGACGGCGGGTGCGGGATCAGGGTATGAGTCCGAGCCAGGCGCTCGACGACTTGAAGCGCAACGCGGTTTTCACCACCCACACGCCGGTGCCGGCCGGCAACGAGCAATTCGATCCTTCATTGATCGGAAAGTACTTCTCGGCTTGGTGCGGTGAGGTCGGAGTGACCCACGACGAGCTGATCGCCTTGGGCAAGGCCCATGCCGACGATGAGATCTTCAACCTCACGGCTTTGGCCATCCGGACCTCCAGCTGGGCGAACGGGGTCAGCAAGCTCAACGGTGAAGTGGCCAGCGATATGTGGCGTCACCTTTTTCCGCCCGACGTCGGCGATCAGCCGATCGTGGGTCTGACCAATGGTGTCCATGCGCGAACTTGGTTGGGTCGTGAGACCCAAAAGCTGCTGCGCCGCAAGCTCGACGAACGTTGGGAAGATCGTCTCTTGTCCTCGGAAGGTTGGGACGCGATATACAACATTGCGGACCATGACATTTGGCAAACCCACATGTCGCAGAAAAAACGTCTGGGTCGATTCATCCGCTCGCGATTGAGGGAGCAATACGCTCGCCACGGAGCGTCGCCCGACGAACTTCGCGCGGTCAACGGTATTTTTGACGACAATGCCTTGACCTTGGGATTCGCGCGCCGTTTCGCCACTTACAAACGGGCCAGCCTGATCTTTTCCAACATTGAGCGTTTGCAAGCCTTGTTGTGCAACGCCGATCGCCCGGTGCAGGTGATTTTCGCAGGCAAAGCCCATCCCGCCGATCGGCCCGGCCAAGAGCTGATCAAGAAAATATTTGAGCTTTCCAAGAGCGACGTCTTCCGCGGTCGGGTGATTCTGTTAGAAAACTACGACATGCGAATGGGCGGAATGTTGACCCAAGGTTCCGATGTTTGGCTGAATACCCCTCGCCGGCCGATGGAGGCCAGCGGCACCAGTGGTCAGAAAGTGGCGATGAACGGCGGCCTCAACTTCAGCATTTCCGACGGGTGGTGGCCGGAGGGCTTCGACGGAAAGAACGGTTGGGTGATCGGATCCGACAGGAAATACGATGACGAGGGGATCCAAGATCAGGAAGATGTGGAGTCCCTCTACGACATTCTCGAGCAGCAGATCATTCCGCTCTTCTATGACCGAAATGAAAAGAACCTACCCGTGGAGTGGATTCAGCGGATGAAGGGCTCGATGGCCACTTTGACCTCCGCTTTTTCGGCTAGCCGAATGGTTCGGGACTATGTCGAGCTGGCTTATTTGCCGGCGGCCCGTCGCGGTAAAGACTGACGTTCCGGCGGGCGATTTTTGAGAAGCAAGCCGAAATTTTAGGGGAAGGGGCCGATTTGCACAGAGGAAGGGATTTCGTTCACGCCCCTGGTCATCGAAGTGAAATGACATAATAGAGGGTCCCTTCGATTCTTCTTTGCCTGAAATCGGCGGTCGGTGGAGCCCTCGGATCAACAAAAGGCCCACTTGGATAAACAGGTCAAAATGATCGGCAGGCCCTTTGGGGGAGGCTCGGTGACCGTTGGATAGGCGAAAACACCCGTTTGGATCCACCTCTTTTGAAAGCCTCTACTCTCCTCCCCTCCACTGCTGCCGCTACACGTTTGCCGAGAAATTGGCCGTGGCGGACCGCGCTGTACCTTGCGGCTTGCGGTCTGCTGGCTGCGCATGGTCTAGGGGCGGCGCCCGGCCCGACGACAGAGGCCCTCGATCAGGCGCGGGCTGATATCAGCCATTACCGCACCCAACGTATTTCGTCCGCCGACGGCCTAGCGCAAAGCTCGGTTTATGCCTTGCTGCAAGATAGCCAAGGATTCGTCTGGTTGGGCTGCCAGGACGGTCTTCAGCGATACGACGGCTATCGCTTTGAGTCTTACCGGCCGGATCCGTTCAATGCGGAAAGCCTTTCCCACGGCATGGTGCAAGCCCTGCTTGAAGATGCGGCCGGTGACTTGTGGGTCGGGACTTTCGGCGGATTGGATCAGCTCGACGCGGAATCGGATCAATTTCTTGGTCATGGCCCGAGCACAGGGCCTCGCTGGAACATCACCGCCTTGGCCGAAGATGATCGCGGCTTTATCTGGGCCGGCACCCTGGGCGCGGGTTTGATCAAGCTACCTCCCGATCGTTTGTCTCCGGTGATTTTCGATACCCGCAGCCGACCGGCTTTGCCGAGCGATCAGGTCCAGGCCTTGCACCTGGGGCCGGACGGCTCGCTCTGGGTGGGTTTCAAGGATGCGGGTTTGGTTCGCTTGAGCGCCGAAGGGGACGTGGAGTCGATCTTTTCCGGCAGCTCCCCGGGTGCGCGTTCCGTTCGTTCGATGACCTCCGACCGCTCGGGCCGCCTTTGGGTAGGGCTGGAGGGGAGTGGTCTGGCCAGAATCGACGGCCCTGGGCAGCCTCCAATTTTCTTTCGCCACGATCCCAACAATCCCAAGAGCCTGTCCCATGACCATGTGGAGGTCCTTTTGGCGGATAGCTCGGATCGCCTTTGGGTGGGAACCCGGGCTGGATTGGACCTGTGGCAGGAGGACGTAGACGGCTTCGGTCACTTCAAACACCGGGCCGAGGACCCCAACAGTTTGGCCAACAATCATGTTCGAGCGTTGATGGAAGATCAAAGTGGTTTGATCTGGGTCGGCTCGGCGATCGGTGGGGTGACGATCATCAATACCCGGTCGCGTTTTACCACCGTGCGGAGTCGCTTCGACGGTACCGGCCAGGTGGTCGACAACTCTCTGCCGAGCAACGTGGTCCGTGCTTTTTTGCAAGACCGGCGCGGACATTTGTGGGTGGCCACCGACGGCGGCGGAGTGGTCAAAAAGTCGCCGGAATCGGATCGTTTCGAGGTTCCTACGAGGCTCGGGGGCGCGGAACTCGGGGGGCCGTTTCCCGAAGCACGGGTTTGGTCGATTTTCGAGGATCGCGACGACCGTTTGTGGATCGGAGGAGACGACGCGCTCTATCGCACCGCTGCCGACGGCACGGCCGAAGGGCAATTAGAAGTTTTTCGCCATAAGCCGGGCAGCCCGGAAACCCTTGGGCCGGGCAGCATTCGCAGCATGGTGCAGGACGAAGCCGGGAGGGTCTGGATAGCCCTTTTCGGCGGCGGATTATCGAGACAATCCCGCGGCGAAGAGCGCTTTGAGCATTACCGCCACGACTCGGACCATCCGTTCAATCTGGTCAGCGATCTGACGCTCTTCCTCTTTAAGGACCAGCGCAGCCAGCTTTGGATCGGCACCGCCGACGGTCTCTCGCGACGCACTGCCGACGGTCGCTTCCACACCTACCGGCACGATCCCAGCGACCGCACCAGCTTGTTGGGGGACATCGTCCGTCACATTTATCAGGACCGTCTCGGCAATCTGTGGGTGGGCACGGACGCCGGCCTAAACCGCCTTCCGGCTGATCGAGTCCTGGCGCCGCCGGTCACCAGCACCAACAACCGCGGGTTCACCCACTTCACCGAAGCCGACGGTTTACCCAACAACACGGTCTACGGGATTCTGGAAGATCGCAACGGCCGCTTGTGGCTGTCGACCAACCGAGGATTGAGTCGCTTTGATCCGTCGACCCAACAATTCGCCAACTTTGACCTGCATGACGGCTTGCAGGATCTCGAATTCAACGGTGCGTCAGCGTTGCGGGCTGCCGACGGCCGGCTCTATTTTGGTGGGGTGCGGGGTTACAACGTTTTCCTGCCGGAGGAAATCCGTCAAAATCCCTTCAAGCCGCCCGTAGTGTTCACTCGAATCGCCACGCTGGGCGGTAGGGTGGATCACGAGGGACCCATTTGGCGCGCTCGGGAAGTCACCATCCCCTATGGCGAGCCGTTCGTTTCATTTGAGTTCGCGGCCCTCGACTACACCCACAGCCCATCCAATCTCTACTCCTATCGCCTCGAAGGGGTCGATGATCAATGGCGGGATCTGGGCACCAAGAGTTCCCTGACTCTGACCCATTTGGATCCGGGCGAGTACGTTCTGCACATCCGTGGATCCAGCGGTGACGGAATTTGGAACGACGAAGGGCAATCGGTCGCCTTCAAGATTCAGTCGCCGCCGTGGCTCAGCCCGACCGCCCGTTTCTCGTATGCCGTCCTGGCTTTGATGCTGCTCGCCGGCGTGTTGCGCTACCGCAAGGGCCGGGTCGAAGAGCAGGATCGGGTGACCCAACGCATCCGCGCCAGCGAGCGCCGAATGAATTTGGCATTGTTGGGCAGCGGCGACGGGGTTTGGGATTGGGACATTGCCAGTGGCGAGATTTATCGCAGCCATCTGGCGGAGATGCTGGGTTACGACAACAAAGATCTGCCGGTGGGTAAGGACCTGCTGGAAATGATCGTGCACCCGGACGATCTGGCGCGGGTGGAACGGACCATGGACGCCCAGCTCAGGGGCCGTGGTGGAGATCGGTTCGAACTCGAATACCGAATGCGTGATCGGTCAGGGCAATGGCGCTGGATTTTAGATCGCGGCAATACGGTCGAGCGCGACGAAGACGGCCGAGCCGTTAGGCTGGCGGGCACGTTCAAAGACATGACTGCCCAAAAGCAGCTGGAAAGCGAGCTTCGGTTGTGGTCGACAGTTTTCGAATCCGTGGACGAGGGGGTAGCGGTTCTCGATGCCGAAGGCCTGATCAAAGTGGTCAATCCGGCATTCTGCCAAATGACGGGTTGGTCGAATGAGGATCTGGCCGGTCGGCCGATCGATCTCTTGGAGCCGGAGAAAAACCCGAGCCAAAATCGGCGCATCCGTCACGCGATCGCCACCCGCGGCTCTTGGGAGGGTGAAATCCGCTTCTCGCGCGCTGAAAACGACGAACTCATTCTGTGGATGAGCTTCAAGTCCGTGCTCGACAGCCGGCGCCGGGTGAGCCACTTCGTGCTCGTGGGTAGCGACATCACCCAACGCAAGGCGGCGGAAGAAGAGCTGCTCTATTTAGCCAATTACGACGTGCTGACGGATTTGCCGAATCGCAGCTTCTTCCAGCAGAAATTGGAAGCGGCGCTGGAAAACGCCGACAAACAAGGGAGCCGGCTGGCATTGATTTTTGGCGACTTGGACCAATTCAAGCAGGTCAACGACACCCTGGGACACGGCGTCGGAGATCTCTTGTTGCAAGAAGCGGCACAACGGTTACTCGGCTCAGTCCGGCACAACGATGTGGTCGCGCGGCTCGGTGGCGATGAATTTATTGTTCTGATCGAAGGGGCAGCAGAGCTTGAGTCGGTGGTGAGGGTGGCGGAGCGAATCCTCGATGCCTTTCACCCCCCGTTCTTCTTCGAGGGTCAAGATCTTGCCGTGTCCACCAGCCTGGGCATCAGTCTCTTCCCGAACGACGGCCTCGACGCCCAATCCTTGCTCAAACATGCGGACACCGCCATGTACGAAGCCAAGGCCGGTGGGCGTAATCAATACAGCTTTTATGATCAAGAGATGAGCGCGCGCGCCTTGGCGCGCATGAGCTTGGACAATCGCCTGCGTCGGGCTCATCAGAACGAGGAGCTGACTCTCTTCTTCCAACCCAAGTTGGATCTCGACTCCGGCGTTGTCAACGGTGTGGAAGCGATGGTCCGTTGGCCCCAGCCGGACGGTCGAGTGTTGACCCCTGGCGATTTCCTGACGGTGGCCGAGGAAACCGGGCTGATCCTGCCGATCGGTCTGTGGATCGTGCGTCGGGCCTGCGAGCAATACGTGGAGTGGGCGGGCCAGGATCTCGATCTCGAAATGTCCGTCAACATCTCTCCGACCCTTCTGTTGCAGGAAGATTTCGTGCAGGTCTTGAAGCAGATCCTCACCGAGACCGGGATGCGGTCTTCTCGTCTGACCCTCGAGCTGACCGAAGAGATCGTCATGGACATGTCTGAGGAGCGGCAGCGCCAGCTGGCGGACTTGAAGGCTCTAGAAGTAAGGCTCTCTCTCGACGATTTCGGCACGGGTTATTCGTCCTTGGGCCAGCTCCGGGATATGCCCATCGACGAACTCAAGATCGACGGCTCCTTCGTGCGCGCGATTTCCGAGGATCAAGCCGCCGTGCCGAGAACGATTCTCGCCATGGCGGGCGGGCTCGGTCTGGAGGTCGTGGCGGAGGGGGTGGAGACCGAAGAGCAATTGGAGGTCTTGCGCGGGGAAGGCTGCCAGCGAGTCCAGGGTTATGTGATCAGCGTGCCCCTCGCCGCCGACGAACTCGAAGTCTATTTACGTTCCCCGGATCCACCGTGGAAGGCCCTGGCCAAACCGAGACGCCGACGTCCCAAACGTCGCAAACTACGGGCCGTGGAGTAGAACCTCCATTTCGGCCAACCCGATATAAGAGCAGCGACGATCTGCAGATTGCGATCTTGGCGAGAAACTGGACAGAACCCAACTAGTTCGAGTGATTTGGTGCAGGCTCGGCCTTTTTCTTGCGAGTCGATTTGCCCGGCTGCCGATCGTCTCCGATCGCCGGATCCTCACTTTTGCCATAGAGCTGTCGGTAGTGGGAGCGACTGGTCAGCACTTTGCGGACGTACGCTCGGGTTTCCCGAAATGCGACCTTGGACCAGAATTCCGCGGGCTCGTCCGTATAACAATAGCGTTTCCACAATTCAGCTTGGGGCTCGCCGGCGTTGTAGGCGGCGATCATCGTGGATAGATCACCGTCGAACTCGTCGGCCAGCCGGCGCAAATAACCTGCGCCTAGGGCTACGGCAATCTCCGGTCGATGGATGTCCCGGGGGGAAATCGGCCCCATCTCGAGGCTCTCGGCGATTTCTCGGGCGGTGGGATAAATGAATTGAGTCAAACCCCTGGCCGAAGCGCCGGAGAAGGCGTCGGCGTCGAAGCGGCTTTCTTCTCGGATCAGACCGGCCAATAGGAACGGGTCGATTTTCTGTTTGCTCGCCTCTCGCATGATCAAGTAGCTATAGCGGAATGGATACAGCAGCTCATGAAAAGCTGCCGGCAAGAGTTCCTCGGGTAGTTCGTTGGGCACCCTTTTCAGCAGGATCTCAGCGATGTAGAGAGATCTTTGGATGGCGCCGTGATGGGCCAAGAGCGTGCTGCCGGTGAAAGCGAGCGATGGATCGCCGATCGGAAAATGGCGCAGCACCGGTGTGGCGGGCTCGTGAAATAGGCCGAGTCCGAGGAAAAGCTCTTCCGGTTGCACCAACTGCCGCTGCCAAAGGGGCCATTCCGCCGTTGGAACCTTTGAGATGGCCATATAGGGCCCGGTTTCGGGGTCGGCGGCCAGCTTTTCTGTCAACAGTCGACGGGCGGTTTCGCCCCTGGGCTCGTGACGGCCGAACACCAACCACGCTTTGTAGAGCGATGCTGGGTCCGGACCGGCGGCAAACCACTCTCCGGCCTCGATGGCATGGGCGCGCAGGCTCTCCGACCCGAGCCTCGCCCGGGCGGCTTCTCCGAACGGGTGAAACGGATTCTCGGCGATAACATTGAGGTATGCCTCCACCGCGTCTTTCGGCCGCCCGTCGAGTTCGGCGGATCGACCGAGCCAGTAGGTAAGCTCTTGGTCTGGGATTTGGTCGGTTCGTTTGGCGGCCGCCAGTCGATCTGCGGCGGTTTCGTTTTGTCCGCGAGCCAGATCCGAAGCCGCCAAGAAGATCAAGGCCCGGCCATAATTCTCGGCCCTGCCCTCGCGTTTCAACAGGGCCAACGACGACTCGGCTCGGTCAGCGTCTCCGAGCAGGAGGCTCAAGCGTAAGTGAGCGACCAGACCTGCGGACGCCCAGCCGCTGTCGCGATCGGCGATGGTGACTTGTCGGAAGAGCTCTGCGGCTCTTTTCCAGGCACGGATCGTACCCTCGGCCAGGCGGGATTCAGATTCAGGGTCGGGATCGATCAAGGATCCGTGCAGCTCGAAGCAGCGGGCTTGTTGAAAGAGAGTATTTGCCTTGAAGCTGTGCGTTTTGGCTTGATCTGCCAGCTGGGCAAAAACCTCAGCGGCCTTTTCATAGCGCCTCAGCCAGAAATAGCTGCGTGCCAAATCATAGCGCCGGTTCGAGATTGGGTGCTCGGTCGACCGGATCCGACGGTTCTCCGGCTCGCTTGCAAGCCGGCTGTCCGGTCTGGCCAAGGCTCGTTCCAAAAGATCGACCGCCTGCTCAAAATCGCGGTGTTGGTAGTAGGCCGAGCCGAGATCCAACAGCAACCGAGTATCGGCTTCTTCGACGTCGATCAATTCGAGTAAGCGCTCGGCCGCGACGATCGCCGCATCGTCGCTGGAACTCTCTGCCAACAGCTCGGCCAACACCACTTTTTCCTTGATGATGTGGTCGGCCCGTCGGGCACAGGACGCACGAGCGAGCAACATTCTGCGGCGATTCGCGTCCTTGAACTGAAGGTCGATGAGGCCGTCGAGAACGCGACAATCGCCCGCCACGTCGAGGCTGCGTTGCAGCAGGTCGACGGCGGGCCCGATCAGAGCCTTGGGGGGCTTAGAGCCCAAGAGGGTCGCCACCAATCCAGCGGCTACGGCGGGGTGACCTTCAGCCTCTTGGACCTGGGCCAAATGCAGCCTTGCCCAGGGAGAGAGCTTGGGTGAGTCCGCCAGCACCTGGGTGAACGCGCTCGCCGCCTCGGCCCGTCGGCCCTGTTCGAGCAGCAGCCGTCCTTTCAAATACGACAATCCCATGGCCTTGGCCCTGGCCGGCTCTGAGCCCAGCCTGTGCTCGATCTCAACCAGAGCCGTGGACGGTTCGTGGTCCAGCTGAAGCTGCACGAGTTCGATGCGAGGGTCTGGGAGAGGATCGGCCGCGAGCAGGCCGATCGAGATTGCCACGGAGATTTGTAGAAGGATTCTGCTCACCGGTTGGCCACACAAGATTTGAGGGGCTCTCAGCGTCTGGGTTCGAACCGACGCCGATCAAGCGGAGATCCGCTCGACCCGGGCTCCAAGGGATTGGAGCTTACTCTCCATCTTCTCGTATCCGCGATCGAGGTGATAGATGCGATCGACGATCGTTTCGCCTTCGGCCACCAAACCGGCGAGCACCAAACAGGCGGAGGCGCGTAGATCGGTGGCCATGACGTTGGCGCCAGAGAGCGGCGTCACCCCTTCCACCTTGGCAAAGGTTCCTCGCTCCACCCGGATCTTGGCGCCCATGCGCGCCAGCTCCGGGACATGCTGGAATCGATTTTCAAAAACGGTCTCGGAGATAGAAGAGCGCCCCGAGGCTTGGGTCATCATCGCCGTATATTGAGCCTGCAGGTCGGTGGGAAAACCGGGATGGGGTTCGGTGACGATGCTGCTGGGTTGCAAGGTCTCGGTGCATCGGACCCGGATTGAGTCGTCGGTGGTGCTCACCTCGGTTCCGATTTCGTTGAGCTTGGTCACCAGGGGTTTCAAGTCTCCCGGGCGGACCCCTTCCACCGTGACGTCGCCGCGGGTCATGGCGGCGCCGATCAAGTAGGTTCCCGCTTCGATTCGATCGGCGATGACCGAGTGCTCCGCCCCATGCAATGAATCGACGCCCTGGATTTCGATAGTCTCGGTGCCCGCCCCGCGGATGTGGCCGCCCATGGCGTTGAGCAAAGCTGCCAGATCTTCAATTTCAGGCTCACAGGCACAATTTTCGAGCATCGTCGTGCCCTTGGCCAGCGAAGCGGCCATGAGCAGGTTTTCCGTGCCTCCCACCGTCCGGCTGGAGAAGCGATAGCGGGCGCCTCGCAATTGGTCACACCGTGCATCCACGTAGCCGTGCTCCAGCCGAACCTCGGCCCCCAGGGCTTCGAGACCCGAGAGATGCTGATCAACGGGCCGGACCCCGATGGCGCAGCCACCGGGTAACGAGACCCTTGCGTGGCCGCGACGGGCCAGCAACGGGCCGAGGACCAGCACGCTGGCGCGCATGGTCTTGACGAGGTCATAGGGCGCGTCGTCCGGCTTGCCATTTCCTCTGACGAGAAAAGTCATGGCGTCGTCTTGCTCCGAGCGTCCGACCCCCAGGTGCTCCAACAACCGCATCATGGTGTGTATGTCTCGAACCCGAGGCAGGTTCTTTAGGGTCAGGGGTTGGTCGGTGAGCAGGGTCGCCGCGAGAATAGGCAAGGCGGCGTTTTTCGCGCCACTGGCGTGGATGATGCCTTGTAGACGGCTAGGCCCTTCGATTCGAAGCTTTTCCATGTTTTTCTCCCGAGAGGTGGAGTCTTACCACATCCTGTCGTTCTCCAAGCCTGTCGTGCTCCAAGTCTGTCGTTTTCTGTGAATCCGAGCGTCCCGACCGAAGCGCGCCTTCGTTGAGGGGCCAAAGCCTCAACCGGCACGATCTTTGGCCGAAGGCCGCCGGGAGCGGACTTGATGACCTTACTCGACAGGTGTGGCCAAGGCGTGCAAGGTTCTGGGCAGATCGCCTCAGACGCGCCACATTTTTGGATTTGGCGCAAAAACGAGTCTGCCGGCACCGTGGGTGTCCTGTGCCCGGATGCGTTGCCCATTTGCTTTTTGGTTGACGTTCGACCGAACGGTCGATAGCCTCATCCCCTCGGGTTCGCTTTTCCGAATCCGTCAGCCGGATACGCTCTCTACCGTCGGTAGAAAATCTGGATGAACCGGCTCGTCCTGTCACCGATGCTTTCGGTACCTGTATGTGGAAGCGAATTTCTGGATTACCGACACAGTCGCACAAACTGACGGTGCGGCCGCTCGGGCGTACCATTGAGGCGTCGGAACGTTCGACGTTACTCGATGCAGCCCTCGATGCGGGCGTACCGATTCCGTTCAGCTGCAATGTCGGTGATTGTGGATCCTGTATTTGTCGTTTGATCTCCGGTGAGGTGGAAGAACTCTACCCTTCGTCGGTGATCAGCCCTGCCCAACGACAGGCGGGATTCCTGCTGGCGTGCCAAACGCGAGCCCGTTCCGACGTCACGGTCGAGCTGCCGGGCGCGGACGGCGCGATCGAAAACCATCCCACCCTAAAAACCGAAGGCACCATAGTGGCGTCGGAGAATCTCACCCATGACATCCTCGAGGTGCAGGTGGAACTCGACACGCCGATGGCCTACACGGCCGGCCAATATGCCGAACTCGCCATTCCGAGGGTGCTGGAAGAAGGGCGAAATTATTCGTTCGCCGCGGCCCCCGCAAAAAGCGAGCGCAACCTCCTTGTTTTCCACGTCCGCCATGTGCCGGGCGGCGCTTTCAGCGGTTGGTTGCACAAAGAGAATCGGACCGGCGCCAAGCTGCGGGTTACCGGCCCCCACGGCCAATTCGCATTGCGAAGCTCCACCAGCCCGATTCTTTGTGTGGCCGGCGGAACGGGCATGGCTCCAATCCTGTCGGTGCTCGAACAGGCTTTACTCGACGGCGTCCAGCGGGAAGTGACTTACTTCTTCGGCTGCCGGCAGCAGCGTGATCTGTACTCCATTGAGGCGATGGAACGTTTGGCTGCGGATTGGCCCGTCAAATTCCGCTTCGAGCCGGTCCTGTCCGAGGAGCCAATGGGCACAGATTGGCAGGGCAGTCGGGGTTTCGTTACCCAGCTCATCCGAGATGAGGGCGAGAAGCAGGTGATGCGGGCCAAGGGAAAGAAGCTTTCCGACCATGAGGCCTACCTCTGTGGCCCCCCTGGCATGATCGATTCTGCCTTCGAGATTCTGGTGGGTTTCGGCGTCGACCCCAACAAGATCTTCTTCGATAAATTCGTCGACAAGAGGCACACCGCGGGCTGAGAGCGAACAGCTCGTCCCTTCCCTCGGTGGCCTGCCGGAACAAGATAGAATGGGGCTTTGGACGAGGCCCCACGTTGACCAAACCCACAGATTCAGATCCCAATTCCAGCCCACCGGCCCTGCGCCTCGAGCGGTTGGAAATTCGATACCCGAGTGATCGCGGCCCCGACGCCCTGGTGGTCGATGGGCTGAGCTTGGAAATCGGTTGCGAGCAGGCGGTAGGCATTCTCGGTGAGTCGGGCAGCGGCAAGACGAGTTTGGCTTTGGCGGTTACCGGTCTCTTGCCACCGACCGCCCGATGGTCGATGGACCTTGAACTCGGGGGTCGCCGAGCACCTGCAGCTGCAGGAAGGAGCTTTTGGAGGGGCCTCCGCGGAAGCTCTCTCGGCATCGTCTTCCAGCAACCGTCGGTGGCCTTGCATCCGTTACGCAAAGTCGGCCTTCAAATTACCGATGTCCTGCGCAGCCATCGCCCGTGGAACGCCCGGTCTTGCCGCGGTAAGGTGTTGGATCTGCTGCATGAGCTGGACCTGGAGCCGGACGTCTTTCACGCATTTCCCCACCAACTGAGCGGAGGCCAGCGGCAGCGCATTGTGCTCGCGCAGGCTTTGGTGTGTGAACCCTCTCTGTTGGTTGCCGACGAGCCGACCACTGCGCTAGATCGCGAGACCGAACTTCAGGTATTGAAGCTGGTGGCGCGTCTTCGCCGGAAACGCAAGATGGCGCTGCTGTGGATCAGCCACGATCCGGGGGTGCTGGCCGAGATCACCGAGCGCCTTTACGTGATGTATGCCGGTCGTTGGATGGAGGAGGGGCCGACCGCTTCCGTCTTGGATCGACCCAAGCATCCCTACACCAAACTCTTATTGGATTGCCTGCCACGACGTCGAGCATTGCGATCCGAGCCGCCGACTCGGCGGCGTCTACCGATCATTCCGGGTATGGCGCCGTCGCCGAGTCGCTTGCCGTCCGGATGTCGATTCGCCGAGCGCTGTCAGGCGGCCACGGAATCGTGTGGGCAGCCTCCTGGAGCGGTGTCCCTCGAGCAGAGCCGAGTTTGGTGTGTGCACGTGGTGCCGACTCCGGTGAGCGTGACCCCATGAAGGTCGACACCCCATGAAGGTAGACACAGTGGAGCCGGCGGTGGTGTCGATGTTGAATGCTTCGCGACGCTACCGTCGTGGGCGCCAAGTCGGCGCAAGGGAGTGGGTTCAAGCCTTAGACGGTCTGAGCCTGGAGGTCCGAGCCGGTGAAATTCTTGCCGTAGTTGGTCCCTCTGGAAGCGGCAAGTCAACACTTGCCAGGTGTTTGGCTTTCTTGGAGTCGCCAGACGAAGGAGAGATGCGCTTTCGGGGTCAGGCGGTGCGCTGGGATGATCGGTCGGCAATGCGTTCCCTACGGCGCAGGGTGCAATTGGTCTTTCAAGATCCCGTGCGAGCGGTGAATCCCCGGTTTACGGCCGAGGAGGTATTGGCTGAGCCGCAGCGAGTCGGCGTTGGAAGATCACAAACTCCGCCGTTCAAACAAGACGATGGGTTGCAGTTGTTGTCGGAGGTCCATCTCGACCCGTCGGTGCTTCCTATTCGGGCACGGAGCCTATCCGGGGGGCAGCTCCAGCGCCTCGTGTTGGCCCGTGCGTTGGTGACTCAGCCCGAGGTCTTGGTGCTCGATGAAACTTTCTCCGGCTTGGATCTGAGCTTGCAGGCGAAGTTGGTCAACCTGGTTCTCGACTTGGTAGAACGCCGCGCCCTCACCTTTGTCTTGATCACCCACAACCCTGATTTGGCCGGGCAATTGGCCGACCGCACCATCGTGCTTTCCCGGGGCCGGGTGAGCGACGAGATTTTCGCCTTTGATCCGACATCCGCCGGTGTGGATTCGTGAGCCGCCTCCTTGCCCGCTTGGCCCAAGGGCTGACGCTGTTGGTCGTCCTATCGATGCTGGTATTTGTTTTCGCCGAGCTGGCTCCCGGTGATTTCTTTACCGAATCGACCCTCGATCCGCGGATGAGTGAGGAGCTGATTGAAACCTTGCGCGGGCGTTATGGGCTGGAGCAACCCTTGCACGTCCGTTACGCCCGCTGGGTTGTCTCGGTGGCGAGGGGGGAAGGAGGGTTCTCCATCGCCTATCGTCGGCCGGTCGCGGATCTCTTTCTTCCACGGGCCTTGAATACGTTGGTGCTGACCGGATCCTCGCTGTTGATCGCCTGGATGGCAGCCCTGATTTTGGGCATTGTCAGCGCCTATCGAGCCGGGGGTTGGCTCGATCGTTCGACGCTGGTCGGGGTGGCGGTTTTATTGGCGGTGCCGGAGCTTCTGCTGGCCTTGCTCGGTGTGCTGGTGGGGGTCAATACCCGCCTGCCCCTCGGGGGAGCGACATCCTTCGACTACGATTCTTTATCCGGCTGGGCACGGCTCGTGGACCGAATCGAGCACCTGATCATTCCAGTGTCGGTTCTGGTGCTTACAAGCCTGCCCATTTTGGTACGCCATGTCAGATCCTCGGTGCTCGAAGCCTTGGATGCTCCCTACGTGCGTGCAGCCCACGGGCATGGAATTGCCGGTGGGCGGTTGATGCTCGCCTATGTGCTGCCGGCCGCTGCCAATCCGTTGATCACTCTTTTCGGGGTCAGTCTCGGAGGCTTGCTCTCGGGATCGTTGGTCATTGAAGGAGCGCTCGGATGGCCGGGGCTCGGTCCCTTGTTGCTCGAGTCGCTCACCAACCGTGACCTTCATGTCTTGCTGGCCGGTATCCTAGGTGCATGCGCTTTTTTGATGGTGGGCAATCTGATCGCCGACGCGCTTTTGGTGCTGACCGACCCCAGGTCGGGAGATTAGGGTGCGGAAAACTATCTGGTGGGTCGCATTGATCCATGTGCTGGTTCTCGCTGCCGAGCTTGTGGCACCTTACGACTTTGCGCAGCAGATTCGCACCTTGTCATTCGCGCGGCCAACGCCGGTGCGATTTGTCGACGCGGCCGGGCACTTCCATCTGCGGCCCTTCGTCTACGCCCTTCAACGGGATCCGCACAGCCCGCGCGCCTTCGTCGAAGACACCGAGACCCCTTATCCGATCCGTTTTTGGGTGACTTCCGAGCCCAGGAAGGTCGGACCGCTGGTTTTCGAAACTCGGTTGTTCGGCACCGATTCGCCTACGGGAATCCACTTGATGGGCACCGATCGATATGGGCGCGATTTATTTTCCAGAATCGTTTACGGTGCCCGGCTTTCGCTCTTCACCGGTGCATTGGCGGGAACCCTCGCCGTTCTGCTGGGGCTGTGGGCGGGATCCCTCTGTGTGATGTTCGGCGGGTGGGTCGACTCGCTTTTGATGCGCCTCGCGGAATTGACGATGTCACTGCCTTGGCTGTACCTCCTGATCGGAATACGAGCCTTTTTGCCCCTGAGAATAGACCCAGTGCCTGTATTCATGTTAACGATTGCACTGGTCGGTACGCTGGCCTGGGCAGTTCCCGCGAGATTGGTGCGAGGGGTCCTTACAACGGCAAAGGAGCAAGACTATGTGCTAGCTGCCCGAGGATTCGGCGCTTCCGACGCTCACTTGCTTTTCAAGCACCTGCTGCCCCAGACTCGGGATACTCTGCTGACTCAATGGGCTATCTTGGTGCCCAAATGCATCATGGCAGAGGTGACGCTGTCATTTTTCGGGTTGGGGGTGCAGGAGCCCGTACCCAGCTTGGGGAGCTTGATTTCAGTTCTGACGGAAGCCCACGGGGCGATGGCTCGCGTTTGGATGTTCTCGCCCGCCGTGGCATTGGGATTAGCGATCCTAAGCTATCATTTGCTCGCGGAAGCCTTACAGCAGCACCGCGATGTTTGAGCTGTGATGTTTGAGCTTCTTCCCGCACGCGTTAACCGCGAGATTTTAAAGGTCCAAAGATGAAGGACTCCGGCTACTCCTTTCGGATTTCTGTGCTGTCGGCTTTCGTGGGCTGCTTGCTTTCGGTGGCCCTGGTCACTCTACTTTCGTGCGCTTCTCCGGGGGAAACCCCAGCAGCGGACGATCCCGTCGGCGAGGACTCGTCGACTTCGGTCGAAGCGTCCGGCTCGACCGGTGGGGTTTCGGCAGAGCCGGTGGTGGGCGGCAGGTTGGTTTTCGCTTTGACTTCAGAGCCGAGAACATTCAACCCCACGATCGGCGTTTCGGCGGCGACACTCAGGGTGCTGGGTTTGATGCACCGAGATCTGATGGCTCTCGATCCCGTAAGCCAGGAGATCCGTCCGTCTTTGGCCAAGAGCTGGACCGCGGTTCAGACGTCAGACGAAGGGGGCGGTGGTTGGGTCTATCGCATTGAGCTGCCCCGGGACGTCGCCTTTTCGGACGGCGAGCCCTTTGATGCCGACGACGTCCTTTTTACCGTTGAAGCGATCCTCGATGATCGGGTGGGTTCACCCCAGCAACAAACGCTGATCATCGAGGGAGAACCCATTGCACTGACCGCGCTCGACAGCCATACGGTGGAGGTGCGGCTGCCTTCGCCGGTGGCCGATCCCGGAATGCTGTTTGAGAGCCTCTACATCCTGCCCGAGCATCTCCTCAGAGACGATTTTGAACGGGGTGAGCTGGCCTCGACTTGGGGGACCGAATCGTCTCCCCGAGATATCGTCGGTCTGGGTCCCTTCCGCTTGGTTTCCTACCAACCGGGCGAGCGAATTGTGCTCGAACGCAATCCCCATTACTCCGAACGGGACGACCAGGGGAGATCTCTACCCTACCTCGACGAAATTGTGGTGTTGTTGCTGCCGGATATGCAGGCGGGGCTATTGCGCTTTGAAGCCGGCGAGATCGACGTGCTCGACAATGTGCCGGTGGAGGGATTCGAGCGGCTGCAGACGATGGCGGCAGAGCGCCGCTTGCGAATGCGTGACCTCGGAGCCGGCGAAGCCTATGAATTTTTATTCTTCAATTTGAATCAGCTGGATCCGGCCGTCCACCCCAAGCTCGTCGTCAAACAGGCATGGTTCCGTTCGCTCGGTTTCCGTAAAGCCTTGAGCCATGCGATTGATCGCCAAGGCATCGTCGATCTGGTTTACGACGGAAGAGCAACACCGCTCGGAACCCACGTGTCACCGGGAAAGAATCGCTGGTATGCCGGCATTGGGCCGCCTGAAACTTCGCTGTCCAAGGCCAGGGAGCAGTTGGTCGCAGCGGGTTTTCGGTGGGACGCCGAAGGACGTTTGGTGGATGCCGAGGGTGTGGAGGTGGAGCTGACCATCGCCACCAACTCCTCTAACCCGAGGCGGGTGCAAACCGCAACGGTGATCCAAGAAGATCTCAGCCGATTGGGAATGGACGTTCAGGTGGTGTCACTCGATTTCGGAGCGCTTTTAGATCGGGTGGGAAATACCTTCGACTATGAGATCGGCCTGCTGGGTCTAGGTCGAGGGGGAATCGATCCGAGTTCGGATCTCAATGTCTGGCACTCGTCGGGCAGCAACCACCTCTGGCATTTGGGAACGGATTGTCCGACCACTGAATGGGAGCAGCGTATCGACGAGCTGATGGACTTGCAAAAGTCGGAGCTGGATTTCGAGGAGCGAAAGCGCCTCTACACCGAGGTACAACGATTGGTCTTCGAGAATCAGCCGGTAGTGACCTTGGTGGCACCCAACGTCCTGGTAGGAGCTACCGATCGTTTGGGGAATTTCTCCCCGACCATCTTTCAGCCGACGACCATCTGGAATATTGAGCGCCTCTACCGGCGCCCGGACCGTCCGTAGGTCCCCCAAAGGCGCGCCATGTCCGATAGCCGGTCTCCACATCCCGGGTGGGAGGATAGACGCTTGGTCACGCTCTGTCTTCAGGGCTCCGAGCCCGCATGGGGAGCGCTGGTCGATAAGTATAAAAACCTCGTGTTCACCGTCATCATGAGATACGGCGTTTCCCAGGACGACGGGGCAGACCTTTTTCAATCCGTGTGGTTGGAGGTCCACAATGACCTGGTGAAGCTGAGAAATCAGGATGCGGTCAAACCTTGGTTGATTTCGGTAGTGCGCAACACCTGCTACCACTGGCAGAATAAGAAACGAAGGGTTGCCGAGAGGGAACTCACCGGCGAGGAGCCTGAAACCCTCGAGGAGAGGGCGGGATACGAACCGACATTTAGTGAGGATTTGGAGCAGGACCAGCTGATCCGCGAGGCCATTCTCGGCTTGCCGGATCGATGCCGCGAGATGGTGCATCTGCTTTTCTTCCACCAGCCTCCCCTGCCCTACAAAGAGGTGGCCGAACGTTTGGGCATCGCCGTCGGCTCGATTGGATTTATTCGCGGTCGCTGTCTGAAGAAGCTGCAGAAACAGCTGGAGGAGCTCGGTCTCGAATGAAGGCGGTCGAAATACCGACAACCGATCCCGATGAGCTATTGGACCAGATGGCTCATCTGGTCGGCGAGTTAGAGCGCCGGCAATACTTCGATCGAAGACCGGATTTGCTCACCGAAGAGCGGGTCCGGATACTGTGTACCGAGGTGGCGCGCCAAGCCCGGGCCGATAGCGAAAGAGCCTTCGAGCTGGCCAACACGGCTCGCTTCATTGCCGCCCGCCTGGACGCAGCCCCGAGCCGTGCGTTGGCGGCCAGAGCTTCAGCCAATGCGTTACATTGCCTGGGCGACTACGACCGCGCTCAAGAGAGGTATGAGGAGGCGTTGGCAGCCTTCGCCGACCTCGAGGACCCACTCTCCTCCGCCATCACCCGTTCCAGCGCCTTGCAAAACCTAGCCTACCTGGGTGAATACGAGAAAGCTTTTCGTTGGGAAGCTTGCGCTCGGCAAGTCTTCGAAACCACTGGTGATCGCCTGCGCCTGGCAATTCTCGACAACAATTACGCCAACGTTTTGCAACGGCAAGACCGGTGGCAGGAGGCCCAAGAGCACTACTACGCCGCTTACGAGGTCTTCGTGGGATTGGAGCGTCCCGAAGACGCCATCCTGTGTCTGAACAACGTAGCGACCTGTTACCTCGACCTGCACCTGCCGGACCAAGCCCTCCAGAGCTACACCAAGAGCAAAGCCTATTGCGTCGAGCAAGACTTGCCGCACCTCGAAATGGTGGTCGACTACCACCTAGCCCTCATCTACTACCTGCGAACCGAATACAACCGAGCTATCCAGCTCTATCAAACTGCCCGTCGTTCCGCCGAGAGCTTCAACGACAAACACCAACACGCCCTCTGTGATTTGGGCTTGTGCGAGATTTATCTCGAACTGAATTTGGTTGAGGACGCGGAACGGCTGGCTAAGACGTCGTTCGACGGCTTCGATCGGCTCAAGATGCCCTACGAAGCAGCGATTTCGTTGACCAACAACGCCATTGCCGCCAGCCGTCTCGGAGATGTGGAGCAAGCTCTGGTGATGCTGCGCCGGGCCCGTAAGAGCTTCGTTTCCGAGCAGAATCAACTGTGGCCGGCCTTGATTGATTTTTATCGAGCGGTGGTGCTGACCCAAGCTGATCGCTTGGACGAAGCCGAAGCATTTGCGCTCTCCGCCCTTCGTGCCATGGACGGCTCGGGCCTCGATTCGAGAGCGGCCATGTGTGAGGTGCTCTTAGCGACTATTCTTTTGCGCTCTGGCTCGGCGCCTGACGCCCGGGAAGTTTGCCTCGCTGCGCTCGAAAGATTAAAGGGATTGGAGTTGCCCGCTCTCGATTACCAAGTCTTTCAAGTTCTAGGCCAGGTCGAAGAAGATCTCGGCTTCCCAGAGAAAGCACTCGAAGCCTATGAGCGTTGTGACCACTGGCTAGAGCAAATGCACAGCCGGCTTCAAGGTGAAGACCTCAAGATCTCCTTCTTCGGCGCCAAGCAAACGCTCTATGAGAGCCTAGTCTTTCTGAACCACACGACGGGCGCCGAGAACGGCAGCGACGAGATCTGCATTCAATACATCGAAAAATCGAAGTCGCGCAGCCTGGCGGATTTGCTCGCTTTCGGAGCTCATGCCCTGCCGGCCAAAAGTGCCGAAGCCAATGAGCTGGCGGATCACGCGCGCGGGCTGCGCGAAGAGCTGAATTGGTTTTACCGCCAATTGGATGTTCAAACGATGCGCGAGGGCTCCGAAGCCTTGGTGACGACCCAGCGCCTTCAGTCCGCGGTTCGAGAAAAAGAAGATGCCCTCCTGCAGGCCCAGCGGGAGCTGTCTGCAAGTGATCTAGAACTCGGCTCAATCCAATCCGCAGCGATGCTCGATCTAGAAGTCGTGCGCGCCTCGATTCCAGCCCATGCTCAGTTGATCGAGTACTTCATGGCTCGGGGTCGGTTATTGGTTGCGGTGATCGACGCAAGCCGCTCGCAGTTGATCGATGTGGGTTCGGAGGCTGAGGCTAGGGATAAACATCGCCTGCTGCAATTCCAGCTCTCTCGCGGTGTCCACAGCAGGCATTCCCCCGGGGTCGCCGGCCTGATTCAACAATCGACCACGGCCCATTTGCAGGATCTCTACCGTCTATTAGTAGCTCCTATTGAAGACCTGCTGGACCGAGAGCACCTGATTATTGCGCCTCACGGTTTCTTGCACTACGTACCGTTCCAAGCCTTGGTCGACGGCAAAGGCGCTCCGCTAATAGAGCGTTTCTCCCTGTCTTATACGCCGAGCGGCAGCGTGTTCCACCTTTGTGCTGCAAAAAACGAAACCTTCGAAGAGCGATCTTTGATCATGGGCGTGGCCGACCAGCTCGCACCCCACATCCTCGACGAGGTTCGTGCGGTTGCCGAGGTGCTGCCCGGAGCCCACTTGCTCGAAGGAGAATCGGCCAGCGAGGATGCATTGAGAGAGCTGGGTGACGGCTGCCGATACCTCCATATCGCCACCCATGGCCTGTTTCGGCGCGACAATCCAATGTTTTCTGCAATTCAGTTGGGCACGAGCCGTCTGAGCCTGTTTGATCTCTACAATTTGCGTCTTTCCACTGAGATGGTGGTACTCTCGGGGTGTGGCACAGGCCTCAATGCAGTGTTGGGTGCAGACGAACTCTTGGGTTTGACCCGCGGTGTTCTCTATGCCGGTGCGAAGTCCGTTCTCGTCACCCTGTGGGACGTGCACGATGCGAGCACCGCGGCCTTCATGCGTCGCTTTTATCGGCACCTCGTGGCCGGGGTTCCCCGCGCCAAAGCTCTTCAGCAAACCATGCTCGAGCACCGTGTTGAATATCCTCAGCCGTATTATTGGGCACCGTTCGTTTTGATCGGTGATCCGGGCTGAGCGCGTATCGGCCTGATGGGATCCCTTGAGAGTCAACTGCCCTGCGATTTCTGCCCCAGGGCTTTAAGGTCAAATGTAAGGTGCTAAGGCTAAAATTCTGATCTAGAGGATAGAGATCTCGTCAAAACCGACCGAGTAAACAAGGAGCGAGGGCCTGAATTCAAGAAATTTCTGGTGAGGGTATATTTTTCTTCATGGCAGATCACCCTATAGGTGCGATGAGTAAACCATGATCTGTTCTCAGGAGTCCGGTGCGATGACCAAATTAGACATCACCCAAGTGGCCGATTTTGTCCGGGGGCTGATGGAACCCGAAGCGGCGCAGCAGATGGAAGAGTATCTGCAAGGCCCAGGAGCGTCGTCGTCCACCCAAAGAGAGGTCTCCGCCTTACGTCACGTTGCTCGTTTAGCTGAGATCGACCGCAACCATCAGGTGCCCGATTACGCGGTGCGCTGTGCCAAAGCCCTGGGCAGCCTGCGTCGGACGGAGAGCCGGGAAGCATCTCTGCTCGAGCGTCTCGCGATGGCTCTTACCTTTGACAGCCGTATCGCCCCAGCTCTGGCCGGAACTCGCGATATGCGGTCCGCGGATCGCCAGATGGTCTTCCAATCCCAAGGTTTTCAAATCGACCTTCGGCTCGAGGCGGACAAAAAAGGTGTTGTGGTGGTCGGTCAACTCATAAGAGACGGTAGAGACGTTCAGCCAGTTGCCGATGTTCCGGTCTTGGCCATGGCAGAAGAAGAAATTATCGCCCGGTCGAAGACAGGTGCTTTTGGCGAGTTCCAGGCCGATGGGCTCAACGCTGAATCGATTGCCCTCCTCTTTTTGCTCGACGACGAAAAATGCCTTGAGGTTTCGCTCGGGGAGATTAACTGAACCCCAAAGGGCTTAGCGAGACAAGAGAGGAGAGAGCCCGATGATACGCCTAAAGATCAGCCAAGGAATCATGATCGCTGCCCTGATGGTGTCGGCGACAGCCGGCTTTGCCGGCGAGGTTGGCGACCGTGCTGTGGACCCTCGGTCTGCGGACAAACGGTCTGTCGACCAACGGTCTGTCGACCAGCCTGCCGCGGGTCACCGCGACATGGCCGCGCAGGACCAGTTCCTACTGCGAACCGCCGACATTGATCAAGTGATCGCTCAATATGGGGTCAAGGTCGTCGACAAGCTTCCTTCACCCACTGGCGACGTGTTTTTGGTAGAGCCCATCTCTCGATCGGCATCGAGTTCGGCTCTACTCCATCAAATGATGCTCGATGGCGCGGCCAAAGACGGCGAGAACGTTGCTTTGGCGAGCTTGCCCGCTTTGGCTTTGAGTGGCTCTGAGGCCGGCGAACTCGACGAAGAGCTGGATTTCACCGGCACGCTCGACACCCCTTGTCTCAATGCCTACATGCCCGGTGCTTGGAGCGGATTTACCGGCCAAGCAGCCACCGAGATGATTCAGTTGCTCGAGGCACAAACCTACGGTGGATGTGGCGAAGGCATTGTGGTCGCCGTGATCGATACCGAGGTCGACACCGAGCACCCACACCTCCGTGACGCCATCGTTCCCGGCTACAACTTTGTCGATCAAGGCATTTACACCATCGGCTCCGGATCGACGACGGCGGATTTGAGCACCCGTACCCTCAACATCATGGAGCTGGCCGGCACGGCGGTGCTGACCGGTAATCGTCACCCCGTCGGTCTGAGCACAGGGGTGGTGGTGCTCGGCCAGGCAGATGTTGAGGCTGAGGCCGATCTGCAAGGCATGCCGGCCTTCTTTGGGCACGGCACCATGACCGCGGGTTTGATCCGCATGGTCGCGCCGGCGGCTCAAATCATGCCCCTGGTGGCCTTTGATGGCGAGGGCACGGGCCACTCTTACAACATCATCAGCGCGATTTATTACGCTGTAGACCACGGCGCCGATGTGATCAACATGAGCTTCAGCATGGAGGAGTATTCCTTGGAGCTGGGGCTGGCGCTCGAATATGCCCGCGAGCACGGTGTGGTTCCGGTCGCCGCCACGGGTAACCACGGCCTGCACACGTACTCATTTCCGGCGTCGTTCACGGCCGCCATCGGAGTGGCGTCCACGAATTGGGGCGATCACCTCACGGACTTCACCAACTACGGCGTGCCCACCGGTGACTTGACGGCTCCCGGCGAGCAGCTCGTAACGCTCTATCCCGGTGGCGCCTACGCAGTAGGCTGGGGAACCTCGTTCTCCACCCCGCTGGTGGCGGGCACGGTGGCTCTGATCCGTGACATGCACCATGGCAGCAATCAGAACAGTCACAAACGTACGCGTTTAGACCTGCTCTACGGCACCATCTACCGGCCGTTCCTATGGGATTGGATCTGGTCCGGCGGACGGGTCAATGCCTTTGGTGCAGTGCTCTATTCCCTCGGATATCTCTGATCACCGGCCTCGAACCTGGGCCTTGACGAAAAAATGGGAGCCACGGCTCCCATTTTTCGTTGACGACCAAATTCTCTCCGTGGACCTTGCTCAGCCCGAGCCGCTCTGCCACCATTAGCGCTCTTTGGCAGAGGGGAGCATGGAGATTAGTCACAAGGCCTTGTCCGACTCGAATCCGGACGATCAGATGAGCAGCCCTTGGCGGACTGTGGTGCTGCCATCCCTATTCTTGATGGTGGCGATGTTCAATTTGACCTTGATCGTCGCCGGTCTGAAAGAGCTGATCGTCGACGACCTCGGCGGAACCACGGCCGATACCAGCCTGTTCTTCTCCCTGGAGATGGCGTCTTACATCATTTTCGCTCCTCTTTGGGGGTTGGTCAGCGACCGCTGGGGCAAGCGTCGGCCGCTGATTTTCATCGGTTTCTTCGCCAGCGGATTGCTTTACCTGAGCTATTTGTATGTGCAGTCGGTGGCCATGCTGCTGACGATTCGCTTCGTCCAAGGCGCGTTCTCGGTGATGGGCTGGTCGACCCTGATGGCCATGGTCTTGGACCAACCGGATGATCGTCGCCGAGGCCGGTATATGGGAATTATGGGGGCCGGTCTGATCTTCGGCATTTCCATGGGCGCGCCGTTCGGCGGTTTGATCAGCCGGGAGATGGGCATCCGCGCACCGCTGCAGGTCGCTGGGTGGTTATTCCTGGCCCTCGCGGTCGGCTCCCTCCTGTTGCCCCATGGGGCTTCTATGCGTCGTCAGGTCGGGTTGAAGAGCATTCTAAAGACCCTCGCCGACAGTCCGCGTTTGCTCTTCCCTTTCGCCTTTCAATTTGCGGATCGCTACACGGTGGGATTCTTCGTCATTCTCTTCCCGCAGTATTTGGCTTCCCTCGGTGTCGACGATCCCGCAACCCGAGGGCAATACCTCGCCTTCTTTCTCCTGCCGTTCGCCTTTTTGCAGTACTTCACGGGCCGGCTTTCCGAAAAAGTAGGTCCCTACAAACCACTGCTGATCGGTTCGTTTGTCTACGGACTGGTGCTGTGTTGGGTCGGGTATTCGGATCTCTACGAACTCTGGTGGGTGATGGCGGCATTGGGAGTTCTCGCCTCGATCATGTTCCCGCCGGCGATTCTGCTCACCGCTCAGCTCAGCGAACCCGAAACCCGAGGCAGCGCTATGGGAGGATTCAATCTCGCGGGTTCCCTGGGCTTTGCGATCGGCCCGTTGGTGGGTGTTTGGGTCTTCGAGCGAGCTGGATTCGGCGTGGCTTTTGTGGTGAGTGGGGCCTTGGAGATCTTGTTGGTGTTGGTCGCAGGAGCCTTTCTCCTCCGGTGGACGTCCCAAGATGGGGCCTAGGCTGTCATGACCAATCCACGCGTTTCCGTGGTGGTGGCAACCCATGATCGTGTCCGCTTGCTGGAGCGGGCGGTGGCCTCGCTCCGGGCGCAGAGCTTTTCCGACTTTGAGCTTCTGATCGTCGACGACGCTTCAGGCCCGGCCACCGGCGAGCTGATTTCCAAGCTGGCGGCCATGGATGACCGCATTCGCGGCCTGCGTTGCGACCCAAACCAAGGGCCGGCAGCTGCGCGCAACGCCGCCGTGGCCGAGGCCCGTGCAGAGCTATGCGCGATCCTCGACGACGACGATCTATGCTTGCCCCACCGTTTGGCGGAACAAGTGGCGGTTTTCGATAGCCGCCCAGACATCGATTTGGTGTGCTCGACGGTCCAGTGGGTGGATGGTTTCGGCGAGCGGCTGGCGATTTGGCCCGGTGTGTTGTCCCGCGGCGCCCTGCCGGAGGAGCCCCACGAAGTCTTTCGCCTTCTATACCTAGAGAACAACAAAATTCCGAACACCACGCTGATGGTGAAAACCGAGTGGCTGCGAAGGTTTCCCTATCCCGAGGACTTGAGGGTCGGTGAGGATTGGTACGCATTCATGCAGATGACGGCCTCGGGGGCACGGATCCACGGCATTGCAGAGCCGCTGGTGCTTCAGCTGCGGGACAACGACCATTCGAGCCTGATGGCGTCCAAGGATCGAGCCTTCCGAGATCAACGACGGGTTTTGATCAAAATCCGCTCGTGGCTGGAGGCCCAGGGCCTCGGCCGGCTCAAAGCTGATCATCGGCGCGCCGAGTCGAACCAACGGGTCAGGGAGGCTCGATTCTTGGGTGGAGGGGCCGGTCTGCGGCTCGCCGGTCGCGCGATCGCCTACCAGCCGACAAATCCCGCCGCTTGGTCTTGCTTACAAGACCTGCTTTCGCGAGGTGGGAAGAAGGTCGTGCGATCCCTTCGCGGGCAGTCGTAGGGTGGGCGAAAGCAAAGTGTTTCAACAAGAGGTCGGGGATTGGTATGTCGCTCTGGACGGCCGAATTCCCAGCGCAGGAAGGTCAGACGCTCCGTGGTCGGAGGTTTACCGAAGCGGTGATCTGGCGCTCTTTACCCAGGCGCCCTCGGAGCATTGGGTCGGCAGCACTTGGCACAGCCAGGAAGACGCCCGGGGTCGGTTATGGCTCTTCGGGCAGACCGGCGCGAAGCCCGATGAGATCGCGAGAGTCGCTTGGTCGGGGGGAGATCCCGCGTCCCTGGGCGAGCGATTCACCCTCATCTGCCGAAGCGAGGACGGCCGGGTCGAGCTGATCACCGACCGCCTGGGAGGCTTGCACGTCTACCGTGGACCCACTGGTTTCGGCAGCTGTATGGCCAATGTGTCGGTCGGCTCCCATCGCCGGCCCGATGTTTTTGGGCTAGCGGGATTCTTCAGTTTCGGATTTTTCCCGGGCGACCACACGCACTATCAAGACGTGAAGATCTTCCAGCCTGCGCGAAGGTTCCAGTACTGTCCGGAGCAAAAGGCTTGGCATGGCAATCGTTATTGGAATTGGGCCCATCGGCCCGAAACCGATCGTTCCTACGCCGAAACCTTGGACGAATTTTGCCGGCTCTTTCGGCAGATCATGGCGGAGATCGACAGCGGTGCCGACGCCTTGGCAATTCCCATTTCTGGAGGGCTCGACTCCCGCTTGACCCTGGCAGCTCTCGACGGAGAGCGAAGCGGTAGATGGTCCTATTCCTACGGTTATGGGCCCCGATCGGTGGAGACCCGTATCGCCCGTCGGCTCGCCGGCCGTCGACGCCTGCCCTTCCAAGCCGTGCAGATCGCGCCCTATCTTTTCTCGCGCCGGACCGAAGTGATGGCCGCGGTCGAGGGTTTTCAAGACGTCACCCAAACCCGCCAGGCCTATATCTCGTCCAGCCTTAGAGAGCACGGTGGCTCGGTGGTGGCAGCCCATTGGGGGGACGTTTGGCTGGACGACATGGGTTGGTCCCGAGGCTCATCTATGGACATCGAGGGTTTGACCCAACACACCCTTTCACGGCTCCACAAACGGGGCAGTCAGTGGTTGGTGGATCACCTTTGCAAGCCGCGGCTGAGCATGGATCCCTCCCAGGCGCTTTCAGAGTGGGTTGCGAAGGAGCTGTCGTCTTACGCCGCCATCGAAGACCCAGACTTTCGCATCAAAGCCTTCAAAACCGACCATTGGTCCTTCCGATGGACCGTGGCCGGCCTGCGGGCCTACCAACTCGGCGCGAAACCCCGCCTCCCCTTCTACGACCCTCGCCTTGTGGATTTCTTCCTCGGAGTGCCGACGGACTTCGTGGCCGGTCGCAGACTGGAGATCGATGCCATCAAACGCCTGGCCCCGGACTTGGCCCGGGTACCGTGGCAAGCCTACGACGCGTCGCTCTATACCTGGAAGCACTTCAATTCTTGGCTGCTTCCCAAGCGAGCGATCAAGAAGGCCTGGCGGATGATTCGGCGTGAGCGCATTTTGGAGCGAAATTGGGAGGTTCAATTCCTCAACAAAGAAGGGCGCGCGGCTCTTGGAGAATGGTTGACGAAACCCGGGTTGCGTCTGCATTCTTGGGTCTCACCGAAGGCAGTCCGGCAGTTGTTGGCGGAATTCAACGCTCAGCCGCTGCCGGCCACGGGATATACGGTGTCGATGCTGTTGACGTTTTCCATGTGGTTGGAACAGCAGTGAAGGTCCGGCCATGATTGGGCGATTTGAAAAGAAGCTCCGCATGTTGGTGCTGGGTAGCCGTTGGCTGCCCGAGCCGTTTTTGGAGCGTCTGTTCCGTGGCCTTGCCGACGACCGCCTCGAGATCTGGATGGCGCTCAAGGATCCGGTAGAGCCGGACGCCGATCATATTCACTGCCTTCCTTTGCCTGGGCGAAACGGAATCGCCGAGACTTGGCATCGTTGGCGGGGCCGATCCTCGACGCTGAGCCTTCGTCCCTTTCTCCATCAAAGCTGGGATCTGCTCTACTTTCCATGGAATTCGTCAGCGGTTCAGCTGCTGCCCTTGATGCGGATAGGCATACCTTCGATCGTCAGCTGTCGAGGGTCTCAGATCCTGATCGCTCCCCATGTTCCAGGACGTGAAGCTTTGACGGACAGGTTTCCCGAAATGTTCGAGTTCGCGACCGCCGTCCACTGCGTGTCCCGAGACATTTTGAACGCGTCGATGGAATTGGGTCTGGATCCAGCCAAGGCGAGAGTCATCACGCCGGCGGTGGATGTGGATCGACTGCGACCCGTCCAAGCAGGGCGCAGGAGCCTCGACGAGCCGATGGGCATTGTCGGTGTCGGTTCGCTGATCTGGCGCAAGGGATTCGAGGACGCTTTGGTGGCAATGGGCTTACTGCGGGATCGCGGGGTGGATTTCCGCTACCACATCGTCGGCGATGGCCCCGACCGGCAGCGTCTGCTGTTCACGATCCGGGATCTGGACTTGGGGGATCGCGTGGTGCTTCACGGGGCCCTGGCTGCCGATCGGGTCGAGTCGGTCTTACACCAGGCTGACGTGTTTCTGTTGTCGAGCGTTTGCGAAGGCATCTCCAACGCGGTGTTGGAAGCCATGGCCTGTGGTTTGCCGGTAGTCTCGACCCTCTGTGGGGGTATGGACGAAGCCATTGACCACGGAGTTGAAGGGCTCCTGGTGCCGACCCGGGATCCCTCGGCCATGGCGGGCGCCCTCGGGCAAATGGCCGAAGACCCAGAGGGTCGCCGAAAAATGGGCCAAGCCGGGCGGCGGCGGGTCGAGCGTGACTTCCGGCTTCAAGACCAGGTCGAAGCTTTTCGACGTTTGTGTTTTGAAACCGCCGAAAAATATTGAGGCTGCGAAGCTATCTCCGGTCTTGGAGAAAAGGCAATTGCTTGCGCACCTCCCGCACTCGCCCGGGATCGACATCGGCGAGCAAGAGAGTCTCCTGGTCCGCCGCCGCGGCGACCACCCGTCCGAGGGGGTCGATGATTCGGCTGTCTCCGGTGTAGGTCAGCTTTCCGCCTTGTCCGACTCGATTGACCCCCACCACCCACGCTTGGTTTTCAATCGCCCGTGCTGCCAGCAGGGTGGTCCAATGGTGTCGGCGTGTTTCGGGCCAATTGGCGACCACCACGTAGGCGTCGGTTTGCTCGGCGGTGGCCCAAAATTCGTCGGCAAATCGAAGGTCGTAACAGATGAAGAGGGTGACCCTCAGCCCTTCGATCTCCACCTGCACGAAGTCGGTTCCGGCTTCGTAATGAAGATGCTCATCGGCATAGGTGAAGGGGTGGATCTTATGGTAGCGGTGGATTTGACCGTCCGGTCCGGCGAGCACCAGGGTATTGGTGGGCCGCTCGGCCTGCGGTTCCTTTTCGGGTAAAGAGCCGGCCAGCCACAGGCGGTGTTTGGCGGCGGTTTCGACCAAGAACCGGGTCGATGGACCGTTGACGTCCTCGGCGATTCGGGCCGTATTCATGGAAAAGCCGCAGGCGAACATTTCCGGCAAAACCACCAATCGCGCGCCGAGTTCAGCCGCGCCTGAGATCCAGGTTTCGAGACGTGGAAAGTTGGCTTCGGGATTCTCCCAGGCCATGTCGAATTGAAGGGCAGCGATTTTCATGGCGTTGCTTTCATGAACTCAGCCCCGCGAGTCGGCGAACTCCTTCTTCGAGCAAATCCATGCTCTTGCAGAAGGCAAATCGCACCAAGTGTCGGCCCGCGTTTTTGTTGACGTAGAACGCGGTGGGTGGAATGGCGGCCACCTGAACCTTCTGCGGCATGATGCGACAGAGTTCGACGTCGTCGTCGAAGCCCAACGAGCGCATATCCGCCAAGACGAAGTAGGTGCCGTCGGGGCGGATCACGTCGAAGCCGACACTCTCGAGGCCTCGGCAAAGAAAGTCTCGGCGTCGGCGGTAGTCGTCCACCAATCCTTCGAAGAAGTCGTCACCCAGGCGCAGCGCCGCAGCCACCGCGGTTTGGAAGGCGGTACCCGAAGAAAAAGTCACGAATTGGTGGGCTGTGCGCAGAGCCGCCGTAAGCTTCGGCGGGGCGCACATCCAGCCCACCTTCCAGCCGGTGAAGCTAAAGGTCTTACCGGCCGACGATAGGGTGACCGTGCGCTCGCGCATGCCCGGCAGGGAGGCGATGGGAATGTGCTTCACGTCCCCGTCTTCGCTCGCGGGCTCGCCGTACACCAGATGCTCGTAGACCTCGTCGGCAATGACCATCAAATCGTGGCGCTGGGCCAGAACTGCGATCAGCTCGAGTTCCCGCCGATTGAAGACTTTGCCGGTCGGATTGTGGGGCGAGTTGAGCAAGATAACCCGGGTTTTGTCGGTAATCAGTCGGGCCAGCCGATCCCTGTCGACCCCGAAATCCGGGGCTTCTAGGGTGTAGAGCCGATCCACCGCCCCCGCCATGGCGATACAGGCGCGATAGGAGTCGTAGAAGGGCTCGAATACCACCACCTCGTCTCCCACCTCACAGAGGGCTTGCAGGCTGACGTGAATCCCCTCGGTGGCACCGTGGGTGATGGTGATCTCGGTATCCGGATCGTATTCGACGCCGTAAAACCGCCGGCGATGCTCCGCCACCGCAAGGCGGAGGTCCGGCAGCCCCGGCATGGGCCCGTATTGGTTGTAACCCTGATTGACGGATTCGGCGGCAAGCGCCTTGATTTCGTCCGGACCGTCGAAATTCGGGAATCCTTGGCCGAGGTTCAGCGCATCGTATTTTTGGGCGTGCAGGGTCATTTCGGTGAAGATGGTGGTTCCGAAACCCTGTAGGCGAGACGTGAGATAAGGCTGGCGCATTGAGTCGTCCTCCGGTGCCGAATCTTGTCATAGGGCGAAACCCGAAACACCGTGGCTTGGAGCAGAGGGCCGGTCTACAGCGGCTGCTAAACTTCGGTGATGAGCCCTACTCCATCGGACGCGAAATCCGCCCTGGGGCCGGTCGCTTTGATCGGTTTACCCTGGGACGCCCATTCATCCCACCTCCGGGGACCGGCCGAGGCCCCGCCATTGATTCGCCGAGCCTTCCACTCCGAGGCCGGCAACTCGACGACGGAACGGGGAGTCGATCTGCGTTTGGCCGTCGAAGACGGGCGTTTCATCGACCTCGGAGATGTAGAGATCGAAAACCGTCCTGGACCCCAAGGTGTGGAAGCGATCGAAGGTGCCATCGGCGAGATCTTGAGCGAAGGTCGGCGAGCCTTTGCCCTGGGCGGGGATCACGCGGTCACCTATCCGATCCTGCGCGCCTACGGCCGAAGCTACCCTCGGCTGACGATCCTGCACTTCGACGCCCACTGTGATCTTTATCCCGAATTCGAGGGCGATCCCTTGTCCCACGCTTGCCCCTTTGCCCGCGTCATGGAGCAAGGGCCGGCGACACGCTTGATTCAGATCGGAATCCGGACCCTCAACGCCGTTCAGCAGCGGCAAGTGGATCGTTTTGGGGTCGAGGTGATCGACATGTCGAGGTTGCGCAGCTTCAAACCCGCGGACCTAGACCTGAAGGGCCCGGTTTATTTGTCGTTCGACCTCGATGCCCTCGACCCAGCCTTTGCCCCCGGCCTTTCCCATCGGGAGCCGGGCGGCTTGTCGAGCCGACAAGCGATCGATTTATTGCACGATTTGCTCGCCGGGCCCGAACTCGAATTCGTCGGTGCGGATCTGGTGGAATACAATCCTACCCAGGACCTGGGCGGCTCCGGCGGGCCGAACGGAGAACCGGGTTCGACCGCCACCGTAGCCGGCAAGCTGATGAAGGAAATCGCAGGATTGATGCTGAGCTGAGCCCGGCCGAGCCTCGTGGGTCACATGCCGCTAGGGCACGGCTCGGCTCCAGGCGGACGTATCTTGGGATTCGAATCCGTCGGCAAAAATTCCCGTGAAGCAGACCCGGCCGTTGTCGCCGAGCAGCTCGATATTGTCGATCGCCCACCACCATTCCCATTCGGCATCGAAGTAGCGGAAGCGAATCTGAACATCGGCGGCGCCGTAAGCGGTGAGGTCTACCTGCTCGGCGCCCAGGGCGTCGGCCCCTTGAAAGCGCAAGACCTGGGTCCAAACCCCTGCCGTGGCCGACGAGCGAATATCCACATCCGCTTTCTCGTCCATTTCGCCGTTAAACCAGCGGAAGTGGTGATCGAATTTCAGGCTGAGGTTTGAGAAAGCCGTGGTGTCGATCACGGGAGAGATCAGGCTTTCGTCCATGGTCAGGCCGGGGCCGAGGAATTCGGAATCGACGATGGCGTAGGTGGAGGGAAAAAGATCCCGCTGACCCGGATCTTCGGTGGTCCAGGTGGACCCTTCGCCGTCACCGGTGCCTTGGTGGTCGAGGCTCCAAGCCGGTGGGATTCCGGCCGCGAAGTCTTCGCCCAGCAGGGTCGAAGTCGGCACCTCGCCAATCTCCAGGTCGGCGTAATCATCCTGGCCGGAGAAGCCCCCTTGATTGCTGTTGATCGACGCCAGATCGAGCACCACTTGGCCGCTGCAGGGTTGAGCCACATCTACAGTGAACTGAATCGGGGTGCCGTCGCCGGAAGTCCCGGCCCCAAGGTTGCCGAAGGTGGAGGTGGTGTCGAGCAGCGTAATCGGGGCTGAGCCGGTCCCGACTTGAAAGTCGGCAGAAATCGCATTGGCGCCGGCGGAGCAAGCGGCGTTGAGCAAGCGCGGGGTCAGCTGCCAGGTCTCGCCGGGGTCGAGCACCGAGTCGCCGTTGCCGGTCACCGGGGAAAAAGCCTCGGTGGCGACGGGTTCGAGCAATACGCTGTCCTCGCAAAGGAAGGGTGCGATCAACGGCTCGATATCCGACATCATCACGCCCCGATTGCCCAACGTGGGGGACGCGCAGCCGCCGCAATGGTGCAGCGCTACCAACCGGTCATCGGTTTCACGGAAGATCGGCGCCCCGACACTCGAGCTTTCGGTGTCGAGGGATCCGAAATAGCGCAGGGTTTGGCCATCGACCTCGACGTCGGCTCCGCTGCCTTCGGTCAGTTCGAGAGGACGGCCGTCGGCGTGCTGCACGATGTAGAGGCCTTCGCCGGAACTCAGGGGGGTTGGGTCCGGGTCGGCATAACCCCACGTGGCGGCCGCTTCGCCGTCGATTAGGTGCAGGGAGAAGTCGAGACGGTTCGAGTCGGGTTCGCATTGGTTGTCGAAGGGTGAGGAGGCCACGGTTTCCAGACAACGGAACGATTGCCAGGAATCGGAAACGTCTCCGGAGCCGCAAGCTTCTCGGTATTGGCCGAAGATGAATTCCGCGTTTTCACATGCCGCCGTATCCGCCAGGCAGCTTTCGGTGGTCAACATCAGATTGCGGGGTGAGACATTGACGCCGGTGCAGAAAAACGCCTGATCGCCGACGATTTCTAGGATGCCGGCGGTGGCGGCGATGTTGGCCCAACGGCCGGAGTCGCCTTGATGGCAAATCGCGTCCGTGAACTCGGCGGGCTCGCAGATGCTCTTGGCGGCGCCGGCGAGATCGGAGCCGGGCCACGACGGTAGGAAAGACGACAAAACCTCGGCATCTCCGACCATGATCTTCGTCAGGCGGAAAGCCGGCCGCCGGGTAGCTTGGCGCTCGAAGGGTCGATGCCCTAAGACCTGAAGCTCTAAGACCAGACGATCTCCGGGCACCGATAGGCCCCAAAAATGCTTGCGGTCCTGTGGGCCGTGGCCGGTGATTTTTTCGACTTCCCGCCCCCGACCGTCGAGGATTCTCAGCACGTGGCCCGGCGGCAAATCGACTTCGGCAAAATGGGGTTTGAGAAAAGCGGCACCGGGCCGGACCAGACCGTATTGCCAGGGGGCCTGCTGCCAAGAGACCTGCTGCCAAGAGACCTGTTGCCGAGAGACCTGCTGCCGAGCGTCTGCAAGCTCTTCGAACGACGGCGCAATATTGACGGTTTCAGCGGTTGCCACCGCTCGTCCGTGCCTCGGCGAATCCGCCCAAACGGGCGCAGATGCCAGACATGCCAAGAGCAGGATTCCGAGCGGCGAGAGGACGCAATCTCGGCAGGAAGAATAGGTAGGGGTGGCTGTGAGGCGGCGTCTCGGCACGGATGGGCTCCTAGAAGGTCTTAGCGAAGCACACTCAATATATCGGAAGGACCCATCGCGGCATGCTTTGGCTTTTTCCAGAAGGTCAGATTCTCGCGAATCGGCGTCGCGAGCAGCCGGAGCCATTAAGATAAGCCATGCTTCGGCTCGAATTCGACCAAGGAACCCTGTTGATCCACAATGCCGACGAAGAGGTTCGCGAAGGGCTTCAGCGTTTGGGCTGCGTGTACGACAGCCGAGTTCATCACGTGCGGGCCCAAGCCTATCGCTATCGCGAGGTCTTGACCTTCTTGCATCGCGCGGAGGTCGAGATCGACAATCAGGCGGGTGGTTTCGACGAATTAAATTTGGTGAGCCGGGAAATTCGTGAACCGTTTCCCTACCAAGCCGAAGCGGTAGCGGCGTGGATGATCCGCCGTTGCGGGGTGGTGGTGCTGCCGACGGGGGCCGGCAAGACATTTGTCGCCCAGATGATCTTTGAGCGGTTGCGCCGGGCGTCCCTGGTGGTGACGCCGACCTTAGACTTGATGCACCAATGGTATGCGGTGCTGAAATCCGCCTTCGACCAGGAGATCGGCCTGGTGGGAGGTGGCCACTACGAGGTGCAAGACCTCACTGTGACCACCTACGATTCCGCCTACATTCACATGGAACGTCTGGGCAATCGCTTTGCCCTCTTGGTTTTCGACGAATGCCACCATCTGCCCGGACCCACCTATTCCCTGGCCGCGGAGCTGTCGTTGGCGCCTTTTCGTCTCGGGCTCACCGCGACCCCCGAGCGCGAGGACGGTGGCGAGGCAAGGCTCGAACGCCTGATAGGGCCGTTCGTTTACCGTCGAGAAATCGGCGAGCTGGCCGGCGAGTTCTTGGCGGAGTACGAGACGGTGCGTTTGCAAGTGCGCCTATCGGAGCAAGAGCAAGAAGACTACGCCGAGCAGCGGGAGATCTACCGCCAATTCGTTTATGAGGAGGGATTGCGGCTGGGGTCGCCTTCGGGCTGGCAACGCTTCTTGCAAGCGACCTCCCGTAGCGAGCGCGGCCGACGGGCCTTCTTGGCCTATCGAGCTCAGAAGGCCATCGCCCAAGCGTCCGGCGCCAAACTCAGGGCGTTGGAAGATCTGTTGCACCGGCACCGCATGGATCGCGTGCTCATTTTCACCAGCGACAATGCGACGGTTTATAAGATCTCGCGCAGATTCTTGATCCCATCCATCACCCACCAGACCAAAGTCAAAGAACGACACGAAATCCTGTCGAGCTTCAACGAAGGCCGCTTCCCGTTTTTGGTGACCTCACGGGTTCTGAACGAAGGGGTCGATGTGCCCGCGGCCAACGTGGGTGTGGTGTTGTCCGGTAGCGGTAGCGTTCGTGAGCACGTCCAACGCCTGGGCAGGATCCTGAGGCGCGCCAAGAATAAGCAGGCGGTGCTCTACGAACTCGTGGCCGAGAATACCGCCGAGGAATACGTGTCGGAACGACGCCGACAGCACGGCGCCTACCAGCGCTGAGGGTCACTCTCGTCCGCCGAAATCAGTCCTAATACTCGTAGCGGTAAAGGGTGCCGGGGTTGCCTTGGCGGATGATCAGCTTGACGCTGTAGCCGCTGCGGCGCAGCTCGAAGGTGTCGATGTCCGACCCGCTGCCCACGTTGCGGGCGGACCAACCGCCGGCGCGCAAGCGATTGGTCAAGGTCTGCTCCACATGCATGCGCGGGTCGTCGCTCAAGAGTTCGACCCAGGCTCCCTGTTCGTCATCGCCGAAATTCACCAGACTGGAAGGCATATGGAGAGGAAGATCGTCGGGAAAATTCGACGGCATCAAGCCGGCCACATCGACCGTGCGCGGGGCGGCGACCTCGTCGTTTTCGGTCGAGATTTCAAGCGCCGGGGGTACGTCGACGGTCTTCGACGGTTTGCCGGGCCCAGAGTCACCGGGCCTTGAGCAGCCGAGAGCCGACACGATCGTGGCGGCGAGCAAAACGAAAGAAAACGGCACAGTGAAGAATCGTGCCGGCGAGCAAGAAAAGCGGTTGGGGTAATCAATCATCGGTAGGAATATCGGAGAAGATCGAGTGGTACTCTCAAAGGGTGAAACGTGGAACGTGCAGCGGAATAGGTCGGGCTGAGCCATGGGCGTAGAGAAACGTCTCTTTGCGGCCGGAGCGGCGCTGTCTACATGGTTGCTGTTGCTCTTGATCGGTTGGGTAGGCGGTGGATCCGTCCACCTGTTGCTCCTGGCCGCAGCTCTCATCTTTCCATGGTCGGCGGTGCCTTCGGGCAATTCTAGGGATCAAGGGGCTTGGTCGGGCGACGGACGGGTGGCGCTAGACGAATCAGAGGCCGGGTCCGGCTCGGATTCTTCGCCCCCGTCGGCGTCGAATTCCCACGACGGCTCTGTGCGATAGAGGCGACGTTGCTCATAGTAGGTGCGACGGGCGGAATAGGCCAGGGCCACCAGTGCGAAAGCGGTCAGCAAGGACAGCTGCGAAGGGTATTGCAAGTAGAAACGACAAACTCCCCAGGCCGCGAGGCACAGCCCCAGCATGGACAGTCGCCAGCGGACCATGGTGTTTCGCCGGGCCCTCATGAAGACCGGAGTTCGACGGGATTGATCAGGGGCGGCAGATCTTGCACTTGCACCTCGATCAGATCGCCGGGGCTCAGCGGCCCGACCCCCTCCGGGGTTCCCGTCAGAATGACGTCACCGGCGTTCAGAGTCATGATGTTGGACACATAGCTGATCAGCGTTGGGAGGTCGAAAATCATGTCCCGGCTCAAGCCCTGCTGGCGAGTTTTGCCGTTGATTCTGGTGGTCAAGCTCAGCTCACCCAAGGGTGGGTCGAGCAGAATGCACGGTCCCAAGGGGCAGAAAGTATCGAAAGACTTGGCCCGCGCAAAGGTCGCGTCCTTGCGTTGTAGGTCGCGCGCGGTCACGTCGCACGCAGCGCTGACCCCAAGGATCGCTCGTTCAGCCTGCCGACGGTCTGCTCTGTGCAGCTCCTGTTTCAGGATCACGGCAATTTCCCCTTCGAAATCGACCCGCTCACTTTCAGGCGGCAGGATCACCGGTACCGAGGTGCCGATGACGGAGGATGGCGCCTTGAGAAAAATCAGGGGTTCGTCTGGAATCGGATTGCTCAGCTCTTTGGCATGCTTCACGTAATTGCGACCGATGCCGATGACCTTGCCTGGATTGACGGGCACCAGCAAAGGGATTTGATCCGCATCGTCCACAACCCTGCCCAGCTGCCAGCCTCCCAGTGGCTCCGTGAACGGATCGGAGTGGAGATAGCGCACCTTTCCGTCATTGTCGCGCAGGGCGTAGAAGCCCTCGGGGCCGAGGCGAAGTAGTTGCACCTAGAAATCTCTTGATCGGATGGCAGGAGGGAAATGGGACAGAGATTCGCAAGAAAGGACCACAGTTTCTTGCTCGGAGACTAAGTGAGAAAGCCGCCCCCTAAAAGAGAGCGGCTTTTGACCGAGGCTACGAATGAGGACCAAGCATCAGTCGTCGATGCCGGAGTCCAAGCTGATTCCACCGCCGAGGGCTTCGCCTTCATCTGGCACATCGAGGAATTGCTCGAAGGTGTAGTCGGGAGTTTCCTCCTCGTCGCCGTACTCAATCGGCGCCTCTTCTTCCCCACCGCCGCTGCCGGGAGGTTTGGTGCCGCCTTCGCCGTCCTTGTCGTCACCCTCTTCGTCTTCATCACCGACGTCGTTCGGGCTCCAACCCAGAAAGAGGGTGGTGGTGTTCAGTTGGAAACCGTAACCAGAAGCCTGGGCGCGTGATTCGACGTCGGCGATTTCGTTTTTCGGCAACGCGATCCAATTTCCCTTGTCGGTCATGATCATGACCTGGTTTTCGTCCCACTCCGATTGCAACGGCCGATACTTGGTTTCGAAGCTGGTGCCGTTGGTCATGGTGACGGTGTAGAGCGCGGCTCCCGCGGAGCCGGCCACCATGGCGATGGCGAGGGTCAGGGCTAGGACCCGTAGAATCTTTTTCGAGGTCTGGGGCTCTTGCCGTTGAGTGGTAGCGCACCGTGGGGTCATGTCTAAATCTCCCGTGGGGTCTCGCACGGCTTCACCGGTGGGTGGAACGCCTACGAGGTTCGTCATTCGGAGTCTCGGCCCGATAGCCTACACCACCGGGCCGAGGCGTGCAAACTCCTATGACCAAAGGCGTTCGCGGGTCGGGCGACGATCAGTGCGAGTCGGTCTCCTCGGTCTCCTCGGTCTCGATCACCATCACGCGAGCGCCGGAATGCCGTGATTGATGGTAGGACTCGATTGAGTCGAGAATTTTCTGCCGTTGCTCCGGGCTCAGATCGTCGAAGGCGCCTGAGGTCTCGAGATGCTCGGCGAGACCCGGGCCGCCCATACCGATGTGGGGGCCCACCCACTTCAGGTCTTCGATTCCCTTGAGATCGACGGTTTCACCGTCTTCAGAGATAAAAACCCGATGGGCCTTGCCACCGTGTCCGGCGATGATTTTTTGGACGTCGACTTCTTGGATGTCGATCTCGTCACCGCCTTTGCCGACGAAAACCATGGTTTTTTGGTCACCGTCTGCCAAATGCTTGATGACTTTGCGATGCACTTGCACATCACCGCCGTGCCCGTGGCCTTCGTGAAGTGCACCCACGTCGATGGCTTCGCCGTCGACGGTGACGTTCAAACCTTCCTCCGAGCGAGAGATGAGAATCTCTTTGCCGGATTCGGTGAAAATCTGGCGGCTTTCACCTATCTCCAGATCCTCGCCGTCTAATTCCACGATTTGGGGCTCTGAGTCGTCTTCGGCTACGACGACCTTGACCCGTTGCTTTTTGACGACCTGCTGGTCGGCCTGGAGCTGGGCGGTCAAGGTACAGAGAATGGCGAGGGCACAGAAGGCGGAAAAGAGCTTAGCTTGCATGTAGATCTCCTGATTCGTTTGATGATGTGAATTCGATGATTATCCAGCCGGTTTCCGTCTGACGGCCGTCGTCACGGGTCATGACGTCAACTTGAGCAGCAACTACAAATAGCTATTACAGCAAGGGACATGCCGGCGATTGTGGGGCGATAGTGGGGCGATCGGGTGGCTTTCCTTCGCGATCATCGCCGGATCTCACCATCGTCATTTCCCCATTTCGGGATATGTTTCCCCTTTTGCGGCCTCAATAATCCAGCCCGTGCTTCTCCAGGCGATAAAGAAAGGCCTTGTAGGGCAGACTCAAGAGTTTGGCGGCCCGGGTGCGATTGCCGGCGGTATGTTTCAGGGCCTGGCGAAGACAGTCTTTTTCGTGCTGCTCCCACGACATGCCTTCTGGAGGTACCTTGAAACCTCCGTCCTGGCGGCTTTCTCTCTCGGCCGGTAGATCGTCCACCGAGACCTTGCCTTCTTCCGCTAGTAGGACCAATCTCTCCACGGTATTGCCGAGTTCGCGGACATTGCCGGGCCACGGATGATCGAGCAATCGTTTCATCACCGCGCCGGGGAACGGGCCCACGGAAACACCGTGGCGACGGCGGGCTCGGCGGGCGAAGTGCTCCACCAAGAGGGGAATGTCGTCTCGTCGCTCCCGCAGGGGTGGCATGTCGAGCGGCACGACATTGAGCCGGTAGTAGAGATCTTCGCGAAATCGACCTTCTTCCACTTCCCGGACCAGATTGCGATTGGTGGCGGCGATGATTCTTAGATCTACTTCCCGCTCCCGTTGATCTCCGACCCTTGTGATGCGTCCTTCTTGCAGCGCCCTCAGTAGCTTGGGCTGCATGAGCAAAGGCAGCTCGCCGATCTCGTCGAGGAAGAGGGTGCCGCCGTCGGCGGATTCCAAACGACCGGGACGTCCGCGGTCGGCTCCGGTAAAGGCACCTTTTTCGACTCCAAAGAGTTCGGATTCCATCAATCCCTCGGGGATGGCGGCGCAATTGACCGCCACAAAAGCTCGGTCCGAGCGACGGGAGAGGGTGTGCAGGGCTCGCGCCGCGAGTTCTTTGCCGGTGCCGCTTTCACCGGTCAGTAGAACGGTGGCTTCGGTGCCGGCCAGCTTTTCCACCCGCTGGTAGAGCCGCTGCATGCAGGGAGCCCCGCCGACCAAATCCACCAATCGGTCGCGCTCGCCGAGGGCTTCGGTCAAGCGGCGGTTCTCGTCTTCCAAGCGACGGGATTTGAGCACCTTTTCCAAGGCCAAAAGCAGTGCTTGGCGCTCGAAGGGTTTGGCTAGGTAGTCGTCGGCGCCGAGGCGAATCGCTTCCACGGCCCGCGCGATGGTGCCGTAGGCGGTGACCATAACGAAAGCGGTTTCAGGGTGTTGCTCTCGGATCAGGGTGAGGAGTTCGGTGCCGTTGCCGTCCGGCAGCTTCCAATCTGAGAGCACTAGATCCACTGTTCCGGAGGCTAGGGCTTCGCGAGCAGACCCGAGTTCGGCGGCGGCGGACACCTGGTACCCCTGGGATTCGAGGATGGCCGAGACGAGTTGGCGCTGGTCGCGATCGTCCTCGACGACCAAGATTCGGATGGTTTTTTTCGCCTCGTCGCGATCAGGGTCTCGGGAGGAGTCGCGGGGAGACAAGACGTTCCGACTCACTGAGCTCATCGACCCTCCTCCGTCGTTCCTATGCCCCTTCGGGGGCCGAATTCGAGTTCCGCGCGCAGGCCTCGCGGTTCGAGATCGATCAGCTCCAGACGGCCGTCGTAACGGTGTCCGGCGATCCGTTGAGCTAGGAACAACCCCATGCCCGAGCCGTTGGGTTTGGTGGAAAGGTGAGGTGTGAAAAGGCGGTCACGAATCTCCGGCGGTAAGCTCGGACCCTGGTCCTCTACCCGCAGCAGCAACCGGTTCTCGGCAGTCTCCGCCCTTCGGAGGAAGACATCTACGATGCCGCCGTCCGGGCTCGCTTCCAGGGCGTTGACCACCAGGGCCTGGACCACCGCTCGCAGCTCGGGCTCCACGGCCTCCTGCTCGGCGTGGAGATCCCCGTCTATGTGCAAATCGAGGTGCACCCGTCCGGCGACGTCTTGGATGGCTTCGAGGGCCACATCTCTCACCAGCTCGGCGACATCCACCCGGTCCAGAGTGACCTCGTCGGAATCTCCGCCTTGGCTGGCCAGCAGCAGAAAGGAGCGGATGCCGCGATCGATTCGCTGAATCTGTCGCCGGGCGGAGTCCGCCAAGGATTGGTCGGTCTCGTCGTGCTTGCCGCGCGCCAGTTCTTCTACCGACAAACCGAGGGCGTTTAGGGGATTGCGCAGAGTGTGGGCGAGCCCCCGAGCGACGTCGCCGAGCTCGCCCATATGCCGTACCGCCTCCAATCGACGAGTTTCCGATTCGAGTTCTGCCAACCGCTCGGACATTTGGTTGAAGGCTTGTAGGGTGCCGCGGATTTCACGATCGCCGCTTTGGTCGTCCACTTGCGTGCCGAGGGCACCGTCCCCGAGGTCGGAAGCCGCGGCCGCTAAACGGCGAAGGGGGGACGAAACCCGGTGGGATATCAAGGCCGCCAGCAAGAGGCCGAGCACGGTCAACGCGCCGCTGCCCAGCCACAGCCGATTCTGGAATCGTTCTAGGGCCTCCTTTCCCGGGCTGGGAATGGGTACCTGGGCGACCCGATCCGGGCGTTCGACGAAGAGCACCCGCGAGCCGGAGCTGCGCCCTACCCGCAGGCTGATGTCCTGATCCCCGTGGACGGCGGCGATACGCTCGATGATTGGCTCGCTGCTGCGACCTTCAAACACTTTCATGTGCACGACTCGATCGGAGGGTCCTTCTCCAATGTTTCTCTCCTCGATGTGTCCTTCTCCGACGTGCCCTTCTTCAGCATGCACCTTTCCGCCCACGCTCGGATCGCCACTTTGTGGTTGCGCGGCAGAATTTTGCTCGGGGTCGTTCTCGACCCGATGCCTGATGACGCGAACCAGCCGATGCTCTTCTTCGACCCCGTGGCCTTGCCTATCGACTCGCTCTTCTAGAATCTTATGAATTCGCTCGCCGGAGGTTGATTGGCCGTGCCATTGAATGCCCTGGGTGCCGTCAGCCGGGTGCATCGCGGCGGTCACGTCCAGAGTGCGGGCACATTCCTGCTCGTCGCCTTCGCAATTCAGGTCGACGGTAAGCATCTGGGCGACCGACGCACCCACAAACATCGCTAGAAAGTCACTTTCTTTGGTGAGGTCGTGGGTCAACGAACGGACCAACCACCATTGGGCGAGCACGAAGAGCCCGATGAAAGCGCCGAAAGCGAGAAAGAGGCGAGCACGAAGGGTCATGAATGGAGTCCGTTTCAGCCGTGATGATTTCCTGCCACGGCAGCGAGAGCCGCCGCCTCTAAGCTGGTCCTAGCAGGCTGCGGCAAAAGTCTCATCGCGCTGCGAGCGCGCCTGCGCGGCCCGGCCTTTTCCGCCG
>CBDUGP010000052.1:0-59643 GCA_965366625.1 uncultured bacterium
GCTAAGTCATTGAAAACATTAGACCGGGTATCGCTAACTGCGGAAGTTGGGCTAACCTTCCCTGCACCGACGCCGCCGCGTCAACCTGACCTTCACCTTTTCCCCCGAACGGTTGATCTTCAGCGGCGGCGTCGGCAAAGCACCCCGCAAGCTCGGCGACTCCGCCGGAATTTGCGGGGCGGCTCGCTATTTGGCAGACGCCTCCGTATAACCCAACCCCTCGCCGTCGAAGCGACCTTCACTGCACAAAAAATTGAGTTCGCCGGTGTCGTCGATGTAGGTGCCGCCGGCCTTGTTGAAATCGCAGTGTTGGAAGCTCAGGCCGCTGAAGCCGATCTTGCCGTCGCTATTGTCGACGTAATAGCTCTTATGGGCGCTGTTGTTCGGATAAGGCATGAACGAATCCGTTTGGATGGCCCACACTTTGTTGTCGTCGATTTCGTTGGGATTGAAGAGGCAGACGAACCAATTCCTGCCGTCCAGGTCCCACAGGTAGTCGCAATTCTGGGCACCGTCTTGAAAGCGAGCTTCCGCGGACTGCGACGGTACGTTCGTCCAGGTACGCCCGGGATCGGCCGGGTCGAAGTATTTCGATCTCAGCACCCAAAGCCGTCGATTGTCTCCTTCGTCACCAATGGCGAGAACGTATTCTGGACCTGGACCCACGGTAAAGGCGGCGATGTCGGGCGAGGTGACGCCGGGGGGGCGGAGAATCGTGCTGTATTTTTTGACTTTCTTCGGGTCGGTGACGTCGAGAAAGAGGATGCCGTCCGGGTGGTCGCCGATCTTCGGATCCCCGTGCACGACCACCATCATGATCGCGGCGGCGTGATTTTGATCACCGACCCGACCCACCTGAGCCGGGTGGGACCATTTACCGAAGGCGCCCGCCAAGCCGTTCAGCTGATGGCACCAAACGATCTCTCCCCCTCCGGCGCTCAGCTCCTGATTTTTCCAGATCCACAAGAATCCCCCGGTCTCGTGACTGAGGGTGCCCATGTAGTAACGGTCGGCAGTGCCGTCTGCCACTTGATCCGGCAGTCGGGTGATGCTCTGAACGTGCCATTTATTGAATGATCCCCCGTAGCTCTTGACCCCTTCGCAGCCTTTAGCGGAGAGCTCGGTTTTGAATTCATAGTTGTCGTCGCCTTTCTCCATGGCGGACTTTAGTGCCCGCTTGGTCAAGGTCCGAACCCGGGGCCCGATGGGCGTGAGGTCAAAGTCACAAGTGCCGCCGCAGGAGCTGTAGCTTCCCGTGTGCACTTTAAGCGGCGCAGTGCCGTCCTTCGAAAGTTGGTTCGGGGCGTCCCAAGCTGCCACATAACCGGTTTTCCCGGATAGGTCCTGGACTTGGATGGTGTAGGTGCCGGGCTTGCCCTCAACCGGGCGAATCACAAAATCGCAATCCGGCTGATAGCAGCTCTTGTAGTCCCCATAAAACACCTTTAAGGGGTTGCCTCCATGCACGAGACCGGTGTGGGCACCCCACGACGCGACGAGTCCCTCGTCGCCCTTTTCATTCTTTACACGAATGGTATAGGTATCGGTTTTGCCCTGGATCGGCTCGAAGTGGAAATCACAATCGAATTCAGCGCAATGCTCAAAGGGACCACCAAATGCTCTCAGCTCGTTCTCGGCCTTGCCCCGCCCTTTGTGCAGATCCCAGGCGGCGACGACCCCGGATTTGTTGGGTGCATCGACCTGTATCTTGTAGGCACCGTCCAAAGGCACGGGCGTCAGCTTGAACTCGCAGTCGTTTTTCATGCAGCTGCTGTAGGTGCCCACGTACACCTGCAGGGGATGGTTGCCGGTGATCGGACCGGTGTGGGCGCCCCAAGCGGCGATGATGCCGGTTTTGCCCTGCCTATCTCTGACCTTGATCGTATAGGTGTCCTCTTTGTCGGCGATGGGTTCGACAATGAAGGAACAATCGCCCTTCATGCACGAGTTGTAGTCTCCCTTGTGCACCTTGAGAGGATTGCCTCCGGTCGACAAACCGGCGTGAGCGCCCCAGGAGGCGATGATGCCGGTTTCTCCTTTTGGATTGCGCACCTCGATGGTGTAGGTGTTGGCCTCGCCCTCGACGGGCCGGAAGGTAAAGTCACAATCGTTGCCCAAGCAACTGTCATAGGTGTCCGCGTAGACCTTGAGTGGATTGCCGCCGTCCTTGATTTCGACGTGAGCACCCCAAGAGGCCACCAGGCCCTGCTTGCCGCCAGGGGTTTCGATGCCTATTCGATAGGTCCCAAAGGGTAGGCTCTCGCCGAGCAGCGGCGAGGCGACGACGAGCATCGCGAGTGCCCAAACAAGCCGGCAGCCGAATGAAATGTTTTTGGTCAAAGAGTAGGTCACGGACAGCTCCTTTTCGAGTGACGGACATGATGAGATACATCAAGAGTGAATCATTCCCCTCGGCCCGGGCCTCATTGACCGGGAACGGTCGTAGACCAGGACGGCGTATTTCCCGACTCGAAGCCGTCGACAAAAACGGGGAGGCCGTAGTGTTCACCTCGGATGCTTTCTTCGGAGCCGCGCTTGCGGAAGTGCCCTTGCGGAAGTGCCCGGCACCGGTATTTCCGGTCTTGCGGAAGTGCCCGGCACTGCGGCAATGACTCATTTCTCAGCGGCTCTATCTAAGTCACGTCAGGGGCCGCCGAATCCCCTCACAACGCGTCGAATCTTTTTTGTCTGAATATGTTCGGCATCGCCGGTCCCGACGACCGATTCGGTAGCTCCCTCACCATCGGTGACGCCACGGGCGACGGCGGGCCCTACTTGGTGGTCGGTACCCCCCGGAGACCGGGTGGGATGGGTGCAAGGCGCGGGTTCCGTGCAAGTGCCCAGTATTTGCTCATCGGGAGGTCGTTCTAACCCGTGTGCCCGTGGCCGGGCTCGCGGGAAGCGCTTCGTCACCGCATTCACACGAGTCGGCTCGGTTGGGGGAATAACCGATGAGATTGCCTCGGCGGTCGCGCTCGAAAGAACAGCACTGGAAGAGTCGAGATTTCAAGAGGGCGCGGCCGCGCTGGATTCTTGATTTGGCACCGGAGAGCGAAATACCCAGCCGATCGGCGATCTCCCGCTGGGGCAGATCTTGGAGCTCGTACAGCTCGACCGCCTCGCGATAGGTGTCGGGGAGCTCGGCGATCATCTGGGGCAGCCAGCCCATCACTTGCTCGTTGAGGTTTCCCGGCCCGTCGCCGGCCGACGCTTCGACCTCTTCAGCCATGGCAGCGGCGGCACGGGCCTGAGCCCGGTAGTGGTCGATCACCAAGTTGCGGGCGATTTGAAAGACCCAAGGTGTCATGCGCTGGGCATCGTCGAGCCTGTCGAGGCGCTGGTGGATGCGGATGAAGGTCTCCTGCAACAGATCTTCGCTCACTTGCTCGTCGGCAACGCGAGCCACCAGGAAGCTTCGCAGTCGGGCGCTGAGAAGGTCCCAGATCTGCTCGGTGGAGATAGAGGGGTTGCTGGAGGTGGATTCAAGGGTCATGTCGCTATATCTCAAATGTGCTTCGGGTCTAAGTGTTTGCCCTAACGGGCGATTTCGCAAGCCGTGGTTCGACCGCCTTGCCGACAGGTGTTTTCCGCGGCCGGTTTTCTGCGGGCCGATCTGTGGGTCATCTTCGATGGCCATCGGTCGGTGCTTTGAAACCGGGACGATGCGGAGCAACAAGATTCCCCCGGCGAGCACGGCCACCGCGAGCAGGGGCCAGGCCCGGAGCCAGCCGAAAGCACCCACGATCCATCCCATTCCAACCGGTCCCGACGAGAAAGACCACCAGATGCACGTTGATTGCCAGGCTCGCTCCGTCGGCCAGCATGAGAGCCAGGGCGAGGGTCCGGAACTCTCGGCGTCTTGGACCTCCGGCGATCGGCTCTGGCGCTGAGCTAAGCCGTCAGGGGGCCTGGCTTTACGGTGGATTCATGGGCTGCGGCGTGGATCCAAAGTTCCTAGGCGCTGAAGGCAAAGTCCGTGTTGCAGACGCCAGTTGTGGGTAGTTGGAGTTCTACCCGCCGGGCGGCGTCGGCATCGCCCGCCAGCTCGGCGACGATCGATCGCACTTGTTCGAAACCCGTGCGCATTAAAAAGGTCGGCGCGCGGCCGTAACTTTTCATGCCGACGATGAAAAATCCTTTTTCCGGGTGAGCGAGCTCGTCGACGCCGTGGGGAGGCACCGAGCCGCAGCTGTGGAAATTGGGATCGATCAAGGGGCCTATTTTGCTGGCCGATTCCGTGGCTGTGTCGAGCTCGAGTCGCAGCTCCCGCAGCATGGAAAAGTCCGGTCTCGAGCCGGTGGCGCCGACGATCTCGTCGACCACGAGCTGTGGAGCGCCGTCGACGTCGACCACCTCAATGCCGTCGGCACGGTCCCGTAGGGCGCCGATGGACAATCCGGTCAGCAGGGTCACGGCACCGGAGCTTACCGCCTCGGCCACCCGGGTGCCGAGCCGGCCGCGCTCGGAGAGCTCGTCGGCCTCGCCGCCGCCCCAAAGCTTGCGCGGGTCCTTGCGGCGCACGGCCCAGGCGATGAGGGTTTCCGGCTCGTCGGGCTCGGTTTTCCCGGCAAGGTCCACGAGACTGAGCACGGTGCCGATGGCGGAATGGCCGGACCCCACCACCAAAACACGCTTGCCCGCATAGCGCTCTCGCTCGCGCCCGAGCACGTCGGGCATGCCGTAGCGGATGGCGTTTTGATGCTCCTCCTCACCGTCGGCCGGCACGCCGGCAGCCCCCAGGGGATTGGGGCTCGTCCAAGTGCCGGAAGCGTCGATCACTTGGGCGACTTTGTATCGTTTAGGGCCGTCGGGGGTTTGCGCGACCATCAAGAACGGTGACTCGTCGCGTCGACCGTTGGCCATGCGATCGTGACCGTCGCGGGCGATGGCGGTCACCCGATGGTCGAGCCGAAGATGGGGTGCGATGCTTTCGAGCCCGGCGAGGGGCTCGAGAAATTGCTCCACCAGCTCGAGGGCATAGGGCACGTCCTGCTCGTTGGGCGCGTGCCAGTCGCCGCTCGCTTCGAGCAGTCGGCGTCCCACGGGATCCATGAGGTACGACCACGGGGTGAAGAGCCTCACATGGCCCCAATCCCGCATTCCGGCGGCGATTCGGGATCCGGACTCGAAAATCAAGGGCTCTAAGCCACGGTCGACCAAATGGGCCGCCGCCGTCAAACCGATCGGTCCGCTGCCGATCACCGCGACGGGAAGGTTTTTGACTTCAGACATTTTGACCTCAAACATAGGGAGTCTCCAAGATCCACCTCATGAAGCACCAAGTGCTCAACAGCAGGATGCAGGGGTGCTGGTTTGTGGGGCCGGTTTGGGAGTCGAGCCGCAGCAGCCCGCCTCCGCAGCGGGTTCTTCTACCGACGGCGCACAACATCCCGAAGCGACCTTCGACGGCTCACAGCATCCCGTAGCTGCCGCGACGGACGCGGGATCCTTGGATTGGGGTAAGTCCGAGCCGGGCTCGTAGACGTTGGCAGCGGGCAGGACGAACGGGCGGGACGGATCGTGGGTCTTGTCGGTCATGGGGTGTCTCCTTTTTTGGAGGAAGCGGGTCGAGCAAGCGGGTCGAGCAAGCGGGTCATTCCGCTCACTTCACCCCCATAGACGACCGAGCTCGAAAAAGGACGCAAGACGACGTGAATTTTGAGCAAGTCTCAACTAAAAAGCGACCGCGCTGAGTCAGGGCGGCCGCTCTTGACCCCAAGGCTCAAGAGCGCTCGATTTGCATTCTGTCGTTCAGATCCAACCTCGGACGCTGGATCGCCGCAAGGACGAGGGGCGATTGAAAACGGCACTCGGATTCTCGGCTCTTCCTGGGCCGATAGGCAAGGCAGTCTTGCCCATGGAAAGGCTTCTGCGGTCCTGGGCCCGAAGCTCCTCTGCCCAAAGCTCTTCAAAAGGGACGGCGCAAGGATTCTTCTTTGCTCGAGGACTGGTGAGCCGGCAGGAACGCAGCAGCGCAACATCGCCGACTTCCTCGACTCGGAGACCGCTCGAATCGATGCGCGAGCTCGACGCGGGTTATGCCGCCAACCGTGTGGGCATCACGCGACAGCTTCGGTATTCCACCCGCTCCGAGAGCTCCATCGACATCGTGCTCAGCCTCAACGGCGTGCCGCTGGTCACGCTCGAGCTGAAGAATCCCATGACCAGGCAGACGATCGAGCATGCCTGCCAACAATTCCGAAGAGATCGGGATCCGCGGGAACCGATCTTCGAGCATGAGCGACGCACGCTCGTCCATTTCGCGGTGGATACCGAGCACGTCTCGATGACCACCCGGCTCGCTGGCAGCGCAACCACTTCCTGCCCTTCGATAAGGGTTCCGAAGGCGGGGCGGGCAATCCCCCTGATCCCAAGGGGCGCTCCTATCGAACGGCCTACCTCTGGGAAGAGGTGCTCGAACGGGATTCGTTCCTCGACCTCTTCGCCCGCTTCCTGCACCTGCAGCGCGACGAGAAACGCGACGACCGGGGTCGGAAGGTCATCAAGGAGACGATGATCTTTCCCCGCTACCACCAACTCGGCGCCGTCCGACGGTTGGTGGCGGCCGAAAGCCAGGATCTGCCCCCGAATCTGCGGCGGGTCCAGCCCACGGCCGACGAACGATACGTCACCTGTGTTCCGTGGGTGCCGCTCGAAGTAGCCGCCGGACCTTTCGGCGACCCACAGCAGGCCGACGAGCAGGATTGGCAATGGGTCTCCTTCCAGGCCCGAACGTCTCCGGCCCCGGGCCTTTTCGTCGCCCAGGTCGTGGGCGAGTCCATGAATCGCCGAATTCCGAACGGCGCCTGGTGCCTCTGGCGGGCGAATCCCACCGGCACCCGTGTCGGCTCCATTGTGTTGGCCGAGCATCACAGCATCGACGATCCAGAGCTGGGGGGAAAGTACACGGTGAAGGTCTACGAGTCGGACAAGATCCGGGATGCGGACGGGGGATGGCGACATCACCGGGTTCGGCTCGTGCCGGACTCGTCCGACAGCAGTTTCGAGCCGCTTGTCTTCGATGAGCCGCTTGTCTTCGATGAGCCCAGTGAAGACGAGGTCAGAGTGGTGGCTGAGCTCGTCGAGGTGCTCTGCCCGGCCCGAGGGTGATGCCGAGCTCTTGGGGCGAGGGGCGTGCTTGCTCGGGGTCAAATTCGCCTGTAACACCGCCTTGGGCGTGGGAAACCTTCTACGGTCTCAACCCGCTGAGTTCTCTCGGCTCTAGGTTTTCTCTGTCTTATAATCCCGGAAGAATCTTCTCTCAGGAAAGGCTTCAAGCATGCATTCTTCTCCCAGGAAATCTTCATCCATACATTCGATCCGGGGATGGATGATCCTAAGCGTCCTCATGGGATTTTTGATCTCGTCCTCCGCGCTCGGCGAGCCGCCAGGGACTTCGAAACCCGCGCCTGAGCTGATACCTGAAATTCTCTATTGGGAATCTGTAAAAGGCGAGCCGCCACGCCCGCTTTTCATCAGCGCTGCGAAGGCCTTTCTACCCAACGGCGAGCCCGACACTTCTATTCTTGATGAAAACGTCGTTTCCCATTTGAAAAACAACGTCCTGAATTTAGGACCCGGCGAATGCGTTCCAGGGCCTCGCTGGAGTCATTCGCTTCCCCCCAGACATTGGGGCGGTTTCCAGTCCATTCAAGCGGATGCCGATTTTGTAGTGCTGGCTACGGTGAAAGACGCCAAGAAGGGTGTGGCCGGATTCAGTCCGGGCACGCTTTTTCGAATCGAATCCCAGCAGTGGTTAAAAGGCGAGCCCCAATGGGACGAGAAATACTTCTTCATGCCGTTAGGCGAAATGGAATTCGCCGGCCGACAAATTTGCGCCGTGGACGATGAATACCCCGAGCCTCCGGAAATCGGTTGGCGGGTTCTGATTTCTTTTGAGGACACGTGGATCAATCGGAATCGGCCGATTCTCAGAATCCATCCTCCCCAACTGATCGTTCTGCCACCCACCGGAAATGTTTTGCTTCCCAAGAGGTTAAAGCGTTTTCAACCCGAGTGGCTCGAAAAAGATGGCACAGAGGTCCTCAGAAGCGTTGAGAGCAAGATGGTCGAGGACCCATGATGAGATATTTTGCGATTGCAATCCTATCGCTCGTGGTGGGTTCTCCGGTATGGGCTTGCTACACACCGATCATTTCCGGTGTCAATCGGACGAACATCGAGTATGTGCGAGTGGTCGTCGAAAACTCAGCGGCGGGCATGGTTGCGGGCGGAGCCACGTCTATCTACAACGGATTTCATAAGTGGAATCAGGCACCTTGCCAAGATGACCAACCGGCGAGCTGGGTAAGACCCTTCCCTACGTTCTCCACCTCTCTCGGAAGCATGACTGTCACGGTGAAGAGAAATGACAACCTTTCGTCCGATTTACCCGGAACCGGTGACACCTGTGCGGCTACCAACCCCGCGAGCTCGAACCCGACTATTTTTCTTTTTTCCAGGATTCGTGACGATCAAGGAAATATCTTCTCTTGCAACTGGGACAGTCCCGAGCGAACAGCTCTGATCATCGCTCACGAGCTAGGTCACTATCTGGGGCTCGGTGAATCCAATTGCTCGGGTTCGATCATGGGTGGATGGGGGGTCAGCTGGAACCAAAACAATATGGTGGCTACGTATCTAGCTGCCGGACACGCTATTCGCGACTACGAGTGTGAAAAGGCTGACGAAATCTCATTGTCCCCTACGGAAATGGACTATACCGAGCAGCAGTGTTCGAGCGATCCGAGTTGCGATCCATACGCCCCCTGCCATTTCGATCCGGGATGCACCTGCCCAATTGTTCTGGATCTAGACCGCAACCAGTTCCATTTCTCGCGTGTGGACGATCCGGTGGAATTCGATATAGACGCCGACGGACAGGCAGAGTGGATTACCTGGACCCGAGCTGGTGAGGAAGATGCTTTCCTTTGCTGGGATCGTAATGGCAACGGCCGTATCGATAACGGCAGCGAACTCTTCGGTAACTCGACGCCTCTGGCTAGCGGTACGATCGCGCCCTTCGGATACCTAGCCCTCTCCGAGTTGGACGGGGCTCTCTTCGGTGGAGATGGCGACGGGTTGCTGACCCGAAGAGATTCCGCTTTCGAGCTCCTGTGCCTATGGACCGATTGGAATCACGATGGCTCGACGGATCCGGGAGAGCTGGTGAGTCTTTCGTCCTCGCCGGTAACGGCTGTCGGTGTCAATTGGGTGACCGAGCCCCGAACCGACGAGGCCGGGAATCTCTTGCTCTACCATGGTGAGGCGACCCTCGACAGTCGTGGAAAAGAGCGGCGAATACGAACCACGGATGTGTTTTTCGTGGAATTGGAACCGTAAGTCTCCGGGAAGTAGTTGTGCCTTCAGCCCGGGAGGTGCTGCTGGGCCGCACGGCATCCATTCCGTAGCCTATTCGTGAATCGCTTCCAGCTCGACTCCCAGGCCGTCCGCCAGACGGTTGACGAAGGCGTAGTAGGCGGCGACTTGGCAGATGTCGAGCACGGCGTTGTCGTCGAAGCCTACTTGTTTGAGGGTTTCGACGTCTTCTTGGCGCATGGTCCAGGGCTCGTGGGTGAGCTTCGACACGTAGTCGAGCATGGCTCGGTCTGCCGGTGAGAGTTCGAGTTGGCGGTAGTCCTCCAGCAGGTGTTGGATGCCGTCTTCGGTCAGGTGGGGGTTGGAAGGCTGTTCTGCGATTAAGCGACGAAGACCCGCCGCGTGATGGGTCATTCAGTAGTGGCAGTGGTTGGCGGTCGAGACGGTGACAGCGATCATTTCCCGCTGGATTCTGGAGAGCGGCGAACGGCCGCGCATGAGGGTGGTGTAGAGGTTGAAGTGGCCTTCCATGGAGCGGGGATTGAGGCTGTGTATTTTGCCGATGTTGTCGACCCCTCCCCAGGGCTCGGTGTATTTTTCGTAGAGCTTGGCCAGTTTTCCCTGGGCGTCTTTTTCGTCGATCATGCGGATCCAAGCCATTGCGTCTTCCTCCGGGTTTTCCCCTCACTTTGATCCATGGACTGGATCCGGTTTCTGAATCGATCTTCTGGGGCCCCGATTTTGGCTGAAAAATGGCCGGAGATGGCGGCTTTTGACCGAGATCAGACGATTCGTTGGATGTGTTAAGGTTACCGGATCCTGAATGAAGCCTCCCAGCCGCCGCTGGTCCCGTCGGGCGGCTCAGAATTCCCCCGAGGTGCCGATGTCCCGCATCGACCAATTCGAGTCCGTCTTTAAGGCGGCCTCGCGCACAAGCTTCGAGTTTCAACCCCACCCGCTTAGAAAAGTCTTGTTGGTCAGTGATTTGCCGGAGAAAGACGCCTGGCTTTACGCGGCCGGCATCAAACGCTTCCTGGCTTCCGTCGACCCTGAGCAGAAGATCGAATGGGTCTCCGCCGGCGAGGATCGCGGGAGCGAGGTCGGTGAGTTGCTCGAGGTGGTGGAGCAGGAGCGGCCGGATCTGATCTGCACTTACCGCAGTCTTTACAGCCAAGGCTGGCGCTGGCCTTTCAGTCTAGGGGAGCACCTGGACGTGTTGACCCAGGCGACCACCACGCCGGTGATGGTGATGCCGCGGCCCGACGCCGACTATTGGCAGCAAGACTCCCTCGATACGCGTTCGGTGATCGCCATGACCGACCATCTCGACGGCGACGAGGCTTTGGTCAATTGGTCGGTCGGCTGCACCGCACCGGGAGGCAGCCTGCGTTTGGTGCACGTGGAGGACGAAAAGATTTTCCGTCGCTATGTCGACGACGTGATCAGCAAGATTCCGGAGATCGACACGGACCGGGCTCGGGACTTGATCGCCCGCCAATTGTTGAAAGATCCTGCTGAATATATCGACACCGTGAGCGCTGCCTTGGCCGAAGCCGGTGTCGATGTACGGATCGAGCGGTTGGTTGAATTCGGTAGCCGCCTGGATAAGGTGAAGGAGTGGGTGCAGGAGAGCAAAGCCGACCTGTTGGTGGTTGCAACCAAAGACGACGATCAAATGGCCATGCACGGGTTGACTTACCCGATTGCCGTCGAGCTGCGGTCCGTACCGCTCCTGATGATTTGACGCTGCTGATTTGAAGCTGATGACTTGACGCTGCTGAGCTGAAGAAAAGGGCATGATTCAAACCACTTTCCTTCCCACGCTTATTGCCCTCTCCGCCGGCTCGGTGGACGGCAACGCCGAGCCGGCAGGTCACGGCCACTCGGTGCCGACCGAAATCACGTTGCTCTTTGCCGGTATTTTGGTGGCGATGATCGTCTGTTTGGCGTTGGAGGAGAAAATTCACGCCAAGAAGTCGGTGATCGTTGGGATTTTCGCGGTGATCTGTCTCTTTGTCGGTGACGCCTTTCACCTGCTTCCCCTCGGTCCGATCGTCAACGCTTTCGGCGAATCCTTGCATGTGCCGGTTTATATCCCGGCTATCGACTGGGGGGTGATCGCCATCATCCTCGGCTCGAGCCTCTTCGTCGACATCACCTCCCGATCGGGTCTTTTTACTTGGATCGCCATCAAGCTGACCAAAGGCTCCGGCGGCGATCCCCTCAAGCTCCTGTGGGCTTACGGCTTGATGACCGTGGTCTTTTCGGCGGTGCTCAACAACGTCACGGCGATGATCATCGTCGGTTCGTTGACCGCGGTTTCGCTCGACAAGCTTGGGCGGAATAAGCAGCTTTTGGGTTTTCTGATGATCGAAGGCCTGCTGACCAATATCGGCGGTCTTCTGACCTTGATCAGCTCCGTGCCCAACATCATCGTCGGCCAAACCGCGGGCATCAGCTTCGTGCGGTTCTTCGTCGTCTCCTCACCGTTTGTGGTGGTCGCCACCGTGGTCACGCTGTTGATGGGTGCGCGCTTGTTCGGCATTCGATCGTTGGAGAGCGAAGAGCAGAAAATTCAAGCCGCGCGCCTGGTGGCCGGCTTCGACGAGAACGACGGCATTGAAAGCCGCGGGTTCTTCGTGTTCGGCGCCCTGATGACCGTGTTGTTTATCCTCGCCATCGCCATGACCTCGATCACGCCGGTTTTGCAGGATCTCGGCATGGGTTACGTGGCGCTTGCGTTCGCGGCGATCATGCTGATCCGCTACAAAGCGGTGGCCGACAAATTCTATGAAGCGTTGGATTGGGATCTGCTGGCGTTTTTTGCCGGGCTTTTCGTGGTCATCAACGTCATGGAGCATGCCCAAGTGCTGGGCCTAATCGGCTCGGGTCTAGAGCGCATCATCGGTTTGGGGGATGTGGCGGGGCCCGGCGCCGTGCTGTTGTCCTCCGCCTTCTTCAGCTCGGTCACCGACAATATTCCCTTGGCTGCCATGCTGGCCAAGATCCTCGCCGGACTGGGCACAGCTTCGGACTCTTCCCTTTGGTGGGCGGTTATTTTCGGGGCTAATCTGGGTGGTAATTTGACCCCGATCGGCTCGGCATCGACCCTGGTGGCGGTGACCATCATGCACAAACACAAGCTGTCCATGTCCTTCGCAGGTTTCATCACCAAGGCTCTGCCTTACGCGGCGGTGCAGATCACCCTTGCCGTGGCTTATGTGCTGATCTTCTTGAGATGAGAGGCAATAAGGCAAGTCGGGCAACCAATTTTTTCCAGATTTAAGCCATCTTCAAATTCGAGGTATAAGACTTATCATTCCCCAGCCGCGCGATGACCGACCTTCCAGGCTACTCGCTCCCGGTGACTCGCCCCGGCCGACTTCGGTTTCGCCGATCGGCCTCGGCCCTGCCTCCCAAAGCATCCACAGGAGATTCCCGTGACGTCTCATTTTCGCTTCGTTTGTTCACTGCTTCTCATCATTTCAACTCTGATTTGGCCTGCCGGCTCCGAGGCTTGGGTCCTCAACGAGGTGCAAGCCGACCCCGACTCCACCAACGGTGATGCCAACGGTGATGGTACATCCAGCACCACCCAAGACGAATTCGTCGAGATTTACAACGATACCGGCGCGGCGGTTGATATTTCCGGCTGGACGCTGGCCGACGGCGCCTCGACCCGCCACACTTTCCCGGCCGGCACGGTCGTAGCCAATAATTGTGTGGTGGTGATCTTCGGCGGCGGCACGCCCACGGGCATCTTCGGCAATGCCATCGTGCAAACCGCGTCGACCGGCGGTTTGGGTCTGAACAACACCGGCGACACGGTGACCCTCAACGACGGCATGATGGACGTGTTGTCGATCGCCTTTCCCAACGCGGCCAACAATCAGAGCATTACCCTCGATCCCGACCTTACGGGTATGTCCTACGTCGACCACACGGGTGCCACCGGCTCTGGGGGGACCCGCTTCTCCCCGGGAACCCTGATCAACGGCACGGCCTTCTCGGGCTGCACGCCACCGCCACCGCCACCGATTCAGCTTCTCTTGACCGAGATCGTCGTCACCCCGACCGGTGGAGAATTTGTGGAGATCCACAATCCGACCGCCTTGCCGGTGGATTTGACCGATGTTTACGTCACCGACGCCACGTTCGTCGGCGGTAGCACTTATTACTACAACATCGTCACTGGAATGAATGCGGGTGGCGGTGGATTTGGCGACTTCCTGGCCCGCTTTCCGGCCGGAGCGATGATCGCCCCCAGCGAATATCAAACCGTTGCGCTCAACGGCTCCACCAATTTCATGACCGAATACGGCATCCTGCCGACCTACGAACTCTACGAGGATGGTGCCCCCGACGCCGTGCCCGACATGTTGGAAGGGTTGGCCGGCTCCATCAACGATCAAGGTGGCCTTTCCAACGGTGGTGAGGTGGTGGTGCTCTTCGCTTGGGACGGCATGTCCGACCTGGTCGAGGACTTGGATTACGTGATTTGGGGCGATACGGCTGAAGCGGTGGATAAGACGGGCGTGTCGATCGACGGTCCCGATGGGGACGCCGTGGCGACCGCCTACCAAGCGGATACGGCCATCGGCTCGCAAGTTTTGATCGACTCCACCAATCATGCCAACGGCTCGACTTGGCAGCGGATCGATCTCGCCGAAGGCACCGAAACCCAGGCCGGCGGCAACGGCTCCACCGGCTCCGACGAGATGTCGGAGAATCTCGATCAAACCTGGGCGGAAATCGTCGGTGCGACCCCCGGGGCCGCGGCACCGCCGCAGTGGATCTTGAACGAGGTCCAGGCAGATCCCGACGCCGCCAACGGTGACGCCAACGGTGACGGCACTTCGAGCACCACCCAAGACGAATTCGTCGAGCTCTACAACAACACGGGTGCTCCGGTGGACATCAGCGGTTGGACCCTGGCCGACGGCGCGAGCACCCGCCACACCTTCCCGGGCGGGACCGTGGTACCGGCGGACTGTGCAATCGTGGTCTTCGGCGGTGGCACGCCCACGGGCGCCTTCGGCGACGCGGTGGTGCAGACCGCGTCCACCGGCGGTTTGGGCCTCAACAACGGCGGGGACTCGGTGATTCTCAACACCGGCTCCGGCGACGCCCTGTCGGTGATGTTTCCCAACGCCGGCAACAACCAGAGCATCACCCTGGATCCCGATTTGACCGGCGGCGCTTACGTCGACCACACCGGTGCCACGGGTTCCGGCGGCACTCGTTTCTCGCCCGGCACCCAAATCGACGGCACCAATTTCTCCGGTTGCATGCCGCCTCCGCCGCCGAGCGTGGAGCTCTTGCTGACGGAGCTGGTGATCGTTCCGGATACTGGGGAGTACATCGAGATCTACAATCCGTCGGCCATGGCGCTTGACCTGACCGACGTGTATCTCACGGACGCCACCTTTGCCGGTGGCGGGGTCTACTACTACAACCTGCCCACGGGCTCCAATGCCGGCGGCGGCGGTTTCGGTGATTTCTTCGCCCGCTTCCCCGCGGGAGCGATGATCGCGCCGGGCGAATACCAAACCATTTCGCTCTCGGGCTCGGACGATTTCAATACCGCTTACGGCTCGCTGCCGGACTACGAGCTCTACGAGGACGGCGCGGCCGACGCGGTGCCCGACATGCTCGAGGCCTTGCCGGGATCGATCAATGGCCAAGGCTCCTTGACCGACAATAGCGGTGAGGTGGTGATTCTCTTCACCTGGGACGGGGCGTCCGACTTGGTGCAAGATTTGGACTATGTGGTTTGGGGCGACAAAAACGAGGCGGTGGATAAGACCGGCATTTCGATCGACGGTCCCGACGGCGACGCCGTGGCCACCGCTTATCAAAACGATACGGCGATTGGTACCCAAATCGTCATCGCCGCGGCCAGTCATGCTTCTGGAGGCGCCTGGCAGCGGGTGGATTTTGGTGAAGGCGCAGAGGCCCAATTCGGTGGCAACGGCGCAGGCGGTTCCGACGAGACCTCTGAGAATCTGAATATGACTTGGGTGGAGGTCAGCACCCCCACTCCCGGAAATCCGGGAGGCTCGGTTTGGGTGTTGAACGAGATCCACGCCGACCCGAGCAACAACGCCAACGACGGCGACGCCAATGGTGACGGCACCGGCGATTTCAGTCAGGACGAATTCGTCGAGATCGTCAACACCAGCCCGGTGGCTTTGGATATCAGCGGTTGGACCCTGGCGGACGGCGCTCAATTGCGCCACACCTTCCCCATGGGCACCGTGGTGCCGGCGGGTTGCAACATCGTGGTCTTCGGCGGCGGCACGCCCACCGGCACCTTCGGGGACGCCGTGGTGCAGGTAGCGTCATCCGGTAGCCTGGGGCTCAACAACGCCGGCGACACGGTGACCTTGAACGACGGTGTGGCCGACGCCTTGAGCGTGGTTTACCCGGGCGCCGGCAACAACCAGAGCATCACCCTCGACCCGGACATCACCGGCGGCGCTTACGTCGACCACAGCGGCGCCACCGGTGCCGCAGGCGCCTTATTCTCGCCCGGCACCCAAATCGACGGTAGCCAATTCCCCGGCTGCGCGCCGCCCATGGCCAGCGGCTGGATCGTCAATGAGATCAACGCCGACCCGGACACCACCAACGGCGACGCCAACGGCGACGGCTCGGCGGACTTCTCCGAAGACGAGTTCTTGGAGATCTTCAACGCCACCGGTGCAGCGGTCGACATCACGGGTTGGACGATTTCCGACGGCGCCGGTCTGCGCCACACCTTTCCCATGGGCACGGTGGTGCCCGACGGTTGTGGTGTGGTGGTCTTCGGCGGCGGCATGCCCATGGGTGGATTCGGAAATATGTTGGTGCAAACCGCGTCGTCCGGTGCCCTCGGGCTCAACAACGGTGGCGACACGGTAACCCTCAACGACGGGGGTATGGACGTGGTCGTGGAGGTCTACGGCTCCGCGGGCAGCAACCAAAGCATCACCCGCGACCCCGACTTGCTGGGTGGGTTCGTCAATCACAGCGGCGCCACCGGCTCCGGTGGTGCTCTGTTCTCGCCCGGCACCCAAATCGACGGCACCCGCTTCGGCGGCTGTCCGCCCGATTGGGTGATCAATGAAATCAACGCCGATCCCGACGGCACCAACGGTGACGCCAACGGTGACGGTACGGTGAATTCCAGTCAGGACGAATTCGTCGAGGTTTTGAACCGCAGCGGCTCCGTCGTAGATATTTCGGGTTGGACGATTTCCGACGGGTTCGGAGTGCGCCACACCTTCCCCGGCGGCACCATGGTGGAGCCGGGTTGCGGCATTCTGGTTTTTGGCGGTGGCACGCCCACCGGTGACTTCGGCGGCATGCCCGCCCAGACGGCTTCCGGTGGCCTTCTTGGCCTGAACAACGGGGGTGACACGGTGACCCTGAGCGACGGCATGAGCGCCATCGCGGCCGAGACCTACGGTGGGGGAGGGGGCAACAACCAGAGCCTGACCCGTGATCCGGATGTCACTGGACCGTTTGTCGAGCACAGCACGGCCACCGGCGCCATGGGAGCTCTGTTCTCGCCGGGTCAAACCGTGCCGGGCGGATTCTTCAGCGGTTGCCCGATTCCGCCCCAAGCCGCGGAGCTCTACGAGATCCAGGGCAACGGACCGACCTCACCGTTCAATACCTTCCCGGTGCTGACCTCGGGCAATGTGGTGACGGCGGTCGGTCCTGACGGATTCTTCATCCAAACGCCGGACGCCGGTTCAGACGGCGACATGGAAACCTCCGACGCGGTCTTCGTTTACACCATGAGCGTGCCCACGGTTTCCGTCGGCGACGTGGTGGACGTGGACGGTGTGGTGGAAGAGTTCTTCGGCTTCACCCAAATCTCCGGCTCGCCGACGGTGGTGGTGACACCCTTCGGTGCGCCGATAGATGCGGGGACGTTCAAGAGCCTTAGCTTCAAGGCGGCCCAAGAGCTGATCGAGCTCAACGGCTGGAAGAAGTCGGCCCTGCCGCCTAAGGTTCGATTGTCTCGCCGGGGTGCTCCTTTGCCCACGGCGGTGGTCTTCGACGCCGTGACGCCGTCGCCCAACCAGCCCCAAAGCGCCAACGAATACGAACGTTTCGAAGGCATGCGCATCTCGGTGCCGAGCGGCATCGTTTGCAGCGGCAATCAGGGCTTCGGCTCCGATCCCATCGCCGAGGTCTTCGTGACCTCCAGCGCCAATCGTTGCTTCCGGGAGCCGGGCATTGAATACCCGGGCATCGGCGGATTGCCGGTGTGGGACGGTAACCCCGAGATCTTCGAGCTCGACGTCGACAAGCTCGGCGCCCCGAGCACCTTCATCTCGGGCGGCTCGACCTTCTCAGCGGAGGGTGTGCTCGGCTTCGAGTTTGGGGGTTACGAGCTCTTCCCGACTTCCCTCAACGTGACCCCTGCGCCCCTACCGATTCCCGTGCGCGCCAAAGTGGCGGGTGAGATGACGGTGGCTTCGTTGAATCTCTTCCGATTCTTCGACGACGTCGACGATCCCTCGTCCACCAGCTCCACCGGTGCCAACCGGGACGACACGGTGGTCGGGACCGCGGAGTGGGATCGCCGACGGGTCAAATTCGCCGACCACATCGTCAACGTCTTGGGTTCCCCGGACATCCTGGGAGTCCAAGAAGCCGAGAGTTTGACGGTCTTGCAGGCCCTGGCCGCCGAGATCCAAAGCCTCGATGCCTCGGTGAGCTACACCGCCTACTTGGAGGAAGGTAACGATATCGGCACCATCGATGTCGGCTTCCTGGTGCGCGATTCGGTGATGGTGGATGCGGTGACCCAAATCAACCGCGACTCCACCATGGTCTTCAGCCCGGGCAGCGTCTTGCACGATCGTCCGCCCTTGCAGTTGGAGGGTTCCTACATCGGTAACGGCGCGCCCTTCCCGGTGGCGGTCATGGTGCTTCACATGCGCTCGTTGATCGGGGTCGACGATCCCGGTCCGGGAGGAGACTTCCCGCGCAACAAACGCCTGGAACAAAGCCAAGACGTGGCGCAGTTGGTGCAGGACTTCCAAACCGCCAATCCAACCATCCCGATGATCGTGGTGGGTGACTACAACGCCTTCCAATTCACCGACGGCTTTGTGGATGTGGTGGGCCAGATTCGGGGTGAAGTCGATCCGGCCGACAATCTCTTGTCCGGCCCGGATCTGGTGAACCCGAATCTCACCAACCTGTCGACCACCGTGCCGGTGGAGGAGCAATACTCCTTCAACTTCGATGGCTCGGCCCAAATCTTGGACCACGCCCTGGCTACTACGGCCACGGACGTGTTCTTCCGAGAGCTGCAATACGGCCGGGGCAACGCCGACGCCGCCGAAGAGATCATCGAAGACGACTCCACGCCCGTGCGTGCGTCGGATCACGACGGTTTCGCGGTTTACGTAATGACCGATCGCGATGCCGACGGTGAGCCCGACGACACCGACAACTGCCCCGACACCCCCAACGCCGACCAAGCGGACGGCGACATGGACGGTGTGGGTAACGTGTGTGACAACTGCGTCGCCACCCCGAATGCCGATCAGGCGGACGGTGACATGGACGGCGTGGGCGATGTGTGTGACAACTGCGTCGCCACCCCGAATGCCGACCAAGCGGACGGTGACATGGACGGCGTGGGTGACGTATGCGACAACTGCGTGGCCACCCCGAATGCCGACCAAGCGGACGGCGATATGGACGGCGTGGGCGACGTTTGCGACAACTGCGTGGCGACGCCGAATGCCGATCAAGCGGACGGTGACATGGACGGCGTCGGTGATGTTTGTGACAACTGCGTGGCGACCCCAAATATGGACCAAGCCAATGGCGACGGTGACAGCTTGGGCGATGCCTGCGACAACTGTCCGTTGGATACCAACGAAGACCAAGCCGACCTCGACATGGACGGCGTCGGCGATGTCTGCGATCTGTGTAACGACCTGGAGGGACCCATGTTCACGGTGGTTTCCCAGACCGATCTGCTGATCGTGGTGCAAATCGACGATTGCTCGGGCATCCAGAGCGTGGACTTGGATCTGGGCTCGGAGAATATGGCCATCAACGTGGTCAGCGGCATGCCGGGAGATCCCCAGTGGATCGTCGAGATCACCCCGATCAACCCGGACCTACCGGCCGTCGGCAGCATCACCGCCAACGGCACCAACCTCTCCAACACCTTGCAGATCGACTTCCAAGGCACGGTCATCGGCATCCCGACCCTGGATACATGGGGCCTCATGCTGATGGCGCTATTGATCTTGGCGGCGGCTTGGAAAGCAAGGAGTCGTCAGTCGGCCTAAGCTGAACTTAGCGGGCTACGCCCGCAAACCTCCGGAGGTTTGCGGGCGGGGCTTGCCCCGGCTTGCCCCGGCCCGGGCGGGAGAGATCTCAGGCCCTCACCCCTAGCCCAACTTCCGCGGCGGGAGAGGGGGGGACCGGATGGGCTTGTCCCCGCCCGGGCGAGGCGAAGCCGAGCCGCTGCTTAAGGAAGTAGGAGAGGGGCAAGCCTCTTCCCTATATCAAGTCATTTATAATCAATGGTTTGTGGAAATGCCGAAACGTCTAGTTAGATGGCCGAGACCGGCGCCGATTCAGATCGGCGCCGGGGTTCATCGTCAAAACGCTAACCTATTCCCGAAGATTCTCCGGCAGCTCGGGCAGCCGGCGTAGATTTTTTTCGTAGAGTGCGAGGTCGAATTCCCGCTCCTGGGTAGACAGCTCATAGAGTTCCGCTGCAACCAACATGGCGATCAGCTCTTTGGCAGCGTCCGCGTCGTGCCCCAAATCCAACAGCCGTTGAAAGGTGAGACCGGTCTCTTTGGGGTTTTCGGTTTGGATCTGCTCATCGACCACGTTTAGAAGCGCGGTTCGTGCGGGCATGGGGTCGTCGAGATCGGGCAGGGAGTCTTTGTGTGCCCCGAGATGTCCGCCCAAGCCTGGGGCGGCTTCGATGGGGCGAAACTCTTCCAGTCGGTAGCCGGAAATGCTTTTGTAGCCGAGGGCGCTCAGCTTATGAGCGGCTGCTTCGTCAGATTCCGCGGCCATTTTCTCTTCATACGCAGAATCCAAGTGCACGGTCACGAGTTCCGCAGCGCGGGTCCAATCATCGAACGGCATCACTGGATGCGCCAGTAGGAAATGGGGTTGCCAAGCTCCGGCAACCTGTTTCCGGCACAAGATGGAAGGAAGATATCCACGGTCGGGAGTGCCGTAAGCCCCGGGCTCAAAGCGAAACCCGCCTCCGGGGCCTTCGATCGGAGGCATCTCGAACGAATCGGCTCGGTCGGCGCCCTTTCTAGAACAACATTTCTTGAACTTCTTGCCGCTACCGCAAGGACAGGGTGCATTGCGTCCGATTTTTTTGCTCATGGAGAAATTCTACTTCAGGGGTGGCAAATCTCAAGGGTTGAAGGCTCTTTGAGGGTGAAACAAGGGCGGTTCTTTTTGGCCGGGTTAATGACAGCCTTTATATTGCGTGGCTAGACTTCGAGCGTCGGGTCGGCCTACAGCCGATCGAATCAATGGGTGAGCCATGGAATCCGAAGATCGTCACAGAGATCCTCTGAAAGAGGGAATAGCAGCTGCCATCGCCGAGGATTGGGAGCTGGCCCGTCGGCATCTTTGGCAGGCGGTCAACGATAGTCCCCAGAAAGAGCTGGCTTGGATGTGGCTCTCCAAAGTTTCGGAGAACCTGGACGAGCACGAATTTAGCCTGGCTCGGGCTTTGGCGATCAACCCGGACAACCGTCGGGCCCGCCTCTCCCTGGAAATCAGCCGAGCCGATCCGGAGGCCGCAGCGAGGCCACCCGCCCGAGGTCGATGTTTGATCTGTGGTTTGGCCTACGCTCAGCTTTCGGAGTCCTGTGCCCGTTGTCGTTGCGTGATTCTTTTGGAGGTGCCCGAGGTTTTTTTGCAGCCTTTAGACGTCGAGCGCCGGTTGGTGCATCGAGCCTTGCGCAGGGTCGAATCGGGGGCGGTTAAAAACCAGGAGAAGAGGCTGCGAATTCTGGCCCTGATCTACCTCAATCTGGGGGAGCTGTGCCAAGCGCTGCCTCCTCTGCACGCCCTGGCCCAGCTCTGTCCCGACGACTTGCCCGTCCGTCGGACCATCGAGGTGATCAGCGGCCAGCTGGCGGACATCCAGGTCGAATCCGGCTTCGAGACCGAAGTGGTGGATCGGCCGACGCCGGAAGAGCTGCGACCCTAGCTGCTTGGGGTCTGTGTCGGTTGGGGTCGATGCCGGTTGAGGTCGATTTTCAGCCGGCGGCGATCACCTCTAACTCTACGATTTCCGACGATCAAGGGAGGCGGGATCGCCCTCTTCGGATATTTCGGCGATCAACTGTCTCAAAGTGGAGAATTCGACAGGTTTGGTCATGAAATGGTCAAATCCTGCCAGTTGGCACCGCTCTCGATATTCCATCAAGTTGAATCCCGTGACCGTGACGAGAATAGCCCGCTCAGCCTGCTGTTCGGCCTCTAACCGACGTATGCCCTCTGCGGCCGCTGGGCCGTTGAGCAGGGGCATTTGGTAGTCCAACATCACAAGGTCGAAATTCTGCTCAGCCCCGTAGGCGTCCACTGCCTGCTGACCGTTTTCTACTGAAGTGACTTCGTATCCGAGCTTCTGCAGCATCCTTTCCAAGATGAAAAGGTTCGTTGGATCATCATCGGCGAGCAGAGCTCGGCGAGTAGTCCCTTCGCGCAAGGGTCGGTTAGCAGCCTTGGCGCCGACAGTCGGCTGTTGGGTGATTGAGCAGTCGGAGCTGCTCGGCAGATAAACGGCGAGTTCAGACCCCTGACCCGGCTCGCTGTACAGCTCCAACCTGCCGCCCATGTTCTCCACCAGCCTTCGAGATAGGGCGAGACCCAGGCCAACTCCACCGACTTCGCGGGTGCTGCTGCCATCTATCTGATGGAAGGGTTTAAAGACTTCATCAGCCTGGTGGGGGTCAATGCCTGGGCCGGTATCGCGCACACCGATTCTTACCCATTCGCCGGCCGTTGCGTAGTTGACAGCAACTCTTCCGCGGCGCGTAAACTTCCTCGCGTTGTCTAATAGATTGACCAAGACGCGGGTCAATCGCTTCGGCTCAACCTCCAACCAGATGGGTTCTGGGCTTACCTGCTCGAGGGTTAGCTCGAGACCTGCTGCCTCCACTTGGAGGCGGGCGCTTTCGACCGCACTTTCCACCAATTGGCCGAGATCGATTCTGAGAGTTTCCGCCACTGGCAATGACTCTGAGGCGGCGAAGTCGAGGATGTCGGTGAGCATGGCGAGCAGGCCTTCTCCGGCCTGACGGGCTACGGACACATATTCCTTCTCAGGTGCACTCAAGGATGATTTGTTTAAAAGTGATAAACATCCCAAAACTCCGTTCAGGGGAGTTCGAACCTCGTGGGACATATTGGCGAGAAAATCGGATTTGGCACGATTGGCCGACTCTGCGGCACTCTTGGCAACCGTAAGCTCTTGATTGGCTTTTCGCAGCTCGCGCAGCAGGCGACGGTTGTCGAGTTGGTAACGTTGTGTGACCCAAGTCCGCTCAATGGCCCGCAAGACTAGGTCTGGTGTGAGAGGTTTCTCTAAGAGGTCGTAGGCGCCGCTGCGCAGGGCCGAGACAGCCAGATCCTTGCTGGCATAACCGGTCATGACCAAGGCCACAGAGCGCGGGCTGACGTCGGGCAATGCCGTCAGTAGGTCAAGACCTGTTTTTCCTTCCATCATGATGTCGGTAATTACGATCTCGAAGGGTCTTACTTTCAGTTGATCTAAGGCCGAAGGCACGGAATCAGCGCCGAACGCGTCGTAGCCGTTGTCTTCGAGGATGTCCAAGATCGAATTTCTTACCAGCGGATCATCATCAACCACCAGCAGGCGCGGGGCCTCGGGCACCTCGAAAGCGGTTGCCCCTTGCTTGAGCTGGCGGGCGACAATCGCCCGTAGGTCTATGGGATCGATAGGTTTGTAAACGATCTCACCCGCGCCCAGCCTAAATTTATTGTGCTCTGAGTCGAGGTTGCGCTGGGAAGAAAGCAAGACGATCGCTGGGTCACTAATCTGCCGGGCCTTGTTCACCAGCTGGTCGCATCTACCTTCGGGCAGGCCGCGGTGGAGCAGTATTAGATCTACGGGTTCTTCAACCGCGTGCAAAGCCTCGTCCAAGCTCGCGAAGCCTTCGACTTGATGTTCCTCGGCTTCGAGGGCCGCCCAAATCACATCGTGAATCATGGGCTCCTCGTCGACGACCAGAATCCTTGCCATCTAGTTATTTTCCTGTGGTTGCTGGGCCAAAGGTAGGTAGACCTTAAAAGTGGTTCCTTCGTTACTGCTCTCAACCTCGATCCGGCCTCCGTGATCTTGCACGATGCCGTATACGATCGATAGGCCGAGACCGGTGCCTTCTGTCGGTGGTTTTGAGGTGACAAAGGGTTCGAAAATCCTGTCCGCAAGCTCAGGTTCTATGCCTGGCCCGTTGTCAGCTACCGATAGCTCGCATTGGTCGTCGTCGCCGGCTCGGGCCGCTACCCGCACTTGGCCGCCCACATCCACGGCATGAAGGGCATTGCCGACCAGGTTGACAACTATTTGCTGAAGTTGAGTGGCATTGCCAAAGGTGGGAGCTAGGCCAGGTTCGATCGGTCGCTCGACGGTGACCTTCTTTCGCTTCAACATCGGCTTCATTAGGTCGAGTGAGTCGTCGACCAACTTGTCGAGATTTACGGGCCCCTTCTCAGAATCCTCCTGGCGTGCGAACGTCAGCAGGTTGTCGGCGATCGTTTTGCAGCGCTTGGCGGCGGTTTCAATCAGTTGGAGTCGTTCGATCAGCTTCGGCATCGGCTCCAGGGCCTGTGCCGGCACCTTTTCTGCCCTTTCTCGGATCAAAACGCTATAGGTCAAGACTGCAGATAGGGGATTGTTGAGTTCATGAGCTACACCGGCGGCCAGCTCACCGACAGCGGCCAGCTTGCCACTCTGCACCAGCTGGTGTTGATTCCTTTCCAGGGTGTCCAGATGCTCTTGTTTCTCTTGCATCAGGTGCCGGATGTCTGTGGCCGCGCGATCGAAACCCGCGGCGAGCTGACCCAACTCATCATGGCTGTTGAGGCGCTCCCCAGCGCGATAGTCTCCGTCCATAATGCGCTCACTGGCTTCTTTCAGAATGCTGAAGGGAGTGTTGAGCCATCGTGCTAGACCCAAAGCGAGGAGCAGGCCCAAGAAGATACCGAATCCCGTGACTCCTGCCATAGATCTCCGAAATTGGAACATTGCCCGTGCCAGCTCGCCGGCGGCGACCTCGCGTTCCTCATCGATTCGATCCTCGAGCACCGACTCTGTCTCTTCGAAAGCTTCCAATTCTTCTTCGAGGTCCGGGGGCGAAATCGACGTGTTGAGCGGCTCATGGAGCCCGGCGAGGTTGTTGAGCCGCTTCCTCGAATCCGTCATCGCCTCGATCAAGGGGGAAAGCTCTGACACCAACTGAGCCGCTTGGGGGCCGTGTCGGCTGAGGTCGGCCAGGATTTCGGGCAGCTCTCGCTCAATTTCGTCGATTTCTTCGCTGGTTTCCGGAAGCCTTTCCAGCGCGAATTCTCGGACCTCCGCTTGGTATTCACGAACGAGGGAATCCAAACGGAGCAAGTCTGCCTGCCGGGGCACTGCATCGCTCCATACGGACTCAAGTCCGAATGAGAAGGTGATGACGAGCAGCAGAGCCATTAATCCCACCGGCAACAGGCTGACCACCAGCAGCTTGTTACGGAAAGGCCAGTCTTGAAATCTACTTATGATCTGACGCCCCTTTTTCGATCGGAAAGGTTCGAATCAACACCCAAGGGTTTAAGTGCAATCGTTGCTTCGGCGGTTGGATCACCATTCGGGTTCAAAGGTCCACGTTACCAACCAAATATCGGGTTCGCCGTCCTCCATCTGGAAAACATGGCCAAATCCGAGCTGCCATTTCTTTAGATCGAAGACCCAACCTACGGCCAGGCGCCATTCCCTTTCTTGTTCACCTCGGAACTCTCGGTCCACGCCAACTTCCAGAGTTGCTGCTCCCCAAGGGGTTTGTCCAAAACCGCCGGCTACCCACTCGAACTCGTCTTCCGGTGCCTCGACCCCCGGCTCAAGGTCCCCTTCGTTGATGGCCCATTCGGCTCCTAGCTGGGTGAATAGGTGGAGCTTCCCGTGGGCTAGGTCGCGGCCTAGGATCACCACCGACTCGACGGAGGTGGCGTGGCGCGGTGTTGTATCGGTAGCGTCCGGTGAAAAGGCTAGGGATAGGCCTGCGGCTAGGTGCAGGTTGGGCCTGGCATTCATGGCCGAATACCTGCCACCTAATTCAAGCCGGCTCACACCGGGATGATTCCCGTTGAGCAGGCTTTCAACCTCTAGCTCCACCTGCCAAGCATCGGTCAAACCCCACTCTAGACCTGCGACTACAGAGGTGAGAGTTTCTCCGATTGCGGCCCCAAAAGTAAGTTGAAGCTCGCCTTTTTCTTGGGGAAAAAGCAAATCTCCCAGGAAAACCTCTTCAACGGTCGCCTCTGAGAGTCCAGGTAGATCGTCACCGTAAGTGGTCCAGGTGACTGGGCTGAACGAGATCAGAAGAAGGAATAACGGGAGGTTTCGATTCTTGTAAGCGTTAGTTCTTGTCTTGATCACTACTTGAAAATAGCACGGAAGCCGGGCCTTCGGGAACTAGAACTCTGCGGACAGGGCCCTATGTCATTCGCTTTCTGGCCAAAGCTCCCGGGGCCGGCTAAAGCGCAGTTTCTCCTTGCAGCTTCCAGGCGGTAGGAGGGCCTGGTGGTTAGGTTGGCAACTTTGGGTTGGACCGTCCGGGTTTTGTCATTCGCTTGACAAGCTTAGGCGCGCACTCCAGACTGCGCCGCCGGCTGGGTATTCCCACCCCAAATCATCACCCTCGACGAGTTTCCCTTCGATCCGAGCTTTCAGGAGCCATCTTATGGCCGTCAGCGTCTTTGACCTTTTCACCATCGGCATCGGCCCATCCAGCTCTCACACTGTGGGGCCCATGCGGGCCGCGGGACGTTTTCTTCAACGGCTGGAAGCGGCCGGCAAATTCGACCGTACGGTTTCGGTGGAAGCGCGCCTTTACGGTTCTTTGGCTTTGACGGGCAAAGGCCACGGCACGGATGTCGCTGTGCTGATGGGGCTGGAAGGGGAAGAGCCTGAGACCATCGATCCGTCGGTTGTGGCGGAAAGGGTAGAGAGAATCCGGGAGACCCGCCGTTTAAGTCTTTGGGGACGTCGCGAAATCGATTTCGACCCGGGGACTCAAGTGAAATTTCTCAAGCGAGAAAAACTGCCCTACCACGCCAACGGCATGCGTTTCATCGCCCGTGACGAGACCGGGGAAGAGCTTGATTCCCGTGAGTACTATTCGGTCGGCGGTGGTTTCGTGGTCAATGACGACGTGGCGTCCGAGGACCGGATCGTTGAGGACACCACACCTTTGCCGTTGGAGTTCAACAGCGGGGCCGAGCTGCTTCGGCTGTGTCAGGAGCACAATCTGGCCATTTGGCAGGTGGTGATGGAAAACGAAAAGTCCTGGCGTGCCGAGCAGGAGATCGTCGATGGATTGATGGCGATCGCCGCCGCCATGCGGGCTTGCGTGGAGGCGGGCTGCCGCAACGAGGGTTTGCTGCCGGGGGGGCTCCAGGTGAAGCGACGGGCCCCCCGGTTGTTCCGCGAGCTGACCTCGATGCCCGAGGCCGGTTTGCGCGATCCCCTGACGGTCTTGGATTGGATCGGCTGCTTTGCCATCGCCGTCAACGAAGAAAACGCCGCCGGTGGGCGAGTGGTGACAGCGCCCACCAACGGCGCGGCGGGCATTATGCCGGCGGTGCTCGAATACGATCGACGGTTCGTTAACGGCGCCAACGACCAAGGGGTCGTCCGATTTCTGCTCACCGCCGCGGCCATCGCCACGTTGTTCAAGAAAAACGCCTCCATCTCCGGCGCCGAGGTGGGCTGCCAAGGGGAGGTCGGCGTGGCCTGCTCCATGGCCGCCGGAGCCCTCTGTGAGGTCGGTGGCGGGTCGCCGATTCAAGTCGAAAACGCGGCCGAAATCGGCATGGAGCACAATCTCGGTTTGACCTGTGATCCGGTCAACGGATTGGTGCAGATCCCGTGCATTGAGCGTAACGCCATGGGCGCGGTGAAGGCGATCAAAGCCGCCCGCCTGGCCTTGCGGGGTGACGGCGGGCATAAGGTCTCCTTGGACAAGGTGATCAAAACCATGCGCGATACCGGACGGGATATGAAGACCAAATATAAGGAAACCTCACGGGGTGGTTTGGCCATCAACGTCATCGAGTGTTGAGGGAAATAGAAGCGGTCGGGCCATCAACGTTTTTTCTTAGTAAGTCCTCCGGACAGGGGCTGTTAACAGGCTGTGGCGGAAGTCTTGCGCCGGCGAGAGCTGCGAATTTTTCGTCGAATCGAGGCGTGAAAACCGCAGGCGATTCGGGAATCGTCGAGGTTTTCCAACGAAGAGTCGGCGGAAAAGGCGCGCTCGTAGCGCGATGAGACTTTTACCACAGCCTGTTAAGATAAAGAAAAACGAATCGGCCCCGGCCGACAAGCAACGACTCTCGGGCGACGACAACAGGGCGCCTCGGGTGCCGACGACTAGGATCCCCTAGATGAATATGCTGCCCCGGATTCTCGCACTCCTCTCTCTACTCGCGATTTTCGCCCTGCCTGCTTACGGTTACCTCGATCCCATTTCGGGCAGCCTGATTCTCCAGGCTCTGATCGGCGGATTTGCCGGGCTCGCGGTGCTGATCAAGCTCTATTGGCGCAAGCTGAAGGCCAAGCTGGGGCTGGGAAAACCCACCGATGGCGACGTTTCAGACTGAAGAGGGCTCTTTTCGAGATCGCGAAGGGCGAGTCTTCTACTCCGAAGGGCGCGTCTTCCGTGCCCTCAGCCCGATGGCGGAGGCGGAATGGCAAGCGCTCGAAAAGACCTCCTTCTTCGAGCGGCTGAGCGCCGAGGGCAAGTTGATCTCCACCCGCCCCGCGGATTGGTCCCAGAACGAGCTGGCCGAAGTAGGTGGGTTCTCGGACCGTTGGAGCACGGCCCTCGAGCACGACCGGCTGCCGTTCATTTCCTATCCTTATGAGTGGACCTTCCACATGCTCAAAGATGCTGCGTTGCTTCAGCTCGAGCTATTGGAAGCCGCGTTGGCCGAGGACATGATCCTCAAAGACGCAACTCCCTACAACATCCAGTGGCGAGGCTCTCGGCCGGTTTTCATCGATGTGCCCTCCTTCGAGCGATGGCGTCAGGGGGAGCCGTGGATCGGCTATCAGCAATTCTGTCGCCTCTTTCTCTTTCCATTGATGATGACGGCCTATCGAGGCCTGCCCTTTGCACCCTGGTTGAGGGGGGCGATCGACGGCTTGACGCCGCAGCAATTCAACGACTTGCTGTCGTGGCGAGATCTCTTGCGTCCAGGAGTCTTGGTGGATGTGGTGTTGCACGCCAAATTGCAGAGCGACGGTTCCGGCGGAAGGCGTGCCCAAACCCAAGATAAAACCACCGACGACTTAAAACGTGCCGGCTTTGGCAAGCCGATGATCCTCAACAATGTGCGTCGATTGCGCAAAGTGGTGGGCAAGCTGCGATGGCGGGAGCAGCGGTCGGAATGGTCGGACTATGCGACCGACAACAGCTATGACGATCAGAATCGCGAGATCAAAAAAACCTTCGTGAACCAATCCATGGCCGGCCACAAGTGGCGTCTGACTTGGGATATCGGCTGCAATACGGGGGATTTCAGCCGGTTGGCGGCCGCACATTGCGAATGGGTGGTGGCCTTTGACGCGGATCACCTGGCGGTCGATCGCTTGTACCTCGACCTAAAGAGCCACCATTCCGCCGAGGCCCCAACCAATATCTTGCCGTTGGTCAACAATCTGGCGGATCCCTCGCCGTCCCTCGGCTGGCGCCACGGAGAGCGCAAAGCCCTGTCGGAGCGGGATCGGCCCGATTTCATCCTCTGCCTGGCGGTGCTGCACCATTTGGTGATCTCAGCCAACCTGCCACTGCCGGAGGTGATCGAATATTTTGCCCAATTTGGCGCCCACATGGTGATCGAATTCGTCACCAAGGGCGACCCCATGGTCCAGAAGCTGCTGAGCCATCGTCACGATATTTTTCACGACTATGAACTCGAGGTCTTTGAGGCCTCGTTGGCTCGGCACTTCGAGGTGTTGAAGAAAGTCGTCTATCACGACGAAACAAGGCTCCTCTATTTCGTCAAACCACAGACATGAAACTAGTTATTAACCCAGTCATAAACCTGGCCTGGATCTTTAAACCTTGAAGCTGGGATCGACTCTTCGGACCGGCCGGCCCGCAGGCAATTCCCCTGATCATGAAAAAGCTGTTCACCAATCTCGCTGTTCTTACGTTTTCCCTGCTCTTGGCGGTCGTGTTGCTCGAGGTGGCCATCCGCGGTTTTGGCCTATTCGGTGCTGAGCGCCGGGCCGCGGCCGACGCGGTGCAGGCCGCCGCGGAGTTTGAGGAAAAGGACGAAACAGAGGGTTTGGAACCCTCAGCCCATTGGGTAATCCACCCATTTCGCGGGGTTTCGCCGCGGCCCCTCGGGCCCACGGACGTTCCCGGTGTCAATTACAACGTCTTGGGAATTCACTCCCGGGAGCCGGATCCGCGTTTGCTGCCGGAAGATGAACTCGTGGTCGGCATTTTCGGTGGTTCCGTGGCCCGCGGCTTGGCTCTGACCTCCCATTGGGCGATCAAGGAAGCGATGGAGGTTTCCCTGGGCCAGGGCCGCGCGATTCGAGTGGTCAACTTCGGCGTCAGCGGATACAAACAACCTCAACAGGTGAACCTCTTGGCGGAGCTGATCTTGTTGGAAACGCCCCTCGATGTGGTGGTCAACGTCGACGGCTTCAACGAGGTGGTGCTCTCGAGAGCCAACGCGCTCAAGGCGAGGCATCCTCTTTATCCGGACTATGATTTTTGGACCTCGGCCCTGGGCACCACCACAGGATCCCTTTCCAATCGGCAGATTCAGCTGTTGGCCCGTACCCAACGGCAGCGCCAGAAATTCATCGAAATCGGTGAGGCTCTGGCCGCTTCACCCTGGAAAGGTCTGGCGGCGGTGGAGGCGGCCGTGGGTTGGCGAGCGCTCGAAGCGAGTGGCAATGCCCTGCTCGCCGAGCAGGAAATGCGCCAGCTGCCGATCCGCAAACTCGAAGACGACCTGTGGCATGTGGACGATCCATGCCTGGTGGACGCCGACACCTGTTGGGATCTCTACTTCGGCATTTGGCAACGTTCGTCGCGCCTAATGGCCCAGGTCGCCGAGCACGGCGGAGCCCGTTATTTTCACGTCCTCCAGCCCAACCAATACGTAGAGGGCTCAAAAACCCAGCTGCACGAGCAGGAGCTGGCGGTGGCTTGGCAGCCCAACCATCCTTGGAGCCGCTGGGCCCGGGAGGGTTATTCAGGCCTGCGCGAAACGGGACGCGAGCTAGCCTCCGAGGGGGAACTCTATCTCGACGCCACCCAGATCTACCGCAGCAGCAAAGATATGGACTACGGTGATTCCTGCTGCCACATGACCCATGAGGGTTATCGCAAGCTGGCGGTCAAAATCGGAAGCTGGGTCGGCGAGGTTCTGGCCGCCGAGCAGCATGCCGCCTCATCGACCCCAGAAGCAGCAAATTAACTAGACGTTCCGGAATTTTCGCAAACCATTGATTATAAATGACTTGATGTAGGGGAGGGGCTTGCCCCCTTCCGCTCTTCCTTAGGAAGCGGCTCGGCTTCGCCTCGCCCGGGCGGGGGCAAGCCCGGGGCAAGCCCCGCCCCTACCAAGTTGAGCTAGCGAGCTTCGCCTCAAACCGACGAGATTCGACATTCCGTGTTGCATCAGTGTGGACCGCATCTATTCAAAAGCCAGATTTGATCGCTGCTGGATGCAAACGCCGAAAAAACTAGTCGTCCGTGGACCACAGGCTTTGGCCGGTCATGGCCGAGGGTTTTTCGAGGCCCATCAGGTCCAGGATCGTGGGCAGGACGTCCGCTAAGCGGCCGTCGTGCCTGAGGGTGGTGGACGGTTGATCTTTGGATCCCGAAGCCTGGTTCCGGCGCTCAGGATCGACCACGATGCATTCGACCGGGAAGAGGGTGTGGGCGGTGTGGGGGGCGTCGTTTTCCGGGTCCCACATCTGCTCCGAATTGCCGTGGTCGGCGGTGACGATCAGTTTGCCGGAGCATTTCAGGGTCGCTTCGACGATTTCGCCCACCAAGGTGTCCACGGTTTCGGCGGCGCGGATCGCCGCGTCGAGCACGCCGGTATGGCCGACCATGTCGGTATTGGCGAAATTGACCAAGATGAAGTCGTCGGGCTCGTGGGAGCGCAGGCGTTCGAGCACGGAATCACAGACCTCGCGGGCCGACATCTCGGGTGCCTCGTCGTAGGTGGCCACCCTGGGGGATTGGGCCATGGCGCGTTCTTCCCCCGGCCAAGGATCCTCCCGATAGTCGTTGAAGAAGAAGGTGACGTGGGGGAACTTTTCGGTCTCCGCACAGCGGAATTGCTTCAGGCCGAGCCGAGAGAAATATTCGCCCGCAGTGTCTTGCATTTTCGGCGGTTTGGGGAAGGCGACGTCGACCCATTCATTGAGGGCCTGTTCGTAGGCGGTCATGGTGACGAAGCTGAGATCCAGGCGCGGTCCGCGGTCGAATCCCGATTTGCCCGAGTCCGGTGATTCCGGCACCTGGCCCTCAAATTCCGGCATGCGGAAGGCGCGAATGATCTCCCGTGGACGATCCCCTCGGTAGTTGTAGAAGATCACCGTATCGCCGTCCCGGATTCGGGACTTCTCGGGACGCTCGCCGACGGTTCTGGGAGTGACGAACTCATCACCCTTTTGGCCGGCGGACTCAGGCTGGTCGTAGTGGTCTTGCACGGCCTGCGTCGGGTCCGAAAAGTGGGGCACCTCGGAGCGTCCGGTCAACGCGTCATAGGCCCGCCGGACCCGTTCCCAGCGGTTGTCGCGATCCATGGCGAAGTAGCGGCCACAGAGGGTGGCAATGCGTCCCACGCCTAGCTCTTCGCATTTGGCGGCCACCTGTTGGACGTAGTCCTTGCCGGTGAACGGACCCGTATCTCGACCGTCGGTAAATAGGTGGATGAAGACTCGCTCGAGCTGCCGGCGTTTGCACAGCTCGAGACAACCGTAGAGGTGGGTCAGCAGGCCGTGCACGCCGGCGTCGGAAGCGATGCCCATCAAGTGCACGGCTCCGTCGCGTTCGACGGCTCTCTCCAGGCCGCGTCTCAGAGCTTCGTTGTCGAATAACGAACCCGTGCGAACGGCCTTGGTGATGCGAACCGACTCCTGATCGACGATTCTTCCGGCTCCCAGATTCTGGTGGCCCACCTCGCTATTGCCCATCGTGCCGTCGGGCAGGCCGACGTCCTCACCGGAGGTTGCGATCAAGGTCCAGGGATAGGTTTCCAGCAGCAAGTCACAAACCGGGGTTTTGGCTAGGGCCAAGGCATTGAATGGCCGATGATCAGGGTTCGGATTTCGGCCCCAGCCGTCGCGAACTACGAGCACGACCGGGCCTACGGCGGAGGATCGAGAGGGTTTGTCGGAACTCATGGCGGGATTGTAGCAGCGGCTCGGCCGTTTCCTCCCGTGGCGTCGACGGATACAATCCCGGAATGTTATTCAATTTCAGACTGAAATCGTCTGGGTTCGGGCCTTGTGCGCTCGTCCTCGGGATGGTGATCGGGATGGCCTTTGGCGGATGCTCGTCGCCCGGGCCCGAGGCGACGCCACCGACCGAGGGCCCTGGGGCGACTGCGGCTGAGAATGCGCCTGCCGACGATTTCTCCTCAGCGAAGTCGGACGGCGAAGATCGCGGTCCGGTGGTCGTTTTTCTCGGCGACAGCTTGACCGCGGGATACGGATTGGACGAGCAACAGGCTTTTCCTTATTTGGTGGAGCAGGCGCTGGCCGCAGCTTTGCCGACCCTCCGGGTAGTCAATGCCGGAATCTCCGGAGATACCACGGCCGGTGGTTTGAGCCGGCTCGACTGGTTGTTGCGTCAACAGCCGGACGTCTTGGTGGTCGCGCTCGGCGGTAACGACGGATTGCGCGGTCTCGACCCTGCGGCGAGCGAAGAGAATTTGCGTCGGATCATCACCCGGGCGCAAGAAGAAGGTGCTCGAGTCCTGCTGGTGGGCATGTTGATCCCGCCGAATTACGGTCCTGAATATACCCGGGCCTTCGCGGGTATCTATCCGCGTCTTGCCGCCGAGTTCGACCTGCCCTTGGTCCCGTTTCTTTTGGAGGGGGTGGCCGGTGACGTGAGTCTAAACCAGGCGGACGGCATCCACCCGACAGCCGAAGGCCAGGCGCTAGTGGCCCAAACCGTGTTGGCCCATTTGGAACCCCTTCTCAACGAACTCGGCAGCTGAAGCCGACGAGCCCCTGAACCCTAGACCTTGAACCTGGACCCTGAAGCTGGAGACATTCGATGGAATCTTTGCTCAGTCTCGATAATTTAGTCACCCTCGGCCTGCTGGTTCTCCTGCAAGCGGTGCTCGGTTTCGACAACTTGCTCTACATTTCGTTGGAGTCTCAGCGGGCTCCGGCCGACAAGCAGGCCATGGTGCGCAAGGTCGGTATCGGTTTGGCGGTGGCGTTCAGGATTGTGTTGCTCTTCGTGCTCATGAGTCTGATCAAATACTTCCAGGATCCTTTCTTGACTCTGGATTGGACCGGGGTCGTGGAGGGCAAGATGAACCTGCACAGTGTGATCGTTTTATTCGGCGGCGCCTTCATCCTCTACACCGCGACCAAAGAGATCCTGCACATGATGAGTCTCGAGGACGGGCACCAGGAAACCAACTCTCAGCGCACTGCGGGGCAGGCGATCTTTTGGATCGTGATGATGAATCTGGTGTTCTCATTCGACTCGATCCTGAGCGCCATGGCCCTCAGCGATGTGTTCTGGGTGATGGCCACCGCTATCGTTTTGGGCGGAGTGTTGATGATTTGGCTCTCGGACCGAGTTTCGGACTTTCTTCAGAAGAACCGCATGTACGAAGTGCTCGGGCTATTCGTGCTCTTCGTGGTCGGCATCATGTTGGTGACCGAGGGTGGTCATCTTGCCCATCTGCATTTCTTCGGCACCGAGATTGTGCCCATGACCAAGACCACTTTCTACTTCGTCATCGGGGTGTTGGTGCTCACCGATGTAGTCCAAAGCCGCTATCAGCGCAAGCTGATCCAGAAGAAAGCCGCCACCGCCTCAAAATTAGCCGCCTAATCCGCAGAAAAACGTGCGGGAATGTTTGGCAGCAGGAGCGGGTTTCATAGAGATACGGCCCTAGGGGCTGGATTGACGTACAATATTGGGGCAGGCCGGAGATCTTCATGGTCCGACCGGACACCAGCTTGGGCCGAGTCGACCGGCGGCTTAGTCTTCCCCTGAAATTCACATCCACGATTCATAGCAGACCCAGGAGGTACGAACGTGCCCTACAGCCCTCTATTAGTGAAACCCATGCGAGAAGAACTCGCCTCGATCGGATTCGACGAACTGACCACCGGCGAAGACGTCACCCAATGGCCCGGTGCCAAGGAAGGAACCGGACTGCTTGTGATCAATTCGGTCTGCGGTTGCGCAGCTGGAATGGCACGGCCGGGAGTGCGAATGGCGCTCGAAGAGAGCGACAAGAAACCCGCGCACATTGCGACGGTTTTTGCCGGCCAAGATCAAGAAGCCACCGCTGAGGCCCGGGGGCTCTTTCCCCAAGTGCCGCCGTCGAGCCCGTCGATGGCGTTTTTCAAAAACGGTGAGCTGGCCTACTTTCTGCCGCGTCATCGGATCGAAGGCCGCTCCGCCGAGGACGTAGCCGCCGATCTCAAAGCGGCTTTCGCGGAGTATTGCTGAGCACGCCATGGGAACCTTCCACACAGGCAAACATGAACTCCACGGCATCACGGTGGTCGTAGAGACGGAAGGTGGGGAGACGTTCGTCGGCCGTTGCGACGACATGGACGACGAGAAGGTCATCTTGCTCGATGTCGACGTCCACCGGGCCGCCGACAGCGAGGTTTCGAAAGAGAAATACCTTCAGCGAGCCGCTCAGTGGGGTGTTTTCGCCAAACACGCCCACTTGGTGATCGACCGCTCCAAGGTCCTCTCCGTCAACCGGCTCGGCGACCTCTAGAGCCCAATGTCGAAAGCATTGATCGTAGCCGGTGGCTTGATGTGCGCGGTAGCTGTGGCCACGGGAGCTTTTGGCGCTCACGCTTTGGCCTCAAAGCTCGATGCCCGGGCTCTCGAGCTGTGGGAAACCGCCGGCCGCTATTTCATGTACGCAGGTTTCGGCGTTTTGGCGTCAGCCCTGCTGTCGCCCCACTGCCAGGGGGCGGGTGCCTTGTGGGCCGGCGGATTGCTGATCGCAGGCGGAGTGATCTTCGCCGGAGCAGTCGGCGGATTGGCCCTCGGGGCACCAAGGATTCTGGGCGCCGTGGCACCCATTGGCGGCTCGGCCATGATCGCCGGATTCTTGGTCTTAGCCTACGCGGGTTGGACGTCGAGCCCGAATTGAGCACGATTTGTGGTCCCATGGAGTTCTAGGCCGCGTCGCAGGATTGTGGCTTTGTTCCGTCAAGTCGATGGGGGCTGAGGAGCTGCTGAGATCGACGTGTCTTGGCATGGTTTTGCCGGGGATCGCCGTTGGGCATTCGTCCGAGACGGGGTGGTGCGGAGCGGCTTTCCGTGGCTCACCCGTTCGTCAACGGGCGGACATGCTTCACTATCGCCCTTCGTTCGTTGAGCCGACTTGGCCCGACGAGCCACGGACGGTCGTGCGGTCTCCGTCGGGGGCCGTCTTCGACGTTACGGAGGCGGCGCTCGCAGCAGAGCTGTGCCCGGACGCCGCGCGGTTGATCAAGCAAGACCGCGGTGTTTTCGATGCGTTTCCGCTTTCCCTCATTACCACCCAAACCGTTCCCCAGCTCGGCGAGACCGTAGGTGCCCAGCTGGACGTTCAGCGATTTCGCCCCAACATTTTGGTAGAGGCAGCCGACGGGGCTCCGTTCGCCGAGGATGGTTGGGTGGGCTGCGTCCTGCGCATCGGCAGCATGCGGATGCGGGTCGACAAACGCGACGGCCGTTGCGTCGTGATCACCATCGATCCCGAAACCACGGAGCGCAACCCTGCGATCCTGCGCGCAGTCGCTCAGGATCGTCAGGGGTGCCTCGGCGTTTATGGCTCGACCGTGGAACCAGGCCAGATCAAGGTAAACGACCCTGTGGTGATCGAGTCGGCGGAGTGATGCTTTCGCTCGAACCTTCGCCGGCTCGGTCGAGGGCGTGGAGAGTAGTTGATGAGCAGATGGTTGCCTTCAACTATGACGATATGGGCCCTAAAGGCTGGCTTATTCGTCTTTGAAACTCTATTTGCATTATACAATTCGAGTTCACTTCACCCTAAACGAGGGTTCGCCCTCACGTTGGTCGGGCCGCTCAACGGCTCGCCTCGACTAGGAGTTCTTTTATGCAATCTTTGCCTGTTCCGTCGTTTTGTCGTGCCTCGTGGCTCCCGCTGATCGTCTCGTTGGCTTTGGCCGGATCGGCAGTCGCGCAGGACGCCCCTTTCACCTATCCTTCGAAACCGGGTTCGGAGACGTGGAAAACGTTCACCCCCGGCGAGCATCTGGCCGCGGTCCAAGTCCCGGAGGCACACCTCGAGGAGATGAGGACCGAAGCCTTGCTCAACACGGTGCTCGACTATCCGCTGTTTTCCCAAATGCTGACCCACAACAGCATCCAGGCGGGCTTCGAGAGCTTGAGCGAGTCGTTCAACGGCTTGCAAGAACTCAAGGCGCGTCATGACACGGCAGGGGTTCTGCTCAACGCGTATCGAAGGTCAGATCCGTCAAAGGTCGGAGACGGTTGGAGCCTTCTGGAACAAGGAACCTATGCTTTCCGCATTTACTATTTGGAAATGTTGCTGGCGCAGGATTGGGTCTTGCAATCGATGGGTTACCCGGAGGTGCGGAGCTTGCTGGCGGAATCGCTGACCAAGCGGGATCAGAAATTGGAGCGCTTCGACGTCTATGGAGCCTTCGGTCTCGAGCGAACCGCCCTGGTGGCAGCCAAAGGCCTGGGCCACGCGGATCCTACCTTCGCCGCCAAAGGCCTCGTGGACCCGGGGCTGTTGGACTTCCTGACCCACGCCAATTACGCCGGACCGCGGACGCTGGACCTGATCTTCGACCGTGTCGAGGAGCAGTTCGGTCGGGAATCCACCTGGGACCCTGAGGATTTCGGCCTCTTCGAGTCGGTGGCGGCGAACCGCAAAGATTACAACTCTACGGTCACCACCCCCAAGGGTTCGTCGGTGCCCGTCATAGTGAGGACCTGGGAATTCAGCGCCTCGGATATCGCCTACATTAACAACGAAGCAGAAAACCAATATCCGAACGCCGTGCGTGAAACCAACGCCAGCCGCAAATATAACTGCCACTCCTACGCTTGGTACAGCACCTCGACGTCGAATTCCCGCTGGATGAACACACCGGGCGACGACACCTATTGGCAAGACGGCAGCTTCGTCCAGGTCAGCAACATCGTCTCCGGCACCCGCGTTTCCTACCATGGCGACCACTCGGCGGTAGCGATCTCGGCGTCCGAATATAGCTCGAAGTGGGGCCAATATCCGCGCATGCGCCACGCTCCTACCTACGTGCCATCGATTTACGGCGCCGTTCGTCAGGGTTATATGCGTCCCAACTTCAAGGTCAATCTCACCGGCCCCACCAGCCGTGACTCAAACGAGAGCGGGACCTGGACCTCGTCGGTGAGCTTCGGCGTACCGCCTTATAGCTATTCGTGGTTCAAAGTGAGCAACAGCGGAATGACCAATCTCTCGAGCACCTGCACCAGCAGCAGCTCGGTGTGCTCGGCGACCACTTCCGACACGGAGTCCTTCAACATCGTCGTTGACGTGATCGACGCCAGCGGCCGATTTGCTACGGATTACGTGTTCGTCGACGTCAATGGCGATCCCGGCGGTCCGGGACTGCCCCACTAACACTAACCATCGGACGGCTTCTATTCGGCCGGATAGGAGCAGCGACCGGAGCGATCCGATCGCTGCTCCTATGCCGAATCCCTGGTAGGAACAGTTTTGTCGTCGTCGGTTTGCCTCGCAGTGCTTGCCTCACAGGGTTGGGGGATTGATCGCCCAAGTTTTGGCCAAGCCTCCACTGCCCTCGTTTTTCTCCTGGCACCCCCTAATTGCCAGTCCTAATTGTCAGCTTTCATAGGGGCCCTCCAGAGGTTCCTGGCGCTTGAGCTTGGCCACTCTCGTTCGAACCTTCGCCGGCTCGGTCGAGGAAAACGAAAGCCGCGTCGATCTCGGCGTGGCCTCCCACCAGCACTAAACAATCCCCGGCTTCGAGCGCCAGGTCTGCGGGCGGGCTCACCATGGAGCGCTCACCGCGCACCACGGCGATCACGCTGGCGCCGCTCGATCGTCGCAGGTCGAGGTCGCGCAGGGTTTTGCCGATCGCCGGGGATTCGTAACTTATGCGGTAGAGGTCGGTGGTGCCTGCCTCCAAGGCGTCGAGCACGGCTTCGGAGGTGTCCGTCGAAAGGTGGTCCGAGCGCAGCATGCGGTAGCCCTCGCCGCGCAGAAGCCGGGTTTGGGCACGGATCAGATTGCGCGGAACATGGAATCGCTGCAACACCAAGGTGAAGATCTCGATGGCCGATTCAAATTCCTCGGCCACCACGGCGTTGGCACCGGCACGGCGCAGGGTCTCGATCTCTTGCACTTGGCGCACGCGCACGATGATCACCAGCTTCGGATTGAGTGATTTTGCCAAACGCACCATGCGTTGCACCGCCTGGGGATCGGAGATCGCGACCACCATCACCCGCGCTCGCTCGACGCCGGCGTGGTGCAAGATTTCCGGCCGAGTGGCGTCGCCGTAGAACATGGGAGCTCCCTGGCTGCGCGCCAGGCGCACGGTTTGGGCGTTGAGCTCTATGGCCACGAACTTCAGGTGTGCGGCTTCGAGCACCCGGGCCAGCAGGGTGCCGTTGGTGCCGAAGCCGACGATGATCACGTGGTCTTTCAGATCTTTGTTTTCTTCTTGCACCTCGGTTTTCGAGCCCAGCCGGCTCGCGATCCACTCTCCCGCCGCCGGAGCGCAGGCCACCAGCACTGGTGTAGCGAGTAGGGTCAGCACCGAGGCTGCCAGGATCACCTGGAAGGCGTTGCCCGCCAGCAGGCCGTTGGCTCGCCCCACGTCCATCAGCACAAAGGAGAACTCACCGATCTGGGCCAGGCCCAAACCACCCACCACCGCCACTCGCATGGGATATCCAGCCACCCGGATAGCGCCGGCGGCCAGGAGCGTCTTCATCAGCACGATGCCGGTGGTCAGAGCCAAAAGCAGGGGTAAGCGGTCGAGGGCGGCGGAGAGGTCCACCAACATGCCCACCGACATGAAGAAAAGGCTCGCGAATACGTCGCGGAAGGGCACGATATCCGCAATCATTTGATGGCTGTATTCGGTTTCCGACACCAGAATACCGGCGAGGAAAGCGCCGAGGGCGAGGGAAAATCCCAGGTGTCCAGTGAACCAGGCCATGGCCAAACACACCAGCAGGCCCACCAGCACGGACAGTTCTCGGACCCTCAGCTTGGCGACCTGATGCAGCAGGCGCGGCATAACCAAGCCGGCCGTCGCCGCCACGGCGGCGATCGCGATGATGGCACCGGCGAAACGGAGCAGCAGCGCCTGAGGGGAGGCGTCGGCCGTGCCGGCGATCACCGGTGTCAGCACAATCATCGGCACGATCAAAAAGTCTTGGAATAACAGAACACCGAGCACAGCGCGGCCCGCCGGTGTGGCGGTTTCGCGGCGTTGGTCGTAGAGCTTGAGCACCACCGCCGTGCTCGAAAGCGCCACCACCATGCCCACGAAGACCGCTTCCCGAGCAGAAGCGGCCCACCAGAGCGCGATTCCCGCCGCCGCCACCGTAGTGCCGCCCGCTTGGACCAAGCCACCCAGGAAGAACGTTCGCCCGAGCGCCTTCAGCTGACCGATCGACAGCTCTAGGCCGATGATGAAGAGCAGCAGGACCACACCGATCTCGGCCAGCAGCTCGACCTCCTCGGGATCCGGTACCAGCGCCAGTCCGGAAGGCCCGACGAGCATGCCAGCCGCCACCAAACCCACGATCGGTGGTATCCGCAGCCGGGCAGAAACGAACACCACGGCCACCGCGGCGGCCAGAACTACGAGTGCGTCTAAGAGAAGTGTGTCGGCATGCATGGGCGGAGTCTACAGAGAGCGGCCCGGGGTGGCCGCAGGAGCCATCGAACTCACTTTATCCGGGTCGACCTGAAAAGTGGGAGCCGGAAGAATCAAAAGATACGGCCGTATCGCCGCCTTTCCGTGTCCGTTAGAGCGGTCAGCAGCAACTTGGGGGCGTCCGAGTGCTAGAGCCACGGTGGTGTATTCGCCAACTGTGTATTCGCCAACTGTGTATTCGCCAACTGTGTATTCGCCAACTTTTGGAGGTCCGGGGACTCGATCATAACCAGACCCCCATTCGTCTCCCTGGCTTGAATGTTTTTCAGATCTTGCAGATTAGGCACCCTCTTTTCATCAACTCAATTATATGAGTACTTTCAGGGGGGCTCGAACCCAGGAATGCAGTGCCACGTTGATGTTTCCCGACCCATTTTCTCGAGACTCTCCAGACCGGTTGCGGAATCGGCCCCAATGATGGACACTTCAAGCAGCTAAGAGCAGACAGTTGGCGTCAGCTTGATCCATCTCATGTGAGTTTGTGGAAGGACGGGCGTCCTGGCGTGTCGGCTAATTGCCAACAAGAACCCGCAACAAGAGCACAATGAGACTGAGAGAACCATGTTCCGACTGATCCTGGAATCCGTGGATGGCGGCCTTCGCAGCTTGCCTTTGCATGATCAGGGCGGCCCCGAGGGGGAAGGTTGGCGGATTGGCCGATCATTGGACGGTGACGTGGTGTTGCGCTGGCCAGGTGTGTCGAAAGACCATGCGCGACTGCTCGTGGAGGACGGTGAGTTCTGGCTGATCGACGCCGGCTCGAAGAACGGCTTGGTGGTCGACGGCGAGCGCCGAAGGAGGGTCCGGTTGGTGCCGGGGCGCGCAGTGCAGATCGGCAGGGGCTTTCTCAGCCTCGAGGAAATCGATACAGAAGAGGTTGAGATCGGCCTGTGCCTAGGGCCGCAAGAGGTTTCGTACGCAAGCCAGCCGAGCGTCGACGCGGCCGATACGGACCACGTCTCGGGCGTCGCCGGCGTTCGCTGCTCGGCGCTCGACTTTCCGCCCCAGATGGTGGTCGGCCGCTCATCGCGCCTGGCGATGCTGCACCACGAGCTCGCGAGAGCTATACGCGCTGATTTGCCGATCGTGCTGCAGGGGCCGACCGGTGTCGGCAAGGAGCTATACGCCAGGACCGTGCATCGCTCGGGTCCTCGTCGCGACGGTCCTTTCGTTGCCGTTCAAGCGGACGCCATGCCGCGCGATCAGTTGGAAGCCGAGCTCTTCGGCATCGAGGCTGGCGCCGCCACGGGCGTGCATGCGCGACCGGGTCTTGCCCGCGAGGCCCACGGAGGGACACTCTTTTTCGATGAGATCGGCGACTTGGCCCCGGACCTACAGGGCCGGTTGCTCCGCCTGCTACAGGAAAGGAAGGTGCGGCCCGTGGGCGGGCGGCGGGAAGTGGCGGTCGACGTCGGTATCGTCGCGGCGACCCACCGGGACCTCCATGCGGCGGTCGAGCAGGGTGCATTCCGTGAGGATCTCTTCTATCGCCTCGCCGGGCTGCTCGCCGAAGTGCCGCCGCTGGCGACGCGTCCCGAGGATATCCCGCCGCTGATCGCGGATGCCGCGACGCGAGCGGCACGTCGCCTGGGCATACGAGTCGGCGGCGTCAGCCGCCGCGCCCTCAACAAGCTGCTGGCCGAGACCTGGCCGGGCAACGTACGTCAGTTGCAGTGGAGCGTGCGCGGTGCCGTGGCCCGGGCCCGTGACGGCGAAGTGCTTCAGTCGTCTCACTTCGGCTGGCCCGATGCCGGCGCGAGTCTGCGGGCGCAGCTGCCGCCCCCGCCGGAACTCGCTGGACCACCCCGGCCGCTGAAAGAATCCCTAGAAGCGGCCGAACGACCGGCCATCCTCGACGCCCTGCGCTGGTCCGGTGGTAACAAGACCAAGGCAGCGGAGGCCCTGGGCATCAGTCCAGGCGGCTTGCGAATGAAGATAAAGCGCCTCGGACTCGAATGACCGCCGGCAGCGAAACCCGTACGGTCGACCCGCTGCCATCGCCCTTGCGGCCGCTCGAACCCGGCACCTTGCTGGGAGGTCGCTATCGACTCGGCCCGGTGCTTGGCCGCGGTGGCTTCGGTGTCGTACAGCGTGCGCGGGACCTGCGTCTCGAGCAGGATGTGGCGCTCAAGCTGATCCATCCCGCCCGGCTCGAGGGCACGTCCCTCGAACGGCTTCGTCGTGAGGTCAAAGTTACCCGTGACGCCGACAGCGAGCGGCTGGTCACCATCTTCGATCTCGCCCAGGCCGACGGCCACGTCTTCCTGGTCATGGAGCTGGTCGAAGGGCGCAGCCTGCGCCAGGTGCTGGAAGAGGAGGGGCCGCTCACCGTCGAGCGCACGATCGAGCTGGCATCCGAGCTGCTCCGCGCTCTCGGCGACCTTCACGCCCACGGCGTGCTGCACCGGGACGTCAAGCCGGCGAACGTGCTCGTTGACAACTCGGGCCGACTGCGCCTGGCCGACTTCGGCCTCGCCCGTCCCTTGTACCAGGAATCCTACCTGACCGCCAGCAACGCGATGCTCGGCACCGCCGCTTACCTCTTTCCCGAGCGCGGGCGCGAGCTCACACCGGCAGCTGATCTTTACTCTTTCGGCGTCGTGCTTTTCGAGATGCTCACCGGCCGCCGGCCCTTCGTGGCCGACGATCCCGTGGATCTGCTCAAGGCGCACCTGCAGGAGTCGCCGCCGAAAGCGCGCCGACTGCGGCCGGAGGTTCCGGCCTGGCTGGCGGATATCGTCGAGCGGCTGCTCGAGAAGCGCCCTGAAGATCGCTACCAAGGCGCCGAAGAGGTGCTCGAAGCCTTCGACAAACGAGCGAGGCGACGGAGCTGGAGTTCCTGGCTGTTGATCGCCGCGGCGGCTTTGCTCGCCTTGAGCTTCGTGCTTTCGCGCCAATTCGAAACCCCACAGCACAAGCGGACTGCCGACGAATCGCGGCGACCACCTCCGGGCCGGGCCTTTTCCGGACCGGATTCGACCAACCTCGAGCTCGACAATACCGTGACCGTCAGGGCGCAGGATGGATCCGTGCTGGCGACGCTACCGGAGGCCGACGCCGCCGGCGTCTTCCGGCTCGGCGGCAGGCGTTGGGTCGCCGTGGTTCGCGACGAAGTCCCCGAGGGTGGCGGTCCTCCGCCCTACACGCTGACGCTCTACGACCCGAAGCTCGAGATCGCCCGCGTCGACCAGCTGCCGCTGGAAGTTGCTGCCGCCGTCTTTGAATCCCAAGGCTTCGCCAGCACCTACGGAAGCTTCCTCAAGGTTCTCGACGTCGACGAGGACGGTAATGACGAGCTCTTCATCGGCCTCCTCCACACGACGCAATATCCGAGCACGACCTTGCTCTACGAGCCCGCCAGACAGCGGTCCCGAGAGATCTTCCGCGCCACGGGACACCACTACACCGTCGGAGTCGCCGATTTCACCGGCGACGGAAGAAAGGACGTGCTGATCGCCGGCATCAACAATCGCCTGGGCTACGCCTCCTACCTCGCGGCTTTGGAGATCGTCCCGCCGGTCGGTCGACCGGGCGCCGGCGCAGGACTCGACTCCAACCCCACCTCCGACCTGAACACGGGGCCGCCGCGAAACCTGATCTTCTACGCCATAGCCCCGCTCGGCGGCTGCATATCAGGGCCCGACTGCATCGAGATCGACATTGAAAAGCGGCGCATCCGCTGGCGGCACAGTCTGCGGAGCGGCCCCATCGAGCTGGATTTCCAGGGCCTTCGAACGGACGTGCTCACCACCGCCTCCCCAGCGGATCGCGTCGCAGCCCGCCGGCAGGCCTATCGAAGCTATCGACGCGCCGCCGGCTCGGAAAGGCAGGGCGATTTCTATCTCGCCCGAAGCAGCTATCTAGAAGCCCTGGCAGAGTCCAGGCTGGCCGGCGAGCCCGACCTGTCTGCCTGGATCGAGATGTGTGCAGGGGTCGCGGCGATCGCGGATGACTCGACGACGCCGGAACAGGAGACGCTCAGCTCGTCCCTCTCGCGGCTCGAACCGGTGGCCGCCGCCGAGCTCGCCTTCGAGGCCGGCCGCAAACTGCATCGGCTTGGTCGCACGGAGGCCGCCATGGTCTGGTACCAATATGCGTTTGGCACAAACCACCTCGAAGACGAGCGGACCCGCTGGGAGCTTGTCCAGTCCATGCTGCTCGCCCACCTGGAGAACGGCCGCGTCGACGCGGCCGGCCAGCTGCTGGACGACTACCATCGCCGATATCCGCTGAATCGCTCGTACCAAGACCCTTTGCGCGCCTATCTCGACTGGCGCGCTGGAGGGCCACCACGGCAGGTCGGGGTCAACAGGACCTCTCCTGATCTATCTCGCTATTGGGCCCTCGAGCTTCGACATCTGTCGGCACCCAGCCATCCGAACGACGCGCTAGCCGAGCTGGATCGAGAAATGCCACTCAGCTCAGAAACTCGCGGAGCGCTCCTGGCTTGGCGCGCCGAGCTTCTCGTCACCTTGGGCCGCTCCGACGATGCTCGTATGGCGTGTGATCAAGCCAGAGAATGGTACGCCACGCTCGGTCCGCGCTGGATCCCTGCGCGTCTGCTCAAGTCCGACTACGAAAGACGCTGCGCCGAAGTGCTCGCCTCGACGGCGCCGGCCGAGGCATTCACTAAGCGACCGGGCAGCGGGTGACCCGCGATCCGGTGAGTTACTGACCGGGGATGAGTCCCCGGGGCTTGAATTTACGCGGCCGACGGCTGGCCCGCTCCTTGCTATTCAATGGAACAAGCGCACGCGCCGCCACAGCCTGATATCGCAACGTTCCGTCAATGAGGAGAGCACCATGACATCTATCCGCAACCTATCGATCGTCCTTTTCACCTTTCTGATCCTGGGTGGCGATCTCGTCGCCCAGGAGCTGGAGATTCAAGTCGAGGACGTGGCGACCTTGCCGGTGCCGCACAACCTCACCTACCCGGCGGAAACCGTGGTCGACGGCAAGATCTACTACTTCGGCGGCCTCGCAAACCCCTCTGGCCCCGTGGTCGGCTACGACGAGATGTGGCAGCTCGATCTCGCGTCGGGCGTGATCACCGAGCTTCCCTTCAAGTTGCCCTACGAGCTGACCATGGCTCCGCACGTGGCGGCGGCCCACCTCGACGGCAACTTCTACCTCTCGCCAGGTTTCGCGACAGGAGACGTCGGCGGCTGGGGTAGCCACAACCAGGTCGTCGAAGTTGACCTGGCGGGCGAGATCACCGCGCAGACCTCCGTTTTTCCGTCGTCCATTCTCTGGGCCTCGGCCGCGGTGGCGGCCGAGGGCAAGATCTACTTTTTCGGTGGCTGGAATGGCTCGCCTCAGAGCTGGATCTTCGAGCTCGATCCGCAAGCCGGCAGCTTCGTGCAGGTAGCCTCGATGCTAGGGGCGAGCAACGACGTGGTGCCCGTGGTGGGCGCCGACGGCTGGATCTACTATTGGGGGCGCCTGCTTCCCGACATCCAGCGCTTCCACCCGGCGACCCACCAGGTCGAGTCGACGGGCTTGACCATGGTCACGGGCGGCGGCGGCGCGCACCGCGCTTATGTTTTTTGGCATTTCCCGGCCGAGCGGCGGATCTTCTTCGCCAAACCCGGCAACAACACCCAGTCGTCGAGCGCTCTCTACCTTTTCGACTATGACGCCAACACGCTCGAAAGCACCTCGGTCTCGGTGCCCCAGGATCTGGTCAACCAGCGAGCGACGCTCGATCCGAACGATCCGACGACGATCTATGCCTACCGCACCGACACTGATCTCAATGATTTGTTGAAAGTCACCAGGGTGCGCTTGGCGGTGCCTTGTGAAGAAGAGGGTTTCGACGACGGCGACCTGGACGCCTGGACGTTGGCCGGTGTCGGCAACGCCAACCAGGAAGCTGTCGAGGTCGTGGACGACGGCGGCGAGTCCCGGCTCGCCTTGACCGCCGACGGCGCCACTGCTTATTACGGCGCCGACAATGCGGGCTTTCTCTACCGAGAGCTCTCGGGGGACTTCCGCTTTGAGACGACAGTCGATGTCGCGGCAATGGTGGCCGGTAAGCCGTGGGCCAAGACGGGCCTGATGGTGCGCGCCAGCCTCGACCACTGGGACATCCGTTTGCTGGCCATGCTGGTGCCGGAGCAGGAGCGGCTGCAATTCGCCGCCCGCGACGCCTACGGCGCCCCCGGCAACGTCAATGTCGCGTTTGAGGTCGAGGACGCACCCGACGTGGTGCGGCTGGCCGTCGAGCGTAGCGGCCAGACCCTCGGTGTCCAATACTCCCTCGACGGCGGCGGCACCTGGGTCACGCCCTCGACCGGACTCGGCGGTTCGGTCGAGATCGCCGCCCTGCCCGAGACGCTGCTCGTCGGCCTGGCGATGGTGTCGAACAATATCTCGGTGACCTCGACGGCGCTCTTCGACGACGTGGCGATCTGCCGCTGAGCGAGGTCTTTGGAGAGGACACTCAGTGCCACGTTGATGTTTCCTAGCCACTCGCCGCCGAATCCGCGGGCAGTCCGACCCGCACCAGCTCCTGACCCATTCGGATCAGGAAGGCCCCGGGGGCGGCGGCCACTCCGTAGACCGTGTCGTCGGTGGGCAGGAGGTTTTCCGCCAGCACAGTCGGACCTTCTCGGTGGATTTGCAAGACCACCGTATGTCCTTTTTGGGTGAAGAAATAAACCCTGTCGGGGGTGACGATCGGCGAGGCCCAAATCCCTTCGTCCATTCGGAAACGCCATAGCAGCCGGCCGTCGGATTGGTCCAGGCAGCTCAAACCTCCCGACTTATTGACCAACAGCACGCAATCTCCAGCGATGCTCGGCGAACCGAATCCCGAGGCGATACCCTCTGCTCGCCAAAGAATTCTTTCCGCGAATAGGGGCTCGGTCGTGTCCCGGCTCAGCGCCAAGGTTTGCCCGGCCTGAGAGCTGGGCACGATGATTCGGTCTCCGTGCACCAAGGCCGACGGCACGTGATTCTTCTCAATGCCGTCGAAGCTCCAAAGCACCTTGCCGTCCCGCACCCTCAAGGCCTCCACCCGTCCGGCCGCGCTGCTGACGATCTCCAGACCCCCGGGGCCTTCGATCACGGTCGGCGTGGTCCAAGCCACTTTCGGGGGACGGTCCTGCTTCCAAAGATCTTTGCCGTTCTCCTTGTCCACGGCCAAAAAGTAGGACGGTCCGTCGTGGGTGATTTGGATCACCAAAGAATCACCGGCTGAAACCGGCGAGCTGGCGATGCCGTGGTTGCCCAAGAAGGGGCCGAAATCGTCGACCAAGGAGCGGCGCCAGAGGGTTTCACCCAGGTGATCCAGGGCGATCAGCTCTCCGGTTTCCCAAAATGCGTAGACCCGCTGGGCATCGACCACCGGCGTAGGTGCGCCGCGGCTGACCATGGTCGAGTCCTCAAAGGGGTGGCCGGACTCAAATCGGCGCCGCCAAAGGACTTCTCCTTCCGCTATCGATAGGCAAGTCAGAATCAGTGATTCCTTATTGGGACCGTCCACCGAGGTGACGAACACAAGATCCCCCCAGATCGACGGCGCACTCTGGCCGTAACCCGGGATGCGGCTGCGCCAGGCCAGGTTTTGCTCCTCCGACCACTGCAGGGGAAGGGGAAACTTTGAGCGTCCGTCCCCGTGGCCGCGGAATCCGGGCCACGAGGTGGGCAGGAGATTGGTCGGCTGAGCTGATGCCTGAACCGGCTCCGACGATCGGTCGATAGCCAAGGATTCTAGGCTGTTCAAATGCCCCTCACGGGAAGCACCGCCGATGAATAAGAGTCGGTCACCGTGGGGGAGCAGGCGATGGAAGAAACGCGGGGAGTCGAGCTGCCCCAGCTCCTCACGCCATTGCAGACTGTGGGTTTCGAGCACGTGGACCCGTCCGTCCGCTCCTGAAACGAAGAGCTGGTCGCCGACTCCGAAAGCCGAGACACCGAAACCTTTCATCTTCTCGGCCATGGCCGGAAGATCCGGACCGACGGACCAAGTGTCGCTGGCGGGATCGTAGATATCGACCCGACGACTCGTTCCCTCGGCGCTGAGTCCTCCGAGGGCGAAAATCTTGCCTCCGGCAGCGGCCACTGCCAAGGCTCTTCGTTGGAACGGTTGAGGCACAGCCCGCCAGCTCAGATCTGGGGTGTCTGAGCCGATGTGAGATAGGTCGAGCACGGCCATGGTGTCGTGCCAGCGGGGTGATTCGTCGGCGCCGCGAAGCTGCCAACCGCCGACCGCGAAGATCTTGCCGTCGAGCACCGCTGCGTCATGGGACGAGCGACCGGCAGGCAGAGCAGGCCAATCGGCCCAAGTCTGCGATTCGGGCTCGAAACACCGGACTTCGGACACAGAAATCAGATCCTCTGGTTCTTCGTCTTGATGATTGCGAGCGCTCAATCCACCAATTCGGCAGATTTGCTCATCGGCGGAGACCAAGGGTAGACCTTGCAATCCAGGCACGGAGCCCAGCTCCTGCCAACCGGTCTCAGGCGACGACAGGTCGAGGCGTCGGAAGGAGTGCGAAAGGTTTTCGATCGAGTGTTGATGAGTACGTCCGATATGGCCGCCAAACACATAGAGATGATCTTGGGAGACGGCGGCCCCAAAGCTGGCGATCGCTTCGGGATAAGGGGGCAGAGTTGGGCTGGTTTGGGATTTGGCACCGTCACGGTCGGTGGAAGAGGCTCCGAGGGCCGCCGTACCGATCCAACACATGGCGATCAACAGAATCGGGAATGCTTTAGTATTTTTCATGGCTGGGTCCGTTCAGAAGCTCATCCGGGCTTGCAAGCTGAAGCTGCGGCCCGGGCTGGTGTAGCGATCAAGGGTGGAAGCATCCTGACTCTGGCCGCGGACATAGGCCCACTGCCAATAGGTTTCGTCGGTCAGATTCCAAGCGGACAACTGGAAGCGTAGCCGATCGGTAATTTGCAACCAAGCCGCTAGGTCGACCACGTCATAGGCCGGGGAGTTGAATTGAGTCGAGTCGCTGGGCAGGTCGTCGGCATCCTTGGCGCTGACTGCGGTCACCAAGAACTCGGCACCCCAAGGCCTGGCAGCGGCGGCGGGGCTGTCGTATCGCAGACCGGTGACCCAGCGCGAAGGTGCGATGGATTCGAGGGGCTGTCCGGTGGTGATGTCTTCTCCGTCGGTCACAGCAAAGGCCGTGCGCAATCTCCAAGACCTCTTGAAGCGAAAGTCGCCGCTGAGTTCGATGCCGGAGATCTCTACCTCTTGGAGGTTCTGGGGTTGGAATTCCACCAGCAACTCGGCTGGATTGAAGCCCAGAAAGACCGTTTCAATGAAGTCGTCGTAGCGGTTCTCAAAGGCGGTGACCGAGAATCCCCCGCGCGCGAAACTACCGCGCATGCCGAGCTCGATGTTGTCGCTGGTTTCCGGTTGGAGGTCGGGGTTGGGCAAGGTTCGGTAGCCCCCCGCCCGGTTGGTGAACCCATTGTTGACCGCGCTCATGGGTGGAGCCCTAAAACCGGCCGCGAATTGACCGAACGCTGAAATGTGCTCGTTGAGCGCCAGAACGAGGCCCAGCTTGGGCGAAATCGCTTCGTCCTCGACTCCGACTGGTGCTGGGGTGCCCGGATTGCCGTCGAGGTAGATCCTATCGTCGGAGTCGGGCGAGAGTTCGAATCGATCGTAGCGCAACCCTGGCACGACCCGTAGGCGACCGCCCCACAGCTCCAACTCTGCCTGCACGAAGGCGCCGAGCTCTTCTACGGAGCTGCGGGGGAAATATTTGGTGGGAAATACCAGGCTGGTGGGTACCGGCTCTCCCGTATCCAGGAAAGTCTCCGTACGGTCGCGATTCATGTCGAAACGATCGTGACGGGCTTGCAAGCCGTAGCTGATCACCTGTCGGCTGGAGCTTCCGAGAGCTTTGCGGACCTCTGCCTCGAGGCCCGTGGTCTGTTGATCGAAGGACAGCAAACCCAGTCGCTGGGAGCGAAGACCGGCGGAACTCTGCAGAAGCTCGTCGGGCCGTTGTTCGGTCTCAGCGTTTTGGGCGTAGAGGCGCCAGAGCACCGAGTCTGCCCACGTCCTGGAGGTCACGGTGCTTTGCTCGAGGCTGAGCCGTTGTCGTTGCTGAGAATCCCGGGCGTCGAAATCCTGGACGGCGGAGGCGAAGGGGGACGCCGGGGTCCTTGAGCTATAGGCTTCCGTGTCGGATTGTGTTTCGTAGGCCTCCACAGTGGTTTCGAGAGACGAGCCTGGGCTCAGATCGTAGGTGACCTTGGTCAGCAGATTGAGCTGCCGGCGTTCGATCGGATTCGGGGTCGTGCGGGTGAAGTCTTCGGTGTCCACTGTGCCTTGGTTGTCGAACTCGTGGCTGTCGCGGTGGGTGAGCACCACCGAGAACCGTAGATCCTCGAGGCGCCGGGCATAGGCCAACGATTCCGAGATCTCGTCCGATCGGCCTTCGTAACCCGCCCGCAAGCCGAAGAACGACTTTTTTCCGCCCAAATAGCTGTCGGGCCCGCGGGTGGTCAAGGAGACGACTCCGCCCAAAGCGTCGCTGCCGTAGAGGGCCGAGCCGGCGCTGCGCACGATCTCCAGATTTTCCAAATGCTCCACGTCGAGACTGAATTGGTGGATCGCGAACGGACCGAAATCGAATTGCTCCGCAGCCGGTACACCATCGATTTGGGTCAGCACTCGATTGCCACCGATGCCGCGGATGTTGAAACCGCCAGAGCCCAAGCGGGTCAAATCTCCCTCGACAAAGACACCCGGACTGAAACGGATCAAATCGCCGACCGACGAATAACCCAAGTCTTGAATTTCATCCCGTTGAACCACGTCCACGGTGCCTGGAGTGTCCTTGAGCGTTCTTTCCGATCGGGTCGAAGCCACGGTGACCGTTTCGACAAATGTCACTTCAGGGGTCGAAACAACGTTGGAATCGTCCTTGGAATTGCCGATCTGGGTTTCATCGGCAAGAGTGTGTGCTGTTTCTTCTGCCACGACGGTGGCAGAAATCCAGAAGCACGCGAGAAGAGAGGCCAAAATCAAGGCCGGGGCGGGGAAGAGGAGGGGGTGCCTCCGACCTGCGGGTCTCGTAGGCAGGCTGCAAATGTGCATGTAGAATGTCCTCGTGGCATGCGGAGTTCTCGCTCTTTCTTTATTGAGCTTGTCTCCGTGTTCCATGTCATGGCGACGATCCGCATTCCGCCAAGAACTGACGGGTCGTCGCCATCCTTCTATCTCTAAGACCTTTCAGTTTGCAGAAAGTCGGCAAACCTGGGCGCTGCTTCGACCGCGTGGGCCAAGGCAGCGTTCAAGGCTCATGTCCTTATTGAGACGTCGTCTCAAGTTGAGATATCTATACTGGACTCTATCGGTCCTGATTGTCAAGGGCTGCTTCGGAGCTCTGGTGTCGACCGGTTGAAGGCATAGAAAAAGCCACCGCGTTAGGCGGTGGCTTGGGACGGCAGCTCAGGCTGCCGGGCCAATGCCTGCCCGAGCATTCGCTCCGGCAGGCCGGGGATCAGCGGCGGCGGATCACGAAGACCGCAGCGCCGGCCAAGGCCAAGAAGAGAGCCAGCAGGCCGTAGTGGGAAGCGGTCGGCACGGTGATGACCGGCAAACGACCCTCGATCAGCTGCATGTGGTACTGCGCGAACGGCGCTCCACCGAAGAAGAGGGTCGAGTTGTAAACGCCGCCGAGGTAAACGTCGAAAGCGTCGAAACGACCGGGAGCGAGGAACGGACCTTCGGTGGCGAGCAACGGACCGAGAGCGGTCGCGGTGCCGGAGTCGAGAGCTTCAACACCCCAAATCCAATCGGAGTCGCCGTCCATGTCGAGGTCGGCGCCGCTGATGATGAAGGGGTCGATGCCAACGACATCCAAGGTGAAACCGAAGATGCCGCCGCCGGGCAGGCCGGAAATGGCGATGTCATAGATTGCCTGGCCGCCGGAACCGGTGGTCAGGGGAGCGCCGGCTGCGTTGCCGATTTCGCCTTCGGAGAAGACGTAACGCAGAGTGATGTCGCCGACAGCATCGGTGGCGAAACCGATTTGGAAGGCTCCGACCACGGTGCCCGCGGGTAGGTCACCCGGATCGACATAAGCGGTGCCGGTCAGCGTGAAGTTGGCGAAATTGAAGAAGCTGGGGACGGCTCCGGTGTTGTCCCAGATGATGTCGCCGGCCGCTTTGGTGGCATTGATATTCAGGGAGTTGTCGGCGGCGGTCAGCTCACCGGTCGACATGTCGAGGGAGCCGAGGTGAATGACTTCCTGGACGGAGTTGGCGGAGACCGCGGTGGGGGATTGGGCGAAGGTTGGCATAGCCACCAGGAGGGCGGCCATCAGGAAGAGGGCTTTTTTCATTGGGAAGGACTCCAAAATTTTGGGGAGAGAGCAAGCCCGCTCGGGCTTGTTCTTAGGCTTTGAAACCGGGTTCTGCTCACACAGGAAGCTCGGTTGATCAACAATATCTGGGCCCAGAGGTTACTTGAAATCTCGGGCATTTGTCCATATGTGCGCAACAAATAGGCGCCTGGCAAGCGAGTTTTTGAGGATCCTGGCTCGAATTCGGGGCTTCATGGACGAGCCCGGTGCCGAAGGTGACCTACTGCCAGCGAACAGCATCCCCGATCTTGATTTCACCGTCGTCCAATACCTGGCCGCACGCACCGCCGCGCCAGCGCGGATCCAGAGCTTGCAGCAGACCGGGCACGGCATCGTCCATCAAACGGCAGGGGCGAGTTTCCCCATGAATTTGGATCCGGCAAGCTCCGATCTGCAGGATGCGTCCACGGCTGTTTTCGAGATCTATGCCGGACACCAACAGGTTGGCTCGTCTCTCTCGGGGATCGAGTTTTCGGCCCAATTCCGCCTCGACCTCACGCCATCGAGCGGCGTCGAGCAAGGTCACTTGGCGCCTACCGCCTTGGTTGGCGTTGCCTTTTAAACCCTGTCCGGCCACCAAGCTCGCGTTTTGTTGAAAGTCCATTTGGCCGCGTCGAACGCGTTTAATCCAAATGGCCTCCAAGTTTCCGGCTTCGGAGTTGTTGGAGCTATCAAGGGGATTTACTTGCATGGGGATCCTCAGTGCAATCGATGGGCAGGACAAAATCGATAGGGTCTCGTCGCAAGTCGATGTCCCCTCGGCTTGGGACGAAGCCGATGTTGAGGGTGCCGATCGTACCCCAAAAACCGAGCATGGAAAAATGCCGCCGCGATCGCAAAACAGGGTCTAGAATGTTGGCCGAACCAAGGGCAGTTCATTTCCCAATCCATCCCCCCAAAAAAGAAGACCTGCCCGTTCAACGAGCCATGACGACTTTGAGCCCCAACGGCCCCGCGCCGAGCCTCTCCCGTATATCCCTCGCCGTGGTTTTCAGCGGCCTGGCGGCCTTGCTGCTGGACGAAGCTGCGGCAAAATTAACGTTGGGTTATTGGGTACCCATATCGTGGCGATTCGTCGGCATCTACGCCGTGAGTGGAGCTGTCGTCTCGCTGGTCATGTTCGCCCTGCTGCGCTTCCTGCGACGGGAAGCGGGCGCTCTTCAACAGTTGGGTTGGGCGGTCGCCGGCATCTACACTGCGGCTTTGGCGGAACGCGCTCATCATGTCCTTCGGCCCGGCTTAGGAGAATTCGGGGCGATCTGGCTATTGATTCCCATGGCGCTGGTGGTGGTGGGTGCGGTTTGGGCGCTGGGTTGGATTTTTGGCCGAGAGCATGGAGTCGGAGCCGGTTTCGGCGTGGCGATGGCCGCGGCCGCGGGTTTGGCGATCAATCGCAACGTGGTGGCTTCTCCTCTGGAGCCCAGAGCATTGGCTTTGGATGCTGGAGCCGTGATGGCGGTCCTTGCATTGGCGTGCGCTTGTCGGTTTTTGGGGCGCGCCAAGGGGATTGCGGCTTGGGTGTTGCTGCTCGGAGCTGGGATCGGGATCTGGTCTATCGCGGATTCAGCAGACGGAAAAGCCGTCGACGGCCGGGTAGTGTCCGACGGGCTAGCGTCCGATGGGGTGGTGTCGGGAGATCCTGAAGACCACGGGCGTGCTCCGGATTTGCTGCTGGTGATGATCGACACCCTGAGGCAGGACGTCTTTCAGAGTGTGGTTGCCGAAACGCCCGAAGGTCTAGCCTTTCGAGAAACCCTGGATGGGGCGGTGTGGTTTTCCAACGGGATCGCGGCGGCTCCCTGGACCGCTCCGTCCATGGGTTCGATCATGACCGGTCTCTATCCCCGTGAGCACGGGTTGATCAAACCCGCAGCACGCCGAGACCTAGCGGTTTTTACCCGTCTGCCGGACGAAATTCCGACTTTGGCTGAGAAGCTCGGGCGACGTGGTTACCAAACCTCTGCGATCGTCGCCAATCCAATTTTGCATCCTCAGAGTGGGCTTTCTCGCGGGTTTGACCGTTATGAGGTGCTCGCCGGCCCGACGGTCAAGCTGCCTTTGTTGACGGCGCTGACCCGCTTCGGTGTCTTGGATCGGGAGTTCTACCAACAAGCCCGTTGGGTGAAACACCGATTGCGCCACGAGCTGGAACAAGTCGATCCCGAGCACCCCCTGTTTTTATGGTTGCACCTGATGGATCCCCACGATCCCCTCTACGAACACGAATTGTCGGAGCATCCGGGGGAAGCCGGCTTGCCGGACGTGGACCGTCTTTATCGTCGGGAGGTGCGCTACACCTTGGCGCAACTGACCGAGATGTTGAAGATGCTCAAAGATCACGGGTTATGGCAGCGCTCGGCCCTGGTTTTGGCGTCGGATCACGGGGAGATGTTTCCTTCCGACGGCCGCGGCTTGCCCGGTCGGCCGCCCTTGCGCAAGGTGCAAGGGCATGGACATGCCCTCTACGATGAGCTGGCCAAGATTCCTTTGGTGATCCGCCCGCCCGGCGGGCTGTCCGAGCCACGTCAAGTGGATGTCCTAACCCACCACACGGACTTGCACGACACCATCGCCGATCTATTGGGCTCGGATCTGCGCCGGATCGGTCGGGATCGCGTCAGCCTGATGCCGTGGCTGGGACCGCAGGCGCCGTCCGAGCCACCGCAGACTCGACAGCTGGCCTTGATCGAAGCCACCCACAGCGGTCCTGAGCAGCGGGCGCTGCGAACCCTGGAGTGGAAGCTGATCGAAAGACCGATGGGTCAAACGCCGCCGGAACTTTACGAGTTGGCCGTCGACCCACTCGAAGAGCGCAACTCAGCGCCCTCCCGGCCAGGTCAAACGACCACCCTTTCCCAGCGTCTGAAGAAGTTTTGGTACGGGTTGGACGATCCCCCGGTGACTTCGACGCCCGAGCTGGACGACGAAACCCGCCGTCAGCTCGAGGCCCTGGGTTATCTCTGAGCGCGGGGCCGTGAGCCTTCAACCCAGATCCTCACCTCGGTGGTCGATTCGCCGACAGCTGATCTTATTGGCAGTTCTTTTTGCTGCCAGCCGAGGTCTCTACTGGCTGCTGGGGGTGCGTTTTGACGACTCATCCCTCGGAGTTTTTTGGCAACTCCTAGACCCGGAGCTCTTAAGCCACGACCTGGGCCGTAGCCTGTTCTACCTCCACAGCCAGCCGCCGCTCTTCAATCTTTTGCTCGGCGGGGTGTTAAAGCTCAGCCCTTGGCCGGTGGGCGGGGTCTTCCACGCCTTTTTTCTTCTGCTCGGCTATTTCTGTTTTGCCGGTTCCTTTTTGCTCATGCGCCGACTGGGCATCCGGGCCTTGGTTGCCTTGCCGGTGGCGTCGATCCTAGTGATGCGCCCTTCCTTTGTGCTGCTGGAAAACCTCCTGATGTACGACCTACCGGTGGCAGCCCTGTTGGTGGCGGCGGTGCTGGGGTTGGACCGAGCCCTGGTCCGATCTTCGGAGTCAGCCGGGAGCGAAGCGAACTCTGAGTCACAGTCATGGGGTCTTTTCTTTTGGATTTTGTTGGTGCTTTGCGGGACCCGCAGCTTATTTCATCCGATTTTCTTTGGCGCGGCCCTCTTGACCCTGATCTGGATGTCGAGAAGACCTTTAGGAGGGCATCTAGGTTTGAGGGCGCCCTTGATTTGGCGCGCGGCCATGGTGCCGCTGCTCCTATTGGGAGTCTGGCAGGTCAAGAATTGGGCGGTCTTCGGCCATGGCGGCTATTCCAGTTGGTTGGGCATGAACGCAGCCCGGATCGTCGGTGCGGGTTTGTCTGCCGAGCAGCTTTCGAATCTGCACGATCGAGGTTTGGTGTCTGAAGTTTTTTTCGTGCCGCCCTTCTCATCGATCCTCGACTATCCCGAGCGTTTCCGCCGAGCCGATGTCCTGGATGCCGGTTTAGGGCGGCAAGCCGCGGAGGCGGAGGTGGCTGCGTTGACGGCGGTCAAGAAGTCCACCGGGGCGACCAATTTCAATCACTTCGCCTATTTGGCGATTTCGAGTCAATATCTGGCCGACGCTCGAAGCGTCGTATGGTTTCAACCCAAAGCCTACTTCCACGGCATGGCCAAGGCTTGGTACAACTATTTACAACCCGCCTCTCGACTAGATCACCTACGCGGCAATCGAGATCGGCTAGGACCCTGGGTCGAGGGTTTTGAAGCCTTGCTCTACGGTGAGATTCCGGAAGGATTTCGCTATGGAGGTGAGCCGAGATCGCTTTTCGTATTGCCGCTGATCTTCTTCCCCACATGGATCGGCTTTGGCCTTTGGCTTTGTCGCAAAGGCTCGGGCCAATCCGCCACCGACCGGGTGGTGATCGTTTTCATGGGCGCGACGATTCTCTACGTCGCCATGGTCGGCAATTCCCTTGAGGTGTGGGAGAACCAACGCTTTCGTTTTTATACGGATGCTTTTCTGGCCGTGCTGGCGGCGCTGATGATCGAGCGAGCGATTCGGTGGGCCGGCGGCGAGCGAGGGTCAACGCGAAGCGAGACGGTAGAGCTTGAAGGTCGGTCGGTCGAGCATGGGCTCGAAGAGCTCCGGGGGCAAATGAGCGTCCGGCGGGAAGGGGCCGGCATCCGGAGCGACGAGTAAAAAGTCGGCGCCGAAATCGCGCAGCCGACGGTGCAGGGACGGGCCGTCATGGAGTAGGGGAATGACTTTCTCAAAGCTCTGGGGACCGGCCCAATCGCCAATGAAGAGCCCGTCGGCGAAATACCTCAGATTCTCCGTAAACAGACCGTAAACCACGTATTCCCGCCCGTGAGAGTCGTTCAAGAGGGTCAGAGCTTCCAGACCAGGCCATTGGCGGGTCAGGAAGGCTTCTCGGGATGTGGGGGTTGGAATCGGGCCCAGCTCGTACATCTTGTAGCCGGCGTACGCCCAGCCCGGGGTGATCAACATGACGGTGAAAAGCGTGGCTAGGCGGTTGGGCGAGAGCCATGGAATTCTTCGTACCCAACGGTCTGGCAGCCTTTCAATGGCGCCCTCCAAGCCCACGCTGAGCATCAAGTAGAGCAGTGGCAAGATCACCATCAGAAAGCGCAGATCGCGGACGGTGGTCAGCCAAAACAAGCCGTAGCAGAGGACCACCATCAGCCAAGCACGCCATTTTGGGCGCAGCCAGACGAAGGGCAGACCCACGGGCAGGAGCACCATGAGGAATGGGCTCAGGGGAGCTTGCCAATGAAAAGCTGCCCGGTCAAAAACCGCTCGCCAGGGCACCGAGATCAAGAATCCCAGGCCTTCGAAGATCCTTTCCGCTTGCTCGCCCAACATTTGGAGCCCCGAAACCGTCTGAACATCGGCGGTTTCGAGCGCCACTTGGTCGTGGAAGCTGGTCCAGGGGCCGGCACCGAAAATAGGCTCATAAAACGGAAAAAGAGGGCTGCCCGTCGCGGCGTAGATACGCACATACCAAGGTGCCGCGATCAAGAGTACCCCCAGGCTGAAGAGCGCGGCCGCCCGAATCGCCCGGTTCGGCTCGGCGGCTCGGAGTCGGTTGGCGAGGATCCACAAACCTAAAAAGCCGATGAAAAACAGGGCCAAGTACTTGGTCGCGGCGGCGAATCCCAGAAATACGCCCGTCAACAGCAGCTGTCGGGGCTCCGGGTTGGGTCGAAAGCGATTCCAGGCATAACAACCCGCTGTGACGAAAAAGGTCAGACCGGCGTCGACATAGGCCGAGCAACCGATCCAAAGCGCCAGAGGGGTGCCCAGCCACAGAGCCGCGGCCCACCTGCCCGCCGAGGGTGATTGAATTTCCTGCCCCCAAGCCGCCAAGAGCGCCGCGGTCAGGCCGAAATATAGGGCTTGCAACAGCTTGGCACCGACATCACTGCTGAGCAGGAAGGCCGGCACCGAGGTGACTTCTGCCAATTGCGGGAAAATCGGGAATCGGAGGGACGGCAAAAACGGCAAGCTGCCGGTCTCGGCAAAGGCGCGAGTAAAGGGCAGGTGGTAGAGGGTTGCGTCGAACGTGAACGGTGGATAAAGCGCCAGGGTCAGTGGAGCCAGGGCCAGGGTCGACCCGCCCAACCAAAGAAAGGGATGAAGCCGGATCGACGCCATCCCCCGTTTGCTGCTCTCGACCAACCGCCACAGGCCGACGGCGGTGATCACGCAGAACAGGCCGACGATCACCGGCAGCACGAGAAGCCCAGCCCAGCCGAGAAAGAACAGCAGCTGCCCGAGCCCACCGAGACCGAGGCCCAAGGTCAGCACGGGTTCGTTGTGCAAGTGCAAAAGCCGTCGATCCGACAACCAGGAGCCGAGAATCCAAGCGACGGAGACCATCCACAGCAGGGTGGAGAGATGAAGGGCGAGGTGGGAAATCAGGATGACGGCTCCGGCTGAATGGGCGACGACGGGCGCCGATCATATCGAGTCGCGGAGTCTTGCGGTGTTTAGGCTAGGCATCTCCATAATTTTTGAACAGACAGGTCAAGTTTTTCGGCATTTGCATCGAGCTGCGGCCGAATCTGATGTAGACAGCTATAACTACTGTGCAATCTGGCGTCTTTGATCAAGGGTGCAGA
>CBDUGP010000053.1:0-58573 GCA_965366625.1 uncultured bacterium
TTTAGAATCAGTACCCGACCCTCCAAAACCGAGCTTCAACTGTAGAAGATCAGTTTGGGGTCACGTCGTAGGTGGGTAAATCGCGGATGAAAATCGCGGATGAAACGGGTCTGAACCTGCCGAGGGAAAAGGAGACCATGAACAAAAGCCCGTCAACGGGTTCTATCCTTAGTGACGGCTTAAAAGGTCCGTACAATCTTTTTGGAGGGTGTTATGAGGCAGACGTATCGGGGGCTCGTAGGTGTTGTTGTGGGGTCGGTGGTGGCTCTCTCTGGCATTTCTGCGGAGCCCACTCGGGCTCAGGTGATTTCCAATCCGAACCAGATCCGCGGGCTCTACGAGCTCACGAATACGAATCCGGAGATCCTGGAAGCGATCGACTTCAACCGGCTGTCGGTGCGGGCAAGGAGCATCGACCACGATCCGGTTTTGGTCTCGACCCTCGTTGGCAACGGCGTGACCGTGAGCCCCACGGTCAGGAGCTTCGAGCTGACCGTCGAAGCCGGTGAGCCGGGCATTGTCTACGAGCTGCGCTTCAACAACGTCCAGGTGGGCAGCAGCTTGTCCAGCGGCCCGCAGCCGATCACCGAGCCGGTGGAGCCGGCACCGGCAGTGCCCGCGGAGATTCACGTCCAAGAATGCCTGGGCCTGGTGAACGTGGTGGTGGTGGATCAGGACAGCGGCGAGCCCGTAGACGTCTACCGCCTAGATCCGCAGGCCTACGTGCAGCCGGCGACGGGTAACCGGGTCCGAAGGGCTTCGGTCACGGAGCGCAACCAGGGGGCGGCCTCGCTACTTTTTCCCGACGATGGTTTACCCGTCGAGCTTGACGTCTTCGTTCAATATCGTGCCCATCCGAGCCTCAGCTACCTGACCCTGGAGCCGACGTTTCCCCTGGCAGGGCCCTATTGCGATCGGACCTTCGAGCTGACGGTGCCGGTGCCCGAGGACACGCGCCCGCCGGCCGAGAGCGGCGGGGTCACGGGGCAATTTGACCTCGTGGGAGAAGAGGTGCATCGGGCGCAGCTGGTGACCGATGGTAACCGGAACTTCTTCGGGCCCTTTCCCACCACCTTCGAAGATCCGGAGGTACCGGTGGGAGATCTTCGCCTCTTTTTCAGAAATATCTACTCCGGCCGAGGTTACGGCTACCAGAACAGCCGCACCCCGACCCGTTTCGAGGTGCCGATCTTCGGCAACGAAACCACGGACGTGGGCGATACCCTGGTGATGATTCCGGCGCGCCTGCAAGCGGACGCGTTCTTCGTCGGCCCGCCCGACGCCATCAGCGGTAGCGGTCTCTCGTGCCTGGCGGATCTCTATCGCGATATCGACGACGACGACGACGGCGACGGCATCCCCAATCGATTGGATTTGAGCTTCGGCACCGTCTTCTCGGTCGCCGGTAGCGAGACGATCGCGCCCGGAGCGACGCATTCTGCCTTCGGCGCCCAGGGCATCCGCACCTTTGCCGGCGAGTACGAGCCCAGCCTGGCGGAGCACCGTGGCACGATTGACCTGGCTTTGACCCATTTGAACAATGAGGACGCCCTTTGGCGGCAGCCGTGGGTACGCTTCAACTTCAAGGACGTGGACACGCCGGCCGACATGGAGGGGCACATCGATTCCTACATGGTCTGGCGAGACAACCTGCAGGGCGAGACCCTCACCCGTGCCGGGCAGATCAGCCGGCTCCGGGACCAGCGGCTTTGTTTCAGCGAGGTGCGCATGCACTTCCGGTCGCTCTCGGGCACTTTCTTCGATCCGCGGCTGAGGGGGCCGGGTGCATTCGCAGGCTCGGACTTCGGCAGTCTGCCCGCCGACTACGAAATCTCGGACATCTCCGCCTACGGCACGCCGACCACCCAGGACACCGCGGACGCCGAGGGCCTGGTGCGTATGTGCCTGCCCCAGGGATCCTACGAGCTGACCCCGACGATCCGCTCGGTCAACTCCGACGGCACCACCTCCAATCAGCGGCTTGAGGACGTCCACCTGGAGGTGGGATGTCGCCAAGTGCTCGAGTTTCGCTCCGATCTGCAGGTGACCCTGGACTCCGTTCCGCGCTGCGTGCCGGATCCGAGCCTGACCTTGACCGGCTCGATCCTGGGCACCTTCGGCATCGACTCCATCGTCGCCGAGGTGGACGGCGTGCCGGTCACGGGCTGCTCCGGGAGCTGCGGCGAGAATCCGGACTACGAAATTCCGGTGCTGCTCAATCCTTGTACCAACAGCCTGTCAGTCACGGCGGTGGATTCCGAGGGCGGGGTGGCTTCGGCGGCCACCACGTCGAGCGTGGACACGGCGCCGCCGAACCTCGCCACCTGTCCCGACGTCCAGGTGACGGCCTCGCCCGAGGTCCCCGAGGGCGACCCGGCCGGAGCCTTCGTGAATTTCGGCCTCGGAGCCACGGACGCCTGTGACGGTAACGTGCCGGTGATCTGTGATCGCCCGTCGGGTAGCTTCTTTCCGGTGGGGGAGACCTGGGTCGCCTGCCAAGCCTTCGACGCCTGCGGTTTCGCGGACGCCTGCTCGTTCCGGGTCACGGTGCTGCCGGCGGACGGAGAGGTGGATCCGGACCCGGATCCGGAAAATACCGTCTGCACCGAAGATCCCTTCGACGATCCCGAGCCCACGGCCGCCTGGCAGCTCGACGCCCTCGGCGACGCGAGCTCCTCGGCCGGCTTCCTGGCGGTGGAGCAGGCGGGCGGCACGTTGCGCTTGACCGGCACGGGCTCGTCCCTCTACCACGCCCCCCAAGATCACGGGGCCTTCCTGTGGCAGCCGGCCGAGGCCAGCGACTTCCGGGCGGAGCTGGAGATCACCGAGCCGTCGGATCCCGTGGCCCAGGGGTCGGGCGGCGTGTATCGCAAGGCCACGCTCATGGTCCGTGCCGGCTCCGAGGCCGACGCGCCGCGCATTGCGGTCAGCTACGTGCCCGATTTTCCCGGCGGAGCGGCGGTGATGTTTGACGTTCGCGGGGTAGACGGCACGGCCCGGGAGCTGGGCAGCACCGCGACCGCCGTCGACTTGCCCGTGCACCTGGCCGTGGAGCGGCGGGGCAGCCGGTGGACGGTCTACCTATCTAGGGACGGCTCGACCTGGATTCGCCCGGCCGGCGCCCTCGGCGGCTCGATTGAGCTGGAGCTCGGCGAGCGTCCGCGGGTCGGGCCCATGGTCACGTCCTACGACAGCGCCGCGCCCGTGACCTTCGACTTCGAGCGCTTTCGTCTCTGCAAGCCGAATCCCCACGTCTCCGAGCCCACCGGCACCTGCGACGAGACCGAGCGGGACGTGCTCTTTCTGCTCGACCAAAGCGGTAGCCTGGCCCGGGAGCTGAGTGACGGCATCACCCAGGGAGAGGCCACGCGCTGGATTCTGGAGGACGCGATCGCGGCCATCGACGGCGACGGCGATCACCGCGTGGCCCTGGTCACCGCCTCGGCGGATCCGGTGTCTTTCGAGCGGCCGGTGGTGAGCTCGTCCGTGCCTCTGGGCTTCACCGTCGACGGATCCGCCGCCCGCGCCGCGCTTCAGGCCTTGCCCGACCCCGATCCGGAATCGCCCACGCCCCTGACCCACGGACTACGGCGTGCCCGGCAGCTGCTCCAGGAGCGAGCCGACGACGCGCGGCGGCCGGTGATCGTCTGGGTGACCGACGGCCTGAGCACCGTCGACGGCGAGGGCAACGGCCCGGTCTTTTATACCGAAGAGGAGGTTCGAGCCATCGCCTTGCGGCAGCCCGACGGCTCCTACCTCAGCCGCGGCCAGACGGCGTGGTCCGGCGCCTACAACCCGACCCTCCACACCTTCGACGGCGAGGTCACAGCCGACGTCATGGCCGAAATCGAGGGGCTACAAGCGGACTTCCCGGATCTGCGGATCCTGGCCTTGCACACGGGCACGGCAGCGGATCCAGGGTATCCCGAGCTGACCCGTTATGCCGCCGAGTTCACAAACGGCGCGTTCGTAAGTCTCGAGACGGTGGATCAGGTGGGCGCGGCCACGGTCGACCTGCTCGACGCCGTCAATTGCGGGGATACCGGCGGAGCGAGCGTCGGCGGTCTGCTGTGGCACGACGTGGACGGCAACGGGTCTGTGGACGCCGGCGAGCCGATGATCGACGGCGTGCGCCTGGAGCTCCAGGGTGAGCTCACCGACGGATCGACGACCGCCACCGCCTACGCCGACACCGTGGACGGTCGGTACGGCTTCTCGGACCTGGATCCAGGGGCTTACACCCTCACCGTGGTGCCCGGCACCCTGCCGGCGGATCTGGATCAGCCAACCTTTGATGTCGACGGGGTAGGGACGCCGAACATCGTCACGTTCTTGGTGGGTCCCTGGTCCGTGGAGCCGGGGCTCGACTTCGGCTATCGAGGGGCGTCCGGGCCGATCGCGGGCTGCTTCGTCGACGATTTTGCCGGTGTCTTGGCGGATGGGTGGTCGCTGGTAAGCCTGGGAGGCGCGGACCAGATCGCCGTCCAAGCCGTGGACGGCACCCTGCACCTCACCGGCGACGGCATCAGCCTCTACGCCGGCGCGGACCACGGAGCCTTCCTCTATCGACCGATCACCGGCGATTTCGTGGCCGAGGTCGACGTCACGGGTTTCCCGGTTGACGAAGGAGGTCCCTACCGCAAAGCAGGCCTCATGCTGCGCGCCGGCCTCGGCAGCGAAGCACCGAGGATCCTGGTGCAGCTCATCCCCCATTGGAACGGCGGCTCCCAAAGAGCCCTGCAATTCCGTTATCGAGCCTCCGCAGGCGGACCGGGCGACGGCGCCCTGGGCAGCAACCTCTTCGGAGCCGCCATGCCCAGCCGCCTACGCCTGTCCAGGGAAGGAAACGTCTTCCGCGTTGCCTTCTCCTACGACAGCGGCACCACCTGGCAAACGCCCACCGGCGGCAGCCTAGGCGCAGTCCAGCTCCACTGGCCGGACACCCTGCTCCTGGGGCTGAACACGGTGTCCTACGACGCCGACATCGCCACCACCGCGGCGCTCGACGACTTCCGGGTCTGCGCTCCAGAGGCGGTGCCGTAGTGGCGATTAACCCTCCGTTTTGAGCCGCAGGCTCAGCCGTCCACCGGGCGCCAAGAAACCTTCCGCGCAGGCTGCGGGATCGACTGCGCCCAGAACGGCTGTCTGCATCTGCAAGCGGGATATCCGGCAAAGGCGATAGGCGCCCGGCGCCATTTGGGGGATTTCGGCGTTCGGCGCGGCCCATGGGTCGCTGCCCTGGCGTAGGGCCCAGCTTTGGAGCGTCAACACGGGCAGGAAACCGCCGTCGTGAAAGAGGGCGGCGATTTCGCCGCCGAACGCAAAGAGCTCCGGCGGCATGTAGAGGGCCAGGGTGCCCGAGTCTCGGCTCATCTCAGCGTCTATTCTTGCCTCGGCCGCTTCGGTCTGGAGGAGCGTGTAGGCAAAACCCGGGGCTTCCAGGGCCAGCAAGACCCGCCGGGTGGAGTCGGGCAGCTCGAGGCTGAAGATTCCGTTCTCGTCGGTGATCATGCGCGGAGTCTGAGTGGTCACGTTCTCCGCGGCGATGGCGAGAACCTGGGCTCCCGAAACCGGCCTGCCGCCGTGGGTCACTCGACCCTCGAAGCGCTTCGAGGGATGGAGCACCAGCTCTATGGAGTCCGTGTCGGTTTCACCGACCTCGATCTCGACTTCCAGGGGCTCTCGGGAGGCAAAGCGCCGTCCCTCGGAAATGCCGACCGCCGACACGACGGTTCGGCCGGCCGCCAGACCCAGCATTTCGAACTCGCCGAGCTCGTCGGTCCTCTGAACGACGACGGCCTCGCGGGCCTCGACCTCCTCGACCATGGCCACCGCCGACACTTGGGCAAACATGAAGGGGGCACCCTCCGCGTCCACGACCCGTCCTCGCAGGGCGGTTTCCAGAATCTGCACGTCCACCCGCTTCCAGGAGTAGCCAGGCACCGATTCGGCTTCGACCCGGTTCAAGGTCTTTTTCACTCGGCCGTCCTCAGATTCCACGGCAATCTGCCACGGACCCGGTCCGGGCACATAGCCCTTAAACGCACCGTGCTCGTCGCTTTCCAGGGTCAGTCGTCCGGTGAACCCGCGGCCGAAACGCAGCACTCCTTGAATCGGCTCCTCCCCTCGGTGGATGCTGCCCCGAATTTCGGTGAGCTGTAGATCCACGAAGAGCTCTTCCCGGGGCAGCTCGACCTCGACCACCTCCGTGTGCCAGAGCATCTGCTCGGGACCGAGCACCGTCACCCGCGTGCGCCCGAAAGGCACTTCCGGGTAGCGCACGTTGCCGCCGAGATCCGCAGGTCGCTCTCCGATTGCTTCCAACGGCCGGCCGGACCGATCCACTCTGTCGAGGCGGACCCTCCAGGTTGCGTCTGCTGTCGGGGGCAAGGGTGGGTGTAGAAAGACCTCGAGCTCCGCCGGCCGACGCAGAACTAGAAATGGCCTTTCCAGGCGAGTGGCCCGATTCGGCCATAGCCGGACACTCGCGTGGGCCGGCGCGAAACCTTGGTGGGAGGCTTGCACCTTGTAGACGCCGGGCTCGAGCCCGACGATTTGGAAAAAGCCCCGGTCGTCGGGACGCGCCTCGCGGACTTTTCGGCCCTGGCGTCGACTCGCTTCCGGGCTCCTGGACCGACCGGAGGTTACGGGCTGCAGCTTCAGCTCCACGTTTTGAAGCGGCACCTCGGTTTCGGCCTCGACCCAGCCGACCAAGGAGGCGCCCGGGATCAACGTCAGCTCACCGACGTCGTGGGCCGCGTCCGTCCTTGATTCGACACCCCATACGTAGGCATCGGCAAAGCCCTGGGCCCAAAAACGAAGATCGTGAGAACCGAGCGGTATCTCACAGGCAAACCGTTTCTTCTCGTCGGGTCCTTTAATTTCTTCCGGAGGGCAAAGCGCCCGGCCGCTGGACGGCTTGTTTTCCACGGGCTCAACGGACTCGAAGCGCACGCAAAATCCGTCGGGCACTTCGCCGCTTTTCAGCGTGCCGACAAGTCGCCCGGCTGGATAGATCGCTAGCCTGCGATCTATTTCCTCGGCCTCAGGCCATTTCACTTCAAAAGGCTTAGCCCAGGCTCGACCTCCGTTTGCAATGCAATCGACACGTGCCTCGCTGACAGCTCAACGGGCCGTCAGCTTGAAGAGAATACTGTCGATCGTGGAGCGCAAAGCCCGTGCGTCGCCCTCCTGCAAGAAGAAATGCCCGCCGGGAAACATGTGCACGTCGAAGGAGCCGTTGCCGTAGGAGCGCCAGGCCTCCAGGTCCACCCGCTGGACGTCGGCGTCGCGAGCGCCGCCGAAGGCGACGATCGGGCAAGGCAACGGCTCTCGATCCACGAGCTCGTAGGTCTCGAAGACAGCGAAGTCCGCTCGGATGAGGGGCAGAAGCAGATCCATCAACTCCCGGTCCTTGAGCAGCTCGTCGGGTGTACCGCCCATTCGTCGCAGCTCGGACACCAGCTCGGGCTCGGGTTTGTCGTGAACCGGGGCCTGCGCCAATGGGAGGTGGGGAGCCCGTCGGCCGGCTACCATCAGCGCCTCCGGCGGCCGGCCGGCGGCGGTCAAACGATGGGCCACCTCGAGGGCTACCAAGCTGCCCAAGCTATGGCCGAACAGTACATAGGGCTCGTCGGTCAACGGCCTGAGAGAGGCAGCGGCCGCATCGGCCAGAGGAGACATGCGCGTCAAGGCCGGCTCAGAGATCCGGCTTTCTCGCCCCGGCGCCCGCACCGGAACGGTCTCCACATCGGGACCGAAGGCACCGTGCCAAGATCGGAACACGCCAGCCCCACCCCCGGCATACGGAAAGCAGAACACCCTCAGCTTGGGCGGCCTGCCAGACGCTCTCGGTCGTCGGTCCAGCCAAGGATCAGTGCGAATGCGGCCGGCGCTCGCCGACTGCGGTAAGCCTGTTTCGGCGGACATTTGAATGTCGATCAGGTGCGATCAGCCTGCTCCTGCATCTTCCGACGCAGGCTCAAGGGTCGCATGTCGGTCCACAAGGTCTCGATCTCGTCGAGGCAAGCCTGCTTCGAGCGCGGTTTACCCAGACTCTTCCATCCGTCGGGAATGTCTCTTCCTTCGGGCCAAATCGAGTACTGCTCCTCATGATTGACCACCACTAAAAATTTCTGGTTGTCAGCGTCGTCCCACATTGTGAATCTCCTAGCCGACCCTTAGAGAGCAGGTCGATCGGGGCTCGATTCGGATCACAGAGATCCGCCGCGCCGCCGAAAATTTGACCCGATCTGGGCCGCAAAGGCGGATGTTAACCGCTGGTGGAGGCGCCGTGAAGAGGCATTCCAAAAATACTGGAGTCCACTTCATATTTGCAGATCCAGAACTCTCAGAGTTTACTTCCCTGGTATCGGGCTCGGTCCCTTGGTGGCGGAGACGGGTCTTGCTGAACGTCGGTAGGCTGGAAGCAAGACTTGCTTTGCCTCACGGCCTCCCCCATCATTGAAAGCGAAAGCCATAGGTTGAGCATCGTCAGCCATCGCGTGGGGAAGGGCAGTTGCAATACAAAAAACGTCGTGCTCTGAAAAAGCTCGTCAGGTCGGTTTTACCCGCGAACCCGTCTTCGAAAGTGGTGGAAACGTTTTTCGGCGAGGCCATCGCCGAAGACCTGCCCATGGCCAATTCGGTTCGGGAGCTGGCGGAGTGGATCGTCGATCGGCTGTTGAAAAATCCCGAGCAGCTGAAAACCACCCTCCATCGGCTCGACGACGGCAGCCCCAAGGTCACGGAGCTGTTGGAGTGGGCGGACACACTTCCGGCAGAAGGCCTCACGCCTGAGGATGGGCCAGAAGGCTGGCCGGAGCGTCCCTTGACCTCCCGCGAGCGCTTCGATCGGCGGCTGCGCATGGTCGAAACCGGGGCCACCGTGGTCGGCGGCGTCGGCTCGCCCATGGCGATTTACTACGGTCTCAACCGTCGAGCCGGCGAGCCCGAGGTTCTGGGTGCCAAGGCCGGCGGCCGTACCCTCGAAGAGTCGGAGCCCGAGCTCGAAATCTCACCCCGAGATTCGAGCCCGTTGCGCAGGTCGACATCTGGGACATCCGATTCGGAATCGGCCACGCCGAAGAGCATAGGACCGTTGGTGCAGCTCGACTTCCGAACCGGCGAGGGCGAGCCGTTGGTTGCCCAGGAGCTATTGGTCGAGCGCGAGCAGCTCGAGCACATCGAGCGTTGGCTTTCCGAGTCCGATCCGCAAGACCTCGAGCGGGAGCTTGTGTTCGAGGGCTACGTGGCGGCGGGCGGTGCTCCCGTTCCCATTTTCGCCGAGATCGAGGCGGCCCTGGAGCCGGTAAGCGTGCGCTATCAAGGCCCGAACCTCACCTTGACGAGAGAGCTACCGGTCCTCGTAGCCGCAAAGACCGACCGCAGCCATTACACCGAGCCGCCCCCCGACCATGGGCCGCATGTCGCCGCCTTCGAAGTACCGGGAATATCGTTGATCGTAAGTCTCTCAGCGGTTGCCTTCTTAGGAGCTTGGACGTTCCGAAAAGTGTCGCAGCGGGCTTTTAGGGCTCTTTTTGAGTCGGCGCCGACTGAGCCTCCGGACAATGGGCCTGAAAAGGAAAAGGAGGATCTTCCGCCGTGATGTGCTCTTTTCGAAACGCTTTGCGGTTCAGGCTTTCTGCTTATGGATGGTTCTATAAGGACCTCTGTTGGGATGCGATGGCCGAGGCCTCCAACAACAGCACCGAGGGGGTCGCGGGATCGTTGACCCTCAGCAGCGCGTAGCCGATCCCGGAGATGCCCAACATAAGATCGAGCCTTTTTTGATCTTCCAGCCACCGGCTCATCGAGCGACCTTGGAGCAGGCGCTCCACTGCGCCGGCCATGAATCCGGCGCATCTTTCACGCATCTCGGCATCCCGGCGGGCGGTGGCGACGGACAGCAGCAGGTCGAGATTGCCGAAAGCGCCGTGGCAGAGGTTGTTTTCCGAGGAGCCGCCGTGGTTCTCCAGGCTGGGCAAGGCCTGGGCGGCCTTCACGAGGACCTGGGCTCGCAAAGGGTCGGGAAGCAGGTCGGCCATGGCGTAACGGCCGGCCACGATGCCCGGGGCGCCGTGGCACCACGCCCACATGAAGCCGTCACCGGCGCCCGTCCCGTCGTCGGGCCGGCGGAGGTCTTGCCAGTTGAGCCGCTGCTGGTCGAAATAGGCATCCTCAAAGGCGATCAGCTGTTGGATTTTCGCCTGAAGTACCTCGGGACGCCAGAACACCGACAGCTGGGCCAGAGCCGTGGCGATGCCCGAGAGCCCGTGGGAAAAACCGGTCAAAGGGTTGTCGAAGAGGCTCGACGTCCAAGTGATCTCGCCGTTGCGAGTGTCGATGGAGCTCAAGAGGGATTCGCCACATTGAATCGCGGTGGCCAATGCTTTGGCCGAGCCCGTGGTTCGGTGGAGGCCGAGCAGGGCCAATAAGCACCCCGCAGCACCCGAGACCATGTCGAGGCACGGGTCTTTGGGAACCAGCTCCTGAAGACGGTCGAGCACACGGTTGATGTCGGTGGAAAGGTCGACCTCGGCCCACAGCCGATCCAAGTGCCCGAGTACGTAAACGGCCCCGCCCAAACCGTCGAAAGCGCCTATGCCCGGCTGTTGCAAGAGGCGATCGAGCTGTTGGTCGGCAAAGAAGTCCAACCCCTGCCGCGCCAACGTCTTATAGCGATCCATCCCGGTTTGCTCGGCCAGTTGGGCCAAGAACCAAACCACGCCCAATTGGCCCGAATAGAGCTTGGCCGGTAGATAGCCCATCATGAAACCGTCGCCGACGCGGTGGTATCCGACCCAGGTCACCTGGGATCCCGAGCGAATGGCTTTGGCGTCCAAGAAATTTCCAATTTCTCGAGCGAGCTGAAGCCACGAGCCCTGATCGGAGGCGTCCTGTCCGGTCTCGAAGGGAATCCTGGTGATTTTCGAAGCACGATCCGGCTCGAGGACCGTGAGGGCTTGCCGGATGAGCCATTCCTGACGGTCCAGTTCCGGCTCGCAGAAGCCTTCGATGCGTTGCTTGACGTCGTCCAAGGGGCAGCGGGGAAAGAAATCGCGAAGCCAATCACCTCGAGAATCCTGCAAATCCTTGCCCCCGGGTCGGCCATGGAAAATCGGCACGTCGCCGTTCTCCAAATCCGAGCACTCGGCCGGCAGGATTTGTTGCAAATAGGGGCGAAACTCGATTTCCTTTGCCAGCTCGCTTGCTAGGTGCTGCGTTTGAAGAGCGTCCGTCCGTGAGTTGGCCGGATGGTATTGATTCCACAACAGGGATTGGTAGACGCGCGTCGGACGCAGGACGCAGCGAGACGCAACGTCGGCAAATGAATCGAGCAAACCCCCGGGCGAGATCCAGGATTCCTTTTGCTCGGCTATCGTCCGGTAGACGCGGCGAAATCCCCTGAGCAAGGCGTCCGCGGAGCCTTGGTCGAGCCCGGCCGCGGCTTTTTGGCGCGGCCGGCTGGTGATGCGTTTCAAGCCGATCTGGCGTTCCTGGAAGCGTTGCTCATCCGTGCCAACTCGGTTCCAGCCCATGGCCGTGACGACTCGGTTGGGGTCCGCACCCAACGCGCTCAGATTCAAATGGGTGGCGCTACTGGTTTCCACCGGCAGAATTCCGATTTCGAGTACCGAATATTTCCGGCTGTCGAGACTGTAGTCAAAAGAGATGGGATGAAAGAGGGTTTCGAGGTCGATCAGGACGGGGTGAGGGCCGCAAGCGATGATGTTTTCATAGTGAAAATCGTTGGCTTGTAGGGCGTAGAGCACGGCGAGCAGGCCCCCCACGTGGAAATAGAAGTGCTCCAGCTCCTCGTCGTCGGCGCAATCCGCGTAATCTGCGTATTCCACCCAGCCGTAGTCCTTCCGGGTGAGCACTTCCAGGGTGCGGAAGCTGAATTCCGGTGCGGTGGCATTGAGCCACCGGAGCAGGGATTGAAAGTGTCCGTCGAGGGCCAGGGAACGGGGTTTGTACACCAAGCGCGTGCCGCAGGTCAGCTCACCGATGGCCACCCGACGTCCACCGCCGTGCAAATCGCCGCTTTCGCCGAGCACGGCGTTGAGACGGCCGAGCCCTGATTCGTTGCTGCCGAATTTCCGCTCGAGCTGATCAAAATCCCGTTCGAGCCGTTCCAGCAGCTCACCGGAGAAGCGCTCCCAACGGTCACAGCATTCGACCAAGCGACCGGCCAGCGCCGGGTATTCGTCGAAGATTTCCATGGCGTAGTCGGCTGAGCTCAGCAGCTCGACATAGGATTGGAATCGCTCAGCGGAGGTTTCACCCGACAAGCGGCCGGTCAGCCGAGCCGCGTGCATCTCCAGCACCAACGGGCGGGTCACAATATCGCTCAAGCGTTTGAGTAGATCCGGCACCATCAGTCCGCCGGCGGTTTCGAGCTCGAAGGCCGCCGGCTGGAGATCACCCAGCGATTTTCGAAGGCGTTTCCGCAGCCGTTCGACGCTTCGGGCAACCAGAGGCCGGCATAACGCGGTCAGCCCCAGCTCTGCCGCCGACGGCACCGTCGCCGGAACGGGCTCGGTGGACTTGTAGGCTTGTCGGAGGATTTGCTGAGCTTGGGCGGTCTCGCGGCTTTCTGCATCAGCCCCGTCGGTGGACGGCGGGCCGAGGTGGACCGCTTGGGTAGGCCCGTGGACGGAATGATCTGGGGTCGTGGATTCGAACATATTCAAGCTCCGCTTGAGTTGAGGATGTAAATGAGCTTGTCGAAGAGGCGCTCGAGCAGCAATCGGTTTTCGGTGAGGATGCGAGCCGAGCCCGCCATGTTGGGGGTAAAAGGCAAACGATGATCGTGGGTGGTGACGAACGGCTCCGGAAGCTCGACGTCGACCCGATAACCGTCCTCGCCGGGCACCGAAGCCACGGCCGACACGGTGGCTTCGATGGCCCCGAATTCCATCGCCGGGAAGCTTTCCAAGCGGATGTCGACCCGCTGTCCAGCCCGGATCTTGCCCGCCCCGGTTTGATGGACCATGATCTTGCCGATCCTCTGGCCTTGTTCGCGGGAGATGATCAAAACCACCTCGCCCCGCTTCACCTCCTGATGGGCGCTCCAAAAACGGGTCAGGGTGACGCGGCCGTCGGCGGGGGCGGTCAGCCAATATTTCCGACGCCAGGTGCTCATTGCACTGGTGAGTTCCCGCAGCCGGTTGCGGACTTCGCCGGACAATCGCTGCTCCTGCTCATGCCTTTCGATGCGCAGGGTTTGGAGCCTGTGTTCAAGCTCCTGGAGCTGCATTTCGTAGGTCTCGGCTTGGATTTCGAGATCGTCGAGGGCCAGCTCTTGGTCCAAAACCCGGCTTTCCACCGGTGCCAGCTGAGCAGTGGGCAGAAGGCCTTGCCCGGCCAGCCGCCGGCTACCCTTAAGCAATTCTTGCTGCATGGCGAGCTTGCGTTGGTAGGACTTCCGCTTCTGACTCAACTGTCGCTGCAACGCCAAATATCGGCGACGTTGCGCGGCGGTATGGCGGCTTTCGGCGGTGTCGTGTGTGGATCGTTGGAAGCTTTGGTGCTCTCTCAAAGCCCGGGCGAGCCGGTTGCAGGGCAGCTGTAGCTCGCCGAGGCCGCCGAGTTCGAAGAGGTCGGCTTGCAGGTCTTTCAGACCCTCCACGTTCCCTGGCTCCAAGGCCGCTTCCAGATCCGCCACGTTCTGCTCCAGGCGCCTGAGCTGCTGTGGCTCGACGTCGCCGGCCAATTGAAGCAAGGGCTGACCTTCGACAACCGATTGGTTGTCGTGCACCAGAATGTTTTCGATTCGCCCGTCGATCCTTGACACCAGCTCCGCGGGGGGCTGTGCCGTGGTCAGGATGATCGGGGCCTGGATCACATCGGGGTAGCGGATGAGGGCAGCGAAAACCAAACCCAGGAAAAGGGCGAGAGCGACCAATGAAATACCGCTGCGAACGAGCCAAGACGGCTCATGACCGACGAAGATGCCGGCGTCGGCGTCCAACAGGCTTTCCGCGGTAAGGCCTTCCGTGGCAAGGCCTTCCGTGGCGGGGGATCCAGCGGGCAAGCCTTCAGCTTCAAAATCTCGTGTCGGCATTTCAGCCCAGCTCCAATTGGTCTTTGACCAAGTTGAAATAATGACCCCGAGACTCGGCCAGGGAGTCGTGGGTCCCCTGCTCGACGAGCTTTCCTTGTTTGAGCACCAGGATCCAATCGGCGCGTTTGACCGTGCTCAGGCGATGGGCGATGACCAGAACGGTTTTGCCCTCGAAGATGCTGTGGAGGTTTTGGTGGATCCTGCGCTCGTTGCCGGCGTCGAGAGCCGAGGTCGCTTCGTCGAGAAATAGGTACTCCGGGTTCTTATAAATCGCCCGGGCAATCAGGATGCGTTGGGTCTGGCCGCCGCTCAAACCCAGACCGTCGGCGCCGATTCGGGTGCCGTAACCCTGGGGCAGGGCTTCGATCTCTTCGTGGACGCCGGCCGACCGTGCCGCATGGGTCAACCGCTCGAAATTCACGGATCCGTTGTGCATGGCGATGTTTTCGGCCACGGTGTCGCTGAAGATATATCCGTCCTGCATCACCACACCGCACCGCTCGCGCCAGGCGTCGGGGCAGACCGTGGCGAGGTCGCGGCCGCCGATTTCGATCCGTCCCGCATGGACTCCATAGAACTTCAACAACAGCTTCATGAGCGTGGTCTTGCCGCTACCACTCGGGCCGACGATGGCAGTGGTGCGTTGGAAGCCGAGGGTTAGGTCGAGGTTTTCGAGGGTATATCGCGAGTCGTGGCGACCGTATTTGAAACTGACCCCGCGCAGGCGGATATCCCCGGGCACGAGGTCGCGAGCGAGGGTTAGAGGGTCTTCAGCTCCGGGGGAAAACGTGTCTCCCTCCGTGCTTTTTTGGCGGGCCTCCTCCTCAAGGGACGAGGCTAAGGACAAGGCGCCCCCCGCACGGGACACGCTCGCCCTTTCTTCCTCCATATCCTGCACTTCGCTCAAACGTTCCATGCTGAGTTTGGCATCCTGCGCCCGGCCCATGAATCCGAGCAACAGCTCGATCGGAGCGTTCATTTGGCCGAGGATGTAAACCACCGCCATCATCATGCCGAGGGTCAGCTCGCCGGCGATGACTTGTTGTGCCGCCAAAAGGGTGATGAGGATGTTCTTGCCTTCGTTGAGGAACATCGATCCCGCCTGTTGGTATTGCTCCACTGCCAAGGCGCGCAAGCGAACACGGAACAGCCGTCCCTGAATCCGCTCCCATTCCCATCGGCGGCGGGAGGCACATTGATTGAGCTTGATTTCCGGCATGCCCTGGACGACTTGCACGATGGCGCTTTGACTCTCGCTCATGCGCGAGAATTGCAGCCGATCCAGCAGCCGACGGCGATTGAGAAAGAGGGCGACCCAGGCGATGGATAGCAGGCTGCCGATGAAGAAGGCCAAAAAGATGGTGCGGCTGTAGAGGGCCATGACGATGCTGAAGATGATCAGGTTGACCATCGAGAAGGCCACAGCGACGGAATGGGAGGTGAGAAATTCCTCGATTTTTGTGTGATCTCCCACCCGTTGCAGCACGTCGCCGAGATTCCGCCGGTCGAAATAGCTCAAGGGCAGTCGCATGAGCTTCATCAGGAATTCCGACAACACCGCCACATTCACCCGCGTGCCGATGTGCACGAGGATCCAACCGCGAACGAAATCGGCGGCCGTGCGGCTGAGAAAGAGCAATAGCTGGGCGAAAACGATCGCATGCACTATGCCGATATCGCGATTGCCGATGCCGTGGTCGACCAAAGCTTGGGTCAGGAACGGTGCGATGAGGTTGAGCAAGGATCCGACCAAGGCTCCGATGCCCAATTGGACCAGCAGGCGCTTATAGCGCAAGAGATGCGCCAGCAATCGCACCAAGCCGTGGGTCGAGGAAGGGGCGTCGTCTTCCTGTCGGAGAAAAGATTCCGTGGGATCGACCAGCAGTGCGACTCCGAGGCCGTTTTGGGCGGCCCAAAAATCTCGAAACTGGTCCAGCGACAAGGTCAAGCGACCCGTGTCGGGATCGGCGATGTGAATCCGGCCCTTCTGTGCTTTGTAGGCGACCACGAAGTGAGAGCCTTGCCAATGCAGGATGCAGGGTAGGGGAGCTTCGGCCACCAGCTCTTCCACCCCCAGACGAATAGGTAGGGTTCTCAGACCCAGCTCTTCGGCCGCCCGGCTGATTCCCAATAGGGTGACTCCGCGGTTGCCCTTGTCGCAAAGCTCTCTCAGACGTTGAAGAGAGAGGTTACGACCGTAGAAGCGGCAGATCATCATCAGGCAGGTGGCGCCGCAGTCCATTTTGTCGAGCTGGCGAAGGAGGGGGAAACGGCGTCCCTTGCCGAGCATCGGGGCCGGTGGAATCAGCATGGTGGGCTCTTCGTGGGTCAGCAGATTGAGGTTGAGCAAGAAGTCATGGGATGGGATCGCCGAAGGGCGATCCCATCCCAATTCAAGAACCGACCGCAGGCGGCCGGCTCAGCGCGCGGGAATTACTTCTCTTCGCACTCGTCGCAGCCACTGCCGCCGGTCAGGCTGATGGTCATGGGCCCGCAGACGAACCAGGATGTGTGGTTGCCGCCGCCACCGGCGATCTGCTCGGAAGCGAGCTCGGAGAGCTCACCGGCAGGATTGGCGGGCAGAGCGGAGCGCTGCTCGTCGGTCAGGGAGCTGTAGAACTGTTGGTCTTTCCAGGCGCGGATGATGTCGGTGCTTTTCATTTCGTTCTCCTTTCGAACGTTTTGGATGTGGCCGGTTTTTCCGGCCGACGTCGATTGGAGCGCAGTGCGAGCAGGCGGGGTTAGCAAGGCAGCGGCGGCTTTTTTCAAGATTCCGGCGCCGTTATCGAACGGGCCGCCAAAGTGAAAACCGGCGCCGGAAATTCGAAAACCTCCGACGGCATGAGCCGTCGGAGGTTATTCAGAATCCAAAGTCCGGCCTTCGAGGTCTTGCAAAAGCGGGAAGGAGAGAGGAAAGGCTTGCGGAGATGACTCGTCAGGGAGCTAGTCGTTCCAAGACCCAATCGTCGGTGCCTTGGGGGCGGCGGAAGCGCAAGCGGTCGTGTAAGCGATCCGCTCGCCCTTGCCAAAACTCGATGGTCTCAGGCCACAGCCAATAACCTCCCCAATCTTCCGGCAGCTCTAGGTCCCTGCCGGCAAATTGGTTTTCGAGTTCCCGGCGTCGGGATTCGAGTTCCTCCCGATTGGCGACGACCCGGCTTTGGGGCGAGCTGGCGGCGCTGATCTGGCTACCGTAGGGTCTCGAGGTGAAATAGTCCTGTGATTCCTGCCTCGACGCCCGTTCGACGGCGCCTTCAATGCGGATCTGGCGCTCCAATTGAGGCCAAAAGAAGCACATGGACGCGTGCGGATTCTCGGCCAGCTCTTGGCCCTTGCGACTTTCGTAGTTGGTGAAAAAGCGAAAGCCCCGGGCGTCGTATCCCTTGAGCAGCACCATGCGCACCGAAGGTTTACCGTCTCGGCTCGCGGTCGCCAAGGCCGCGGCGGTGGGCTCGGCGTCGGTGGTCATGGCTTCCGTCATCCATTTGCCGAAATGGACGATCGGATCCAAATTGAGGTCCGGCTTGCGCAAACCCGCCTTGAGGTATTCGTTCCGAATCTTGGCGAGATCCAGGGTGGCGGTGTCGGAGGTGGATTTGGGAATCGGGATTTCTCCGGTGCGGAGGAGATCGTCGTCGGACATCGGCTACCTCCTTGGGTCGGCGGCTAGGGCCGCACCCGTGAGAACCAAGGCAATCCATAGAAAGTCTGCGAGCAGCAAATGCACCAGCTGCATCCACACGGGGGCCAACAGGAGGATGTTGATTCCACCGGCGGCCAGCTGAATGAAAACCATGAAATTCAGGGCTGTGGCGAGCTTGCGTGCGGGTTGGGCACGTTTCTCTCGTCGCACGGCGCTCACCAGCATGAGCAAAAGGCCGCTGCCGGCAACGGCCACGAACGGATGAAAGGTCCGTAATTTGACAAATAGATGAGAGGTCGGAGATAGGTCGGCGGCGAATCCTTCCGCCAATGAGGTGGAGGGGAAAAGGGTGTCGCCCAGGGCGGCGATCGCTCCACTGACTCCAATCAGGATCGTCACGGCGATCGAAGCCCAGAACAGCCGGCCGGCCTTGCCGCCGATAGACTTGCCCGCGGGTGTTTGGCCTCCGCCGATCCAAAAGGCCGTCAAGGAAAGCGCGGCCAGCAGCAGGAAAGTATTGCCCAGGTGCAGGGCGATGGAGAAAGCGCGGGCGATGGAATCGTCGTTTTCCACCAAGCCGAAGATCACCAATCCGGCGCCGAGGGCGGCTTCGGTTAGGATCAGAACCACCGAGGCAATAGCTGCCCTGCGGGCCGCGTGTCCCGCTGGGAACGCGCGATGGACCATGAACACCAGGCCGAATACCGCCAATAGGGCAAGGCCGCTGCTGGCGCGGTGGGAGTATTCGATCAAGGTTTGGACGCTGGGATCCCTGGGGATCACCTGTCCATTGCAAGTGGGCCAATGGCTGCCGCAGCCGGCACCCGACCCGGTGGCGCGCACGAAGGCGCCCCAGACGATGACCAGGATGTTGAGGGCCAGAGTGCCCCAGGCAAAACGTGTCAGGAATTTAATAGACATGGTCCGGACTTAGAGAGTGTAGGGATCGAATCGAGATGTCCAGGGGTCGACTCTAAGCCATAGCCTCTAGGTGGGGCAAGGGAAGGAGCCTCGAACCGGTGCGAATCACTCTTATTGGCGTTTTTGCATGCAGGCCTTCTTCAAGCACTCAAAGATCTATTGGGCTGGTAGCTCAGCCGAGCCCTGCCCGGATTTCGATTTTCCCTGGCGCTCGGCTTCAACCCAATGGCGGCGAGCAATCACGTTTCGGGTCAAGGCCGCATAGAGATTCGGATCGTGGTCCAGTCGAGCGGAAATGGCTTGGCTGAGTAGACGATAACCTTCTGAATTGTAATGACGCCTCAAGCGCAGCGGAAAGAGCGACAGAACATCTCTATGGTTCGAAAGAATCTGGTGGAAATCGACGATTGGAATGCCCAACCCGTCGACCATCGTAAGCACTTCGTTGCGTAGGCCGGGCTTGAGATGAGCGGGCTCACCCCGGCTCAAATAGACGAAGAGCATTCGCCCTCCCCAGGCCTCGGTACGATGCTGGACTGAAGCCAGAATCGCTTCAAAGAGAGGGTCGAGGCTTTCGACCTTGGGCCTCGGGGACGGTCGGGGCCGGCGGCTCAGCAGGGTGCGCTCCAAGCGCCGAAGGGATAGGAATCGAGTGAGTCGACGAACCGGCTCGCTCGCTCTTTTTTTATGCTCATCCTTCTTGAGTTGGCGGGTCAATGCGGAGTTGATGTAACCGGTGAGCCGGGAGTCGATCTCACGCTGGCGGTTGGCCAGCCCTTGAGAGTAGTCCGGATCCAGATAGCTCATCAATAGATCGGACTTCTTCTCATGTCGCAGGTCTTCGAGGTCGTTGCCCTCGAAGAAAACCCATAATACGACCGAGGGCCGCAGCGGTACCGCGTATTCGGCAAACGTCGCCAACGTCAGCAGAGGGCCCTTGCCCGAGGTGCCGAGGTTGACCGTCGACCATCCTTGGGATCGCAAGAAGGCGCTGATGTCATCGCCTTCAGGCACGCATTGGCCATGGGCAAATGAATCACCGAGCACCGCGATGTCCACCAGGCTGAGGGAATGAAGGCCGGGGGGATTACGGAAGCCGTGCTCATCGCTCCAATAGGTGACCCATTCGCCATATTCGTTGCAGAAAACAGTGGTGGTGAGCGACGGGCCGGTCAGGGGCAGAAGTTGTCCGTGTTCCTTTTGACCAAAGCGCAGGCCGTCGGTGACGATGAATGCCGAAGGGACCACCTGAGGGGAGGCGCTTTCGCCCCTTTGTCTGAGGTCTTGGACGCGCGATGCGTTGCTGCGCGTGTCGTAGGGGAGGGCGCGGGCAAATGCCGGCCAAAACCCCTGCGGCCGAGCTGCCGCTCCCAGCAGAATTTCAGCCATATAGGCGGTGATGAAGAGGCCGAAACAAAGGGCGACCAAGTCACCGGCCCTGGGGTTGCCTCGACGCCAAAGCAATACGGCGACCCCGAGGATGGCCAGGATCAGGGTCAAGAGCAAGAGCACCATTTGGAGAGATTAACAGCACCCGGCAGGGTTGCACACCAGGCCTTGTCGACCAATCGGCTGTTCCTTGAAACTAACCCGTCAGGTTCTTCTGCCGGCAAGCTGCCTGTCCCATGGCGCATCCGGCGCAGGGGGAACCTGGTGATTTATCAGGGTTTTGTGAGCGAGGTAAGAATTCCTTGGCCAACGCCGTGAGGCGCCACAGGGCCACACCGGTCACCAGCCAGAATTGCCAGTCTTCAAGAGGCATCAAGAAATTCCTAAAGCTTGGAGACCGTGGAAGGTGGCAAAGGCACAAACCCAGGCCAAACCCGACATATAAGCCCATTGAAGGACGGCCCAGCGACGCCCACCGGCTTCTTTTCGGGTGACAGCTAGGGTTGGAAGGCATTGCATCGCCAAAACGAAGAAAATCAGCAGGCTGGCGGAAGTGGCGGTGGTGAAAAGGGGAGAGCCATCGTCTCGAGTGGCGGATCGGACCTGGGCAATGACCCCGGGGTTCGCCTCATCGACCGAATCACCGGTCAGGAGCACCGCCAGGGTAGACACGAAGACCTCACGGGCCAAAAAGCTGGTCAGGACGCCCACGGTGAGTTGCCAGTCATAACCCAACGGTGCAAAAGCGGGTTGTGCGGCGCGCCCCAGGTGTCCAGCGAAGCTCTGGGCTTGCGCGTTCTTGCTTTCGAGCTTTTGCGCTTCTAGGAGAAGCTCATCGGCTTGGTGGCTGCCGACGGCTAAGGCCGCCGCCTGCCGGCGCAGCTCCAGCGCTTCCGCCGGTGGGTCGACTTTGGGATAGGCGGACAACCACCACATGACGATGCAAATCGAAACGATCACCGTGCCGGCGTTGCGGAGAAAAGCCATGGCCTGGTGAAAAGCGGCCAGGAGGGCGGTTTGAATGGAAGGGAGCTTATAGCTCGGCAGCTCCAAGACCATCGGGCGGGAGCGTCCTTTGAGCCAGGTCTTGCGAAAGACGAATGCCGAGCCGAGGGCGGCGCCGGCGCCGAGCAAATAACATCCGGCGAAGGCCGCTCCGGCCAAAACAGGACGATCGCGAAAGAGCATGCCGGTAAGCAAGACGTAAACCGGCAAGCGAGCCGAGCAGCTCATGAAAGGGGCGACCAGGATGGTAGCCAGTCGATCTTTGCGGTCGGGGATCAGACGGCTGGAGATGATGCCGGGCAAGGCGCAGGCGTGACTGGAGAGCAGCGGTACGAAGGCGTGCCCGGGTAGGCCGAAGCGGCAAAGGATCCGATCCATGACGAAGGCCGCCCGGGCGAGATAACCCGTGTCTTCCAGCAAGCTGATGAGAAAGAAAAGCAGGCAAATCTGGGGCAGGAAGACGACCGTTCCGGCCACCCCGCCGATGACGCCGTCGATCATAAGATCTTTGATCGCGCCGTCGGGCAGGAGCGCTGACGCTGCCCCTCCCAGATGCTCGAAGGTCAGCTCGATGAGGTCCATGGGCACCGAGGCGAAGGCAAAAACGGCCCAAAACAAACCACCCATCACCAGCAGGAAAAGCAACACGCCTAAGACGGAATGGGTGAATGCGCTATCCAGCCGCTCGGTGAGGGTGTCGCTCTCGCTGCCGGTGGCATGGGCACCTCCCACACTCGCTTCGAGAATTCGGTCGACCCACTGTTCGAGACCCCCAGAGCCTAAGGGAGGTGCCGGTACAACTGGGTTTGGTGGGCCGGAATCCAATGCCTGAGAAAGGGCAGATTTCAAGTTGTCGATGCCCTGTCCCTTTCGCGCAATCACGGGCACCACGGGGCAACCGAGCTGTTGCGATAGGGATTCGGTATCGAGAGTCAGTCCCCGTCGTTGTGCCAGATCGACCATATTCAGGGCGACCACAGTGGGTAGACCGAGGGTCAGGAGTTCGCCAGCCAGGCAAAGGTTGCGGCTCAGGTTGGTGGCGTCGACCACGATCACCGCCGCATCGGGCCGCTGATACAAGCCTTCGCCGATCAACGCTTGGCGGCAGACCCGTGCTTCAGGCAGCTCCAAGTGAAGGCGGTAGGTTCCCGGTAGGTCGATGACCTCCAACACAGAGCCTTTGGCCTTGGGATCCGTTTCGAGAGAGCAACGGCCGATCCTGGCGTCGGTGGTGGTTCCGGGAAAATTGGCTGTTTTTGCTCGCAGGCCACACAGCCGATTGAAAAGGGTCGTTTTGCCCGTGTTCGGGTTTCCCAGCAGCGCGACCCGCGACGGTTCTCGGGTGGCGCCTCGAAATGGCGAAGTAGCTGGTGCGGTCATTGGGTTGGGGTGACCCTCAAACGCCGGGCCACGTCGTCGGCCAATCCAATTCGAGTTCCCCGTGCCTGAAGGATCCAGGGATTTCCGGCCTTGCACAGCTTCAGCTCAGTGCTCGGCCCCAGGCCGAGAGCGTTGAGGATCTGCACTTCGTCGTCGAGCAGATCGACCTCGGCTAGGGTGCCGCGGTCGCCGACGCGCATCGAGGTGAGGGCGATTGCGGCAGGTTTTTCGGCTTTAGCTTTTTCAGACTGGGGCACGCGGGAATTGAAATCGGCCATGGCTCCTCCGAGGGGCCTTGAGGTCAGTGATGAGACATTGTCTCAATAAGACCTTCAGAGAATATCACGGATCTTTGAAGCCTTGAAGCAAGATGGATTTCGGGCGTGGGAAGGCGAGGAACCCCATGCCGAAAGGATATGATCTCACCATGGGAAGACGATACTTTCGGCCTAGGGCCGTGCTCCTGTGGCTCCTGCCGGTTTGGGCCCTGTTGGCGACTGCCGCTTGTGATCGTGGGACCTCGTCGGACGTCGAGCCCTATTTTTTCGATCTGCTCGTGGACCAAGCTTGGGTCGGCGGACCCTCAGAGCCGGAGGAGCTTCCGACCACCTATTGTTTGGACGCCACGCGCAAGGGAATCGAGTTGAATCCCGGTCGAAGCGTGCTGGCAGATTTAGGCCAGGTCGGTTTTGGCGGCTCCCGGGAGTTCAAATTGGTGATCGAGGCCTGCTCAGCAGCCCACCATCAGACCTCCTCGGTGGAAATCAGCTGGTCGGAGGACGCGCAAGGGCCGCCGATCGATCACCAGATTTTAGAGATCCCGGCCCTTCGTTCTGCCCGTCAGGAAATCTCCTTGCCTGCTCAGGGTTCGTATCTTCGGATCGCAGTACCACCTTCGTCGTCTTCTTCGGTCAACCTTCAAGAGGTGGCGATTGACGGATGGAAGAGCCAGTCGGTGTCGGCCGAAAGCTCGGCCCGTTCCGAGCGAGCCAAGCAGCACGTGCGGTCGGGTGAACGTCCCGTGCAAATCCTTTTCATATCGGTGGACACCCTGCGCGAAGACGGAATTGCAGCCCTCGGGGGAGTAGCAGAGACCCCAAATCTCGACGCCCTGGTGGCGGAGTCGCAGACTTGGAGCCCCCATTATTCAGCGGCTACTTGGACCCAGCCTTCCCACGCCACCCTGCTGACCGGTCAGTACCCACCCCTGCATGGGGTTCAGAATCCTAGGGACATGATTCATCCGGGAGTCACTACCCTGGCTGAACGGATGAGAGCTGGAGGTCTACTGACCGCCGCCAGGGTCTACGATTGCGTTTGGTTGGATCCAAAATTCGGTTTTGACCGGGGTTTCGACGACTATGGTGTGCGGCCCTACGGAGTTGGAAAGATGGTCCGAGAGGTGTCGAATTGGATGGTAGATCATCGCGATCAACCGTTCTTTTTCTTCTTCCACAATTTCGAACCCCACTCCGATTTCAGCCAATTGCCCTATGAGGCTCCGGGCATCACCAAATTCGATGTCCAGGAACGGTACGGCTTCGAGAGTTTTGGCTGTCGCGAGGGGCTGTGCTCGTCAGGGTTGCTGCAGAAGCTGGAAACCGGAGAGATGGAACCCCTCGAAGGTGAACTCGAGGTACTGGACGAGCTTTATCGCCAGGGTATCGGATATACGGATCTTCAGTTGGGCAAGCTCTTCGCCCGTCTCAAGGCGTTGGGTATGTGGGATCGCATGATGATCGTGCTCACCAGCGACCACGGCGAGGCTTTCGAAGCGGCCGGCAGGGTGATGCACGGGGGAACATGGGAAGAGGTCTTGAGGGTGCCGTTGGTGATCAAGTGGCCGGCAGGGGAGTCGGCGGGCGAGCGCCGTAACCTGCCCACCAGTTCGATCGACTTGGCGCCGACCCTGCTGTCGGCAGCGGGCTTTGAGGCCGACGGGCTTCCCGGGGTGGATTTGCGGATCAAACGGCGGGCGACTCCCATCTTCGCCGGAACGGTGGAGCGGGTGGTGCTGTCCGAAGGTTGGAAAGGCGTCTTTAGGCCCCAAAGCCCGATCCGCCTCTTTCACCTCGAAGAAGACCCGAAGGAGCTGAACAACCTTGCGGAGAGCCACCCCTTAGACCGCGAAAGGCTCCACGATCTCCTACGACGCTGGACCGAATCCTTGAAGCCACGGTTAGAGGCACGGAATAGACGGGCGTCATTTAAGTCCAGCGGTGAGGACTTGACCCAGGAAGAAATCCAGCGCTTGAAGTCGCTGGGTTATCTGTCCGACGAATAGCTAGGGCCCATCCAGTTTTGACCTTTCGATGATCTGGAAGCGCGGCGCTCCGAGCACGGAAGCGAGCGTGTCTGAGCGATATAACATATAAATCGGCTTAAGCGCTTACACATCAGCAATTTGCGAGGATGCAAAAGCGGTGGCGCGAGTTCGGAGCACGTGGGGGCCGCCCAGGCCGCAGGGCGCCGCGCCGACCCACCGAGATACCATTTCTGTATGGGCCCGAGCTAATCGTCGCCCAGCTCCGCCAGGATCTCTCCATTGTGCTCGCCCAGGGTTGGGGGATGCCGTCGATAGGTGGGGCCGCCGGCGGACATCCGGACCGGGAATCCGATGGAGCGGATGCAACCGAGAGCCGGGTGCTCCAGTTCGACGACCATACCTCGGGCGATGAGATGCTCGTCGGTCAGTGTCTCTTCGGGAAGATTTATCGGGCCGGCTGGGACTCCCGCTTTGAGGAGGGCCTCAATCCACTGGGCAGCATCCTGTTTCGCCAGTTGATGGTGGATCAGCTCCATCAGCTCCTGGCGATGGGCGTTGCGCTGGGTATTGGTCTGGAACCTTGGGTCGATCATCACCGATTGCTGCCAGTCGAAAACACCGCAGAATTTTTGCCACAGGCGCTCCGTGCCGACCGCGATAAGGAAAGTGCGATCACGGGCTCGAACCGGTTGATAGGGAGTGATCGAAGGATGGGCGTTGCCCAGCCGCTTGGGCGGATCCCCGGTGGCCAAGAAGCTGCCACCGACATTCGCCAACCAGGTGACTTGAGAGTCCACCAAGGAGACGTCCAAGAACTGGCCCATCCCGGTTCCGCCCGTCCCGGCTCCGCCCGTCCCGGCTCTGCCCGTCCCGGCTCTGCCCCGGCGGTCCCGCTGGTAGAGGGCCGAGAGGATGCCGATCAGTGAGTAGATTCCGGCCGAGATGTCGGCCATCGGGGTGGGGAAGCGCATGGGTGAGCCGTCGGGCTCTCCGGTCAAGGCCATCAAACCCGCCTCGCCCTGGGCGATGACGTCGTAACCCGGGCGCTCGGCCTTGGGACCCGTATGTCCGTAACCGCTGATGGCGCAATAGATCAGCTCGGGTCGCCGGGTCATCAGGGTCTCGGGATCGACCCGGCGCTTGCGCAAGGAACCCATACGCGGAATGTTGGTCAGGAAGATGTCTGCGGTATCGACCAGCCGATGCAGGGTTTGCTGGTCCTGCTCTTGGTCGAGGTCGATCTCAAAGCTGCGTTTGTTGCGGTTGATCGACAGGTAATAGGCGCTTTCACCTCCGAGAAAGGGCGGCCCCCAGCGGCGCGATTGGTCGCCGGTTCCCCGACGTTCGATTTTGATCACGTCCGCGCCGAGATCCCCCAGCATCATGCCGCAATAGGGTCCGGCGAGGGCTTCGGTCATGTCGAGCACACGCACTCCCTGGAGAGGCGATTGAACCGCGTGGGTTTCATTGGGGTTCGATGTCGAGCTGGGCGATTGGCCTTTCAAGGGCAAGTCCTCATTTGGATCTCGGAATTGTCCCCTGTGGAGGACGCTTTGGGGTGGTTGACGGTCGATCCGGGGTGAGAATCATGGATTCTGTGACGAAAAGGCCGGTGTTTAAAGGGCTTCTGGGGAGTTGGTATAGCTCTTGCTTTAGTAAAGGGCGTGCGTCGGAAGTTCGAGATTGCGAACCACGACGTTCCACCCAAAGTCGAAGTGGAGCTTCGACTCACAAGCTCCGGCCCAAGCCGGCAGCCGAAACGGAGGACCCATCATGAACGCTCATCTTTACACTCTTCATCAACCCTCCCGGCGCACCCTAGCTGCCGGTTATTTTTTCACCGCGGCCTTGGTTCTTGCCTTGGTCTCGCCGAGCGCGGCTTCGGCCTCGGAGCCCGACCGCGATGGGGGCAAACGAATCGGCATTGAGAAGGTGGAAGTCTATCCCCAAACCGAAAAGATCCGGGTCGAGCCGCAATATCCTCACGACCGTGCGGTGGATATCGAAATCTGGACCCACAAGGGTGAAAATGCTCGATATTGCGTCGGTGAACCGATCGAGGTTTTCTTCCGGACCAACGTGGATGCCTATGTGGCGATCTACAACACGGATACCCTGGGTCGGACCCAAAGGCTCTTTCCCAATCGCTACGATCACGACAACTTTGTCGAGGGTGGCCGCACCTACCGACTGCCGGCTCGTGGTTACGATTTTATCGTCGAAGGTCCTCGGGGACGCGAGTCGTTGGAGGCCGTGGCCGCCCTGGACCGTCGGGACTTGGGTTTAGGTCGCAGCGCTCCTGCTGCCAACCCTCACCGCGACCGGTGGGAACGCGGCCAGCGTTATGGGTCCAAGGTTATCGTGGAGAGAATCGGCATCCATCCCACGGATAGGCCAGGGTCGGACATCGCTGTGGATACGATCACCCATCGTGTCAAGGACGGCAATCGCTGTGAGCGCCGCTTTCCCAGGACCCGTCCTTGGTGGAGATAGGATATTTAGTCCTAAACCCAGTTACCCGACACACCGCGCGCCGGGCTCGACTGCGGGCGGTCTGCGCAACTCGCGGCGCTCAGACATACTCGACCGTCCTCGTTCGACCCACCGTGCTTTCATGTCGGGTATTCAACCTTCTTCTGAGTGAGTGTGATCTTTCCTGAGGAATCGAGACGAGAAAACGCCGCCCAAAAGGCGGCGTTTTCTCGTTCATGGGGGCCCGTCGTTGGGTGGAAGGTCAGCCTTCCTCGACCGACGCGCCACCCTCGACGCCGTGGCGACTGAGGTAATCCTCCACGTAGAGGAGATTGTCCTCGCCGGCGCGTTTGACGATGCCCAGCAAGCTGTCCATGAGCGACACTTCCTCGAGCTGCTCGGTCACGAACCAATCGAGGAACCGCAAGGCGATGTGGTTTCGCTCTTCTTGGCACAATTCCACCAGTCCGTAGATCTGCTGGGTCACCTCTTGCTCCCAATCCAGGGAAGCTTGGACCGCCTCTTCCGCGGTCTCGAATTTATTCTTCGGTTCGGCGATTTGGGGCAGCTCCACGTGGCCGCCGGCATCCAAAATAAAGTGAACGAATTTCATCGCGTGCTCGCGCTCTTCTTCGGCTTGGCGAAAGAAGAATTGCGATAGCGCGTCTAAATTTTCTTCGCTGAAGTGGCAAGCGATGGCGACGTATTGATTCGAAGCTGCCAGCTCGTTGCCGATCTGGCGATTGAAAGCGTCGACGATTTTCTGACTGGCGAGTTGTGCCATGGGGAACCTCCTGGGTGTCCTATATATCTAGTGGGTGTCCTATATCTAGATTGTCTCTAGGTGAGTTCTAGATCTGACTCTGTGTTTGCTTCTAGGTTGTCTTGATGGCTGCTATGGCTCGGGAGCCGTCCAACGATCGAGCCAGTCGATGACTTCTTGGTGCCAGCGGATCGAGTTGTTGGGTTTCAGCACCCAGTGATTTTCGTCGGGGAAGTAGAGAAAGCGGCTCGGGATGCCTCGCCTTTGGAGGGCGGTAAAGGTTCCGAGGCCTTCGGTTTCTACCACTCGGAAATCCTTCGCACCGTGGATCACGAGCATCGGGGTTTTCCAAGCCTGGACGAAGCGCATGGGGTTGTGGCGGTTGAATCCTTCCGGGGTCTGCCATGGGGTTCCGCCCATTTCCCACTCGGGAAACCAAAGCTCCTCGGTGGAATAGTACATGCTTTCGAGATTAAAGAGCCCGTCATGGTTGACCAAACAATCGAAACCGTCCGGCCATTTGCCGGCGATCCAATTGATCATATAACCGCCGTAAGAAGCCCCCAGGGCGCAGGCTCGATCGCCGTCGAGAAAGTCATAACGCTCCAGGGCAGCTTGCCAGCCCTTTTGTAGATCCTCTAAGGGTTTGCCGCCCCAATCGCCGGTGATCGAATCCGTGAAACCTTGGCCGTAACCGGTCGAGCCGTGGAAGTCGATGAAGACCGACGCATAACCCGCACCCGCGTAGGTCTGAGGATTCCAACGGTAGTGGAAGTCGTTGTCGAACGACCCTTGGGGTCCGCCGTGGATGAGAAAGGCAACCGGATAGGACTTACTTTCTTCGAAGTTGGCGGGTTTGACGACGTAACCGTAGACGGTTTCGTTGTTCCAGCCCGGGAAGGAGAATTGCTCGTAGGCGCCCATGTCGAGCTCGGAGAGGCGTTCGGCGTTGACATTGGTGAGGCGCTTCGGCTCGCCTTCGCCGCTGACCGGCAAGGTATAAAGGTCAACCGGGCGGGTGAGGTCGTCGAGACCGAGCACGAAGCGATCTTCTTGGGGGATCAGAGCCGGTGAGCGAACATGTCCCTGGCCCCAGATCTCCTGGACCTCTCCGGATTGAACATCGATCGAGAAAAGGCGCACGTTGCCCGTGTCGCCGGCGGTGGCGTAGATGGTGTTGCCGTCCGGCGAGAAAAAGAAGCTACCCACCGAGCGATCCCATTTCTCGGTCAGGACTCGTTCCTCGGCCGTGGGCCACTGCCGCAAGACCAAACGGAAACGGTCGGCCTCGAATCCTGGTCGTTTCATCGCCAGATAGGCCAGGGTCTTGCCGTCCGGGGAAAAAGTAGGGTGAGAGTCCCAGGCGGGGTTGGACGTCACCTGCTTGGGGGCCGACGAGCCGTCGATGGGGGCGCTGTAGAGGTCAAAATTTGTCGACCAAGGCTCGGAGCTGCCCTGCACGCGGACCGAGAAAACGACACTTTGACCGTCTGGCGTAAAGGTCACTTCCTCCATGCCGCTGAAGGGCTTGGGCGGTGCGTCGCCGTCCAATCCACGGGTGATGTCCTTGGCTTCGCCGCCGGCCACGGGCACCACGAATAGATGGTTTCGTCGCCCGTCTTTCCAAGTGTCCCAATGCCGAACAAATAGCTGGTCGTAGGCCATGGCCGAGGACTTGGCCTCGGACTTCGCCTCGAGTCGATCCACGGTGCAATCCAGAGTCGGGCAGTCGACGAAAACTTCCAGCGCCACCGCCAGCCGGGTGCCGTCCGGCGAGAGGGTGAAACCGGAGACGTCGAGGGGTAGGTCGGTGACCTGCTCGGGTTCTTTGGAGCCTTTTGCGGGGTCCAATCGCCAAACCTGGCTGCTGTCCGATTGGCTGGTCAGGTAGAAAAGGGATTTGCCGTCCGGAGCCCATCGGGGATGGCTGTCACCGCCTTCGAAATCCGTCAATCGGCGGGCTTCAGCCCGGCCGTCGGAAGGGATCAGCCAGAGATCCGTTCTGCCCTTATCCGCTTCCAAATCGGTCTCGCGCAGCACGTAAACAATCCACTCTCCGTCCGGGCTGACCTGCGGGTCCGACAGACGGTTCATGGTCACTAGGTCGTGGGCGGTCAGTCCCCGTGACTCGGCGCCGGCGCCGCCGGCCAAACCGGCGAGCAAGAGGATCATCGCCCACCCTAGGAAAGTCAGTGGGAAAGTCGTTTTGGGGTATCGGCTCGAATCAAAGAACAGCTTCATAAGCTCTCCCTGTACTTTGGGGTCTTCATAATATTTGGGGGTCTTCATATTTTGGGATTTCGAAGTATTTTCCTTGGGGGGCTTCGCAGCTCAATCAGGTCCGCCACTCGGAGGAGGCATAACCCTGAAAGAAGAGAAGGGTAGAAAGATCGCCGTGGTCGATCCGGAAGTCCGCCGCTTCTGCGACGTGTTTCTTGCCATGGTAGGCCACGCCGAGGCCGGATTTCTTCAACATGGAAAGGTCGTTGGCGCCGTCGCCCACGGTCACCGCATCGAAAGCTTCGAGGTTTAAGCGTCCACAGAGCTGATCCAAAGCCTGGACCTTGGCCTCACGATCGAGGATCGGTCTACCGACCTTTCCCGTCAGCTTACCGTCGGCGGTGAGCAGCCGGTTGGCTCTGGATTCATCGAATCCGAGCAACTCGCGAATGTGATCGGCAAAAAATGTGAAACCGCCCGAGACCAAAGCCGTGTAGGTGCCGTGGGCCTTGAGCGTGGTGATCAGCGTGGCTGCTCCGGGATCGATCTGGATTCGGCCTAAGCAGGACCGTAGGACGTCGGTGTCGAGGCCGTCCAGCAGCGAAACCCGTTCTTCCAAAGCAGCCTCGAAGTCGAGTTCGCCGTTCATGGCCCTTTCCGTAATGGCCGCGACGCGCTCACGAACACCGACGAATTCCGCCAGCTCGTCGAGCATCTCGTTGCGGATGACCGTGGATTCCATGTCGGCGACCAGCAGTTTTTTGCGCCGGCCGTCGCAGGCTTGCAATGCCAGGTCCACGGGATGTGAGGCGCAAAGCCGGCGGATTTCCGCGCCCAGCTGCTCGACTTGCCCGATCTGCTCATGCCCGAAGGTGATGTCGACCGCCCGCTTCGGGTCGAGGGGGGCCATGGCGACATCGAATGCATTTTGGTCTTTTAACCATCTAGTTATCCGAGTAGGAAGAGGCGAGCTGGTGAGGCCCTCTGCCACCAGAGTCAAAACGTGCATATGGGATTTATCCGGAATGTTTGGCCGATGATCTTTGTTGTGCGGTAAATGGACCTCTCCGTGTGCCGAGATCCGTCCGACGGGGCCTAGATTACCATCGACAGGTAGCTGTGTCAGCGGTTCCCAAGCCGACTTCGAGCCTGGTGATTCCGTTTTCTAGTCCCCCGTCGGGATGGCACACCCACAGATTTTTTGATTTCGAATAGTCGCCCAGGGAATGCCGGGTGGAGGTTGGTTTGGCCGAAAAAGAATCCGAAGAAAGCCCGCGCTCCGAGAAGAAGCAGAAGCCCAATTACAGCAGCGCTTGGCAGGAAGCCCGGGCGCTGATTTGGCAGCGTCGTTGGCGGCTGCTGGTCGGTTTGGGGTTGATTGCCATTACCCGCGTCGCGGGCTTGGTGGTGCCCGCCAGCTCCAAGTTCTTGATCGACGAGGTCATCGGTAAACAACGCGCAGAGCTGCTTCTACCGTTGGCGATTGCCGCGGGCGTGGCGTCGCTGATCCAGGCGACGGCCAATTTCTCGTTGGCCCAGCTGCTCTCGGTGGCGGCTCAGCGTGCGATCGCTGAAATGCGTAAGAGTGTGCAGCAACACGTGCTTCGATTGCCGGTGGACTATTTTGATTCCACCAAAAGCGGTGTGTTGATTTCGCGCATCATGACCGACGCCGAAGGCATCCGAAATCTGGTGGGTACGGGATTGGTTCAATTGGTCGGCGGTTTGATTACCGCCAGCATTTCTTTGACGGTGCTCTTCTACCTCAACTGGAAAATGACCACCCTAACCCTGGCCTTGCTGTTGGTCTTTGGCGGCATGATGGCAGCAGCCTTTCGCAAGCTCCGGCCGATTTTCCGCGAACGGGGAGAACTCAACGCCCAAGTGACCGGTCGGTTGGGCGAGAGCCTCGGTGGTGTGAGGGTGGTGAAGGCCTATACCGCTGAAAGGCGTGAGGACCTGACTTTCGCGAAGGGCGCCCACTCACTTTTCCGTAACGTCGCCAAAACGATCACGGCGAGTTCCGCGGTTTCGGCGGGCGCGTCGCTGCTTTTCGGCCTGATCGGCGTGGTGATGATGTGGATGGGCGGTAACGCGATTCTCGACGGCACCATGACCCTCGGTGATTTGGTGAGTTATATCTTCTTCACCGGCATGGTGGCCATGCCGATGGTTCAGATCTCCAACATCGGCACCCAAATCACGGAAGCTTTCGCGGGTTTGGACCGTATTCACGAGCTCCGCAAGATGGCGACCGAAAGCGATCGGGATCAAGAGCTGGAGCCACTGGGTGAGATCCGAGGGGACATCGTTTTCGATGACGTCACCTTCGAGTACAACGAGGGACAACCGGTGTTGAAGGGCATTTCGTTCACCGCCAAGGCCGGCACTACCACCGCGTTGGTGGGCTCCTCGGGTTCGGGAAAGAGCACCACCATCGGCTTGGTGATGGCTTTCCATCAACCGAAGGAAGGGCGGATTCTGATCGACGGCAAGGATCTCGCCGAGATTCGTCTCCACGACTATCGAAGCTGTTTGGGCATTGTGCTGCAGGACAATTTCCTATTCGACGGCACGGTGGCGGAGAACATCGCCTACGGCAACCCCTATGCGGCGCGCAGCGCCGTGGAAGAGGCCGGCGCGATTGCCCATGTGAAGGATTTCGTGGGTGATTTTCCCGATGGCTACGACACTATCGTCGGCGAGCGGGGGGTTAAGGTGTCCGGCGGTCAACGGCAGCGGATCGCCATCGCTCGAGCCATTCTCGCCAACCCACGAGTGCTGATCTTGGACGAAGCCACGTCTTCCCTCGACAGCGAAAGCGAGGCCAAGATCCAAGATGGTTTGAGCCGGCTCAGGAAAGGGCGAACCAGTTTTGTTATTGCTCACCGGCTGTCGACGATTCGTTCCGCGGACCAGATTTTGGTTATGGAAGAAGGGGAGATCGTCGAGCGCGGGACTCACGACGAACTCTTGGCGCTCGAGGGGCGATACAAAGAACTCCACGACCGTCAATACGAATGGGAAAAGAACCGCTTCGTCAACCCGGGAGAAGAACTCAACGAATCGGATTCTGACGCGGCGGCCGCCGGTTGATCGAGGCTTGAAGCGGGGTTTGGTCAGCCGGGAAATTGAGACGGCGAGAGCCCTAAATCGACGATGGAGCAACCGTCGATGGCTGGAATACCGAGGTTGCGGGCTTCGGCCAGCACATCGGCGTCCGCGGCCCCCGGGTTGAACCAAACCTCATCGGCGGCGGTCTCTTGAATTTCACCGAGCAGAGATAGGGTCACCGCAGGCGGTAGGTAAACACTGATGCGACTCGGTTTTTGCGGCAGGTCCGCCAAGGTCCGGTAGACCTTGAGGCCTTCCACCTCGTCGGCCTTGGGGTGGATTGGGTAGACGGTCCAGCCGGCCTGGACGTGGGCTCTCAGGCTTTTGTTGCCGAACTTCTTGCGGTCTGCGGACGCGCCGAGGATGGCGGCGATTTTGGTCATATCGAATCCTTCAATCGAGGGTGGAACGTCGAATTAAGTGCGTCGGACGATTTGCCGCTCGTTCTCAACCCGCCGGGTGGCGCCGATCGAGTCCAAGTGCTCCAAGAGAGGGATTGCCCACTTGCGTGAGAGTTCGAATTTGTCCTTGAACTCGGGCACCGTGAACCGTTGCCATTCGCTGTCGACGAGGTCTTGCCGCAGCTGCTCCACGGCCTTCGTGGACACGATCAGCCCCGAGGACAGACGGACCAGCTTCTTCTTTTGGATCAAGAATTGCTGCACACCTTCGAGAATCTGAGGCTTCGCGTTCAACCGCAAGGCCAGTTCCTTCGGCGACGGGGGAGTCAAGGCCTCGCCTTCGATCAGTTCCAGCAGATCGCGGGTCAGTTGATTCTCCTCCCCGGTGAGAGAGGCTGCCGCCTGGCGACCCGGCTGGTTCACCAAGTCTCCTTGGACCACCAGAATCTTTTGGTCGGTCAGGAAGCGGAGATAAACCTGTGCTAGATCCTGGGCCCGAGCCGGCAGGAGTTGGCCGAGAAATTCTGCTTTGGGCATGCCCGGCGACAGACGATTTTCTCGGAAGTAACTGCGTAGGATCAGCTTGCCTTTTTCTCGCACCCGTTGAAAGACCTTGGGATCCACATACCTTGGGGCCCGACCCGCCGCGACTTTGAGCAATCCGCCTTCGCTGGACAGGGCGTCGAGGTCTTTGGCTACGAAATCGGCTTTGGAGCCGAGTCGAGATGCCAGCTCGTCTGCGGCGCGACCTCGCTCGCCGGCTTCCGCGACCCAAAGCACCAATGGAGCTTCGGTTTGGGCAATCGCCGTCACTGCTTCTGCGAGATCCTTGCCCCGGCGTCGATGCCACTGAGGATCCAACACCGAGCCGCCGCCGAGGGTGGTTTGGGGAGAAGGTCGACGGACGATAAATCGATCTCCCCTCGCAGCCACGATCGGAGCTTCGAGCCGAACTTCGGCCACGCCTTGGGCGCCGGGTTCGATCGGCCCGTCCAAGGGACGCAACCGGCCCAGGGTTTCTGTGGCGTAAAGGTGGAAGCGGATTGGGGTCCAAGCCTTGAGGGTAGCGGGAGCGTTGTCCAAGAGGCTCAGGCGGATCAATAACCGATGAGAAGCCGCGAAGAGATCCGGCGTTGCCAGCTCTTCTCCCCGCTGCAGCTCGGCCAAATCGACCCCTGCGAGCTGCAGGGCGGTCCGTTCGCCGGCCTCGGCCCTGGGACGCTCTTCGCCATGGACTTGCACGCTCCGAACCCTAGCCTGAGCTCCCCTGGGCAATACGGAAACCGCCTGCCCCGCTTCGACCCGGCCGGACACCAAGGTTCCGGTGACGATCGCGCCTAAGCCTTTGAGCTGAAATGCTCGGTCGATCGGCAGGCGGAACGGTGCCCCGGGCTCGATCTCAACGGCAATTTCCCGGGCTTTCGCTAAAATCGCGGCTCGTAGGTCCTCAATTCCGTCTCCGGTCAGACTGGAAACGGCAAGCACCGGGCTGCCGGCGAAAGGCGTGGGCTCGAGAAGCTCTTCGACTTCGAGGGCTGCCAGCTCCAAGGTTTCGGAATCGACCAGATCTTTTTTGGTCAGAACCACTAAGGCGTTGGGAATCTGGAGCAGTGAGCAGATTTCTAGGTGCTCTCGGGTCTGGGGTTTGACCCCCTCGTCCGCTGCGATGACCAGCAGAACCAGGCGGATACCCCCCAAGCCGGCGAGGGCGTTGTGGAGGAATTTCTCATGCCCCGGCACATCGACGAAGCCCACCTGCAGGTCGTTTTCCTGAAGGTGGGTGAAGCCTAGGTCGATGGTAATGCCGCGGTTTTTCTCCTCGGCCCAGCGGTCACAATCGACCCCGGTCAAGGCCTCCAACAATCGGGTCTTGCCGTGGTCGATGTGCCCCGCAGTGCCGATCACCACGCGGTGTTTAATGGTGGTCACGGGGATAGGTCAGCCGAGCAGCTCACGGGCGATCTTGTTGATCGTCCCTCCGTCGGCGGTGGCGCCGAATTTCTGCATCATCGCTTTCATCACCGGTCCGATGCCCTTGGGGCCTTCAAGGCCTTCCGCTTTGATCAGCTCGGCGATGGCGGCGTGCAAGTCGGCTTCGTCGACTTGGGCGGGTAGGTAGGCTTCGAGAATCACGATTTCTCGCTCTTCCTTGTCCGCCAGCTCGTCGCGCCCAGCGTTTCGATATTGGGTCGCCGAATCCTTGCGCTGCTTGACCAAGCGTCGGACTACTGCCAAGAAACCGTCCTCATCGAGCTCGTTGCCTTGCTCGATTTGATCGTTCTTGACCGCGGTCAGCAACATCCTCAGAGTGCCGAGGCGCTCTTTATCTTTGGCCTTCATGGCCTCTTTGAGGTGATTTTGTACGGTTTGTAGTGGTGTGCTCATGATGAGCGGGATTATACGCGCTGACCCCGCTGAACCTCGATGTCGTAGGCCTTGATTTTTCGATAAAGGTGGCTACGTTCCAATTCGAGGCTCTGAGCCGTCTTGGAGACGTTTCCGCTCAAATGGGCGAGACGGTGCTCGATCAGCTCTTTTTCGAAGGCCCCGCGGGCTTCGCGCAAGCTGAGATGGGGCTGCTCCAACAGGCTTCGTAGGGGGTCGATGGCACTTTGGCCCATTTGCGAGGGAAGGTCTCGGATGCCGATTTCTTCTCCCGGGACCATGATCATCAGCCGTTCTACGAGATTCTTGAGTTCACGGACGTTTCCCGGCCACGGATAGGCGATGAGCCGGTCTTTGACCTCGGAGGTCAAGCTCTTGGGACGTCGCCCTTGGCGTCGGGCGAAGAGGCCTAAAAAGTGCTCAGCCAAGGTCGGCACATCCTCGCGCCGATCCCTCAGCGGCGGGATCTGGATCGGCAGCACCGCCAACCTAAAGTAGAGGTCCTCGCGGAAGTTACCGTCGCGAATTTCAGATTCCAGGTCTTTATTGGTAGCGGCGATTATCCGCACGTCTACTTGAATGGGAGAGCTTCCACCCACGCGCTCAAATCGTTGTTCTTGAAGAGCCCGTAGAACTTTGGCCTGGGTCTTGACCGACATGTCGGCGATTTCGTCGAGAAAGAGGGTGCCGCCGTCCGCCTGCTCAAATCGGCCGGCGCGATCCGCGGATGCGCCGGTAAATGAGCCTTTCATGTGTCCGAAGAGCTCGGATTCGATCAGCTCTTCCGGGATGGCCGCGCAGTTGACCTCGACGAAAGGGGCATCGGCGCGAGCGGACAGGCGGTGGGCATAGTGGGCGGCGAGCTCCTTGCCGGTGCCGTTTTCCCCGAGAAGCAGAATTCGGCCGTCGGAATCCGCGGCGCGGGCCAGCTCGGATTTGAGGCGACGCATGGCCGGGCTTTCGCCCACCAATTCGGTGGAGTCGTCGAGTCGGTCGGAAAGTTGTTCGAGCTTGCGATTCAGCCGGACTCGATCGAGCGCGTGTTTCGCGGTCAGGGTGACCCGTTCGAGGGAGAGCGGTTTTTCTAAGAAGTCGTAGGCGCCGAGGCGGGTCGCACGGACGGCGAGATCGATATTGCCTCGACCTGAGATGACGATGACGGGAAGCTCGGAATCTAGGCTGTGGATTTCCTTCAAGAGTTCGAGGCCGTCGGTGTCGGGCAGGACTAAGTCGAGGAAAACGAGATCGTAAGATTGGCTGCGCAGCTCTGCCAGGGCTTCGGCGCCGCTGGCGACGCCATGGCAAGGATGGCCGTCGTCGGCCAAGATCGCACCGAGGGAGTCTCGAGTTCCGTCGGAATCGTCGACGATCAGGATCCGTTCGTTCATGGGCTGAGTCTAACGGATCCTGATCGGTGAGGCTTAGGCGGGCGAGCCGTCGGTTTCGGAAGGGTTGTCGCCTTGCCCTTTCCCTTCGTCGCGCTCACCCGGTTGGGGAACTCCGTCCTTTTCGGGATTATTGTGCAAGGCTTCCAATTTCTCGATCATCACATACCTCCATTGAGGTTGAATAAGAAGAAGCGTCCGAACATCTCGGTATCAATAATAGATGGTTGGTAGCGCCTGAGTGTTTCAACTGGCCTAGCTGTTCTTTCTCGTCTTTTTTTAGGGTCATTTGCGCTCGAAGCCGATCGGGTAGCGCGCGACCTCGCGGAAACGGTCCTCTGCCCGGCCGTCTAGGATGACCTCGTAGCGCCCAGGGGAAAGAACAGTTGTTGGGATCTTGACCGGAATGAACAGCCCTCGAGCCTCACTCCGGCTTGAGGTTAGGCCGGAAGCCTGCCATAGGTCTTCACTTTGGGCTCGCAGTCGAACTCGAAACTCGGCATAGGTCACCAACCCCCCTGGATCGAGCCATAGCTCGAGGAATTCGGTCGCGGCTGCCACTTCCAACCTGGGCTCTTCGCCTCCCTCGGCTCTAACCAAAGGTCTTAGGGAGAAGGTCGATTGGATTGGGGATAAAACCGCGCCGTCATCGGCCCCTTGCAGCGCCTCGATCTCAGAAGCCAGAGATAAATTCTCCGCGTCCAAGCTCTGCAGCTTGCTGTTCATGGTGCCCATTTGAAACCAGGGCAACACGGTGAGGGCAAGGAATAAGCCGCACATGGCCATGGCGGCGCGTGGGGCCAGGGTGAAGTGGGTCCAGAGGTGGCCGAATTCCTCGAAGAAAGATCGGGGACTTTGGACTGCGGGATCTGTAGTGGGTTTTTCGATGTCATGGGCCGGGGGGGTCTTAGGTCGAGCCCGATCTGCGATTTGGACCATGAAATCCAGGGTTCGTCGTCCTCGGTCACTGGCATTCAAACGCCGAAAAAGCCTCTGGCTGTCGACTGTTGAAAGCTCGCCACGGACGTAGGCTTCTATGAGTTCGTCGTCGATAACACTAAGTCGTTGAAAGACTTCGTCGTCATCGAACATGAGATCTTCAACGGCCTGCCGGCCGGGCTCGTCGAGATCGTCGAGAAGAAATTTTCTTAGGGTGTCTTTGTCGGTCATTCTTTCGCTCCTGGGGGACTGGGGGGCGTCCTTCACCCTAGGATGTCCGTTTTCACGTTTTTGTTTCACGGAATCGCTCCTGGCGGTGTGGGAAATTTGTCGCCATCTAGACACCGGTTCAGTCGAGCGCGGAATTCTTTGCGCCTTCTGCAGGCCTCGATTCTCAGAGCGTTGACCGTTTTGCCCATCTCTTCGGCCAGCTTTTGCCGCTGCTCAATGCGGTTGCGGCCTTCAAATTGGTGAAAGCGGAGCAGTAACTCGTAAGCGTCGGGGTCGCTCTTGGCGCAAAGGTCGAGACAGCGAGAGAGCCTCTCTTTGGCTTCGATTTCTTGATCTTGGTGATCACCCTCGCGACGGCGGTCGAGGTCGTTCAAGTCGAGTTCCGTCTCCACCGGTCCCCGCCAATGCTCTTGCAGAATCCTGCGGGCAAATCCCAGGGTGAACGATTTGACCGTCGTAGTCAGTTCGACACCGCTTGCAAATCTGATGGCGACCCGTCTGAGGGTTTCGAACGCCAACTCTTCCGGCATGGTCGCGTTGCGCCATTCGAAGAAACGAACCAGTCGATCTTGGAGGTCCAGGTAGTCTTGTGCGGCCTCTTGAAGGTCGTCCGGATTTAAGGCGCCGAGCAGAGCGTCCCATGCCTCTCTTGGCAGGTCACGGCTCATTGCCATTCCCCGTGAAGCACGAAGGCTGCCCAATGGTAAGGCTCTGGCCGGTACTTGCGCAGTTCAATTTGCGCTTCGTGAAGGGCGACTGCTGGTGTCTTTTTCTCAACAAGCATCCGGGCGTAGAAGTCCTGCATCAATTCTCGAGTCACCGAATCTTGAACCGTCCAAAAGCTGGAAACCACCCTCGGAACCCCTGCGCTCATAAAGCCGCGGGTCAAGCCCATTAGGCCTTCGCCGAAGACATGCTCCCCCTGAGCAGTGCGACAAGCGCTCAAGACGACAAGGTCTGCATTCAGTCGGACTTTTTCTAGATCATAAAGAGTAACTTGACTATCCAATGAGTGACCTGCTTCGTCAAAACAGGCCATCACGAGGCTGGCACGATCGGGTTCTTCAGGATCTACGACTCCGTGGGTTGCCACATGAAGGTACTGGTATTCGGAGAGTTCGCCAGACATGAGAAGCCCTTTGGTAGCTTGGAATCCCTTGAATACTTGTCCATGGGGTCTAGCCAAGGCGGCAATAGCCTCCGCTTCTTCGTTCGTCTGGGGAAGTCGTTGCAAGTCCAAGGGGGCGTTGCACAGACCCGTGGTTCTGGATTTGAGCCTCTCATCGTCGGCGCGAAACACTGGATCCGCCAGGATTGCAAGCCTTCCATTGGCCGAAGACCCCGCCGCAACTCGTCGCTGGGTTGCCAGGGCAGTCGCCGAAAGCGCATGGGTGACCACAAATCGATCGATGAGGAACTCTGCCTTCTCCCTCTGGCCAATAGGCAGCATGGAGAACGGGAGCATGTGCAAGTTGCCATCGGGAACCACTACGAGATTCAGCCCGTCCATCTCGGACAAAGTATCTGTTAGCTCGAGAAGCTCTGCCAGCTCTAAAGCCGGCTTGGAAGGATCTGTTACAGCTTTGCCAGAGGCATAGGCATCTTTTACGGAAGCGATCAGCTCTTGGGCCTTGGCATTGAGCTGATCTTTAGGGGGCAAGATTGCAGATCTAACAGCTTCATTCGTAATCAGCCAAGAATAGCTTTGCTTCGAGCCGAAGAAGAATTGCAGGATGGCCGTTTCTTCAGACAGTAGCTGATTCTGAATGTCGCGCACGCTTAGGGCTAGATCTGCTTTTCCAATAGGATCCCTTTCAAACGGTTGGTGGAGCGTATCGATCAGGGTTCGCGCCCTCGCCTGTTCTGCCGCGCGAAATCCTTCTCTCGAGCCTTCATCGCCTCCGAGTTTCATCGCCAGATCGACCCTCAGCTCATAAATCCGCCATCTAGTTCCGAGTAGGGTAGCCCTAGAGCGAAGATCTGGGGTATTTGGGCGAATTGACTCAATCAGCGTGAACGCTTCTTCGACGTTGTCCCTGGCGTCGTCTAGGCGTCCGAGTACATCAAAAACCCGCGCCCTGACCTCTAGAGCTTGAGCGATCTTTAGTTGGTTGTCGAAATGACCTCGCCAGGACAAAACCTCTTGAATGACTTCCAAGGCTCTGTCCGACTCGCCCAAAACCAATAGGGCCCTTGTCAAACTAATCTTTGCACTAGCAAGCTGCCCGAGAGAGTCCACCCTTGAGTAAATTTCCGCAGCTTTCTCGAAATATCCGACAGCTTCTTCTGGTCTTCCTGAAGCCATCAAGGCTCGCGCCAGACTGGTGCAGGCGAGAGCGCGATCGTTGCTGTTCTCAGGGGAGATGTCCAATGCTTCACGGGCTACTCTGATGGCTTCCTGGTAGTGTCCATCGGCCCGTAGTGCCGCCGAGAGTCCAATGGTGGCCCGTGACATCAGTGCCGTGTCGGCCCGCATAGATGCAATTTCTAAGGTGGCCTGGCAGTGTTTTGCGGACTCCTCGTTGAGGCCCATTGCGTATTTTTGGCTGCAAAGGCTCATCAACGTGGAACTTTGTCTGTTGAGGTCACCCGTTAGCTGAAATAGCCGAAGGGCCTCGGTTGCATTTTCTCCCGCGTTTTTGAAGAGCCCTTGTCGAGCTTCAGTCTCGCTCAGAATCTGCAGCAGCGTGGCCCTGCTGTGGTGAGCGTCATCGATAAACGGCATGGTCAAAGCGGCGTGAAGAGTCTCACTTGATTTCTTGAGACTACCGAGGTTTCTCTGGCACTTGGCAAGCCCATTAGCCGAAATTGCAAAGAATTTTGGATTTTCGAGCTTTCGCCATTGGGTGACGGCTTCACTAAGGCCGCTAACAGCACCTCGGCAGTCGCCCGAGTTATGGGCCCGATTGATCCCCCGGGTAAAGGTCCAGAACGCCTCTGCGATCTGAGCCGCATGCTCATCTGCAGGGGAAGTTTGGAAATTGATCGAGAAGCGGAGTGGAGTAGACCTGCCGTTTTGGGTCGAGAAACGACCGACCTCTACCGTATGAGTCCCGCTTTTCTCCGCAAGGTAGTAGATGTCTTCGGACACCCCGTCGAAGAAGGTGTCGACCTCGTCCCCGATCAGCTTGCCCTCGGGATCGTAGAGGTTGAGCACGGCGTCGAGCTCGATTTGATCGACGGTGAGGTAGAGCAGCTCACCTTTTTGCAGCTCGAATCGGTAGGTGGCGGTCTCTTCGGGGCGAAGCTCACCGTTTTCGGACTGTCCGGGAGCGAGCAGGGGAGGGCCACAGGCGGTTAAGCATAAGGCAAAAGCGATCGAGGCCAGTGATCGAGCAACTCTGGGACGGCATTGCAACATAGGGGACGGCGACTTCGAGACGGAAGTTTAAAGAGCGGACCCCGTCATTGTATTCGACCTTCCTCTCCTACCGCGAGCTCCCGAGTCGACGGAACGACTCCCGAGCAGGTAGGAGCGTCAAGGAGAAGAGAGGCTCCAGCGGCCCGTATCCTCGGTCTCGAAGCCGTCTAGGAAGATCGCTCCGTGGTCTTCGAAGTACCAGTTGATGCTATTGCTGAAAGCCATGAAGCCGAGCAGGTTGGCGGTGAAGTGGCCGTCGCCGGGATCACCCACGCTGCCGAGGAATCCGGGACAAGCGACGAGATCTTCTTGCTTTTCAAAGCTAACCCGAATGTCGCAAGACGCTGCGACGCCGATGTAGACCAGCCGGGTCTGATAGTCGTCTGCGGTCGAAGCCAGTTCATCCAACCCGGACTCTCCGTATCTGAGAGTCGCTTCGTCGTCCCACGAAAGCTCTCGTTTGGCCTCTCCCGGTTGGAGGGCGTTGACCAAAACTCCCTCCGTGCCGACAAATCCGATTTGCAGGGCCACCGCCCGGGTGATGGTAGCGGGAAAGTCGTCACCTTCGGGCAACATCGCCGGGTCTCGGCTGAAGGTTGTGGAATCTACGGTTGCGCTTTGGGTGAACGGAATGTTGTCGGCGATTCGAAACCAGAACAGGCTTCCATCGTCGCCACGGTCGTCATCCGCTGTGCCGGCCGTGGCGTCGGCCCCGGGACCCAGGTCGAAGGTATTGTTCGCACCGTTGGTGGCGCGGGTGAAACCGGAGCCGTCGGAAGGGTCGTCTAGGCCGAGACACAATCCCAGGCCCCTCACGGCGACGGATTGAAAGTCCATGTCCGTGCCGGGCACGCCCTGGTCGGACGCGATATTGCCGGTGGTACCTTGGCGTCCATTCCAAGCCGCGAGCGCCATTTGAAGCGGAATCTCCGCCTGTGGATCTCCGGTCTTGGGGTCCATGCAAACCGTCAGAGTGAGCGGTCCCGACGTGCCGTCGTAACCCTTGGGATGCCGGACAACGTCCAGCCCATTGGTCTCGCCGGCCCCACTGAAGGTCCCTGCCCAGGCGGTGGTAGCTTGGAAGACGACTAGGAGAGCCATGGCCCAAGATCGAAGCGTCATGGCCGTCCTCCCGGGGGTTGGAGGCGCGGATCCAACATTAGAGCATCCATGCGTTGGTGGATCTTGGAGAGCCTCTGGAGGGCTTCGTTATCTGGGTAGAAGCGGGCTGTCCAGGCGAGCCCTTGCCAGCTGAATTCTCGACTTCGGTCGGAGAAACTCAATTCGCCGGAATCGTGGGCGACGAACGGCTTCCAACGAAAGAGCGTCCAAGAGGCTCCCGGCGAAATTGGCTTGTTTAACTGAGCCTGCTCAGCCGCCAGCTCACTCAGAGTCGCCTGGACGTCGAAATCCTGAAAGCTCCAAGTCTCCAGGTCGAGGAATAGTTGAAGTAGCTCGTCCCTGGAGAAGAAGAGTTCGAAGTCGCCGGCGTTTTTCATGAACACAGGGAAGTGGACCTCGACTTTGCCGTTGTCGAAGATTGCTAGCCGAGGACCTGGATCGAGGCCTTTGATCAAATGCCGTTGATATTCAAAGACCGGTGTTTCGAAGATCGGTCGATCCACGGGCGCGGGCCCGTCCGTTTCGCGGCCGGCGCTGTTTGGGTGCGCGATGGCCGAAAAGGCGCAGGAGCAAAGCAAGGCGGCCAAGACCAGGGTTCGAAGTGGCGCAATCGAGCGCATGGTAGCTCCCTGAGGCAGGATGCATGGACGAGGTTGAAATGAAGGCTTGGGACCTCCATCTGACCCCCGAGCGGCGGCTTGAGCTGCTAAGTATAGTCGAGGGGCGGACGGCGGGGAGGAGGCAGCCAGCGACTGGCGATGAGACCGAGGGCAAGGCTGCCGACACCGGCGAGCAAATAGGGAGCGTCCGCCCCGAATCGCTCAAAAATCCAACCGCCCCCGGCCAGGGAGAGGATGGTGCCCAACCCGGCGACCGTGGCGGCCAAGGACTGGCAAGTGGCCCGCGAACGCTCAGGGGCCGCTTCTTCGAGGTAGATCGCCGAGCCGACGAAGAATCCGGCGACGCCAACTCCGTGTAGAAGCTGCACCCAACGGAAGATCGAAAAATCGGTGATCAAAGCGGTTGCGATCCACCGAAATCCCTCAGAGAGCATGCCGAGGGTCAAGAGGCCCCGAGCACCGACCCTTCGCAGGCTGGGTCCCACGAATCCGATCAGTGGAATCTCAACCAACAACATGAGAACCCACATTTGGCTGATCCAGGCCGCGTTGCCACCCCGATCGGTGATCAGCAAAGGAAAGAGCTGGATCGGGGCCTGGACGCAGAGATGGGCAAAAAAGAGAAAAACCAGCAGCCGAGCCACGGGCGAGTGGCGGATCAGTCGACGGGTATCGCCGGGCTCGGAACGGACGCCGAGGCCGAAGCTCGAGGGAAGCTGCAGAATCCAAGGGACTGCGGCCAAGGTGCACAGGGCCACCAGTGGGAAGAGCCAGCCCAAACCTTGCCAGGGGCCGAGCCCCGAGACTCGGAGCTGCTCAAGGGCGTACGGCAGGCAAAGGACAGCGACCAAGAAGCCTACCGTTCCCCAGACTCTGACCAGGCCGAATCGGCTGCCTCCACCCCCGGGCGAAGGGGTGGCGGCCAGGGACGCCAGGGAAACGGCAGTGCCCATGGGAACGACCACGGTCGAAAATGTGGCTAAGACGACCGTGCCCAAAAATACCGGCCAAAAGGCCGGCAGCAATCCGAGTGCGGCATAGGCGACCGCGGTCCCGCAAAGGCAAATCACCAGGGTCATGCGGCGGGAGCCACGTCGATCGGCGGCGCGTCCCCAGAGCGGCTGAGCGATCAAGCCGACCCAAGGGATTGCCGCCAGCACCCAGCCGACCTCGCTCGGGGACATTTCCAGCTCTTGTTCGAGAAAAAGACCGAAGAAGGGGAAGAAAACTCCCAGGCCCGCAAAGTAGGCGAACCAGAATAGGGATAGCTTGGTGTTGAGCGACGAGCCTTCAGCCTTCAACGGGGGGCCTTCAGCCTTCAAGGGGGGGCGTCCGTCGGTAGTGCTCCATGGTGAACGCATGCTCGTGGCGATCGTCGATCTCATGCCTCTCCGACGCCTGAAGCTGCCAGTTTTTCCAGCTTATTTCTGGAAAGTAGACGTCGCCCTGCATATCGGTGTGGACCCTGGTCATGAAGAGATGACCAGCCATGGGCAATGCGGCAGCGTAAACCGACGCACCGCCGACGACAAATAGGCTGGGCTGGGGTTTCGGCGCAGTGGGCGGGGCTGAAGCGGCAAGTTCCAGTGCCTGTTCGAGGCTCTTTACTACCTCCACTCCTTGAGCCCGAAAGCCCGGGTCCCGTGACAAGATCAAGGTCCGACGTCGGGGCAGCGGGCGGCCGATGGACTCGAAGGTCTTGCGTCCCATAATCAGCGTATGACCCACGGTCAGGCGTTTGAAGTATTTGAGTTCGTCCGGCAGCCTCCAAGGCAGGTCTCCGTCCTTGCCGATCACGCCGTTGGTCGCGACCGCCACCACTAGGGCGACGCAAGAAGCGGGAATCGAGTCGGCTCGGGCCCGGGAAGTGAGGGCCGGCTCGCCGCCGGGTCCTTTAGAAGGGTTCATACGGCGATCGGAGCCTTGATGCGTGGATGGGGCCGGTAGTCTTTGAGCTGAAAATGCTCGTAGCGAAAATCGTCGATGTTTTTGATCGAGGGATCCAAATGGAGCTTGGCAAGGTCCCTTGGGGTCCGGGTCAATTGCTCGTTGGCTTGGTCTAGGTGATTCAAGTAGAGGTGGACATCGCCAAGGCTGTGGATGAAATCCCCCGGCTCGAGATCGCAGACCTGAGCTACCATCAAAGTCAGCGCTGCATAGGACGCAATATTGAATGGCAGGCCCAGGAAGACGTCGGCGCTGCGCTGGTAGAGTTGGCAGGAGAGGCGTCCGTCGGCGACGTAGAATTGGAAGAGCGTGTGGCAGGGTGGCAGGGCCATGCGCGGTAAGTCGCCGACATTCCAGGCGCTGACAATCAATCTTCTAGAATCGGGATTCTGCCGAATTTGGTCGACGATGCCTTGCAGCTGGTCGATGGCGCGGCCGTCCGGTGCCGGCCACGAGCGCCACTGAAAGCCGTAGATCGGCCCGAGTTCGCCTTCCGAGTCTGCCCACTCGTCCCAAATCGAGACGCTGTGATCGTGCAGGTAAGACACATTTGTCGACCCTTTAACAAACCATAAGAGTTCATGGAGCACGGATTTCAGGTGCACGCGTTTGGTGGTCAGCAGCGGAAATCCAAGGCTGAGGTCAAAGCGTAATTGATGACCGAATAGGCTCCGGGTTCCCGTGCCGGTCCGATCACCTTTGACAGTACCTTGGTCACGGACCAGGCGCAGAAGGTCGAGGTAGGATTTCATTTCAAGTAGGGTAGGGGGAATTGGGTGTGAAGATGTACGTTCCGCCCGGCGGATTGTATCTGAATGTAAGCAACCCCGAGGCTTGGTTTGCGTATCCATCAACGAGCCGAATCCCAATTGGAATCGGAAACGAAAGATAGATTGAACTTACGGGAAAAGACCCTTGGAGATAGCGATGAGTGAGAAGAAGAAGGGGATCGGCGCAATTTTCGGCGGATTGTTGCGCGGCGTGGATCTGAGCCGGCGGATAGTCGTCAACATCATTTTTGTGTTTTTGGTGATCTTGGTGCTGGCGGCCTTGGGAAGCGGCGGTGGACCGGCGGTGCCTTCCAAGTCCGCGTTGGTCATCGCTCCCCAAGGTTTCTTGGTTGAGGAGTTGGCCGGCGATCCGGTGGACCGGGCGATCGAGAAGGCTTTAGATACTTATGTGCCCGAAACCCTGGTCGCAGACCTCCTGGATGCCATTGCGGCCGCCAAGACCGACGACCGGATTCAAGCGATCTATGTCAGCCTAAACGGCCTGCAAGGCGGTGGCCTCGACAAGTTGCAACGGTTGGCGGCAGCGATCGAAGACTTTAAGAGTTCCGGCAAGACGGTGATTGCCAACGCCGACTATTACACCAAGGGTAGTTATCTGCTGGCGACCGCTGCGGACGAAATTTACTTGCATCCGATGGGTATGGTGCTGCTCGACGGGTACGGCCGGTTCAGAACCTACCATCGGGAAGGCATCGAGCGTCTCGAGCTCGATTGGAATGTGTTCAAAGTCGGCGAGTACAAGTCTGCAGTCGAGCCGTATTTGCGCGACGGCATGTCGGACGAAGCCCGCGAGGCGAATCTCGAATATATGGGTGATCTTTGGACGGCTTACCTCGAGCAGGTGGCCGCGGGCCGCAACCTTACCCCCGAGAGCGTTTCGGAAAGCTTGGACTCCTTGGTGCAGCTGGTCCAGGAAGCCGAAGGTCAGCTGGCCCAGGTGGCTCTGGCCGGTGGGCTGGTGGACCACCTAGCACCCCGGCAGCAAGTCCGGGATCGAATGATCGAGATCGTGGGTGAGAACACCGAAGGCACCTCTTTCAGCCAGGTGTCCATGGACGACTACTTGAAGGCGTTGGGAGAAAAACGTCACCAGCGGCCGATCCAAGGGGACGGCATTGCGGTGGTCATCGCTCGGGGAACCATCCTCGACGGTAATCATCCTCCGGGCACGATCGGCGGTGATTCGACCGCCAAGCTGATCCGCAAGGCGCGCAACGACGAAACGGTCAAGGCGATTGTTTTGCGGGTCGATTCCGGCGGCGGCAGCGCCTTCGCCTCTGAGGTGATCCGCGAAGAGCTGGTTCTTGCCCGCAATCAGGGTAAAAAAGTGGTTGTATCCATGGGCAGTGTTGCCGCCAGCGGTGGATATTGGATTTCCACCGCGTCCGACGAGATTTGGGCCAGTCCGAATACCATCACCGGCTCAATCGGCATCTTTGGCATGATCCCGACCTATCAAAAGCCGCTCGCCAAATACCTGGGCACCCGTGTCGACGGTGTAGGTACAAATTGGATGGCTGGGGCCTTGCGCCCGGATCGCGAACTGGATCCGCGAATTGGGGAGATCATTCAATCGAATATCGAGCGGGGATATCGTGAATTTCTGCAACGGGTGGGCGAGGCTCGCGACATGACACCGGAAGAGGTCGATCCCTATGCCCGGGGCCGGGTTTGGAGCGGTGCGGACGCGCTCGAAATCGGCTTGGTGGATAAGTTGGGTGATCTAGACCAGGCCATTGCTTCGGCAGCGGCGCTGGTGGGCTTGGAAGAAGGATATGCCGTGAAGGTGATCCAACAAGAACTCGAGCTGTCGGATCAGCTGATGATCGAAATGCTGGCTGAGGCTTCCGACCACTTCGGTCCGTTCAATATCAAGGGCCTATCTCGACCCACCACCGGATTGGAGCGGCAGCTGATGGATACCCTCGAAGGGCACCGGGAGCTATTGGCTCAATTCGACGATCCGTTGGGTGTTTATGCCCACTGCCTGTGTGAGGTCGAATAGGGTCGAAGTGACTGCTGCGGCGATGGGCGGAGCGCCCGCCCATCGAGTAAGTCCGTCATGACATAGAATTGGCGGCGAAAGGCACAGCCCGGCTGTGCCTTTCGTGTATCCGGGGGCAGGGTTTCGGCTGGATCGGGCGCCGGCGGATCAGCCGGGAGGCTCGGGCCCCTTGAGCCCGTGCACGGCTTGGCCGAGAAAGTCTTGGGGGAAGCTCTCATCTCCCGGGAAGCCCAGCTCTACATCTCGACCATCCGACGGGATACAAGCGGTGCCGAATAGATAATCCCAAACGCTTAGAGTCAAGCCGAAGTTCATGCCGTGGGGATGCTCCGGCGGCAGATGTTTGGCGTGATGCCAAATATGCATCTGAGGGTTGTTGAAGACGAGCTTCAGAGGACCGAGGGGCAGGCGGAAGTTGGAGTGATTGAAGTGACCGACCGCCAGGGTGAAGATGTGGACGATAAAGAAATCGTCGATGCCAAATCCGATCATGGCGAGAGGAATGTATTCGAGGGCCCGGTAGACTACATTTTCCATCCAGTGATAGCGCAGATGGGCGGCGAAGCCCATCTCTTCCACCGAATGGTGAACCTTGTGGAATTCCCACAAAAAGGGCACGCGGTGCAGGAGACGATGTACATTCCATTGGATGAAATCACGAATCACGAAGAGGGTCATGAGCTGCAGCCAGACGGGCCATCCGCCGACCTCGATGGCGACTAAATTGGTGATGCCTACCCAAGCCAGCAGATCATTGAAAAGGCGAACGGCAACATCCGAGGCTGCGTTGTAGATAATCAGTGAGAATAGGAAGAAGTTAAAGAACATGTAGAAGGCGTCGAGCCAGAAGTCTTTGCGGAACCTCGCTTGGTCCCGGCGCCAGGGACGAATCGCTTCGAGCACGAAGAAAAACAAAGACACGCCCACCAACCACAATAGATAGCTCTTGGGGTGTGGATGGGTCAGTTCGTGCCAGAGGTAGTTACCGTAGTTGCGGTATCCCTCCAGAAAGATTTCCCAATAGCGGTTCATGCCGCTCACATCTCGGTTTCGTGCATCATGGGATCGGCGTTGACGCGGAAATAATGTCGGCTGCCGTAGTGGGCGAAATTTCTGACCCGCGATGTGTAAACACAGGCAAAGTCGTCCACTTGGGAGCCGAACAGGCTCTTATTTGCCCCCTGTTTGAAGAGCGAGCCCCAATAGGGGTTGATCGTGCGCGAGAGACGGCTTTGCAAGCGCGCGGCGTGCCGGCGCATGAATTTGTGTTCGGAGCGCATCTCCTGAATTTGCTCTTGGATCTTCGCCATCGTGGCCGCCGCTGTGGCGCCGAACGGCGAGTCTTTCGGCAAGAGTTGGTCGTGCAAGCTCTGCACGTCCTTGAGGTCGTCGAGGTGCAGGCCGAGTTCCCCGAGCTCTGCTCGCAGCACTCCCATATGCCGCAGCTGGGCTGCCAGGGTGCGGCGTACTTTGAGCTCTTCCTCCAGCTCGGAAACGACTAGAGCGGTGCGCCAGGTAGAGCTTCTCTTCGACAACAAGACGTCGCCGTAGATGTGATCGCCCACATAGAGAACCTGCTCTCCCGGAACGTTGAGCAAACGCATCAGATGCTCACGGGCACCGCCTTGGTAGATTCTTCCCCATTGGGGATCGGTGGTCGGACCGAGTTCCCGACCGTCACTGTCGAGTTCAATGAAGGGGGTATCCTTCCTAAAGAACCCGGGTTTGGCGGCGGAGACCACTACCAGGTCGAAGAGCTGACGCCAATCGGTGAGCCCGGGAAGCGCGTTATTGAAGAGGTGTTTGCAAACGCCGTCGGTATAGAACCACTCGGAATTGGTGATTAGGAGCAAGCGGCGGCCGTTTAAAGCCAAACGTTGCAAGGCGAGGGCGATCATTGGATCCTTCGGCAGATATCGATCTAAATCGCTGAGTAACTTAGCCTTAAGGCTGCCGTCACGGTGGATGGAGTCGATCGCCGACCGGGTGTCTCTAAAAAGCTGGGTGTAGGACTCGAGTTTGACGGCTTTGGGATGTTTTTGGGTCAGCTCCACCACTTCCGAAAAGATGTTGACTTCCGGCAGCTCAAATAGGGTGTCGACGAAATAGAATCTGGGGCTGCCCGGGTTGATCGGCTCCCGACGGTAGAGGTCAGCGCGTTTCTGGGCGTCGAGAAATCTGCGGCCGAGGTAGGCCCGTCCGACGTAGCGATGACGATTCATCTTCAAAACCGTGCCTTCTTGGGTATCCAAGATCAAACCACGTCGACAGAAATTGGTTCGATACTCCGATTTCAACACTTCCTCGGGGTAACCGAAGGCTTCCACTAGCCGTTCGAGTGTCATCTCAAATGCAACCCGAGACATCTCGTCCCGGTCGTAATCCGCGAGGGTCCAGTCCAAATCGAAACCGACATGGCTGATTTTTTCCATTCGCAGGGTGCGGTTGACGAAGATTTGTTGCTCGTAAGGGGGGTTGGTTCCGGACATCGCGTGCTGTAGCAGCAAGCGCGCACCTGAAGGCTCTAGGTGGTCGAGGATTTCTTTGGGAAGAAGGTCTTCAGGGGAGAAGTAGGGATGAAAATTTGGGTCGGGCACTGACACCTCCACAGAGAATCTCGGTCCTCGACAATTGAGGACAGGACGCGAATTGGAGATGGAGCTTAGCAGGCTGTGAGTGAGTGGTGTACCCGGCTAGGAGGCGGATGCCAGCTTCGGCAGACCCGGGGAATGAGGACCGGGGCCGTCGTCGATTAGGCCCAAGGATTTCGCCATCAAAATGTCCGCATCCCGAGACTCCGAGGCGCCCCCTAAGGTTCCGTGGCAGAGCATGGAGAGATCCTCGATCAGCTCGTCTTCCGGAGGGAGATCAGCCGGAGGTACGCCGCGCTGGTTCTCCAACCAGTGCATGCATTGATCCCTGCGTCCAAGGTAGGCGAGGCAAGCGGTGACGTCCCGACGAGCCTGGTTCGCGAGACTTGTACAGCCGCTGACTTCGAATCCTTCATGGGCAGTGAGCAGGTGAATCAAGGCGAGATCGGGGTGCTCTACCAGGAAGGCTTGTCCGAGCAACCAGCTGCGGTGAAGCCGCAACAAGGGAGGAGCGTGCTCGAAATAAAGGTCCTCGGCAGCCGTCAGATAGGTAGACGCTCGACTCAAGGGAGCGTTTTTGATCTTGGCGGACCAATCCGTCACCCGACGCCTGACGTCCGACGGTGTGGGTTGATAGCCCTTGGCAAACCCGTCTAAAGGATGCGGAATGTGGTCTCGCGCCCGCCGAAGCTCGACGAGCGCCAAGAAGTGCAAGAGTCGAAGTCTTAGAGTCGGGGCCAAGTCGGAGGTCATTCCCACCAACATGGCCAACGTGGATTCGAGCACCAGGGCGGCTCGCCGGTCTTGCCGGCTATGGGCGGAAAGGGCGAGCGAATATTGGAGCAAGGACTCGGCTCGCCGATCGGCCATGTGGATCTCAGACAAAAGCACGTTGGCGCGCATGAATGCACGCAAGGCTTCCTCAATGCCACCGGCTCGAATAGCCACCGCGCCCTGGGCCTCAAAGAAGACCGCTTTGAGTTCAGGATCTCCGGTGCCATGGGGCAATAGGTCTGCGCCGGCTTGAAGCCACGAGAGCGGTTCCGTGGAGCTGGGCTCCAACGCGTGGTGTTGGGCCAAGTAGAGCTTGGCTCGTGCCCGCACGTCGGCCAGAGCAAGGGGTGCTGCCACTGCGAGAAACGGATCGTTGAGCAACTCGTCAAGGTAAGTCAGCGGAGCGAAATTGGGTGTATCAGACGCCCGGAGAAGGGTTAGGGATTCCTCGACCAATAATCGACAGAAGCCCATCGGCCGGTGCGGGGCTTGTTTTACCGCCAATCGATGCATGGGCCGCAACCGATGCTGGTCTCCACTTTTTAGGCTTCTCAGTGCCCGACAAACGGGATCTAGGGTCGGCGGTAGGTTCTCCGACACGCGGGCCGACGCCAGCACCTGCCAAGAAGTTTCACCGGCGAGAGTAAAGAAGTAGAGCAATCGAACCTGGCTACCGAAGTCCAGGTTGGCTCGCTCGATCAGTCGACACAGCTCTGGAGCCGACATTCCCAGCTCGAGACGCTCGTGCTCCATGGCGCGAGTCAATGAGGCCTCGAGGAGCGCAACCCGCTGCATGGCGCTCTCGTTCAAACTCGCTGAGTCGGAGTCGGAGTCGGAGTCGGATTGGAGAATCAGACCAAGACGATCCCCCGTGGTCGGAGCTTCCGAACCGAAGGAGCCCAAGACCTCGTGTGACAACTGATCTAGGTGGCGAAATTCCTTAGCCAAGAAGGGAGACATATGAGAAACGGCCGCGATCTTCTTCCTGATAAGCCTCAAAAGCTGCTCAGTCCTGGTTCCAGGGGCCATTGTTCCTCCTAAATTTGCCCTTCCGTCTAAACGGACGACCTCAGACCCTAGTAGATCAGGACGGACTCGAAACGACGTGGCAGGGGGTAATGGCTGGGCGCCTCGCCAATCTTCGATCACGCTTGCACGTGGGCCTGTCCTGTGTGACCTTAATCCGCCGCAGAATGGCTCGATCCCTTGGCTCTTTACCCTCCAACGGTTTATAGTGGCAAAGGTTTAAAGTGGCAAAGTTAGGATTTTGCCAACCGATGGCAGTGTATGTGGAGAGCTGAGGGAGCCAAAGGCAGGTAGATCTTGGAACGTCTATAGTTCCGACGTACCCCTTGGCCCGATAATTTCTTTGGTCATCGGGTCTATTTTGACGAGGCCTTGTGCCTTTGCTGTTTTCTCTTGTTAGGATCCAGAGCCAATGAGTCAACAAACGCAATTCGATGATCGCTCCCTTGAGCAAACGATTCTCAAAGTCCTCAAGGATCTGGTCGAGCGCCATTCGAGCAGCCGAGGTGTGGCTGAGAAAATGGGGCAGGCCCACAACTACGTGGCGCGAATTCTTCGGGGAGAGACCAAGTTACGTCTTGACGTCTTGGGTCGAATTCTCACCGCCCTCGGAGTCTCCGAAGGATTCTTCTTGAAGCTTGTCATGGCTGAAAGCACCGGCGTCAACGGGGTTGACATTCTCCGCTTCTACGGCGCAGACGGGCCTCCTCCGGTGGAGTTTATCGATCAGGTCCGAAACCGAGTCGCAACAGCCCCTTGGAGCTGCCTCATGGGGAGCGCCCGGCGAAGGCAGCGGTCTAAGATTCTTGGGCCTCAGACTCTGGAGCCTCAGATTTTGGGGGCCAACCGGGAAGTCTTGGCCGGGCTTGAGGAACGCCGACATACCCATAAGGATGAGGCGAGGGCAGAACTCGAATCCCTGGTTTGTTCTTGGTTAGACACCCTAGACGAGCACGGTTTGGATGAGCGATTGATAGCGGACATTGCGGAAGCTTTGGCTATCTGGGGCACCACTCAGCGGTTCGAAGGTTTGCGGCGGGACGCCTCTCTGGCTCTGCAGCTGAGCATGGGCTTGGCTTCCAAGGTCAAAGCGCATCGGGTTTCGGCCCTTGGGCTCCAAAAGGCCAGCTACCTACTGCGCGATCTCGGATGTGATCAAGCTGGTTTGATTCTGTTGGAGAAAGCGACCGACAAGTTCTTGCAGGCCGGTGAGGTCGACTCTTGTGCCAAGGTCTTCGTCGATCGAGGAATTCTCCTGCTTAACCTAAAGACCTACGATTCGGCGATCTCAGAGCTGGAAACTGCCCTCAGGTTATTGCCTGAAGCAGAATGGAGAAATCGCTCGGCGGCCTATTCCAATCTGGCCTATTGTCACGAGCAGCGGGGAGACCTCGATCAGGCAAGAGCTTGTCTGACCCGGGCGCGCCAGATCTATGGTGATCGTGAGGATGCAATCTTGGCGAATATTCTCTGGAATCAAGGCAATATTGCCCTGGTCAGCAACGACGCACCAGAAGCGGAAAGAGCCTATTCGCGGGCTCTAGAGCTGCTTGAGCACTACGGCAAACCTCTCGAATTCGCTTTCGTGGCCCTGAGCTTGGCCGAAGCTTACGTCAAGCAAGAAAAGATCGAGAGCATGCGCATGTTGGCGGATCGGATGCTGGCTTGGCTGCCTGCGATTCGAGGAAATCGTGTTGCCGACGCGGCCTTGATGGAATGGATTCGGTGCGCCAAATGGGGTGAGGTGACCCACCGGGCGCTCCGAGAAGCTAGGCTTCAGCTGAAGCGGGCGGCCAAGAGCTAAATACCTCTTCGCCTTCGGGATTCCTCAATCATTCCGGGCCGCAGTGCCGTTCGGATTAGCGTTCGGCCTGCTGGATGAGTTTCCTGCTGGCGAAAAGCCGTTGGGATCCGCGGAGGGAGTGGCACCGTTGGGATCCGCGGAGGGAGTGGCACCGTTGGGATCCGCGGAGGGAGTGGCACCGTTGGGATCCGCGGAGGGAGTGGCGCCGTTGGGATCTGCGGATGGGATGGCTTCTCCAAAGACCTCGACGGATGTGAGAGGCTCGAATTCAGATTGAAAAGCGGTGGTTGTTCCCTGATTTCCCTGTTCACCCGCTCCAAAGAAAACCTTGCTGAGATCAGAGAAAACCGCTTCGATTCTAGACATGATGTCGAGTTCGAGGCCTACCGCTGCTAGGGGTCCGGCACTGGCTGAAGGGGCAAGGGTGCTGAGGATGGCGAGGGAAAGGGCGATCGAGACGAGACGGATGTTGCGCAACATGGTTCACCTAAATTGGGCAGGGTCGTCCGCCAGGCGAGATTGCCCGTTGTCGCCACTACCCGTGCATAATCTACCGTCCCCTGAGGTGACTACCCAAGGTTTTCAATGCTCTTAACAGAAAACCTAGAAGATAAGACCTTCAAAATTGTTCTTCCGCAGAGCAGAAGTTCCAGGATCGGCAAGGAGCCCTTGCTTTTAGAGAGAGCCTCCACTCGATAGCCAGGCTCTTTGACGGTGATTCGAGCGCAAATTTATTTGCTATTCATCTTCATTTGCCTATTCAACTGGAACTGACGGGGCGATGATGGGCCTTGGAGCAGATCGGCATCCGCACTCGTTGAAACATGGATCGAAGCGCACTGGAACTTTCCCGTGCATATTGAGGGTGCTGATTGCTGTTGTCAGGCTCCCAGGAATGCGGCAATGGTGTTACGATACGGGTGTCACGACATTTTGCGACGGCATCCTGCGGCACCCGCTCGAACGGCTCGGCGGCAAGTCCCAGGATCGTTCGAGGAGATCATCAAATGAAGAGAGTTTTTGGAGCGTTGACCCTAGCGGCGCTCATTCTGATGCCGGTAGCTGCGCAGGCCAATGACGGCAACGCCGCAACATCGGCGAGCGGGCAAAAAGGCCTGTTCAACCTGATTTACGGCGAGAACCTTTGCCACGGGCAATGGGCCTTCTCGACCTACTACAACAAATGGGATCGACGAGTACACTCGGATCCCGACCTCCTGGTTATCGATCCGCTATGGACCGACTGGGATATGGACGTGGAACGTGCCAGCGTTGCCATCGGTTATGGCTTGACCGACAGAGTCGAGCTGTCGGTGATGTTGCCGTATTGGAGCTTCGACGGCGAAGATATCCATGGTGACAACCTCGGCAAAGGCCACCTCAATGGGCGGACCTTTGAAGGGCGAATCGACCAGCAGGGTATCGGCAACTTACGCATCGGTGCCAAATTCAACCTGACCCGCAACGACACCTACGCCACCGCTTTGATGGCCTATGTCGACGCACCGACCGGCGATGACGACGAGTCGGTGGTGACGGGGGATACTGGATTGGGCCTGACCTTCGCTTACAACAACATCGGCGGTTGGGTTCTCAACCTGGGTTATTTTTCACCCGGCGACTCCGACTTCGGTGATGTTTCAGACGAGGTGCAGGTCGGTCTCGGCTACGGTCGGGATATCACCGACTCCTTCGAATGGATTACCGAATTGGCAGGCACGCTCTACACGGACTCTAACGGTGAGCACGACAACGCCGACATCACCTCCGGTGGTCGCTGGCGCTTGTCGAATCCCGAGTGGGCCTTCAACGCCGGCCTGCGAGTGGACCTGTCCGACACGAGTTTCGACTACACCCCAATCGGCGGTGTGATCGGTTTGAGCTACTCGCCCAAGAACCGCTTCAGCTTGACCGTTGAAAAGGACGGCTCCGGTACCGGTTCCGTCAGCGGAGATAAAATCGATTGTGGCAACGAGTGCTCGGCAAAATACCACTGTGGCGCGACGGTTGAGCTGACCGCAACCCCGGATCCCAAGTCGCGGTTCGACGGTTGGGAAGGAGATTGTGCCGGCACCGACCCGTCTGTCACGATCACATTGGACGGCGACAAGACCTGCACCGCCAAATTCGTCAAACTCTACGACTTGACGGTCGAGATCGCTCGCAAGAAACACGCCGATGGTGATGAGCCCGGCGATGGCTTTGTACGTGGCGATCTGGAGTGCCGGGATAGCTGCACCATCACCCGCGACGTCAACACGGAAGTCAACCTCGAAGCGGTGGCCGCTAAGAGTTCGACTTTCGGCGGTTGGAGCGTTGACTGCAGTGGCGATGAGAATGCAACGTCGGTCACTTTGAGTTCCGACAAGACCTGCGTCGCAACTTTCGTCGGCCCGCCGCGTCCTTGTGTCGACGAGCCGATTGCCGGCGCGTACACGAAATGCGGTCGATTTGATGCTAGCTACAGCTGTGATTCGGAAACCTGGACCCAGGTTGTCGAAGGTTACGCAGCCAACGGATCGGATTTGCCCGCTGCCCAACAGCCGAGCGACCAGAACGAGAAGAAGACCGCGCTTTGCGAGGTCGTCAACTTCTTGCGACAGTGCTCGGAGTTCAAGGCTTGCGTCGCAGGCCGTGAGCAGGCAAGCGAGAAACACTGCACTGCTGAAGAGCGAGCCGCCAAGGTGGCCGGCTTCTTCAATGCCCAGGCGGATTATCCCTTCTTTAAGGATATCGCCGGTCGTGTGCAGATGGCGCCCAACTGTCAAGCAGAGGGCGGAAGTGGTCAGTCGGTGGAAATCTTCCTCGACAAATGACCGTTTGCCGGAGAGTGCTCGCCTAGGTTGGTAAGACTTGGGTGATCCTTCAGAAACGCCTCGGGTGATACACCCGGGGCGTTTTTCGTGTCGAGTGTGTCCGTCGTGCCCTTGAAGTAAGGGTATGACGAGCTAAAGAAGGTCGGTGGTATCGGTGAAGAGCGACTCGCGCGGTGGGCGTCGTTCTCAACGCTAAAGGGAAGCTAATTTGATGATTGGCGCGCAGAGCCTGCAAGCAAAACCGGCGGAAACGGCCCGCTTGGGAACTTTTCTAGGAGTGTTCACCCCGTCGATCCTGACCATTCTCGGCGTGGTCCTCTTCTTGCGAACGGGTTGGATGGTGGCCAATGTGGGATTGATGGCTGCCTTGGCGATCGTCGCTCTGGCGCACCTGATCACCATCAGCACCGCGCTTTCGGTTTCGGCCGTGGCCACCAACATGCACGTCGGTGCCGGGGGAGCGTATTTCATGATCTCCCGCTCCCTCGGGTTGGAGCTTGGGGGCGCGATTGGGGTACCGCTATTCTTGGCTCAGACTTTTTCCGTAACGCTCTACAGCTTCGGTTTCGCCGAGAGTCTCGAGCTTTTCTGGCCCGACTTACCCCAGCGTCCAGTCGCGGCGGTCACCGTGCTGGCGGTGGCTCTGATCGCGGGACGCAGCGCGACGCTTGCTCTGCGACTCCAATTGCCGATCATGGTTGCGATTGTCGGAGCTTTGATTTCCCTCACCGTGGGGGCGAGCAGCCGCGCCCAGGAATCCATTCAGCCTTTTGAAGGCATCGAGGGCGGGTTAGGGTTCTGGGCAGTTTTTGCGGTGTTCTTTCCTGCGGTGACGGGCATCATGGCCGGCGTCAGCCTGTCCGGGGATCTCAAGGATCCAAAGAAGAGCATTCCAATGGGAACCCTGATCGCCGTCGGGGTGGGTTTTGTGGTTTATCTCTTCGTCCCGGTCGTTTTGGCGCTGGCCGCTTCGCCGGAGTCCCTGGGCCAGGACAATCTCTGCGCCATGGTGTCCAAAAACAACGAGAGAACTAATTGTGCCGGTCAACTGCATTTCGAAACGCGAATGAGCGCTCAGTTCAGCTGAACCTGCAGCGGGTACTGTCCATCTTCGAAATCCCCAAAAAGATCATG
>CBDUGP010000054.1:0-58125 GCA_965366625.1 uncultured bacterium
CGGCGGGGGCGGAGGCGGTGGCGGCGGCGGTGGAACGACCGTTCTGCAAAACGGTGTGCCCGTCTCCGGGCTTTCCGTATCCGCCGAAGGAGATGAACTTCACTTCAGCTTCGACGTGCCCGCCGATGCAACGAACCTTTCCTTCACTCTGAGCGGGGGAACCGGCGACGCCGATCTATACACTCGCTTCGGAAGCGCGCCCACGACCTCCGACTACGATTGTCGGCCTTATCTGAGCGGCAACGCGGAAACATGTACGGAAGCCGGCCCGACCTCGGGCACTTGGTACGCCATGATCCGGGCTTATAACGTCTTCTCCGGTGTCACCCTGACTGCCTCCTTTGATGGGGGGGGGGGCGGGGGGGGGGGGGCGGGGGGGGGGGTGGGGGTGGTGGTGGTGGATCGACCGAGCTGCAAAACGGTGTGCCGATCACCGGCTTATCCGCAGATACCGGTGACTTCCTTGAACTCTACATTTGGGTGCCCCAAGGAGCCACGGATTTGCGCTTCGAGATCAGTGGAGGAAGCGGCGACGCCGACCTCTACACCCGTTTCGACGCCTGGCCCACCACCAGCGACTACGATTGCCGGCCTTATGTGGGTGGCAATGCGGAATCTTGTGACTTCGCAGCGCCGTCTTCCGGCTGGTGGTATGTGCACCTGCGGGCCTATTCGTCATTCTCCGGGGTGACCGCAAGCGCTTCGTTCGAAAGCGGGGGCGGCAGCACGGTGCCGAACGCCTGCGGCTCGAGCGGCCCGGTGACTTCGGGGCAGCTGCAAGACGAAACCGCAATTTGTTTGGGCGCTTCGTCCCAGGCGCTCTACTACTACTTGTGGGTTGCCGACGGGACGACTGCGGTCACCGTCAGCACCGGCAACGGTACCGGCAATGCGGATTTGCGGGTGAAGTCGGGCGGATGGCCGTCGTCGACAGATTACGACGCCCAAAGCACGGGTTCCGGCAACGCCGATTCGGTGACAGTGAACACTCCGCCCAGCGGTTGGTTCTACGTCGCCGTCATTGCGAATCCGTCCTTTGACGGGGCGTCGTTGATCGTCGATCTGCAATAGCTTATTGAGTCGCGGGTCCGGTGTTTAGCCCGGGCTTGCGGAGTCGATCGAAAGCCGGTGGCCCCAAAGCCACCGGCTTTCATTTCTTACGGGTTTCATTTTTCACGGCGGACGTCTTTTTCACGGCGGACGTCTAGAGGGTAGAGCCCGCTCAGGACGTGGTAATCTGCCGGCGCTGAAAAGCCCTGCCACGAAATCGACGGCCACGAAATCGACGGCCACGAAATTGACGGCCACGAAATTGACGAAGAACGATGATCCTGAGACGAACCTGAGATAAGGAAGCGCAAATGCCGAGATTCAAGAAACTGCAGACCGAACCTCTTTCTGGATTCCCATTCCTCATAGGGGCAAGCTTGCTGGCCCTGTTGCCGCTGTCGGGCTGTGCTCCGGCGCCGGAGCCCGATACCGCGGACGACTCGGGAACCTCCGCGGCCGACGACGGCTATTTGGAGGCGGCGGAGCAGGCTGCGGTGGGCATTGACGAGGCGGGTCTCAAATCCAGAATCGCCACTTTTTCCGCCGATGAGATGGAAGGCCGTGGGCCCGGATCGGCGGGCGATGAAAAAGCTCAGGCCTGGCTGATCGAGGAGATGCAACGTATCGGCTTGGAACCTGGAGCTGCCGACGGCAAGTGGCGACAGCCGTTCGATATCGTCGGTCTGAGCGCGACCCCTCCTGACAGCTGGACCTTCAAGGGGGCCGATGGCGAGTTGTCCTTGAAGCTGCACGACCAATTTATCGCTTTCTCGGGCGTCCAGGAGGATGTCGCCCGGATCGAGAACGCCGAGGTGGTGTTTGTCGGTTATGGCATTGAGGCGCCCGAAGTGGGTTGGGACGATTGGCAGGGGGTCGACGTCACCGGCAAGGTGGTGTTGATGCTCAATAACGATCCCGATTGGGATCCCGAACTCTTCGAAGGGGATCGTCGCCTTTGGTACGGCCGCTGGGACTATAAATACATGATGGCGGCCAAGAAGGGCGCAGCCGGCGCGATCATCCACCACACGCGGAAATCCGCTGGATATCCCTTTACCGTGGTCCAAAGCTCCTGGTCCGGACCCCAATTCGAGCTGCCTGCAGCGGGGGAGCCGCGAATCCAGGTCGGTGCCTGGACCACCGAATCGGCCACCCGGCAGCTGGTTGGGCTCGCGGGAATGGATTGGGACGAGTTGGAGGCAAAGGCCCGCAGCCGGGAGTTCTCGCCGATTCCTCTCGGGCTGACCACTTCCATTGAACTCACGAACGAGGTGGAGAAGACCCAAACCGCCAATGTCATCGGCCGTTTGCCGGGTGGCGATCCCGAGCTGGCCGACGAGGTCGTGATCTACGGCGCCCACTTCGATCACCTGGGCGTGGGCGAGCCCAATGCGGATGGCGACGCGATCTATAACGGCGCAGTAGACAACGCCGCCGGTGTCGCCCAGGCCCTTGAAATCTTGGAGACCTTCAAGTCCCTGCCCACAGCACCCCGTCGCTCGATCGTCGTGGCGATGTGGGCGGCCGAGGAGCAAGGCCTGTTGGGCTCCAAATATTTTGCCGCCAATCCCACCGTGCATCCCGGCAAAATCGCCGCCAACGTCAACATCGACGGCGGCAATATCTTTGGCCAAACCGAAGACGTGGTTTTCATTGGTTACGGCAAATCGGACCTCGACGGCGTGGTGGAGAAATGGGCGGAAAAGCAGTCGCGCACAGTCGTGGGTGATCAATTCCCGGATCGGGGTTTCTTCTACCGTTCCGACCAATTCAGCCTGGCTAAAATCGGCGTGCCGGCGGTTTACTTGGATACCGGCACCCAATTCAAGGGGCGTGAGCCAGGCTGGGGCAAGGAGCAAATGGAAGCTTGGGAAGGCTCCAAATACCACCAGCAGGGCGACGAGCTGGACGACACCTGGATCTTTGACGGCATGGTGGAAGATGCTCGTCTCGGGTTCTTGATCGGCGCCCAAGTCGCCCAGGCCGACAACAAGCCGGCTTGGAATCCGGGTGACGAATTCGAGGCCGTGCGGTTGGAGATGTTGTCCAAGGCTGAATAACGGATCGGGCTTGACCGTCCGATGACCGAGATCCGACCATCGGCAGGGGGAGCGGTGCTACCCTCTGCCGATCTTGCTTTGAGCCGACATTGCACCAGGAGCCAGTCGATGACCGAAGCCCTGCCAGCCACCGAAACCCGTCGCCCCGCCCTCGATCCCGCCGACGCGCAGGTGATCGCCGAAAAGCTTTACGGCCTGTCGGCAACCGTGGAAGAGCTGTCCGGCGATCGGGATCGAAACTTTTTGCTGTCATCCGAGCAGGGCCGCTTTGTGCTGAAGGTGGCTTTCGGGGGCAAGCACAAGATGTTGGCCTTCCAGAGCGCTGCCTTCGACCATGTCGCTTCCCGATTGGGCGACGAAGCGCCCCTGCGGATCGCCAAGGTTTTGGCCCCGGTGAGTACCCAAGAGACGTCCCAGGGCGGCGACCGGCTCCCTTCTTGGCAGGACCAATTGGGTCGCGAATGCCGGGTCCGATTGATCACCTTCTTGGCAGGTAAGACCCTGGTGCGTTTTCGCCCCCACAGCCCTGCGCTCTTGCGGAGTTTGGGTGAGTCCATGGCTGTTTTGGATACCGCTTTGGCAGATTTTGAGCACCCCGAAATGGCCCGAGATTGTGTTTGGGACATGGGTCACGCCGGCCGAACCCTGCGAGAGCGGTTGCCGGACCTAGCCGGCACTGAAGCTTCGGCCTTGGTCGAGCCCGTTCTCAAACGATTCGAGCGCTTCGTGGAGCCGGTGCTGCCGGCCCTGCGCCGATCCGTGATCCACGGCGACGGCAACGACCACAACGTGTTGGTGGGTGTGGCGGCGACTGAGGGGCAGGCCGAGGGGCAGGACGAGGCACCGCGGATCACCGGCATCATTGATTTCGGCGACATGATCCATTCCCAGCTGGTCCATGAGGTTGCGATCGCGGCCGCCTATGCCGGATTGGGCAAAGAGGATCCCCTTCGGGCTGCGGCCCATGTGGTCGCCGGTTACCACTCGGTGTTGCCCTTGGAAGACCGAGAGATCGCGTTGCTTTTCGATCTGATCCGAGGGCGCATCGGCGTCAGCATTTCAATGGCCGCCTATCAGCGACGTCTGGAGCCGGAAAACGAGTATCTATCGGTGTCTGAGGCCCCGGGCCTGCGTTCTTTGGAGCGCTTGGCGAAAGTAGATCCAGAGTTTGCGCACTGTGTTTTCCGGGCTGCTTGTGGGCTGGATCCGTGCGTTGAAGGACGGAAAGTGCCGGCTTGGCTGGACGCCAACCGGGGCAGCTTCGGCAAGGTGGTGGAGGGAGACGTGTCCCGGTCACCGATCTTGGACCTATCCATCGGCAGCCCACTGTCTGCTGAGCTTCGACACGGCGCTGAGCTATGGCAAGCCGACGCCGCCGAGTGGCTCGAAGCCCACGTCAACGGCCTGCTGGAGGACTCTGGTGCCGGCGTCGTGGTGGGTCGTTACAACGAGCCGCGTTTGCTCTACACCGGGGCGCAATTCGATTCCGTCAAAGGGTTGGAACATCCGGAAACCCGCACCGTGCATTTGGGCATCGACCTTTTTCAGCCGGCGGGCTCACCGGTTTACGCACCGCTCGACGGCGTCGTGCACAGCCTGGCCGACAACACGGACGAGCTGGACTATGGACCGACATTGATCCTCCAGCATCAGACCGGCGGCCCCGAATCGATCGATTTTTATACCCTGTACGGGCATTTGGACCGCGAATCCTTGGCCGGAAAATTCGAAGGCATGAAGGTCGCAAAAGGCGATCGGATCGCCCGCTTGGGCAGCGCCGAGGTCAACGGCGGGTGGGCACCGCACTTACACTTCCAGGTGATGCTCGAAACCTTCGGGCGTTACGGCGAATTTCCCGGCGTTGCCGCACCCACGGATCGTGAGCTATGGCTCGGTTTGTGCCCAGATCCCAGTCCGATCCTTGGCCTGGGTGAAGGCGCGGCGGTATCAGCGCCCTCTGCAGACGACATCCTGGGACGACGGCGCCGGGTGCTCGGGCGGAATCTTTCGATTTCCTATCGCAAGCCATTGCATATCGTCGCGGGGCAGGGGTGTTATCTCTACGACGCCGAGGGCAGAGCCTATTTGGACGCGGTCAACAACGTGCCCCATGTGGGACATTGTCATCCGAAAGTGGTGGCGGCCGGGCGTGATCAGATGGCGGTGCTCAACACCAATACCCGCTATTTGCACGAAGACTTGGTGGCCTACGCCGAACGGCTGACGGCCACGTTCCCGGATCCGTTGAATGTCTGCATCTTCTGTTGCACCGGCTCGGAAGCCAATGACCTGGCTCTGCGCATGGCCCGGATTTACACCGGCGGATCCGACTTCGTGGTGGTTGACGCCGCTTATCATGGCCATACCCTTCAATTGATCGAGTTGAGCCCGTACAAATTCGACGGTCCGGGTGGGGCGGGGGCTCCCGGATCCACCCATGTGGTGCCTTTGCCCTGTGGTTATCGCGGGCTCTACAAACACCATGAGCCCGACATCGGTAGCCGTTATGCCGCCCACGTGGCCGATGCTTGCTCGACCGCTATATCCCGCGGCGACAAGGTGGCGGCGTTTATCTGTGAGTCGATCTTGGGTTGTGGGGGCCAAGTGGTGCTGCCGGCAGGGTATTTGGCCCAGGCCTACCAACACGTGAGGGCGGCCGGCGGCCTTTGTTTAGCCGATGAGGTGCAAGTGGGTTTCGGCCGGGTGGGCAGCCATATGTGGGCCTTTGAAACCCAGGGAGTGGTGCCGGACATCGTCACCCTGGGAAAACCGATCGGCAACGGCCATCCGCTTTCCGCGGTGATTACCACCGCCGAGATCGCCGACAAATTTGCCAACGGCATGGAGTATTTCAACACCTTCGGAGGCAATCCGGTATCGTGTCGCATCGGCTCGGCGGTGTTGGACGTCATCGAAGAGCAGGGTCTACGCCAGAATGCGGCGGAAACCGGTGGTTTTTTGTTGAGCCGACTCAAGACCTTGAGTGGCGAGCATCCAATCGTCGGTGAGGTTCGAGGCCTGGGGCTTTTTGTCGGCATCGAGCTGGTGCGGGACTACGAATCCCTGGAGCCGGCAGCGGCAGCGGCTGCTTATGTCGCCGAGCGTATGCGCGACCACGGCATTCTGGTTTCTACCGACGGGCCCTTGCACAACGTCCTGAAAATCAAACCACCGTTGGTTTTCGGTCGAGCCGAGGCGGATCGGCTGGTGCGGACTCTGGACCGAATCCTCGGCGAGGACGCCGTTCGATCTGCAGGCCCTAGAAGCGCTCGAGATGCTCGCAGCTGAGATTGGGCCTAAGCGGGCTCGGCTGAACCTTTGCTGAACCCCAGCCGTATTTCTGGTGCCCCTGCCAAACATCTCGGGTTTTAGAACCTCGGGAGTTTAGAGAGATAACCGTATTGGAGATGCTTTGATGAGAAGCCATCGTTTGCAGAAAAATACCGGGAGAATTCGGGCCGTTTCCGAATTGTCGGTTTTGATATTCGTCGTCCTAGCCATGGTGATGTCGGCCTCTGGTGCGCCGCTGCTGGCCGCCGACGAAACCACTGTGTCTCCGGGAACCACTGTGTCTCCGGGAAACACTGTGTCTCCGGGAACTACAGTATCTCCGGAAAACACCGTATCTCCGGAAAACATCGTGTCTCCGGAAAATACAGTGTCTCCGGAAACCACTCCGAAAACCACTCCGCCGAAAACCACGGTCGAGGAGGTGGTGGAAGTCGAAGGCGAAGCGCCGGAAATTCCGCCCCTCAACGGCATCGACGCCCGGCTGCCCGGGGATCCCGTCGAGCTGCCGATGAGCTTTTCGTCGGTCGACCATCGGGTCCTTTCGGAGCAGACCGCGCTCACCTTGTCCGACGGCCTGCTCAATATTCCCGGGGTCAATGTGCAAACCGGCTCCGGAACCTTCGATAGTTTTTTTATTCGCGGCTTTGATGCCTTGGCCGGGGGATTGGTGCTGACCGACGGGGCCCCGGAGCCCGAGTCCACCTTTCAGCATCTGTACAACGTGGAGAGCTTGGAGGTCGTTCGCGGCGCTTCCGGCGGTTTTCTCTACGGTGGACGCGCGTTGGCGGGCACCATCAACATGGTGCGAAAACGACCCACTACCAGGGAACAGTTCTTCCACCTGGCGTTGATCGGCGGCAGTGACAACTACGGCCAAGCCACCCTCGACGGCAATTGGCAGCTGTCTGAGCGCAGCGCTTTGCGCCTGAATGGTTTGTGGCATGCTGCCGACAACTTCCGGGCCGACAACGAGTCGGACGCGTGGGCGCTGAACCCTACGTTCCGCTGGGCCGGTGATCGCACGGTGGTCGACGTGAGTCTCGAGGTCGTGTCCAACGACTTCGCTCCCGACGGTGGAATTCCGGTGATCGGCGATCAGATTGCCGACGTGCCTCGGGATCGCTCTTACGACTTCGACAACGACTTCCAAGATCAGGATGTCACCCGCTTTCAGCTCAACATCAGCCACGAGCTGTCCGACCGTTGGCAATGGCGCAACAAATTCTACTTTTCCGAGCTCGACTGGCAGAGCGCCGGCACCTTGATCACCAACACCTTTTCGTTGGGACCCTTTGGGGTCGGGGCGGTTCGAACCCTCAGTGAACTCGACGACGTCCAAACTTTTGCCGGCATCCAAACCGAGCTGGCAGCGACCTTTGAGCAGGGTGGGATAACCCACGAGCTGCTCTTCGGCGTCCAGGTGGACCAATTAGACGACGATTTCAAATTGGATGTGTCCCTGTTGGCGCCGGTGGAAATCTTCTCGGGTAGCTTGCTTGGCGATCCGACTCCGATTCCGATCCCCGGAGTCGGCCGCTTCGGCGACGTCAGCTCAGACGTGCTGGCAGCCTTTGCTTTCGATCGCATCAGCTTTTCGGATCGCGTCCAGCTGACCCTCGGCGCGCGATGGGATTCGATCGAATTCGATGGCGATGGAACCGCCTTGGACCGCGACGACAGCGAGGTGTCGCCCTTCTTGGGTTTGGTGATCTCGCCGACGGATCGACTGTCGTTCTTCGCCAATTACGCCGAGTCGTTTGAGCCCCAGTCGACCCTGGCTCTCGGGGAGGTGATTCCCGAGCAGGGTGAGCAACTGGAGTTGGGTCTGAAATTCCTGAGCCACGGCGGCAAGACCCAGACCACGGTCAACTGGTATTCGCTCAAGAAAGACAATATCGCCATCCCCGACGCCACCGGCTTCCAGAGCCAAACCGGTGACCAAGAAACCACCGGAGTCGAGCTGGAGATCGTCGCGCGGCTGGGTGATCATCTCGATTTGCGGTTTGGTTACGCTTACACCGATGCCGAGCTGACGGAATTCCGGGAGCTGGTGATCTTCGGCCCCGGTCCGGGCGACTTTTTCATCGCCGACCATTCCGGCAACGACCCGGTCTTCACCCCGGAGCATCTCGCCAATCTGTGGCTGACCAAACGATTTGGCAATGGCATCGGAGTCGGTTTCGGCAGTCGCTATTTGGGAGAGCAATTCATCGCCGAAGACAACGTCTTTTCCACCGATGATGTGCTGCTCTTCGACGCTGCGTTTTTCTACACATGGAACCGGATCCAATTGAATCTAAACGTCTTGAACCTGGGCGATGAGGACTATGAAACCCGAGCTTTCGGTAAGTCCTCGGTCAGCCCGGCGGACGGATTTCAGGTCCGGGCAGGCATTAGGTTCTTGCTCTAAACCCAGAAAACGGTTCGGCGTCGAAAAGATCGGGCCCGGGCTGTTTTTCAATGGGAGAATTCTGACTTACAATGGGTACGGCTCAGCCGTGGGCATGCTCAACGTGTCTTCATTCGATTCCTTCACAGGTCGGCTTCTGCGAACACTAGTTTTTGAAGCTGAACTCTTCTGAATTCGACCCATCTCCCCCAAAACATCTCGATGCCGGACCGCGATCTGCACCCTCTGCTGCGTGAGCAGCTCAAAGCCACTTTTGGCGCACAACAGCACACCTTGCCCGAGGGTTTGGTGCGTTTGATCGACGAATCCTACCGGCAGTTGGAAAAGGATCGGGAGTTGCTGGAGCAAACCATTCGCCTCACCGGCGAAGAGCTGCTCGACCGCAACCAGGCGTTGCTCGATCAAGTGCTTCAGCAGGAGAGAATCGCCGAAGAGCTGGGTCAATCGATGTCCTTGCTGCGCGGTACCCTGGAAGCCACGGGGGACGGCATCCTGGGAATCGACATGAGCGGCCGGGTGATCACCCACAACCGTCACCTGATCGAAATGTGGGGTTTGGACGAATCCCTGCTAAAAAACGGTGACGGGCGTGCGGTTCTCGAACACATGGTCGGCAAAGTTCGCAACCCGGAAGCCTGGCGTCGGGATTTGGAGCACCTGCAGGTCTCACCCGAGATTGAATGGCTCGACATGGTAGAGCTCGGCGATGGCCGGGCCTTCGAGCGTTATACCCAGCCCCAGCGGTTGGGGGAGCAGATGGTCGGGCGGATTTGGAGCTTTCGAGACGTCAGCGAGCGGTATCGCCTCGAAGCGCAGATGCGCCAATCCCAGAAGTTGGAGGCGGTGGGCCGGTTGGCGGGTGGCATTGCCCACGACTTCAACAATCTTCTGACGGTGATCGGTGGTTGCTGCAATTTGCTGTCGGTGATGCCGTCGGACGAGCACGAGAAGTCGGCCCAATTGGTCGCCGAGATCCACGGCGCCACCAGGAGAGCCGGAGACTTGACCCGCCAGCTGCTGACCTTCAGTCGTCAACAGGCGATGGATCCCAGACCGGTGGATTTGCAGTGGGTCATTCGCGAAATGGAAGGCATGTTGGATCGCTTGCTCGGCGACGATATCCATTTGCGCTGTGATCTTCGGGCAAAGTCGTCCGTGGTGCTGACCGATCCGGTGCAAATTCAACAGGTGGTGCTCAACCTGGCGATCAATGCCCGAGACGCCATGCCCCATGGCGGCACGATCACCTTGGGCACCGAATCCTTGGTAGTCGAAGCCGAAGGACGCGCCTTTGGGCAGAGTTGGCTGAGGCAAGGCTCCTATTTGGTGTTCAAGGTGGGCGACACCGGGGAAGGAATTCCGGCGGCGACTTTGGCCCACGTCTTCGAGCCTTTTTTCACGACAAAAGGGGACTCGGGCACGGGTTTGGGACTGGCCACGGTTTACGGCATTGTGGTCAAGAGCGGAGGGCTGATCGAAGTGGAGAGCGAAGTGGGTGTGGGAACCGAGTTTCGAGTGGCCATGCCCCTGGCGGAGCTGGAGCTCGACGAGCAGCAAGAAGAAGCCCAAGAATCTGCCGCCTTGGCCCCCGGTGCCCGAATCCTGGTGGTCGAGGACAACGACACCGTGCGCATGATTTTGCAGGAGAGCCTGGAGCAATTGGGGCATAGCGTGGTGGCCGAGGCAACGCCTCGCAGCGCTCTCGATGTGCATCTCGACCACATCGCTGAATTCGATCTGCTGCTCACCGACGTGATGATGCCGGAGTTCAACGGTTACGAGCTGGCGGAACGGCTGCGGGCGGTCTATCCATCATTGCGCATCCTCTTCGTATCCGGATATATCGCCGACATCGAAAGACCCGAAGACTTGGTAGATCGCGCCGATTTGTTGCCTAAACCCTTTGAGCTGTCGGCTTTGGATGAAAAGATCAACCAATTACTTTCACTACCCAGAGAGCTGACCTAACAGCCTGCTCGGGCCGTTTGGCCCAGGCGCGAGTCGTTCGCGCTCGCCGACGAGCCGAAACGGTGGCACTCAAATCGGAGGTCCCATGAAGTGGACGAGGGGTCGCAGAAGCGAGAATTTAGAAGATCGACGGGGTGAGCGCAGACGGGGTGGTCTTTCCCTGCCCGGTGGACGCGGCTCTCGGATGGGTTTGGGCACCATTGTGCTGCTTTTTGTCTTGAGCGTTGTGTTCAAACAGGATTTCTTCAGCTTGGTCAGCGGGGGTGGGGGCGGGATGTCCACCCAGGCTCCCTCGAATTCGCCGCCGGCCGCGGTCGATCCGGCCGAAGAAGAACTCGTGGACTTCATGTCGTTCGTGCTCGACGACAATCAAAAAGTTTGGAGCCGCCTTCTGCCGAGGCTCGGATCCCAATATCCGGAAGCGAAGCTCGTGCTCTTCCGGGACTCGGTTCGGTCGGCTTGCGGTTTTGCCCAGGCGGCTACCGGGCCCTTCTACTGCCCGGGGGACCAAAAAGTCTATCTCGATCTGGCCTTTTTCGACGAGCTGGGCCGCCGCTTCGGGGCCCCGGGTGACTTCGCCCAGGCCTATGTCATCGCCCATGAAATCGGCCACCATGTGCAGCAGGTTTTGGGCATCACCCGCCAAATGCGGTCGATGCAAAGCCAACGGCCCGATTTAAAGAACGAACTCTCTGTTCGCCTCGAGCTGCAGGCCGACTGTTTGGCCGGAGTGTGGGCCAACTCGACGGCCGAGCGAAACCTCTTGGAGAGGGGTGACGTCGAAGAGGGATTGAGCGCTGCCGCGGCGGTCGGTGACGATCGGATCCAACGCCAAGCAGGTCGCTACATCAACCCGGAGACCTTCACCCACGGAACCTCCGAGCAGCGGATGGAGTGGTTTCGCAAGGGTTTGAATTCCGGCGATCCCAACAACTGCGACACCTTCGACTCCAACGCCCTGTGATCGCGCCGAACGCCCGCGAGCTAGGCTGAGCTATTCCACCAAAGCCCCGGTACCAAAAGATTTGCCCAACGTTCCGGCTCGGCCACGCCGAGCTTGAGCATCTGCTTCTCGGGGGTGTCTGAAGGCTCGGAGCCCGTTAGCCGTTGTAATTGAAAGCGGCAGCACTCGGCTTGGAGTGCCATGGCTGCTCCTTCGAAACGCCGGGCAGCTCGCTCCAAGTCGGCGGCAGCGCTCGGCCGATCGCCCATGAAGCTGGTAAGGCCGGCTTGAATGGCCAGTTCGCAGGCATTGGCCCATGGGGAGCCGATGCGTTGCAGCCTTAGACGTCCTTCGTTGGCTGCCCGCAGCATGACTTGCAGGGTGGCGGGCTCGCACACGGATTGCTGGACTTTGGAGAGGCTGGTGCGGGCCCTTAGGCCCCACATTTCGATATCGAGGAATTCGATGTGGCCGAGGCGGGGTTCGAAGACCGCGGCCCAATTTCCGTCCAACCAGCTCCACGCCTCGTCCGCTTGCAGATCGTAGACCAAGGTCTCGACCCAGCCGTAGAGCTGCCAATAGTTGGAGAGGGGATACTCGTCGGTTTCAGCGATGACCGATTCCAAATCCTCTGCTGCCGCTTCGGATTGACCTTCGATCAAATAGATCATCCACTGGAAGCGGCAGCGCAAGGCTTGCATGAATGTGGGGGCTCTTTGGTTGGCAATCGAACTCGCCGCCTGCTCGAAACCATGTTGAACATCGCCCATGCGTCCCATCATGAACAGGCAGCGCAGCTGCAGGAAAAGCGCGGTGCGTCGCTCCCACCACGCTTGGGGACATTCCGTTTCGAGAATCCTTTCAGCCCGGTCGAGGGCCACTAAGGCCCTTCGCCATTCGCCCAACATCGTCCAGGCCTGGCCGACCATGGTGTGTGCAAGCCCCAGGGCGTGGGGGCGTGCCACCTGCCGCGCCGCGCCGAGGGCGCGATGGCTTAAACGCAAAGTTTGACGTCTTTGCCCCCAGCCCTCAAATGAGAGGTAGACCGTTTTCATGGCCAGTGCGCGCGCAAGCCGATAGGGCTCGCCCACCCGCAAGGCCTGGACCATATGCTCTTGCCCTACATATCGCCAGGTCTCCGGATGGCCGATGCCCAATGTGCGGCTGATGGCAAAACAAAGGTCGACCGCTTCCAGCTCAATCGCACTGATCTCGGCTTCGGGGCGGCGTCGACCCCGGGCTGCCCACCAAATCGTCCTCAGCAAATTCCTGCTGCGGCGCAGGAATCCGGGCGCCTCAGGGCTGACCAACCAGCCCAGACGGTGTTTGGAAAGCAGGGGTGAAAGAAGATCCAAGCCCCGTTTACGCCGACCCGTGGCGAGCAAACGATCCGCCGCACGAACACGCAACTGATCGGCAACAGGGGTGTCGCCCATTTCCTGGGCGGTGGTCAAATAGTGCTCAGCAGCTAAGGAGTCCGCGCCTAGACGGTCCCAGGCCTCGGCTAAAGATCGCCTGACGCCTAGACGGATTTCGGAACTCGAAGCGGGCAAGTGTTCAAGGGCAATTTCAAGCAGCTGGGTCGCGACTTCGTCGTCCTTTTCTTGGATGGCGAGCTCGGCGCCTCGGGCCGCTACCTTACCGGCTTGCTCGGGATCTAATCCAAGGATCCAAAGCTGAGCGAGTTCTAGGGAATCGATATCCGTGGAGTGCAGCGCTTGGGCGAGGCGGCGATAGATTCTAGGTAGAACTCGGGGGTGTAAAGACTCGGACATGGCGGCCTGGGCCTCAGGGTCGACCCAAGAAAGAAGGCTCAGGTCCGGGCCCTCGAGTCGAATCAAGTCCTCGTCCAATAGATGTCCCAAAGCTCGTTCGAAATCCTCGAAGTCTCCGGAAGAGTCTTCTTCGACCGCGTCGCGGATCACGTTCAGCGGGCGGGAGCCCGCGATCGCCAGGGTGGCGGCGATTCGCCAAACCATGGTTTTTTCGGCAGATTCTTCGACAGATTCTTCGGCGCTTGCGGAGGTCTCATCTTCGAGGGCGAGCTGAGCTCGAAGATAGGTGGCAACGGAAATCTCGGCGGCCTTCGGGTTGCCGACGCTTCGATCTCGATCGAGGGCTTCGATCGAAAGCCGGGTGATCCAGCGAGGGGAGCCGGCTGCGGCGCGGGCCACGTGCTCCAGGTCCTGGCTCGAACTTTGATCTTTCAAGAAGAGGCGCGCCATTTCCCGGGATTCTTCCTGGGTCAAGGGGGCTAAATGGAGATCGATCCCCTTGAGGCTGAGGGTGGGCTCGAATCGGCGTTGGAGAAAAGGACCGAGAAAGCCCAAACCTGCATGATGGGCGTCGGCGGAGACGAGGTAGAGGATTGGCGGCGGGTCGGGCGGCGCGGTGAGGTCGGCCAGCAGCGCCAGGCTTTCGGAGTCGGCCCAGTGGGCATCGTCCATGATCCACACCATCGGCACTCGCTGTGCCATTCGATCCAGCAGAGACCTCAAGGCTAGATGCCCGAGCCGCCGCTGCTCGGTGCTGATGGAGTGTGGTGACGACTGTCCTTTGAATTCAGTGGGGGCGTCGAACTCCAGCTTTCCGAGAGTCGGGAATAGATCGGTCAATTCGGCCAACCGGTTGGGAAGCAAGGTGTCCCGTAGGGCACGGGAGTAGCGGACCAAGGCGAGCCTCAGCTGGGCCAAGGGAGCTGCGCAGGCTTGATAGGGGCGCGCGGCTTGAATGGGACCTCGGCGACAAACACCCGACAGGAGCAAGGCCAAGGGCCAACGTTGCTCGACGGCCCCGTGAAATTTGGCTAAAAGGGCAGTGCGGCCAACGCCGGAAGCGCCGACGACAGACACCACAAGGGCTCTTCCATGACGGGTTTCCGCTAGGGTTTCGAAGAGGGTGCGCAGCTCTTGTTGCCGTCCGACAAAGGGGCCGCCGAGCAATAAGGGCACGGACGACAAATCCGTCGGCAAAGACCCGGCTGTCGACATGGATGGGCCGCCCATCAATAGGAACTCGAGATTGGCGAGGAGTGGGAACGCGCGCGGGCGCGCCGTGGTCGCAAAGCGCTGTGACAGGCCCAGGCAGTCAGCAGGACCAAGACGGCGATGGAGGTAAAGCCGGCGCCGGCGTACCAAGCCGTGACGTCGAGGGTGATCGGAGCGTAGAGCAACGCGTTGGAGGAGAAAGCCGCAACCGCATAGGTGAGGATGCCGAAGCGCATCAAGGTGTAGACCTCGGTCACGGCGACGAGCAGGCCGACGATCAACCAGGAGCTGATCGGATGGGCCCCTTCATGGGCGTAGAGGGCGGTCACGAGGGCGACGTAACCCATTGCAGCCAAGCGCGGCCGCTGGAGGACCAGACGCATCAGTAGGAGAATCAAAAGGGAGAAGACGGCGTCGTGAATTCCGGCGATCAGATGGTCCCCGAGCCCGGCGAATGTCTCGCCGGCGGCCAAAGCGTAATCGAATTGCAGAGCGCTGACCGGGCGGGGAGTGACCGAGAGCCCGAGCCATTTCGGCAAGACCGCATCAAGTTGTTGGAGGGCAGCCCACCCCGTGCCGATGGCGACGCCGTAGAGGGTCGAGCTGCCCACCAAGGGGTCCCTAAATCGTCCGGCCAGCAAACGGGTCCAGGCGATTAAGGAATGTGGCCAAATGCGTCGTACGTACGGCTCGAGGGCCAGATAAAGAAGCCAAACCGAGCCCGCTTGGAAGAGAGAGATGCCTACTCTGAGTCGGATCAAGGCCCATTCTGTTCCCACATCGGCCACATGGGGACCCCTGAGCAGCCAGAGGGAGCAGGTGACGGCAAAAACAAAAATAGCGAGTCGGCCGGCGCTGCGTTGATCCCCGCGGCCCCGCCGTAGATTGCGACGCATGAGCGGGATGGCGGCGAGGGTGGAGATCGCCAACAGAAGGTCCCACCATTCATTCCACTCGTCGATCAAGCTCAGCAGCCAAGAGGGTTTCTCGTCTTCGTCATCGCTGGATTCCGGCATCATCCGAAAATAAGTAGGTCGGCCGCGATAGGCGGCGGTGCGTACATTGAGCTGTAAATCCGGGCGCACGGCGCTGGTGCCGACGAAGGCTCCCCGGGTGTCGGCGAAAAACGGCGGAGCGAAAATGGCCGGTTGGGATTGCATCCGTTCGGGATCGAGGCCAGCCGCTTCCAACAGCTGAGCGAATGACGCGGTTTTCGAAAGGTCGAGCGATTGGCTTTGTGCGGTCGGAAGCTCCTCTACGCCGATACCGGCCACTTCCAGGTCTTTTGAAAGCAGGTCTTTTGAAGGCAGGTCCTCTGAAGGCGGGTCCCTTGAAGGCAGGTCCCCAGCTGCTAGGTCGGTGTCTCCCTGCTGCAATTTGGGCAAGATCTCCAGGTGATCGAGGGTCCCGCTGGGATGCAGCAAGACCAGGGCCGAGCCGCCGACGGACATTCGGGGATCGTAGGGACCGACCTGGCCGCTGAAGACGACCAAATTCTCCAAACCGGCGGGTTGCATAACCTCGGGGCTCTGTCGGTACCAAAACAAAAGTGAGGAGGTGCCCGGGGCCGAGGGGGCGGAGGCGGTGGACGCATTGGGATCCTGGGTCGATAGGGCATAGTGGTTTTCAAGGAAACCGTAGGCGAAATCCGCCGGTTCCTCATGCCAGCCGAAGGCCTTGAGCTTCTCTCGCGCTTTTTCCATCAACACTTCCGGCGGCAGCGATAAGTCGACCCGATCCAGCCCTCTGGCGGATTCGGAAAGCATCACCACCACGATCGTGAACAAAACCGTCAGCGTCACGAGCCAAGCGGCGGCGGCCGGTCGCATAACCCCTCGGCTACCGGCTTCGGCAACCATCTGAGGCGATGGCGTCTCGCCGATGGACACCGCTATGGTCAGCGGGTCGGCGGCGCCCGGCAAGGCGGCCGCGATCGCCAACGCGCTGCTCGGCCGGTCTTCCGGCGACAGTTCGAGACATTTGAGGATCACCCGTTCCAGCAGGGGATCCATCTCGTCCACTTTGGAGGAGGGCGGTGGTGGGGTCTGGTTGTATCGCGCGTTCCGATGCTCACCCTGGGTGTCGGCATCGAAAGGATAGATGCCGGTGCACATCTCGTAGAGCACCAGGCCCATGGCGTAAATGTCGCTCTTTTCGGTCGGCGCCATACCGTCCAAGATTTCGGGGGCCATATACGCGGGTGAGCCCGTTCGCGTTGCGGAGGCCGCTGCATCTCGGGTATCGAGGGCAAAGCCGAAATCAGTGATTCGGACTTCACCCTTGCCGTCGATCATGATGTTGGCCGGTTTCAAGTCCCGGTGGAGCACACCTTTGGCGTGGGCTGCGGCCAATCCGGAAAAGAGCTGTCGGGCGAGAAGGACGGCTCGATCTTGAGGTAGGCGTCCGATGCGGGTCAACAGCGATTGGAGATCTTCACCGTCGACGTATTCCATGGAAATGAACGGGGCACCGTCCACCTCTCCCAGATCGTAAACTCGGCAGACGTTCGGATGAGTAACTTCGCGCGCCAACCGGAGCTCGTCGTTGAGCAGCTGTTTAGATTTGGTGGTCGCGCGAAGGAATTTCAGCGCCACCCGAGTACCGAGGGTCAGATCCTCGGCCTCCAAGATCGAGCCGGTGCCGCCGTGGGCCAGGTAGCGCACAATCCGGTACCGCTCGGCGAGGATCGTGCCGGAGGCGAATAACGAGCCGGAGCTGTCGGTCGACGGGTGAGGGGGCGGAGTTGGGTTGAGTTCGTCGGCCTTGGGCTCTTCGAAGAACTCGAGCAGAGACATGACTTCGGAAATGACCTCAGACGGCTCGTCGAGGTTTGAGAGTCTCTCCTGCTGCTCGACGAGGGGCAAACGGCAAAGCTCGAGGAAAAGCTCCTTGGAACGCCGATGCTGATCCACTTTCATCGGGTCGTCTGCGGCCTCAAGTGGACAAGAAGCGCTTCAGCCAAGCCCTGGCGTGGGTCCAATCGCCTTCTGCCGTACGTTTGGAGACGCCCAAAGCCTGGGCGATCTCGCTCATCGAGAGCCCTGAAAAGAACCTGAGCTGAACGAGACGGGCTTGTCGTTCGTCGAGTTCGGCCAGCTTTTCGATCGCTTCGTGAACGGCCAATGCATCCAGTTCGACACCGGCGAAGGGGGCTACCTCAGGGGCCAGGGTAATCCTCAACCAACCGCCGCCACGTTTTGCTCTCTTTTTATTGCGTCCGTGATCGATCAACAGCCGGTGCATGATCTTCGCGCCGACAGCGAAGAAGTGGGTTCTTCCTTGCCAATCCACCCGTCGCTGGTCGACCAGTCTTAGATAGGCCTCGTTCACCAGTGCCGTGGGCTGCAAAGTATGTCCCTCGGCTTCCCGGCGTAGATAGCGTTCCGCAAGGCCGTGCAGTTCGGTGTAGACCAAGGGGAAAAGCTCTTCCGCATGGCTCGGATCCCCGACGTTGGGTGACGTCAGGATATCGGTGATGCGGGAGCGTAGGTCGTCGTACGTCGTTTCGATCGTCGGTTCCTCCGTTCCGGCTCCGGACATCGCGCTCGAATTAGTCGTGCTGATGACCGACCAGCTGAAGCAGGTTTTCCGGCGGGCGACCGACGACCGCTTTTGCATCGGAGCCGAGTGTCCCAACGACACCGATCGGGCGCTGCAACAAGGTCGGGTGCTCGGCCATGTGGGAGATGAGTTCTTGCTCGGACTCATCCCCGGTCAATCCGAGCTGTCGAAAGACCGGGTCACGCTTTCTCAGGACTTCCGCGGCGGTGAGCCCGAGGGTCGTGAGCAACAAGGTCAGCTCGGTTTCGTCGAGCGGTTCCTTGGTGTATTCCCGATACCGATAGTCGATCTCGTTTTCTTTGAGCAAGGCGACCGCCTTGCGACACGTGCTTCAAGTGGATTTGCAGATCAGCTCAAGCATCGGGCACAGCTCCAGGGCAATAAAAATGGAAAGGAGCCCGCCAGGGTGAGGGGGGGGCTGAAAACCCGAACTCAAGCTCCTGTACAAGGCCCTATCCTATCAAGAATCAGCGCTGGAATCGGCGACTCGAATGTTAGTTTTTGCCTGCTCACGACATCCGAAGGAAGAGGAGAAACGAAGAGTTGAATGGTCGGTAGACTCGCCGAGTCGCTCCCGATAAGATCGGGCCAGAGGGTCGCGTCGCTTCGGTATGGCCGGGTTCGTGATCTTCGAAATTCCGAGCCTGGAGAGTGACCTTCGCATGTCATCCTTAATCATACGTGGCCTCGATACGATGGACATCGGCGATATCGTCGCCATCGACGAGAAGATCACCGAGCGATATAGGCCTGAAGTCTGGGAAACCCGATGTGCCTATTATCTACGCCGAGATCCCGACGCTGCCGTGGTCTGCGTGGCCGACGGCACGGTTGTGGGTTTCATGCTAGGTGAGGTGCGATCGGGCGAATTTGGGTTGGAAGAACCCACCGGCTGGATTGAGGTGCTCGGGGTTGATCCTGATCACCAAGGAAAAGCAATCGGCCGCAAGCTGGCCGAGGCAATGCTCGATTATTTTAGACGCCGAGGGGCGAAAACGGTTCGCACCTTAGTCGACGGAGACATGGCCGACATCGCGGGTTTCTTCGGTTCCCTTGGATTCCAACCTTCGTCGTTGCGACCCTTCGTCAAGACCCTCTGAGGAGCCGCCTCTCCGGGAGGGCGTACGATCCGATCGTTCGATTGCGATTCGTCCGGTTTCGAATCGACACTTTTCCGGGTCGATCTTGCGGTACTCAAGCCGAGGAGGCTGAATCATGGCTGTTAGCGAAGTCAAGCTGCCGAAAAATTTTCATCAGGCAGTCGAAGACTGGCGAGATACCTTCCTGCCGGACTACCAATTCTTGATGGATTCCTGGGAAAAGCACTTTCCTAAGGAGCCGCGGTTCGAGCTGTGCGCCTACCGCGAAATGGGAGTTTGCGCCAACATCGAATGTGGCGCCAAGGAAGGACAGCCAAAGGCGACCAAACCTTCCGAACTCGATGAGGATCAAGCTCAGCATCTGCTCGGCGCGATTCGGGCTCAAGCCTCGACCGAATTCGGTTCGATTCAACAACATCGCCTGACCCTGGCCCGCGCCCAACAAGAAGAAGAGCAAGTTTGGGTGTTGCGCATGATGGCCGAGGAGCTGCGTCACGGTTATCAGATGTTGCATCTCTTGGTGGATGACGACTGGACCTGCCAAACCAAGCAGTCGAGCGCCGACATGGTCGAGGAGATCCTGTCGATGCAGACCGGTTCCCACGTGCTCGGTGCTTTCAACATCGACTTTGATTCCTTCGTTGACAACGTGGTCTTCTGCGCCCTGATCGATCGGGTGGGCAAATATCAGCTGGCCATGCAGAAAATCTCTGCCTATAAGCCGATGGCGGAGTCGATGCCGCAAATGCTGCGCGAAGAGGCCTTTCACCTCGCGACCGGCGTCGTGCCCATGCGTCGGTGGGCCACCCAGGCCGCCGAAGGTGAGGTTTACGTCACCATGGAGATGATGCAAAAGGCGATCAACAAATGGTTGCCCCGTGGTCTCGAAATGTTCGGCGACGAGCGGGGCGGTGGTTCCAACGTGCGCATGGGTTTGAAACCCATGAAAAACGCCGAAGCCCAAGCGGACTACTACAAGGAAGTCGCCAAGGTGGTCGACGACCTGAACATTCGTTACCTGCGCGCCAAGGTCAAGGAACTCTCGATCGGCGAGGCCCGCGAGCTGTTGGAAAATCTCGAACGAGGCCGCGGCAAGGCCAAGGGAGTCGACCACTCTGAACTCTTGCGCATGCCCCACAAAGACTTCTTCCGCCGACGCGGGGTGCCGGCCTTCACCATGGTCGGTTTCGAGGGGGAGACCTACGATCTCTTTGCGGACTACGCCCAACACTTGCGACGGCACTTGCCCGAATCCTACCTGGCCGGTCGCGACTTCCTAGATTATGCCGAGACCATGAAGAAGGTGGCGAGCGAAGAGATGACTGCCGAGCAAGGGGCTCGTCAGATGCCGGAGCTTCGGCGCGTCGGGGGTAGTTGTCCTTGTTCGAAGTCCGTACGTTGGGTGCGCGGCGAGTCGGAAGCGGATGTGAAGCTACCCGTCATGGGCGGCTGAGCAGGCCGAGCCAATCGATTTAACGAGTCGAGTTCATTTAACCTTAGGGAAGTCAGTCCATGTCGTTTTTCGACCGGCTCGTGGTGGCCACGTTGCCTTTGGTGCCGAAGTTTATCGTCGGCAAGGTTGCTTCGCGATACGTCGCGGGTGAAACCCTCGACGACGCCGTCCGCACCATTCAAGAACTCAATCAGGAGGGAGCCTCCTGCACCGTCGACCTACTCGGCGAAGAGATTCGGGACGCGGCCAAGGCCAGCTTGGCCGTGGAGGAATACCTTCGGGTGCTGGAGGCCATCCAGCAGCATGGCCTCGACTGCAACATTTCGATCAAACCGACCCAATTCGGGTTGGATATCGACGAAGACCTGTGTCGAGACAACTACGAGAAAGTTGTGAAAGCCGCCCATGCAGACGGCTGTTTTGTGCGTCTCGATATGGAAGATCGCAACACAGTCGATGCGACCCTCAAGATCTATCGGTATTTGCACGAGCACTACGGCAACGTCGGACCCGTTTTCCAGGCCTACATGCGGCGAACCCTGCAGGATATCGAGGACCTGCCCGACGACGTTGCTCGGGTGAGGATCTGCAAGGGCATCTACATCGAACCGCGAGAAGCCGCCTGGAAAGGCTTCGACACGGTCCGGTTGAATTATGTTCAGGCCCTAGAAAAGCTCTTTGCTAAGGATATCTACGTCGGCATCGCTACCCACGACGAATATTTGGCATGCGCGGCGGTGGGTCTTATCGACCGCATGGGCATAGCGCCCGATAGATATGAATTCCAAATGCTGCTGGGAGTTGAGAATCAACTGAGGCGAATTCTCTTGGCAGAGGGGCATCCGTTGCGGGTCTATGTGCCCTATGGGGCGGATTGGTACCTCTACTCGATGCGCCGGCTGCGCGAAAATCCCCAAGTGGCCGGCAATGTGACCCGCGCTTTGCTCAGCGGGAAGTAGTATCAGTGGGCAGCAGTGTTCTCGAGACACTGGCAACACTGGCAGTCTTCCCTTCCAATCGTAGACGCTTCAAGACCCAGGCCGGAGATCTAGAACCGTGAAAAAACCGAAATTGGGACGTTTGGCCGTGATCGGCGCGGGCAAAATGGGTGAGGCTTTGATCTCAGGCCTAACTCGTCGAGGCGCGATTCAGGCTCAGGACGTCATCGCCACTGCCCGGCGGCCCGAGCGCTTGGCTTGGTTGGCGGAACATCTCGGAGTTGAAGCCGATTCCGACAATCCGGGCGCGGTTGCCAAGGCGGATGTGGTCCTGCTTTGTGTCAAGCCGCAGATTGCGTCGGAGGTTCTGGCGGAGATCGGACCGTCCTTGAGAAAGGAGCAGGTGGTGCTGTCGATCATCGCCGGTCTCAGCACCGAACAAATCGAGAACATGCTCAGCACTGACCCGTCAAATCCCATTGAAGTGCCTGTGGTCAGGGCGATGCCCAACACGCCGTCGAGGATCGGTTATGGCATGACGGCAGTCTGCGGTGGACGATTCGCCACGGCCGAGCATCTGAGCTTGGGCGAAGAGGTATTTTCCGCCGTCGGCCGGGCCCTGGTGTTGGAGGAAAAACACTTCGACGCCGTCACCGGCCTCTCGGCCAGCGGCACCGCATTTATTTACATCGTCATCGAAGCCATGGCCGAAGGGGGCGTGAAGGTCGGTCTGCCACGGACGGTCGCCACCGAGCTCGCTGCCCAAACTTGCCTTGGGGCCGGAAAAATGGTGCTCGAAACCGGCGACCATCCCGCTCTGCTCAAGGATGAGGTCACGACTCCGGCGGGCTGCACCATGGACGGCATTCTGGCCCTAGAAGCCGGGGGTTTGCGGGTGACACTGATCAACGCCGTGGTCGAGGCCAGGCGCCGGGCCGGAGAACTCGTCTCGAGTTGAGGTCTTCAGACCTGACCAAGAATCGTTCATTCCCGCCGGTTGTAGACTTCCGTCACAGCCTGTAGGCCGTCGTCTGGTAATATGCGATGGCGCCAAAGCTCCTGATGCCGGCGTACGCCGAAACCATTGAGGTAGCCAGGTGGGTGACGAAAAAACCAGCGAAGCAACAACGACGGATCTGAAGACCAAGCTCGAACAGACGGTTTTCTCCGAATTCGATACCGGTGAACTCTCGGCTTTGGTGTCCGAGCATCGAGATCTCGAATTCGAAGCCCATTTGATTCTCTTCGCCCATCCCGAGGATCAAATGCTCGGTAATCGCTTCCGTCTGCCGCCCCAACGGACTTTGGAAATCGGCCGTTCTTCGGCAGCGGATATCAGCATGCCCGGCATCCGTTCTCTATCCCGTCGGCACGCTCGCCTGGAGCACCATGGTCCGGTGGTCCGGATTGAGGATTTGGGCTCTACCAACGGTACCTACGTCAACGACCAGCGAATCAGCGGGCCCAGGCGCCTGCGCAGCGGTGATCGCTTTCAAGTGGGGGCGCTGCATTTCAAATTCCTTCACGAGAAGGATCCAGAGAACGCCTACCATGAGGCGATTTACCAGCTGGTGACCTGCGACGGATTGACGGGCATCAATAATAAGCGGAAGTTCGACGAGGAAATGCGCCGGGAATTCCACCGAGCCCAGCGTCACATGCGGCCCTTGACACTGATTTTCTTCGACATCGACCACTTTAAGAACGTCAACGACAATCACGGTCACCTCTGTGGTGACTACGTCTTGCAGCAGATCGCCCGGGTCGCCAAGTCGTTCGTCCGGCCGGAGCAATTTATCGCTCGCATCGGCGGTGAGGAATTCGCCATCCTCTGCCCCGAAACCACGGCCCAAGGCGCCGGGGTTTTGGCGGAAAAGCTACGGGACCGGATCGAGGAAGAAAGCTTCCACTACGCGGACGTGGATCTCAAGCTGACTTGCTCATTCGGCGTCGCCCAGCTGCGCGAGGATATGACGCGGCCCGAAGATATCTATGACCTCGCCGATCAGGCGATGTATCGCTCTAAGCGAGAAGGTCGGAATCGAGTCAGCGTCGAAGCCTGATCACTTCCCCTTCGGGCTATCGAAAAGTAGGTGTTGGAAGTTCGAAGTCAGGGCGAGGCGTGCTCATCCACGAATGCGTTTTGAGAACCGCCTGATTTTTGCCCCCAAACCACTGAATCCCTTGGAGCCGGTGACGTCGTCGGCTTCGGCTTGTAAGGCGATAGCGCTGAGGCGGCTCATCACGTCATCGGCGGTTTGAGGTCTCTCCCCGGGATCCTTGGCCAGCAGCTCGTCGATCAAGGTGCAAAGCGACTTCGGCGCTTTGGCGCAGAAGTCTCGCAGGGGTGGGTGGGGTTTGGTGGTGATGCGCTGGAGCGTGACCAGATCGTTCTTATCCTCAAAGGGCGATTGTGCGGCCAACATTTCGAAGAGCAAGATTCCGAATGAGAAGAGGTCCGATCGATGATCCACCTCTTTGGCCAAGGCCTGTTCCGGCGCCATCGCGCGACAGGTTCCCATAAGAACCGCGGATTTGGTCAGAGATCCCTCGTCGGTGAGCAATTGCTTGGCGATGCCGAAGTCGGTGACTTTTGGCTGGCCAGTGGACATGATCAGGATGTTTTCGCTCTTGAGATCGCGGTGAACGATTCCGCTTTCGTGGGCCAGGGCCAAGGCTCCGGTGATTGCCATGCCGATTTCGAGCACGAACCGGATCGGGATGGGCCCGCGTTTGACCACCGCGCGGACCGTCGAGCCTTCGACGTATTCCATCACGATGCATTCGACTCCGTCTTCGTGCAGCAGGTCGTAGACGCGCACGATCGCGGGATGGTCGAGGCCGGCAGCCAGCCGAGCTTCCCGTCGGAACCGTTGACGCCGCTCATCGCTGATTCGGGCATCGGGCCGCAATCGCTTAATGGCAACGGGACGGTCCAAGCCTTCATCGTGGGCGAGCAAGACTTGGCCCATACCGCCAGTAGCGATCAGTCGGAGGATCTGGTAATTGCCGATCCTCTGCGGAAGCTTTGGCGAGACAGCGGGCATGGGATGGAAGTTTAACGCAGTCATCGGAGACTCTCTCATGAAAGAATGACAAATCTTGCAGATCCATTTCACAGCCTTGTCTCACAGCCTTATTTCACAGTCTCATGGAGCACCTGGATGTTGCAGTCGTTGAAGGCGCGGTGCGTCGGCTCTTTATTGACCGTACCGGCGCAAATTTTGGGACCTCTGTGGCCTGGGTCCGTCGAGATCGACGACGGACGGTTGGAGCCGGGTTTGGCGTGGCTTTGCCGGTACGTCTCGCGCACGATGAAGCTCAACGAGCTGGCCCCTGAGCAAGCCCGCCGCCGGATGCTCGAGACCTCGAACCTCTTAACCTGTGAACGGGTCCCGCTGGAGTCTGTGGAAGACCTCGTTATTGGGACCGAGGGCCCGCGGGTCAGGGTCTACTCGCCCACTGGGCTTCACGGGCAGAGCACGACCTTGGTCTATTTTCACGGTGGGGGATGGGTGTTGGGCGGCTTAGATTCCCACGACAGCCTCTGCGCCCTCATCGCTGCGGAGCTCCAGGCCAAATTGGTCGCTGTGGACTATCGCTTGGCCCCCGAGCACCCTTTTCCGGCTGCCGTGCACGACGCCCGTTCCGCCTTCGCCTGGACGGTCAAGCAAGCGCCTCAGTGGGGGCTGAGACCGGATCGGGTGGCGGTGGCCGGCGATAGCGCCGGCGCTAATTTGGCGGCGGTGGTCAGTGCGGTTGGCGAGAGCCCTGCCGACGGCTCGCTTGATCCCTGTAGGCCGAGCGGCCAATTGCTTTTCTATCCGGTGATCGATGCCGAGCGTCAAACCCGCTCCTACGAACTCTTTGCCGAAGGATTCGGCCTGACCCGCGGCATGATGGATTGGTTCTACGATTGCTATTGCGATCCGGAGCAGGATTTGCTGGATCCCCGCATCTCCCCGATCGCAGCCACCGACTTCAAAAACCTGCCACCGACAGTATTGTCCTTGGCGGGATTCGACGTGCTTCGTGACGAGGGCTTGGCCTACGCCGAAGCCCTCCGAGCTGCGGGCGTGCGGGTCGAATGTCTAGTGCATTCGAATCTCATCCACAGCTTCGCCAACATGACCGCCTTGCCCTATTGCCGGCGGGCCATCAGCGAGAGCCTTGCGGCCTTTGGCCGACTTCAGACTGCCCGGCTAGGCGCCGCGCCTTCCTAAGTCATTGCCAGGCGCTGGTGTCTCCGCTTTCAAAGCCATCGGTGAAGATGCTGTGGTCCACGTCGTAGGTGATCGCCGAATCGCTGTTGTCGTTCAGGCTCGGATCCGAGGAACCGGATCCGGCTTGCACGGTGGCGCTGATGTCGATTGGGTCGGAGGTGGCACCGTTCACATCGGCGATGACCACGTACTCGACACGGCCGCCGACGGTGAGAGATGGGGTGTCGTCCAGCGGTCCGGAGCCGGAGGCGGAGCCGCAAGCGGCACCGTCGAATGCCGTGCACGTCCAATTGGCGGAACTCAAGGCGGCCGGCAGCGGACCGTCGACGATGGAGCCGGCGGGCCCGGGTCCGGCGTTCGCAATCACCACCAAATAGCTTAGGGGAGAGCCGGCGGTGTAGGTGGCCGGCACGAAGACTTGCACCTTGAGATCGGCCACGGAAGTCACTTCGACTGCCGAAGTGCTCTCATTGTTGAGCGCCTCGGCGTCGGTGGTCGCCGACGCAACCTGGCCGCCGAGCTGTTGGGTTCCCGAAGCGTCTGGGTTCGCTTGGGCGAAAATCGTGACTTGCACCGATGCCGAGGCCGCCAACGTGCCCAAAGAGCAGGTAGGCAATCCATTGGGATCCTCGCTGCACCCCGAGGTGGAGGTCAAGGTCACACCTTCTGACGGATCCAAGGTCAGAACCACCGATTCCGCGGTGTCGGGGCCGATGTTTTCAATCGTCGCAGTCCAGGAGAAGGTATCTCCGGCCGTCACAGTCGGTGCGCTGCTGTCCAAGGTGAGCACGAGATCGGCCAAATCACCCACCACCATGATGCCCGTATCGACATCCGCAGCGTGCTCCAAGCGCAAGGGGAGATCGGCGTCACGATCTTCGGCGCGGCTCGAAGTGGCGGTGGAGTGGGTGATTCTCAAACCCGCGATCGGTTGCTGGTCGTAGTCTGCGGTGGTGTCCATCACGACGAAGAACCTGCCGGGTGCGTCGACGGCCACGGCGGCGGCGGCGGCGTTGTCGGCCACGGGTATTTCTAAGAGTCCCTGGGAATCTGGAGCCAATGTTTCTAGAACCGCCAATTCCGTGTCGCTGCCGTCGAAGATGCCCGGGCTGCCGGCGAACTCGTCGTCGCGGAAGATGCGCAATCGTTCAATCAGGCCATTGGCTTGGGCGTCGGTGAGCGGGGTGCCGTTGCCGTCTTCGATCCGCAGCTCGAGGGCCGCCAGCTCGATATCCGATTCGCCGGTTTGGCCTCGGTGGTTCATCACCATGTCGAAGAGCGGGTGCACGGTTGAATTTGCCGGTTCGAGGGGTGCCAGGCTCTCGGTGGCCAGGGCAAATTGACCGCCGCCGTTGGGCCAAAAAGTGAGTTGATCGTCGAGCTCGGCGGTGGTCAGCAAATCAGGCAGGCCGTCGCGGTTCAGGTCGGCGACGTGCACCGTGCCCGCACCGTTGTAGGTCATGGTGATGTCGAATTTTTCCCACACGCTGCCGTCGCCGGCGAGATTTCTCCAAACGGCCATCTGGCCACCGTCTTTAAACGCCGCGCCGACGATGTCGAGGGTGCCGTCACCGTCCATGTCCGCGGTTTCCACGGAGTAGGCCTGATTGAAGAATCCTTCGGCGGTGTCGAAAGGATCACCGAGCGTGTTTTCGCTGCCAAAGGTCCCTTCACCGTCCGTATTCTCCCACCAGGAGATGCGATCCTCGATTTGCGAAGCGGCGATCACGTCGGAGTCACCGTCGCCGTCCAAGTCCGCCGCCCAGACGTCGTAGGCGCCGTCCCAGGACGTGATGATCGAGTGTTTTGACCAGGGCAAGGACCCGTCGCCGGTGGTGTTTTCCCACCAAGCCACCTCGTCGGCGGTTTCGCCTGCGGCGATCAGATCCGTGTCACCATCGTTGTCGAGGTCGACACCCACCACCGAATGCACCCGATCAAAAAGGGTGTCGATCACGGTCGCGGCCCATCCGCCGCCGGATCCGTCGTTGGCGTACCAGGCGATTTCGTCGGCGCCGGCAGCGGCGCTCAAAAGGTCGATATCCCCATCTCCGTCCATGTCCACCGGCCACACATCACTGGCGCCGAACGGTGAGGCGACGGTTTGTCGGGTCCAGGAAATGGCTCCTGACTTCGCGGCGCTGTCCGCTGCCTTGAAGGTCTCGGGGCCGTCGTTGCGCCACCAATACAGCCGGTTGGTACCGACGTCGAAAGTCAGCCGACTGAACGACGCCACCAAATCGAGATCGCCGTCGTGGTCGAGGTCGGCGGCGCGCACGGCAAAGGCATAGGGAAGGCCGGTCTCGATGCTATGCCGGGGCCAAGGACCGTTGATATTGCCGGTGTTTTCCCACCAAGCAATTTCGCCCTGGTCGAACGCAACCCCGGCGACGTCGAGGTCGCCGTCACCGTCGAGGTCGGCGGCGTGGGTTGCCCGAGCGCCGTCAAAGGCACCGTCGAGGGTGATTTCTCGGTCGAGGGTCAAGCTTCGGTGGATGGATTCGTTGGACCATCCGAGCAAATCGTCGTCGGTGAAGCCGGCGGCTACCAAGTCGGGATCGCCGTCGCTGTCCAGGGATAAGACGATCACCGGACCTACGCCATGCACTGACGGTCCGACCCTGGCGCTCCACGAGGCGCCGTCGCCGCCGTTGTCCCACCAAAGTGTGTCGTCGGACGCGCCACTGACCAAGTCGAAGTCGCCATCGCGGTCGAGGTCGAATGGGATCACGTGGGTCGCGCCGGCCGCGGCCAAGGCCCCGGAGGTCCAACCCGAAGCAGGGGAGCCGTCCGACAGCCACCAGCTCAATCCGTCGTCGTCGACCGCGGTCAGATCCAAGAAGCCGTCTTGGTTGAGGTCGGCGACGGCCACGGCATCCGGATTTGAGAGACTCGAGCTGACGTCGTGTTGGGACCACGCTCCGGCGTTGCCGTCGGTATTTTCCCACCAAGCTAAGAGATCATGGGTGCCGTCGGCGGTGGCGATGACGTCCGGATCCCCGTCGCGGTCAAGGTCCGCCACGGCGGCCGACGATCCGTGAGCCACGCTTGCGTCGATCGCGAAACGAGTCCAAGTGGAAGCGTCTCCGAGCGTGTTGGACCACCACTCCACAGATCCGGAAGCGCCGCCGAGTGCGGCGACCAAGTCGAAATCCCCGTCTGAATCGAGATCGGCACTGGCGAGTCCGTGCCCGGCGATCGATCCCGTGATGACCGTCGAACTCCAAGCGGAAGCGTCGCCCGCCGTGTTTTGCCACCAATGCAGCCCGGCGGTGGGTGAGATCGCCGCCAAATCCGTATCCCCGTCGCCGTCGAGATCCTGGGCGATCAGGTCTACCCAATCGGAAATCCCGCCGTCGATGGTGATTCCCGCCTGGGAATTAGGCCACCAGCGCAAACCGGTGGGGCCCACGCCCACCACATCCTCGAGGCCGTCGTGATCCAGGTCGGCCGCGATCAGAGCCACCAAATCTTGAGCCGATCCGTCCAGGGTTTGGGGTAGGCCCCAAGGTAAATCAACGGCTCGGGATTCAACAGCCGGCAAAGTCACCAGGATCGGCCAAAGCCAACAGGCAATTTGGATGGGAACGAAAGTCTTCGACGATTTTCGAGCTGGGTGGCATGGAGACATGAGGGCTCCTCAGTGGTGACGGTCGTCGTGGTTTTGGGGACAGGCGATAAGATAAAGCCTCAGTATTACGACCGGCATTATTGCCCCGGGTATTCTACGTACCGTGGGAAATGGGTCCGGAGGATGTCTAAAAGATTCCGAACTAGAGGCGTCGTACCATCACCAAATGGGGGCCCAGATCTGGTAAATCAAAGACGTTCCCTTGGGCTTCGAAGCCGAATCGTCGATAAAAACCTTCTACTGTGGTGCGGCCGTTGCACCAAACAGTCTCTCCGGCTCGTTGCCGAGCGTGCTCGACCAAGGCCTCCAGCACTTGCCCGCCGAATCCCAACCCTCGCCGATCGGGGTCCGTCGCCATGCCGCGGATGCGCCAAGCCTTGGGGTCGTCCGAGCCTTCTTGGCTTTCGAGAAAAATCGAGCCGATCGCAACTACCTGATCGCCTTGGTGGACGCCGTAGTGGCCCGACGAAAGCTCGTGGTCCAGGGGATAGACCGAGGCTTCGGCCGGCTGGTGGGGTCGCAACACCCGGTGGCGCAGGCAAAGGGTCGCATGGGCCGAAATCTGAACGGCCCGAGTTGGGGATGATTCATGGGAGGGTGGACACATGGGGCGCTCCTTGACATCGACTACATCGACCAGCGGTTTGCGTCGACCAGTGGTTTGCGTCGGCCGGTTGTGGGTGTAGGCTCGGCCCATGAGCCGAAACCCAGATTCAAAAGGCCGACGATTCCGGCCGGCCCCTCTTCTCTTCGTGATCGGCATGTTGTTACTCCTGATTTGGCGTTGTCCGCGCGAAGCCGAGCGGCCGGATGGCTCCGCGGGCCGGGCAGAATCCGCCTCTCTTTCTTCCCAATAGCCTCGTCTCAATAGCCTCGAGTTAAGGTTGCTCGGGAATCGGTAAGCTGAGGAAGAGAGGGGCGCTGAGCTGCTCCACGGCAGGCAGATTCTGATCCTGGTCGAATTTATCCCATTGGCTGTTGGCGACGTAGACAAACCGATCGCCGGAACCGTCGGCAATTCCGACCCCCAAGGTGGGCTCGGAATAATCCGGGTGGCCTTGCTCCAAAACCTCCACCAGCTTGAAGCCTTGGTTTTGCAAGTCGGGGCGTAAGCGCAGAACCCGATGGGGGCGAATGCCGTTTTGGATCGCGATCAAATCGTCGCCGATGCGGGTCAATCCGTCGATTCCCGACAGGAAGAATCCCGCGGGCTCCGCCAGCCAGTCTCGTCGGCCTGTCGCCGTATCGAAAACGGCGATGCCGTAGCTGTAATCGGCGACGAAGAGCCTCGTGCCGTCCTCGGAAACCGCCAAACCCTGGGGGCTGCGCAGGCCCGGCTCGCCGAACGGCTCCAGACCGTCAGGGGATCCGCCAACGGATCCACGGAAGACCCCTCCCGGCGGCAATGAGCTGGTGACGTAGACGGTGCCGTCGGGCGCGACCGTGACGTCGTTCAATTGGCTCGGCGTTTCCGTCGGTGGTTTTAGGCGGCCCGCGATTGTGCCCGAATCCAGATCGATCTTCAGCAGCTCGCTCCGTCCTTGCCAAGCTTCCGAGAACCCCTGGGTTTGGGGCAAGGCCGCCGAGACGGCCCACAGGGTCCGCCGCACAGGGTCGATCGCCATGCCCAGGACCGAAAAAATCGGCCCGTGACCGTCGCCGTCCGGCCCGACGAGTTCATGGACCTCACCTGTGCCACCTGTGCCACCTTGGCCGCGGTAGCGCACGATCTTTCGCTGCCGCACGCTGGAAATATAGAAATCACCGGGGGGATCGAAAACCACCGATTCGGGGATCAAGTCGCGTTGCTGCAGACGGAATGCGGGGGTCGATCGCACCACGCTCTGGGCCGCCGACTGCCGTTGGCGGGTCACAGCGCTCAGGAGATCGGGATGGCTCCAAAGCTTTTCCAACCGAGGGTCTTGGTCGAGGGGAAGGTCGTGGCCGAAGGCGCTTAGGGTGGCCACGGTCTCGAGTGCGGCCTGCTCATTTCCCAAAGCCAGAAGTGCGCCCGCCTTGAGCAGCAGAGGATCCAAATAGTTGGGGCGGTGCTGTAAGGCTCGGTTTAGGGTTTCCAGCGCTTGCTCGGGGGCGTCGGCTTGGCCCATGGCTTCAACCGTCAGCGCGCGAGCTTGGGGCGGATCGAAGGTCGAGGTCGGTTCGGGTGCGACCGCTTGGGCTGCTGTCGACGGGCTCGACGGCGACGGGCTCGATGGCGACGGGGCGTCGGAGCAAGCGCCGGTTAGGCACGCCAAGCAAAGAGCGAGGGTGAGGCGGCACATGGAGTGGCGAAATGGGAGTGTTGGGTATTTCAGGGACGTTCCTCAGGTTCTGGTTTGGCAGCCCGCGGTAGGCCGTCATAGAGATCTCGTCCAGCAGCTGGGCCGGCGATTCCAACGGACAAACCGAGCTGTTTTCGGCGGTCGATAGGACCCAAATGCTTTGGCGAGAAAAGCGGCGAATCCGCGTCCCGAATCTTACCTCGATTCTCTTTCTGAAACGTCCCTCTGAGTCCCGAACAAGATACAATGTAGTTATGAGAAAACTCAGAACCACATCTTCTCGTTCACGGGCCGGCCGTTTCTTCGGCCGCTCGATTTCCGCGATATTTTTCCTCTCCATGGCCTCGGTGACCGGGGTGCTCTGCGCTCTGCCCGCTGTCGGCACGGAAGTTTCGGAGTCCGAAAAAGTCGGTTTGGCGGAGGCGTTGAAAGCCGGAAAGGTGACGGTCAGTCTTCGCTATCGCTCGGAGTGGGTCGACGAAGACAACGACAATGAGAGCGCTTGGGCTTCCACCTTGCGCACCACGTTGGCTTACCGTAGCGGAGCATTTCGCGGCTGGAGCCTGTTCTTGGAAGCCGAGGACATCACCGCGGTGATCGACGACGACGAATATCGCAATGCCGGTGCAAATGGTTTCGACAACCGAGTCCGTGGGGTTTCGGTGGTCGCCGATCCCCAGCTGACGGAGATGAATCAGGCGTATTTGCAGTATTCACGCGGCGAGTTCAAGGGGACTTTCGGTCGTCAAGAGATCAATCTCGGAGATCAACGGTATGTGGGAGCCGTTGGCTGGCGGCAGAACCACCAAAGCTTCGACGCCGTGCGCCTGACCACCCAGTCGGATCGAGTGGATATCGACTATTCATTCGTCGAGAATACCAATCGAATCTTCGGCGACAACCAGGATATGTCCAGCCATTTTCTCAATGTGCCGATTCGCTGCGGCGATACCGTCAAATCCACGTTGACGATCTTCGGCTACCTGCTCGATTATGAGCGGCCGTCGGACGCGTTGCTGTCGACCTTGACTTACGGCGCCGAGTTTAAGGGCTCGACCAAGCTCGGCGCCGGCCCTTGGACATTGGGTTGGGAAGCGGAGGTGGCCCAACAGGATGATGCCGGCGACAATCCCCGCTCGGTGGACGCTCAATACTATGCGGCGTCCGTCAGCGCCGGGACCCCGGGCATCGGAGTCGATGCCACCTGGGAAGTCTTGGGCGGTGATCCAACAAAGGGCCGTTTCACCACGCCGTTGGCGACCCTGCACAAATTCAACGGCTGGGCGGATAAGTTCTTAAACACCCCGTCGATTGGCTTGGAGACTCTCTACTTGAGGCTCAAGGGCAAGGTCGAGGCTGTTCAGTGGATGGTGATCTACCATCGCTTCACCAGCGATTTCGGTGGGGTGGATTTCGGCACGGAATGGGACGCCGAACTCAAATACGACGCGCCTTGGCAACAAACCTTTGGGTTCAAGGCGGCACTCTACGAAGCCGACAGATTCTCGGTGGATACTGAGAAATTCATGCTTTGGACGAGCTATCGATTCTGAGACGGGATCAAAGCGCGACGTGGCCCGCTTCCCTCAGCTTCCAGAAAAGCAGCAGGGCATCTACTTTGGGCATCGGGCTGATGCGCAGGATCGATTTGATGTCGTAGGAGCCGTCGACCCGGGTCAGCATGAAACCTTCTTGGGGGGAAATGTCGAGCTTGGTCAGCTCGTCCATGCTGCATTTTAGGCGCGGGACTCGGCCCAGGTTGACGCCGCGGGATTCGAGGGCTTGAATAACATTTTCTTCCCCTTGCTCGGCCCGCGATTTGACCACGTCGCCGCCCGTGGCGGCGGGTACCTTACGGAAGGCTGCCACTGCTGCCTCCAGATCGCCCCGCTTGAGCGCCGCTTCTCCGTCTTGGAGGATACTTTCGGCAACCGAGATCGAAGCGGGTTGGGCGGCGATCGGGGCCCGGGAATAGGATCCGCTACTGTCCATCGCCGACGCAGGACCCGCAAAGCTCAGCTGGCGACCCCCACCCAGATCCACCGCCGACGCGGAGGCCGGTTGTTGGGGAGGGTTGACCGGGACCGACGGCTGGGGTGGGATGGGGCCGCCTTGGGGCTGCCCCATCATCTGCATTTGTTGCTGCTGATATTGGGCCATCATCTGCTGCATCATCGGCAGGAAGAAGGCCCCGCTCTCGTTGGGATCGATGGTCGTCGCAGCGGGCCGAGGCTCTTCTTGGGCCACCTCTTGCTCGTCTGGTTTTTCCACCATCACCTCGGTTTCGATCACCCGGGGGCGAACCATTTTGACCGAACCCGCTTGGACTTGTTTGGCCAAGATGTCCGAAACTTGGAAAAGATTGGTCATCGTGCCCTGTGAGATCTCCTCCACCGAGCGGTCATCGTCGACCCAAGCGAGGATGCTGCGATCAAATTCTTCGATCTCGAGCTGATCGAGATCGGTCACGGTCACCGGCACGCAAAGCGGGGAGGGGATGATGGCACGAATGCGATTCCATTCATCGGTCCGACGGGTGCCTTCGAGCACGATCCATTGGACGTCGAGTTCCATCCGCACCATGTTCTCAGAGGGCAGGTCGCTGTCGAAGAACTCGAAAGCCCCCTCGTCCCAGGTGAAGATGTCGTAGATGCTTTCCTCTGCTTTGAGGCGCAGCATCTGATGCAGATCTTCTTCTGGAATAAGGTTCATGCTCACCAGAATCCGGCCGAGCATCTGCTGCTCTTCTTTTTGCCGCGAGATGGCCTCGTTGACCGCGTCTTCTGCAAGATAGCCGTGGCTGACCAAGAATCGTCCGAGATACTCCCCGGGGTCGGTGGAAGCAGAGGAGATGATCACGCCCTCATCGAAAAAGATACGCTTGATCACGTTGGAGGGCGGCCCCTTTTCGATCACCAGCGTGCCCACCTTCTGGCCCATGGAAAGCCATTGAAGGAGCTCGGCGAGCTGCATCGTTTTTAGGTTGCCGGAAATGCCCATCCTGATCTCGTGTGCTCGGTCTCCGAAGTCTGTCGTGGACGCTTGCAAACGAGCCTGGGGGCTTGCTCGTGCTCTACGCCTAGTCGGCGGTTCGGGAGACAATCGATAGTTGTCCAGCAGCCCGGCAGGTCGGTCTGCAAATAGACGGAGATCGATTATAGCCGAACCAAGGTGGATCGTTTCTGCATTCTCGCTTCATTCAAAAAGACCAGGCGAAAGGCTATTTTGAAGTTGCCGCCAAATCAAGAGCGAGCGGGAGTGGTGCCCCGTTGACCTTGGTAGTGGCTCGAGGAATCCGGGGAACCGTAGGGGACATCGGGCAGCGATTCCATGCGGATGAAGATCAGCTGGGCGATTCGGCGGCCCGCTTCGAGGACGAAGGGTTCGGGCCCCAGATTTTGCAGCTCCAGGGTAATGTCTCCCTCAAATCCGGGATCGCACCAACCGGCCAGGGAGTGATTGATCCACAACCGGCCGAGGGTGGACTTCAGTTTGAGGTCGCAGGCGACATCGTGGGGAATCTTGACGAATTCCTGCGTGCAGGCCAAAACCACTTGGCCCGGAAATAATTTAATCGACGGTGCGTGAAATTCCTGGGGATCCCGGGTCGGGCAGATCCAATGATCGCTAACGCAGACGTCGTAGCTGGCGGAGTTGACCTGGGCTTCGTTGAAGGGAGCAACGCCACCACTTCGGCCCCATTGGCGAATCCAAGAGTCGGGTTTGATCACGACAGGCTCCTAAGCGGACGTGCCTTCACCAGAGAATCGATGTGGCCGACGGGTCAACCACATCGATTCGGCGAGGCATGAGGCAAAAACTAATGGAAGTAGACCGGCGTGGTGGGGGACTCGCGATGGATCGTGTCGACGAAGCGGATGATACCGGCCCGCAACGACATGAATAGGGTCGAGGTCCGAGTTCCGCCGCCGAAGAAACGAACGCCCCTGAGCAACTCTCCGTCGGTCACGCCGGAGCAGCTGAAGACGATGTTGTCGCCTTGGGCGAGATCCACGGTGGTGTAGATCTTGCTGAGATCTTTATAACCGAGGCCCGCGAGGCGTTGTTTCTGGCCGTCATCCAAGGCCACGAGACGGGCCTGGATTTCTCCGCCCAAGCAGCGCATGGCCGCGGCGGTGATCACGCCTTCCGGAGCGCCGCCCGTGCCCATGACCGCATGGACGCCGGTGCCGCGAACGGCGGCGGAGATGCCGCCGGCCAAATCACCGTCGGGAATGAGCCGAATCCGCGCGCCGGCCGATCGAATGTCGTGGATCAGCTGGGCGTGTCGATCTCGCTCCAACACCACAATCGTGAGATCGGATACTTCGCGTTTGAAGGCCCGTGCGATGTTGCGCAGATTTTCGGGGACCGGGGCGTCGAGATGCACGGCGCCACGGGCCGTGGGGCCGACGACAATTTTTTCCATGTAGGTGTCGGGCGCGTGCAGCAAGCCACCGCGCTCCGCCGCTGCCAGTACGGCGACCGAGCCCGGAGCACCCGAGGCACATAGGTTGGTGCCTTCCAAGGGGTCGACGGCGATGTCGATTTGGGGGGCGTCGGGGTCGCCTTTACGCCCTCCGACCTCTTCGCCGACAAAGAGCATCGGGGCTTCGTCCCGTTCCCCTTCACCGATCACCACCCGGCCGGCGATGGCGATTTCGTCGAGGGTCGCGCGCATGGCTTCCACCGCCACATGGTCGGAGTGCATCTGCTCGCCGAATCCCATGGTCTGTGCTGCAGCCAGAGCCGCATTTTCAGTGACCCGTACTAAGTCTTGCTCAATCGCGGAATCCTTGGTCATCTCCGGGTCTCCTGGGCCACGGGTTTGGCCTTTTCGTGGGTGGCCGACACCTGGGGCGCATTGAACGCCGGAATGCCGGTCACGGATTGGCCGATCACCAGGGCGTGAATGTCGTGGGTGCCCTCGTAGGTGTAGACCGATTCAATATTCAACATGTGGCGAATGACCGGATAGTCGTCGACGATGCCGTTGGCGCCGAGAATCTCTCGCGCCAGCTTGGCGCATTCCCGGGCGACCCAGACATTGTTCCGTTTGCCCAGGGAAATGTGTTGGTGTTTGATCTTGCCGGCATCTTTCATTTGGCCGAGCTGGAACGCCAACAGCTGGCCTTTGGTGATCTCGCTGATCATCCACACCAACTTGTCTTGGACCAATTGGTGGCAAGCGATCGGCTGGCCGTTGAATTGGATTCGCTCTTTGGAATATTCGAGAGCGCAGTGGTAGGTCGCCATGGCGGAGCCGATGCCGCCCCAGGCGATACCGTAACGGGCCTGGTTGAGGCACATCAGGGCGTTCTTGAGGCCCACGGTTTTGGGCAAGATGGCGTCGGCGGGAATCCGGCAGTCTTGGAAACCCAGCTCGGAGGTGGTCGAGGCGCGCAAGCTGAACTTGCCGTGTTGGTCCGATGAAGTAAATCCGGGGGTTCCCTTGTCGACCAAGAATCCTCGGACCCCGTCCTCGGTTTGAGCCCAGACCACGGCGACGTCGGCCAAGGTACCGTTGGTGATCCACTGCTTGGATCCGTTGAGCACCCACTCGTTGCCGTCGCGGCGGGCGGTGGTTCGCATTCCGCCGGGATTCGAGCCGAAGTCGGGCTCGGTCAACCCGAAGCATCCGATCGCCTCACCGGTACCCATGGCGGGCAACCAACGCTCTTTTTGCGCCTCAGAGCCGAACGCCCAGATCGGATACATGACCAAGGAGCTTTGCACCGACACGAAGCTGCGTAAGCCCGAGTCGGCTCGCTCCAACTCTTGCATGATCAGGCCGTACGACACGTTGTCGAGGCCGGGCAGACCGTATCCGTCGATGGTGGCGCCGAAAAGGTTGAGCTCGCCCATCTTGGGCACCAGCTCGAGGGGAGTGCGGGCGTCACGGTGACATTCTTCGATGATCGGCATGACCAAGTCGTCGACGAATTCGCGGACCGTGTCTCGAACCATCCGTTGCTCTTCAGTGAGCATGGATTCTGTATCTATGAAATCTACGCCGGGGAAACGCATGGGGATGCTCCTCCATTCGGGTTGAGCGGGTTTAGATGCTGATATCTGACTTGAAATCTTCTTGAAATTGCGGCGGGTGTGGCTTGCTGCGTCACCGGTTCGAACCTTGGTTCAGCTGCCGTTCAGCTGGTCTGCAACCGGGGGGCGCGGGGGCCTGATGGACCCTGAAAAGTCAGTGGGCCGACGGCAGAATCATAGCATGTCGGGCTGTCCACGGCAGGTCCGCCTTGGTATTATGGGTCCATGAGCAACTTCGCCGGCGGAAGCGCCTACGGCATGGTCCAGCAGATATCTGAGGGGTTTCTGCTGGTTTCCGAACGGACGTTTAAACGGATGGGAAAGCCTGAGCTGGACAAGCTTTCCCTCGAGATAGACAAGCGAATGCGGGAGATTCGATCCGAGCCTCCGCTGCCGGCCGACGAGACCCTCGAGATCCAGAAGCGCAACCGGCGCTTGCAACGCTTGACCTCGTCGTTGAGAATGTTGCGTGCATATCGGCAGAAGCGGCGTATCTGACAGACCGTGGGCACACAGACCGTGGGCGCAAGACTTCCGTCAACGCCTGCTAAGGTCCGAGGTAGCCTTGGATGCGAAAGATGATCCCAAGTGGCGGCGGAAATACCGGCTTTCTCACCGTCTGTTTTAACTGTCCGTCCCTAGACGAACTCTAGTCGAAATATCTCTGTTAAGCTAAATTCCACCATGCTGTCCCCAGAAGAAGAGCCACAGGTCAAAATCTCTATCGGCAGCAGATACGACCACATCGACCTGATTCAGGTCGTGGTCGACGATGCTTTGTCGCGCCTGGGTTTGGACGAGGATTCACGTCATTGGGTGGGCATCGCGATTCGAGAGGCCGTGGCCAACGCGATCAAACACGGTAATCAACAGGATCCGTCCAAGCGCGTGGATGTGGAGCTGGCGCTCAGAGAAGGCCAGGCGATCATTCGGGTGCATGACGATGGGCATGGATTCGATCCCAGCACCGTCGGCGACCCACTGGCCCCTGAAAATCTGCTCAAGCCCAATGGCCGGGGAATTTTCTACATGAAGAACTTCATGGACGAGATCGATTATCAGCGCCGGCCCGACGGCGGTACGGTCGTGACCATGCGCAAGCGTCTGCCTGAACTCAACAACGCCGAATCCGGCGAGTCGCAGAGTGGAGCCTAGGGACGAGTCCCATTAGGTTCGAGGGACGGGCTCCGAAAGCCGGCCCCAAAATCTTAAAAAGGCTCGTCTCGAGAACCGCCTCAAAAGATCGTACTTAGAGATCCAGTCAACACAGGAGCAAGGCGCCAATGAAGATTGTGGTTCACAACCAACAAGGTGTTACCGTCCTCTCCCTAAAAGGGAAAATCACTATCGGGGTGGGCGACGTGGCCCTTCGAACGGCGGTCAGCGAGGCGCTGGAAGCCGGGGCGCGAAATATTTTGCTCGAGCTGTCGGGCGTCACCACGGTGGACTCGTCGGGCATTGGTGAGATGGTCAACGCATATACGACCGTCACCAATCGTGGGGGCAAGCTCAAATTGGTCGGTCTACCGCCAAAAGTGTCGGACATCCTGCAGATCACCCAATTGATCACGGTTTTCGAAGTCTATGACGACGAAGCTGAGGCCTTGGCCTCTTTTGACACTTGATTTGGCTCTAGCTCAAGGCCTAGATCTAGATCCAGATCCAGATCCAGATCCAGATCCAGGTTCAGGTCTAGATCTAGGTTTTTGGCGGGGACCCTGCCCGCCGCCCCGGGCGTTTGAGTCCGACTCCCAACCACAGCTCGGCCGTTCCTCGGTCGCCATGGGACTACTGCCCCAAGTTCGTCATTCCCCTCATTCTCTACAACCGTGATTTTTCGTCCCCAGCCCCGCGATCGGGGCGCTGCCACCCGTGACCAGCTGAAGCAGTGGGTCCAACGGGTGAACCAACGATTACCGGAGCTGATGCCGGCGGTTGACGAGCGTCCGGAAAAAGTTCATGAGGCCATGCTTTATGCGCTTACCGGGCCCGGAAAGCGGCTCCGGCCGGTGCTCTGCATGTGTGTTGCCGACATTTTCGGCGAGGTGACCCGGCCGGTGGTGGACTTGGCGTGCACCATCGAAATGGTCCATGCCTGCTCGCTGATCCTCGACGACATGCCGATGATGGACGATGCCTCCTTGCGCCGAGGCCGTGCCACGACCCATAAAGTTTTCGGTGAGGACGTGGGCATTTTGGCTTCTTACGGTCTGCTCAACCGTGCTTATGCGGTGGTCGTGGAGCGAGCCCTGCATATGAGCTTGGACCGCTACACCCCTGAGGATTTGGTTCACCTGCTGACGGAGGCGGTCGGCAGCCGAGGTTTGGTGGGCGGTCAGGCTTTGGACCTGGAAAGCGCGGGAATGCCTCCCGAGGCCATGGATTTGGAGCGTTTGGAGTTCATCCACAGTCATAAGACCGGTGCGCTCTTCACCGCTGCCGCCGAACTCGGAGCGATGGCCGTCGACGCGCGACGTCGCCACCTGAGCGGCATTACCCGTTACGCCAAGAACTTGGGCCTAGCGTTTCAAATTGCCGACGATCTCTTGGATGTGCAAGCCACCCCCGAAGAAACGGGCAAGGACGGCCACCAGGACGAAGGCAAACTGACCTTTGTTTCCCTCCTGGGGGTCGACGGCGCCGAAGCCTTGCTTGCTGAGCTTCTGAGCTTTGCGGTGGAGTCCGTAGAGCCCTTGGGGCGACGGGCGGACTCCTTGAGGCTGCTGGCCGAGGTGGTTCGACGCCGGGGCCGACTGTGAGCGACCAATCTCCTGAGCGAGACCAAGCTCAAGACTTGCCGGACGGGTCGCCCGAGCCGGCGGATTCCGCCGGCTCTAGCCTTCCCGAGGTTCGCTCGGAGCTGAGGCGGCTGGGTTATCTCGACCACCAAGTGGAGCGTTATCTGCTCCAAGACGTGCTCAAACCGGAGCGTCCGCTCGAAACCCTGGCCCATCTGGCGGTCAAAGTCGGTTTGTTGATCGGTCTGCCATCGGCTTTGTTGGGCGCGTTGGTACTGGCCGGTGCCAACGGTTTTTTACATTCCAGCCCGTTCGACGTCCTACCCCTCTTCGCCCACCTTCTACCGGTCACGGTGCTCGGTCCGGGTCTGAGCTTCCTCGGCCTTGCCGGATTGTTCGCGCTTTTCCTACGTTGGACCCATCTTCGTCGGATCGAAGCCGCGAGCCTCGGGTTGGCGATGGTCGCGGCTTCGATTGCGGTGGTGACCGCCATCCAACAGGTTGGCTGGTCCTCACTTTTCGAGCTTCCCCGATGGCAACTGGCTTCCCTGGTCGCCTTGCTGCCCCTCTTTGCCTATTTGGTTTTCAAAGTCGTGCACGGCGGCTTGCTGACCCTGGCCATCCGTTTGACCGATCTGACCCCTGAGCAACCGAGTTCCTACGGTCGCTGGGTGGTGTTGGCGGTGTTGTTGGTGACTTTCTTGCTGATGGTGCCGGCGGTCCTCGAGGTGGAGAAAGAGGTCGATGTGGGCCCGACGGCCCTGCCGGTGACTGCCGGCGAGCGCGTCGTTTTGATCGGTGTCGACGGAGTCTTGCCCCAGGAGCTGGACTATTTATTGGCCGCCGGAGAGCTGCCGTCGATCGGACGATTGGCGAGCGATGGGGTAGCCGCCACCTATGATCGCGCCGACGAGGCGCCAATCGCCTTTTGGGCCACGGTGGCCACGGGTTTGCCGAGTTCCGTCCACGGCCTTCAATCTCTCGATACGTTCCGGCCGACCGGGGTCTCTCGGCCGCTCCGTGTGAGTGGATGGGCGCGCCATTATTGGGCTCTCGGCGTGCGGTTGGGGTGGGTGGAATACCGCCCCATTCTGGCCAACAGCCGCAACGCCTGGAGCTTTTGGGAGCTGGCGAGCCGGGGAGGGGCCAAATCTTTGGTGGTCGGCTGGTGGGGTACGTTTCCAGTCGAGCCGTTGCCCGGTTTGGTGGTCGCCCACGGGGGTTATCAGCTGCTCATCGACGGCTCGGCGTTGGCGGTCCACCCGCCGGGGAAGAGCGGTGAGCTACAAGCTTTGACCGCCGAGGTGGAGGTGCCGGGCTCCTTGGTAGCGGGTCTGGGCCAGGCTCTGCCGGCTGAACTCAGGGACGAGGTGGTCGACGAGGTGGTTCGAGCGGACGCGTTTTACCTCGAGGTGTTCAGACGCCACCTGCGAGAAGGCCCTCGGGCCGCGGCAATCTACCTTGCCGGTTTAGATATCGCGGCTGCCAAGGCAGATCTGGGCAGTGTGGCCCACGGAGATTTGGTCCGCCGACAGCTCAAAGCGGTCGATAAGTTGGTCGAGGACTTGCTGGTCACAGGTCCTGAAGCAAAAGGTCTTGAAGCCTCGGTCGACGTCGAAGGGCCGATCACCATCATCTTGGTGGCTGACCCGGGGCGTCGTGGAAGCCGTCGCGGTCGAGCTTTGATCCACCGTGCTGCCGGTTGCAACGGCGGACAGACCGAGATCGAGCCGGAGGCCATTGCCGCAACCGCTGCTCGGGCCCTAGGGCTGCCGCAAAGCCGACAATTGCCCGATCCGATCGCCGGCTGCGGCTGGTCGGAGCCGTCGATGGTGGTGGATTCCTACGGCATGCGCCCGAGTTCGGTGCCCGCCGGCGATGAGGACAGCGAGGAGTATCTGGAAAACCTTAAATCCCTGGGTTATCTCTGAACTGAAGTCTGAGCCGACACCTGCTTCCGACCGGCAGCAAGTGATCTTGCGTTTGCAAGAAATACAAGGTCTCATGGCGCCGCGGAGTTCATCATGCTGAGGCCATCGCGCCGGCCGGGGCCGTGGGTTCCTAGCAGCCTGTGGCAGAAGTCTGCCGCCGGCGAGAGCTGCGAATTTTTCGCCGAATCGAGGCGTGAAAACCGCAGGCGATTCGAGAATCGTCGAGGTTTTACAACAAAGATTCGGCGGAAAAGGCGCGCTCGCAGCGCGGTGAGAGTTTTGCCACAGGCTGCTAGAGGCCGCTAGGGGCTTCCTCTGATAGGGTTTACCTATGTTTGGAAACTTCACTCCCCGGCTCGCTGCCGTCTTGGTCTTGACCCTGGGATTGATGCCGGCGGTCGGACCAGCGCTTGCCCAGAGCTTGGAAACCCGGGAACTCGAGCTAGACACCCTACGGCAGAATATCGTGCGTTTGCAGTCGGAGCTGGACGTTGTTCAGTCCCGGGAAGGTACTCTCGAGGACCGCTTGGAAATCGCCCAGGCGGAGCTTGCTTTACAGCAGGCCAAGGTCTCGGAAGCGGATCAGGAGCTGTCCCTGGCGACCGCCAAGGTGGAGGCTGCCCGAATCCAAGTCACCAACCTCGAACAAGAGCTGACCGGGGTTCGTGCCGACCTACGTCGTCGTTTGGTAGGTCTTTATCGCCTTGGGGGTCAAGGATTTCTGCGCCTCTTCTTGGCGATGGAAGCGCGGGAAGATCTCTTGCCCTCCATTCGACAGTTGCGCTTCTTGGTCCGGCGGGATCGCTTGACCATTGATCGCTATGTGGAAGTTCGTGAGCAGCTGTCCGTGCAGCGGGAAGTTCTGGAGCAGCAGCTGGCGGAAGTTGAGGCTTGGCGAGGACAAGAGGTCGACCGGCGCGACGAACTCAAGACCATCGAACGTCGCCGAAAGCGCCTTCTGAACCAGGTGGCCGAGGAACGTCGGAATTTGGTGGCGCGTGCCGATGCCTTGCAGGAAAAGGAGCGAAAGCTCCTGAGGTTCATGAACGATTTGGTGGGCTCCGAAACCCCGGTGTTGGACGGGGCCCCGGTTCAGGAGTTCCGTGGGGTGCTCGATTGGCCGGCACGGGGCGAGGTGGTGGCAGAATTCGGCCCGCGCAAGGACCCGCGTTATAAGACCGAAGTGCCCCATCACGGCCTTGATTTGAAGCTCGACCAGGGCACCAAAGTCCGAGCGGTTTTCCCGGGTGAGGTGGTCTATGCGTCCGAGTTCGAGGGTTATGGACCGATGGTCGTGGTCCATCATCCCGGACGGGTTTTCACCCTCTACGCAGGTTTGGAGCTGGTGAACGTGGACAAAGGGGTTATGTTATCTTTGGGAGACGTGGTCGGGCTCAGCGCCGAGCTGCTCTACTTCGAAATCCGAGTCGAGAACGAGCCCCAAAATCCTCGCCAGTGGTTGCGGTGACATCCCTCTTCAGCCCTTCCTCCCGACCGAATGACTCACAGCTACAACCGTGAGCGGCCCCATCGCGTATATTTACATATATTCAGGGGCTTTCCCTGAAGACTGGGCCTCTTGAAGCAGGGCCTCTTGAAGCAGGGTCTCTCGAAGACAGGCGCGAAAGGCTTTAGCCATGACTATTTTTCCGGAGCACATTAGATGATCAGCAAAGGTCGCTTGGTATTCACCTTGGTTTCTTTCCTCACGGTTCTGCTGATGGCCGCCGGCACGATGACCGCCACCGCCAATCGTCAGCAGACCGACGGTGGCGACTCGCTGTACAAATATCTCTCGGTGTTCATGGAAGTCTTCGGCCTGGTGACGAAAGCCTATGTGGACGAGCCCGAGACTAAAAGCTTGATGAACGGTGCTCTGGAAGGCACCCTCGACGCCTTAGATCCTTTTTCCCAATACATCCCGGCGGAAGATGTGGAGCGATATGGGGCGATCAAAGAAGTGGGCAGCAGCCGGTCCGGAGTTTTGATTCTCAAAGAGCAAGGGGTGGCCTACGCGGTGGCGGTGGCCGAAGGGGGGCCGGCGGAGCAAGCGGACTTGGCGCCGGGCGATATTCTCTCGACCATCGAAGGACGGTCGACCCGAAGCATGCCCTTGCATCGAATCCAAGAGCTGATGGCGGGTCCGCCGGGTACGAAGCTGTCGATCGAAAGGCTGCGCCAAGGCTCCAAGAGCGTCGTAGAAATGACCCTCGCGGAGTTTGAGCCTGCCAGCGTCAAGCTCGAAGCCCACAAAGGGGTGCCGGTGTTGAGAATCCCGAGCTTTCACGACGGCACCCTCGAGAACGTGCGTGCGTCGTTGGCGGTTCTGACCGGGGATTCGAAATCGCTGCCGGGCCTGACGGAGGTGGAGAAGCTGGTGATCGATCTTCGCGGGGTTGCCGGCGGCAACAAATCCGCCGCCTACGCCACTGCGGGTCTCTTCGTCTCGGGAACCCTCGGCGTGCTGGCCGGTCGTACCGGCGAGCTTCAGACCTTCGATGGCGAGGAAAACCCGTCGTGGAAGGGTAGGTTGGTTCTGCTGGTGGATCGCGGCACCCAAGGGGCGGCGGAAATCATGACCTCCATTCTCAAGCAATCCCTGGAAGCCACCCTGATCGGCGAGGGGACCTTCGGGCACAGCGGACGACAAGAACTCATCCCCCTCTCCAATGGTGGACGCGTCAGGCTCACCAGTGCCTTTTTTACCGGTCCCGACGGCAAACCCTTGGACACCAGCCTGAAAGCCGATGTTAGGGTTAGAGCCAGGGTCACCGGGGCCGCTGAGGTCGCCGAGGTCGCCGAACCGGACGATGCGCCGGAACCGGAGGCGGCAATCGAGACCGCTGAATCGGACGAATCGCTGGAAATCCTCGATCCAGTGCTGGAGCGCGGGGTAGACTTCCTGCTCGAAGAGCAAGAAGTGGAGGAAGAGGAACTTGCCGCCTGAGGTGAGAATTTCTCGGCCCTCCTGCGGCGGCCGCGGCTGAGGCCGAATACGAAAAGAAACCGAAGGTACCTTGGATTGAGCCGAAAATCTCGCTCCCGAGCTGGGGCGTCCTGGGGCAAACATGCCCTCTTGGTCGGAGCCTTGACCCTGCTCGGCGCTGGTTTCTATGCCGGATTTCGAGCTGCCCAGCCCCCTCCGCCGCCGGATTTCGAAAGTCTGCGGGCGGAAGACGGCTCAGGCGGCCCGTTTCGGGTTGAGCCCGCGGTGCGGCCGCGTGGCGCCGGCGAAATCGGATCGTCGGATGTTGACCAGACACCGGCATACCCAACCCCATCGGCGGGCGATCCCATGGCCGGGCCTACCGACGTCGATCTAGAGCTGCAACGTCAGCCTGCCCCGGTGGGCGGCAGCGGCAAACCGCGGATCGCTTTGGTGATCGACGACCTCGGGCGTAGTCTCAAAGATCTGCGGACCTTGAAGGCTCTCGGTATTCCCATCAGCTACGCGGTTCTACCGTTCGAGTCGCGCACCTCGGAAGTGGTCGCGATGCTGCGTCAACAGGGGGAAGAGGTGCTCTGTCACCTGCCGATGGAAGCCAAAGGCGGCAACAACCCCGGCCCCGGTGCCCTGTTGACCTCCATGAGCCCCAAAGAGCTGCGAAAGGCTACCGAAGCCGCCCTCAATGCGGTTCCCGGAGCCGTCGGCTTGAACAACCACATGGGATCGGCCGTGATGTCGGACGTTTCCTCGATGGGAGCGGTACTCGACGTGTTGAACTCCCGGGGGCTGTTTTTCCTCGATTCCAGGACCACCGCGGATACGGTGGGTTATAGCCTGGCCCGCCAAAAGGGCATACCCACCGCCGAGCGCCAAGTCTTCTTAGATACCCATCGAGACAGCACCTTCATTCGCAAGCAATTCGCGACCCTGCTGAAATCCGCCAAACGCCGGGGTGGTGCCATTGCCATCGCCCATCCCTACGACGAAACCCTCGAAATCCTCGCCGACGCCGTGCCCCAGGCCATGTCGGAAGGTTTCGAATTCGTGACCGCCAGCCAATTGGTGGATCGATAAGCACGGCCGGAACAAACCGGCCCGACCACAACCGGATTCCAAGATCCGACGTATATGACGGCGTATGATGATTGTGTAGCCGGTTCCGGTCGTGGAAACCGGTAAGAACTGTTGGATAAGGAGACCGTTGGATAAGGAGGAAGTGATGTTAAATCCACTAACACCCACCCACGAGCACCGTCGCTCACGGGCCGTTTCCAGCTGGGTGATCGCGGCCGTGCTGCTTTTCGCCACGTTGGGCGCGAGCCATGTGTGGGCGGCCGAAGGCGATGACCAGGCTGAGCGGATCGCCGTGGGCCAAGCGGCGCCGAGCTTCGAGCTGAACAGCAGCGACGGGCAGCTCTATTCGCTGTCGGATTTGAAGGACAAGAAATCGTTGGTGTTGATCTTTTTTCGCGGCACTTGGTGACCCTTCTGCAGAACGCAGCTCGGGAAGCTGCAAGAACAACTGAAGTCGTTCCAAGATCTCAACGCCGAGATCTGGGTCATCAGCAACGATCCGGCCGACAAGCTCGAAAAGATGCGAGCCAAGAAGGGATTGGAGTTTCCGACCTTGATGGATCCGCAGCTCGAGGTCACTCGACGCTACGGCATCAAGAAACCCGGGGCTGATTTACCCCACCCCACGGCGGTCGTGATCGACGCCGGCGGCACGGCGACCTACGTGCGAGTCGACGAGAATTACGCCAAACGTCCCAAAACCGAAGAACTGCTGGAAGCGGTCAAGGCTTCCTCCGGGTCATGATTTGACGGGGTCGGTCGATGGCTCGGCCGATCCTCAACGATGGGACGTCACGGAATAGCTGGGTCCGCCTCGCCTCTGCGAGGCAGCCCGGAAGGGTTCAGGCGTCAGCCGTGATTTTGGGGCTAATATATGCCCATGACGAACGCCTGGTTATTTCCCCGGACCTCCATACCCCGGCTCGCCCTGTTGTTGGGTCTTATGTTCTCGATCGCCTGCGGCTCACCGACTCCGGTGCAGCTGGAGGCAGAAATTGATTTGGTTGCCGAGCTTCGCTGGGCTGAATCGGTGGTCGAGCCGACAGATCTCGGGATCGGAACCGATACCGGGCGTCGCTTTCTGGGTCCGGGGTGGTGGGCCAATGAAGGGCCAACCGAAGATCGATTCGTCTGGGGCCTGAGGCAGACGTCTGAGTTCACCCTGCCTATCGCCTCCCCCAGGGATCTAGTCTTGGTCTTGGATCTGAGGCCGTTTTCATTTCCGTCCGCTTCTCCCCAACACGCGACTGTCGAGCTCAACGGGACGCAGATTTTCGAATTCACCTTGGCGCCGGGAAGTCGCGGCGAGGTGCGAGTTCCCTTGCCGGAGGAGCACCTGAAGGCAGATCCGAGCCTGGTGAAGCTCCATTGGCAATGGAGTCGATCGCCGCGGGAGGTCAATGGAAGTCGGGATCCACGGCAATTGGCCGCAGCCCTGCACGGTGCTCGGCTGTGCGATGCCCAATGGGCGCAATGTGGGCCGCGCCCGGCCGACGGAACAGCTCCGGCGGAGCGCCAGGTCCGGGCCCAAGAGGGCCGCATTTGGTTGCCGTGGGGTAGCCGGGTCGACTTCTTCGTCGAGCTACCGGCGGACGCTTGGTTGCAAGCGGATCTCGGGTTTCGAGGTGAGGGCAGTTTAAGTCTCGCCGTGCTGCCCCAAGCGGATACTGCCCAAGCGGACCCTCCCCGGGCGGATCCTCTGTCGGACGAAAGCTTGCCCATAATCGTACAGGGCGAATCACAAAGCGCCAAAACGGTGAGCCTTTCGAGCCGGCAGCAAGCCGGCGCCATCCGCCGGCCGCTGGCAGTCAAGGCGGGCTGGGCCAGGCTGCGGTTTGTGGCCCTCGGGGCCGCGGGAGGTGACGGCGGAGTTCGGCTCGAGCTGCCGAGCCTTTCACGGGCGGTTTCGTCGTCCCGAGCCGAATCGGCAGGCGCCCAGTCTGCTGAAGCCGGGTCTTCGGAAGCTGTGGCTTCGGGGGCCGTGGTTTCGAAGGCAGTAGCGGATCCCGCAGCCGCTCGGGGATTGGTGGTTTATTCCATCGACACCTTGCGAGCGGACCGCCTCGGTTATCGCGGGGGACCGGTGGCGACTCCGGCTTTCGACCAATTCGCCGACCAAGCGGTGGTTTTCGACCAGCTCCTCGCCCAAAGCCCATGGACGAAGGCCTCGATGGCCTCGATTTTCACTGGATTGTGGCCGCCCACCCACGGCGCCGTGAATCGAAAGCAGCGATTGGATTCGCGGGTGGTCACCCTGGCGGAAATTCTTCACGCTTCAGGCTGGGCCACGGCGGCGATCGTCACCAATCCCAACATCACCGAGACTTTCGGCTTCGACCAGGGATTTGAATCCTTCGAATATTTGGGCGAGAAGGTCCCGGCTCACCAGGTCAACCAAGCAGTGGAGCGATTGCTCTCCAATCGAAACGATCCTCGGCCGCTCTTTCTGTGGGTCCACATCCTGGATCCCCACTCGCCCTACGATCCGCCGGCAGAGTTCCGCCGACGTCGGCTACCGGAAGTGCCCGAGGAGCTGGCGGCGTCCTCGCTGGACGTGGTCAACGACCTGAGATCCGGTCGTCTGCCGGTAGAAGACGAGCTGATGGCTCAGCTCTTGGCCCTCTACCACACGGAAATCGCATATTCCGACGCCTCGTTCGCCCGATTTCTGGAGCTCTTGGAGACCTTCGGGCTTTCGGACTCGGTGGTGACGGTCATTTCCGATCACGGCGAGGAATTCCTGGAGCACGGCAATTTGGAGCACGGCCGGGCGTTGCATATCGAGTCGTTGGACGTACCGTGGATGATCCGGGGTCCCCACCTCCAAGCTCGCCGCATCGAGGAGTCGGCCCAACACATGGACGTGCTTCCGACCCTTTTGGCCACCCTAAAGCTGCCGACTCCCCACGGATTGGAAGGCCATGCCTGGTTGACGGCTGACGGATCGGTCAAGGAGCTGGAATCCGATCGTGTGCTCTTCTCACACCTCCACCTAGACGGAGACGAGCGGTTGTCCGCATCCGACGGCTCCTTCAAGCTGATCTCGGTGATCCGCGGCGGTGAACCGGTCTGGTCGCGTCTCTTCGATATTCGCCACGACCCGTTGGAAACGGTCGATGTGCTGGAGCGACATCCCGTCCGGACGGGGCGATTCAAACGTCTGTTGCGCCAACGGCTGGCGAACGCCGACGCGGGGCCCGGGACCGAGGTGGAATTCGACGAGGAAACTCGCAAAAGTCTGGAAGCTTTAGGTTATCTCTGAGCCGGCTCTGAGGGCAAAATGCAGGGCTGTTTCGCCGAGCCGGCGCGGCGGATCCTCGGCTGGTGCGTGTTAGAGTGGCCCTAGCAGGCTGTGGCAAAAGTCTCATCGCGCTGCGAGCGCGCCTGCGCGGCCCGGCCTTTTCCGCCGACTCTTTTTCTGCCGACTCTTCGTTGGAAAACCTCGACGATTCCCGAATCACCTGCGGTTTTCACGCCTCGATTCGACGAAAAATTCGCAGCTCTCGCCAGCGCGAGACTTCCGCCACAGCCTGCCAGAGAGGCGTACTCGTTTGGAAAGATTATGATCGGCACCCGTCTGTTGGATCGCTATGAGTTGGTGGGGGAGCTCGGAAAAGGCGGCATGGCCGTCGTCTATCGAGCTAAAGACCCCCGCTTGGGTCGCGAAGTCGCGGTCAAGATGATCTCTACCGACGGCTTGGTGGAAGCCGCCGTCGAACGATTTCAACGGGAAGCCCAGGTGGTCGCGGGCTTGGACCATCCCGCCATCGCTCCGATCTACGATTTCGGCCGACACGAGACCTGGCTATTCTTCGTCATGCCGGTGCTGCAGGGCCGCACCCTGCACCAGCTCTTGCGCGAGCGTCGCCTGCCCCTCGACGAAACCTTAGAAATCATCGCCCAAGTGGCGGAAGCGCTGGATTACAGCTCCGTCAACCATGTGGTGCATCGGGATATCAAACCCGAAAACATCATGGTTTCCCTGGACCGTGGCAAAGTGGCACGGGTTTGGGTGATGGATTTCGGTCTGGCTTTACCTCGGACCTCCTCCCGGCTGACCAAAACCGGCAACCTGCCTGGCACCCTCTCCTATCTCAGCCCAGAGCAAATCCTGTCTTCGGAGCTCGACGGTCGCAGCGATCTCTACTCCCTCGGCACGATCCTCTACGAGTGCCTGAGCGGATCGCCACCGTTCGAAGGCTCACCGGCCACCGTCCTCTATCGCATCGTGCACGAGAAACCGGCGGGCTTAGAAGCCCAAGGGGTTGATCCCCGGCTGGAAGCGTTGGTCCAGGCGTGCATGGCGAAGTATCCCGAAGAGCGGATCGAGCGTGGGCAAGATTTGGCCATTGCCCTGCGTGAGTACATGCGCGATCTGCGTCAGAACGACGCCGAAGATCGACGCATTCCACGCATCGGACGCCGGGCCGAGCGCCCGGGAGAAATGCCCTTGGTGGGCCGGACCGGCGACCTCAACGAGATGCGTCTGCGCTTGGAAGCGGCGATTGGTGGGGATTGCCAGTTGATTTTGCTCTCCGGTGAACGCGGCATGGGCAAATCGAGAGTCCTCCGAGAACTCGAAAATGAGGCGCGGCTCAAGCGGATTCGGGTTCTGCACGGTCGCTTTTCCACCCGCGAGGGCGGTTATGCCTACGAAGCTTTCGGCGAGCTGATTCAAGACTATTTCCGCCGTTTACACGGGGCCAGCTCCACGGGAAGCCATGTGGCGATGCCCAAGACCCCTGATTTCTCCGACGTCGCCTCCGAGCTGCTGACGTTATTCCCCGCGTTGGGGGAGATTCCCGAGCTGTGTGGCGCCTCCTTGGACGACGACCGAGGCTTGGCCCAGCGCAATCTCGAGGACCCCAATCACCTCTACGAGCTGATCGCCCGCACCATGACCCGGATGTCGGGCGGCGAGCCGCTGATTTTGATGGTGGAGCAGCTGCACGCGGCCGACGCCTCGATCCGATTGATTCAATACCTCTTCCGTCGCCTGGGGCCGACCCCCACCCTGATCATCGGCACCTACCGTCCCAGCGCCACGGGCAAGAGGCATCCCTTGAGATCGTTGGTCCGCGGTTTGGAAGGGGATCAGGCGGCTCTTCATTTGGAGCTAAAGGCCTTAGATCCAGCTGCCCATCGGGAACTCTTAGAATATTTAATCCCCGGGCCTTCCCTCACCGACGAGCTGGCCCAGCGGCTTTACGAGGCCACCGAAGGCAACCCCTTCTTCGTCCAAGAATTGGTTCGAACCCTCACCGACAGCGGCGAGCTGGACGCCAACCGGATAGCGGATCGTTGGGATCTCATCCGCGACAGTCGACTTTCCGGCGAACTGCCGGAGACCATCCAACAAGCGGTAGAGACCCGTTTGGAGCGCCTGGACGACGGGCTGCAGAAAATCTTGGGCACGGCGTCGGTGCTCGGTCGTCGATTCGATTTCAAGGATCTGGAAAACCTCTGGGACGGCCGCACCGATCTCGAAGACGCGGTCGACGCCCTCATCTCCCGGCAGCTGTTGGAGGAAGACCACCGGGCGCGTGGGGATTGGTTGCGGTTTTCCAGCGCTTTGGTGCGCGAAGTGGTTTACGCCCGATTGCCCCGCCGTCGGCGACGACGATTGCATCGCCTGCATGCGGAGCGCCTGGAAGAGAAATACGGCGAGCGCCCGGATCGGGTGCTTTCCCAGCTGGTGCACCATTTCTCGGAAGGGGATGTGGTGGACAAAACCATCCAATATGGTCGTCGGCTGGCCCGCCAGTCCCTGGACGCCTACTGCTGGGACGACGCCATCCGAGCTGCTCAGGTGGCCCTGGACTTCGCTGAGGACGATCTGTCCGCCGATTCCACCGAGGGCGATCTGAGGTTGATTCTGGCGGAAGCGCAAAGCGCCAAGGGCAAGCCGGACGCGGCGGTTAAAGAAGCGGGGCGCGCAGCCAAGGCATTTGAGCGTGCGAATCAAATCGACAAAGCCGCTCGTGCCACCCTCTTGCTGGCCGAAACCGCTTGGAAGAGCCGCCGTTTGACGGAAATGCAGCGTTGGTTGGAAGAAGGTTTGAAGCTGGCGCGCAAGGGAGGGTCTGACGAAAGCCTGGCCGCGTTGCTGACCCTAGCGGCCACTTCTGCTAATTTGCGCGGCAGCTACAACGAGGCCAATCAATATTTGATCGAGGCCCGGAGCCTATCGAGCAAGGGCGAGGTGGAAGCGCCGTTGCTCGAGCCCGAGAGGGGTGCGGAGCTACGGATCGGTCAGCTGGCGGAAATCACCACCACGGATCCAGCGGTGGCGCTTTTCCGACACGACACGGAGATTCTGTCCCAGGTTTTCGAGCCCTTATTGCAGGTCGACTCCGACGGCAACTACGTGCCGCGCCTATGCCGGGCCCTTTCAAGTTCCGAGGACGGCCTGGTTTACACTTTTCAATTGCGCCGTTCCCTGCGATTCTCCGACGGAACACCCGTCACCGCCGAGCTGGTGAAGGAGTCGCTTCAGGAAGCGGCCCGGCGGGGACCTCGGCGCACGGCGGCGGTGCTCGAATTGGTGGTGGGCGGCTCGGAATTCGTCAAAGGCGAGGCAGAGGGGATCAGCGGCATCAGCCTGGCAGGGGAGCTGGACCTAGCGATTCAGCTGAAAAAAGCCCACAATATTTTCCCGGCTCTCCTGTCCTCGTTCAGTCTCAGCATCGCCTTGCGTCGCGAGCATCAAGTGCTGGGTACCGGACCCTTTGCCCTCAATCGTGACGAAGCCGCGTGGTTGCTGGAGCCCAACGCGCACGGTAGAAATCGGGACTCGGTCAAACCCACGCGACTCTGGGTTCAAGCCTTTGCGGACTCTCGTCTGATGGCCGATGCCCTGCGCGCCAACGAAATCGAGCTGGCTCGGGATCTCCTGCCGGTGGATTTGGAAGACTTCTTTCACAGCGGACGATTCCGAAATTGCATCCGTGAAACCAGCTTACCGAGCATCGCTTTCGTGCTTTTCAACGCCCGGGGGCCCCGCACCCGAGAGCGAGGGCTGCGCCGAATCCTGGCGGGCGTGATCGACAGCCGTGAACTCGTTTGGCGCCGGATGGCCCGATTTGCCCTGCCGGCCATGAGTTGGATCCCGCCCGGGCTGCCGGGCCACGATGCCGAGCCTCAGCGACCCCGGCCGGTCGATCGCTTCGACGCCATTGCCTCGATGCAAGATTTCACACCCCTGCCGGTGCGGCTCAAAGTCGCTATCGATCCCATGTTCGCCGATCAATATCGGCAGGTGACGGAAGCGATTTTCTCGGAGTGGTCGTTGCTCGGCGTCGATATCGATGTTGAGAAAGTGTCGTCGGTACCGGCAGATCGCGATTGGAGCGGGTTCGATCTCGTATTCTCCCGCTGGCTGCCGGATTATTTCGATCCGGACGCTTATTGCTACGGTGCCTTCCACTCCAAGGCCGGTGAATTCGCCGAATTGGTGGGATTCCCGGAACTCGACAAGCTGATCGACCAAGCCCGCCTGGAAACGCGCATCGCAGTTCGGGAGAGGCTTTATCGTCGACTACAGCGCTTGTTGGTCCATGAGCATTTGATGTTGCCCCTTTTCCACGACGTGGAATATCGGGTGCACTCCCCGAGAGTCGACGGTTTAGAAACCTCGCCCAAGCCACCTTTCGTGGACTATAAATCCGTGGGTTGGCTGCCCGAGGGGGCCGTCCGTCGGGCACGGCCGGGCGCCAACCGTTCGGGTCGGTTGCATATTCCTTTACCCGCCCGCTTCGAGAGTTTGGACCCGGCGGATTGCTTTGTGTCCGACAACGCGGAAGTGGTCACCGCGGTCTTCGAGACTTTGACCTGTATCGACGAGGGGGCCGCGATCGCCCCCCATCTGGCGGAGTCGATCACCGCCGACGACGAAGCGCGGGAATTTCGGATTTGCCTGCGGGAGGTCCGGTTTCACGACGGCCGTCGCTTGACCCCACGGGACGTGCGTTATTCCTTCTGTCGTTTGCTGCGCAGCGGTCGAACGGATGTCGAATCCACTCTTTTGCACATCGAAGGGGCGTTAGCCTACCAAGTGGGGCAGGTGGAGGACCTGGAAGGCTTCGTCATCCTCTCGGACCGCGAGCTGTTGATCCGCCTGACCCAACCGTTGGCCTATTTTCCAGCCCTGATGTCGGATCCTTCCACGGCCATCGTGCCCGAGGGCGCCACTCGATTCGACGGCACCTGGCGTGACGGCTGTGTCGGCACGGGGCCCTTCTGCTTGGTGGGCCTAGAGCCCGGAGCACGGGTCGAGCTGGCCGCCAATCCCGACTATTGGCGTCCAGAGCTGCCCCGTTGCGAGCGCCTGGTTTTCGAACTCGGCGTTTCTCCCAATCGAGTGCCCCAGGATTTCGAAGCGGGCAGATTCCAAGTGGTCGGTCATATGAGCCCGGCGGACCTCGAACACTTCAGCCACATGCCGTCGTACGCCGCGAATCTCAGGGAGCACCCCGCCTTCGCCACCCATTTTCTAGCCTTCAATCGCCTCCAAGGCCCCCTCGCCGACGCCACCCTGCGAACCGCGCTCGACCGGCGAATTCGTCTGACCGCCGCCCTCAGCCTGGCCAAACTGGGGCGCATGGGCGTGCCGGCCGCGGGTTTCATTCCCCCCGGTCTCTTGATCCGAGAACCAGTGCCGCCGCCTTCTGACTCCATCGGCGGCGAGCGATTCGACGGCCTGCGCCTAGAAATCGCCCTGCATCCACTCTTCCTCGACCAATTCTACGGCTTCTGGCAAGCCCTTTCCGACGACCTCACCCGCAGCGGCGCCGAATTGGTCGTGCGTCACACCAACACCGCCGAAATGCTCGAAGCCGCCGCCCGCCGAACCGTCGACGTCGTCGCCACCCGCTGGACCGCCGACGCCCCCGACCCATCCTCCTTCGCCGACATCTTCCACAGCGACGACGGCATCCTCGGTCGCATGCTGTGTCACGAACACCTCGATCGCCTGATCGAAAAAGGCCGCGGCGAAACCGACCAAAGCGCCCGCCAGGCTATCTATCGCGAGCTCGAGCAAATCCTCAGTCAAGAAGCCCTGGTCGTGCCACTCTTCCACGAGCAAGTCTGCTGGCTCGCCCGGCCCGGCGTCGAAGGGCTTCGCCTGCGCTACGGTTGGCCGGCGGTGGCCTATGAAGAGCTTTGGCTTAAACGGTGATCGGTCTGGAAGGGGTCGAGGGGTCCACGCAAATTTTGGTGAAGCCGTTGTTTAAAATGGCCCTGATTTTATTCCTATCGGTTTTTCTGCTCGGCTGCCCTTTGACGGATTCAAAGCAACTTGAATACCTGACGCTAGAAATGCTTGAGACAGATCTACAGTCGAACCTATCGGAAGGAAACTCGACGGAAACAGTCCGAGCTTATCTTTCGACAAAGGATTTCGAGTGTTCTGAAATAGAAAGTGACGTTCTAGTTACCTGTTCTGCACCTATACCACCAACTAACTTTTGGACCAGTAGAAAGTGGCTCATGGAGCTTCAGATGTCAGGAGGTCGACTTCGGAAGATCAGCGTTACAGAGGGCCTGATCGCGTTCTGAAAACGTCTGTGTGATAGTTGAGTTGCCGATCCGAGTTCTCGAAAAAGCAATGTGACGTGCTGATCCCGGGTGGACATGATCAGGGCTCGAAGGCCGCTAAATTATAGTTGTTGCATGCGATTCCGAAGGAACAATCCATGAACGAACTCCACTGCGAGAACGAGTCCGAAACGGCGACGGTGGGCCGTACGCTGAAACGTTTCGCCGTGCAGCTCTTCTGCCTGTGGATGGGGCTCTACGGACCTCCGGTCTTTGCCTTGCAAGAGATCGCCGGCGAGCGGCAAGCCGCCGAAGCTCGACAGGAAGCCGAAGCCGACGAAAAGGCGCGTGAAGAGGAACGGGCCCAGCAGAAGATCGCCGAACACCTGGCAGAGCAGAATCGGAGCGCAGGCACCCGGCTCGCTCCTGCCTCCGCTGAGAGCGCAAGCGTCCTGCCTGCTTCTTCGGATCCAGAAACGGCGGACGGTCCACCCGCCACCCATTCAGCGATCTCGGCAGCCGTGGGTGCCTCCGTCTTCGGCGCCACCCAAGAAGAAAAGGCCCGTCCGACACCACCATCACCCCCGAGCTTCGTCGGCTCCCAAACGCCTGGCACCCCATCCGGACCGACGACCCTCACCAAAGCCGATCTGGATTCCGTGCCCTTCCAGCCGTCCTGGAACCTGATTTCCATCCCCGAAACCCCGACCGTGAACACCCCGTCCGATGTCTTCACGCCGATCGATGGTAGCTACTCGTCGGTGTGGTTCTACGACGCCTGCGACCCATCTGCCGACAAGTGGAAAGTCTATGACCCGGCAAACCCAGGCGGCTCCACGCTCACCACCCTCAGCCCCACCCAAGGCCTGTGGCTCGATGCCACCGCTGCCGGATCTCTACCGTCCACCGGCGAGCTGCCCGCCACCACGTCGTGGCAACTGTGCACGGGCTGGAATCTGATCGGCTTCCCGGCGGGCCAAAACCGCCACATCAAGACAGCCCTTCAGACCATCCACGGCAAATATTCGATGGTCTACGGCTACGACCCGTCCGACGTCGAGGATCCCTGGGCGATCCACGACGTCACCGTGCCCGATTGGGCCAACGACCTTCAAACCTTCGAGGTCGGTAAAGGCTATTGGATCCTGGTCAACGAAGACGTGACCCTAGAGATCCCCAACCAAGGCGACGCCCCGACCGTCGCCTTCACCACACCGATCGATCTCTCAGAAATCACCGAGCCCACCGATCTGCTGGGCAACGTGTCGAGCCCAATGCTCGACTTCTGGCGAGTATCGAGCCGTTTAGTCGGCCAAACCGACTGGAAGGAGTTGGCCCGCGGATCCCAACCCCGCGAGACCGAAAAGCTCGCGACTTTCGACCCGACTTTGCTGCTCAACGGTCTGCACGAACTCAAGCTCGAAGCGGTCGACAGTCTGGGCCGCATCGTCGAGGACCGCATCTCCGTGGTGGTGGACGGCCAGATGAAAATCGGTCACTTCACCCTCAGCTTCGTGGACCTGCAAATCCCCTTGTCGGGCCTCGACATCCGGCTCCTCCGCACCTATGACAGCCGCGACAAGCGATTGGGCGACTTCGGCGTAGGCTGGACCCTCGACATCCGTCAGGGCTTCTACCAAAACAACCGTCCGCCCGGCGACGGCTGGCAAATCCCCGCGACTTCAGGTCCTTGGGGCCTGCCGTGCTCGGTGGTCCAAGAAACCAAAAGTCATCTGACGACGGTCCGACTCTCCGACCAAGAGGTCTACCGCTTCCGCCTGGTCCTGAAACGCCCGAGCACCCAAATCGGCGGCTGCATCGCCGACGCCGAATTCGAATGGGTCGACGGTCCGCTTCCGGGCACCACTCTCGAAATCCTCGGCAATACCGAAGTCTTCTACCCCAACCACAGCGACGGCGTCTTGGATCGCCACACCCAAGAGCCGTTCGTGCCCG
>CBDUGP010000055.1:0-57899 GCA_965366625.1 uncultured bacterium
CCCCGCCAGGGGCAAGGCCAAGGTAGCCTCGGGCTTCAGCCCGTGGCGCGGCTGGGCTGACTAAGAACCTGGTCGGTGATGGGGGCACCCAACGCCACGGAATTAACTCCGAAGCGCCGCCGCCCTCAGCACCCCTACCGGGGTCTTCATCAACTCCGACGGCCGTGTTTACTTCGCCGAATCCGGCAACAAACGGCGGCGACGCATCGACTCCGACGGCGCCCTCTACACCACCACCGGCGACGGGAACGCCGGCACACCCATGGAAGGCGAGCCCGCCCTCGACGCATCCTACGGCAGCCTTGCCGCCGTCACCCAAAGCGGTTTTCTTGAGCGGTCAGCGATGCTATCTGGAGCAGATCCTGGTCATTCACTGGGAGATTTAGTAGAGCTTGTGGCGAGTTCCATGGGTTTTGAGCTTGAGTAGCGTCGGCTTGAGAAGTCCTCAGCTACCGAGCGGCCTCCCCTTTCCTACGTAAAAACCAGCGAAGGTCGACGACGCTCGACGTGGCAAGATCCCATCCGCCGCGATGGATTCCCACAATCTGGTAACGTTCGCGGGTCGCTGGACGCGGTGGCTCTGGGTTGAGACGCCGAATGACCGAGTCAGGCGAAGAGACGATCACGCGCAGCTCTGGTCCAAGGGGGGCCCATGAGAACCATCTTTAGATCCATTCTCCAAAATAACGTCCAGTCCACACCTTCGCCTTGGCGGGTAGGACTCTCGTCGCCAGTGTCGGCGGCCTTGTTAGCAGCGCTCATGATCCCCGGCATGGCCGGCGCGGACGAAGAGAAGAGCCCGAAGCTGGAAGGTATTCCGATCGAAGGATTCCAGCAGCTGATGCCACGCGGTGACATGGCCGCCTTGGTAGATCCGGAATTTGTTTCCGCCGAAGAAGCGGTCATGCCGGACGAAGCTTGGGTACTTGGATTCGAGCGGGACGGCGAGGCGTTTGCCTACGATCTAAACCTGCTGAATCGCCATGAGGTGGTCAATCACGGAACGGAGGCCACGAAATTCGCGGCCGTGTGGTGTCCACTCGCGAATACGGCTGTCGTGTACAGTCGCACACATGGTGATTCGACCTATACCTTCGAGCCGAGTGGAGGTCTGCTGCATGCTGCTCTGGTGATGCAAGACCGCGAGACCGACACTTATTGGTCGATCCTCACGGAAGACGCCATTTACGGCAGCGAAAAAGGGGCCAAGCTACGGCAGCTTTCCGGCTCGATGAAAACCACTTTCGGCCTGTGGAAGACCCTGCACCCGAAGACCAAGGTTCTTTCGGTCGATGGAAAGCAGCATGTGGAAAGCTCGCCCTACGAGAAATACTTCGATTCTGACGAAGGATTCCGGGGTTTAAAAGCTGAAGACAACCGACTGGCGGACAAGGCCGAAATCTACGGCTTCCACGTCAGCGGCGTTCCCGTGGCCGTGCCCCATAAGCTGTTCGAGGACGGAGGCGCTTTGATCGAGTTTGAAGATCGCAAGATCTTCCTTTATCGGGAAAAAGACGACTCTCACTATCAAGGCACGGTGGCCATGGTGCTGAAGCCGCATTTCAACCTGACCAAGAGCGACGGCAATTGGTTACTGGCGACCCCTGACGGCCGAGATATCAGCTTCAAGCCGGAAAAGCGGTCCTTCGGCGTTTCGAGTTCGATCACGCGGCCGATCACCGGATTCGATACGTTCTGGTATCAGTGGAGCCTGACCAACCCGGGCACGGAAATCGTCGACAAGGTCGTGCTGCCTTGAGCACCAAGGCCAATCCGTTCACCATCAGCGAGATCGGCGAGCCCGGCTCGCTGGTGGCGGTCGCTGACTTCACTTGCCCAAAATGCAGCGGACACAGTCGATTCTTTGCTCACCACCAGGGCGATGACGGCTCGTTCGTTTGCAGCCATTGCCAACTGCTGATCAACATCCGTGGCACGCGCCTATCCGACTACCAGGACCAACTCGATGCCATCAATTCCAGCCTTGGCGATTTCACCGCCAAAGTGACGGATCGAGTCCAAAAAGCTTCCCAGCGTTTGGGATCCGGTGTCGAAGAACCCGCGGAGACCAGCCCCGGCGATGGACACCGGCATGGGCCGGGCTGTGGCTGTGGCTCTGTGCATTGAGGAGATTAGAATCTTGAAGTTTCTGCGGCTTTCGGTTCCCTTGTCACTAGCTCTAGGCATCTCCCTAGCTCTTTTCATGGCCTCATGCAACGGCAGCAGCCCGGACCCGGACGAGAGTTCAGCGGCCAGCTATCGGACCCGCGGAGTGGTTCGGCAGCTGGCTAAAGGGCCCGCACAAGAGCTTTTCATCCACCACGAAGCCATCCCGACTTTCGTCAACATGGACGGCGAGGTCCAAGGCATGGGTTCCATGGCCATGCCCTTCCCTGTCTCCGAAACCGCCTTGCCAGATGATCTCCAGGTCGGGGATAAGGTCTCATTCGAATTCGAGGTGAATTGGACCGGCTCGCCGCCCATGCGTCTACTGGCCTTGGAAAAGTTGCCTCCCGATACCCTCTTGTCCTTTGAGATGCCCGAATCTCGGGATCCAGCGGCGGATCCTTTCCCGGACTCTTCGTCGGACGGACACTTGGGAGACCATGAGCATGGAGGCCTGGGACACGGCGGTGGCGATACCGGTCAAGACGACACGGGTCCAAGCGACCCGCCGTCTGATTGACCCGATCAGAGCGCCTTGTCCTTCTCCGACTCCATCTCTTCGGTTTGGATCGGTGCGCTTTCCAAGCGCGCCACCCGAACCACCAGGAAGAGCACCGGAACCCCGAGCAAGGCCGTGCCGACGAAAAACATCGGATAACCGATGGCATCGACCACCGAACCGGAATAACCGCCCAGAATCTTCGGGAAAAGCGTCATCAGAGAGCTGAAGAGGGCGTATTGGGTGGCCGTGAAACGAATGTTGGTCAAGCTGGACAAATAGGCGATAAAGGCGGCCGCCGCCAGCCCCATGGAGAGGTTGTCGGCGGTGATCACCACCACCAACATCCAAACATCGTTGTCCATGATGGCCAGCAGGGCGAAGAGAAGGTTGGTGGCGGACGCCATCAAGGCACCGAGAAAAAGGGTGCGGATCAGCCCGTAGCGAACCGACAGCAGCCCGCCCAAGAATCCACCGGCAATGGTCATAAACAAACCAAAGGTCTTGGCGACGTCGGCGATCTGATCCTTGGTGAATCCGTGGTCGACGTAAAAAACATTGGCCACCGCGCCCATGACCAAATCGGAGATGCGGTAAGTGCCGATCAACAATAAAACCAAGACCCCCGATCGGCCGAAGCGGTTCATGAAGTCCGTAATCGGCTCGACGTAGGATTCCCGCACCATGCCCTCGGGCACCCACCGAACCGCCACCATCAACCTGGCAGCGATCGCCGCCAGGGCCAAGCTGATCAGCAAACGTGCGGATTCCACCAGGAATCCGGCCAAGGTCGCGGCCAGACCGAGCCCTGCCTCCAAATAGGATTTGGACTCGGCGGCCAGCTCGCTGGAACCGGCAAATCCGAGCACAAACACCACAGCGGCGCCCACAAAGAGGGATACGAAACGGACATAATCCGAAGTTTGGCGCAAGGTTTTCGGAGGCCGCGCCGCGACTTCCGGCTCGCGTATCCATAGGGTGGTCACGACACCGAAGAGCATGGACAACGCCATACATCCATAGGCCAGAGCCCAGGCGCGATGGGAGTACGCATCAGCGGTGCTGCCGAAGAAAGATGCCAGTTTGAGGGCTCCCGCCCCGGCCAACAGCATGCCGATGCGATAACCGGCGATATAAGCCGACGACATCATGGCCTGGAGGTCGGGCTCCACCGCCTCGATTCGGTAGGCATCCAGGGTGATGTCCTGGGTAGCCGAGGAAAATCCCAACATCACCGCCGCCATCGCGGTCATGACCAGGCTCTGTTGGGGATCGGAAACCGCCATCCACAACATGGCAGCGATCACCGCGAATTGCGAGACCAACAGCCAGGCCCGTCGTCGGCCCAACATTCTCGTCAACCCTGGCACGGGCAGGGTGTCGATGACCGGAGCCCAAACGAATTTGAAGGAATAGCCGAGCACGGCCCAACTGAAAAACGTGACCGTCGACCTGGCGACCCCGGCCTCCCGCAACCAGACCGATAGGGTGCCGAAGATCAGCAGCAGAGGAATGCCCGCGGAAATGCCCAAGACAAAAATCGCTACGACCCGGGGATGCAGAAAGGCCCTGGCAGCCTCACCCCAGCTGCGTTTCGGCTCGAGCTTGAGTTCCCCTTCGGATGGCTGTTCTACCTCTTCTCGACGCATGCACGCTCCCGGTTTCGGCTTCGGACGAATGTTCTGCTCGACCCGACTATAACCGCTAAAATATTTTTCTATCCCTGACAATCTGCCGGCGCACCTCTGCCGTAACGTTGATCAAAGAAAGACACTGGGGAAAAACACTGGGTTGTCGATTTTCGACCTCCCCGTTCGTCTTAGAGTCGGAACTAGGCGGAAAACCGCCTGGGTCCCTGCGGGAAGGACAGCCTGAAAAGGTCGGGCAGGCCTGCTCTCAGATCGAAGTGAAGCACGGTAAACCAAGGAGATTCAGAATGCCCCGCATTTCACTGCTTTTGATGTTCACATTAGTTTTTTCGGCCGGTACCCTCGGAGCAGAAGAACCGGTCAAAGACGGCTTGACCGACGATGAACGTTCCGAGCTGGTAGAGATCTTGGAGAAATCCCGTTCCGAACTCGAGGAGCTGGCGGCCAAAACCGACGAAGCCCATTGGTCGGAAAAACCCGATCCGGAGCGTTGGTCCGTGGGTGAGGTCGTGGAACACCTGGTGCTCGCTGAGGAGTCTCTCTTCGGCATGGTCACTGCGGCTCTCGAGGGTGAAGCGGATCCTGAATGGGCCCAAATCGCCGCCAACGGAACCGGAGATTTGGTCAACACGGTCCAAGACCGGACCCAGAAGTTCCAAGCTCCTGAGATCCTGCAACCCAAGGGCGAAACCCCGCGTGACGAGCTACTCGCTCGCTTTGCCGCCTTGCGCACCAAAACCTTGGATTTTGTGCGCTCGACCCAAGCGCCCGTCAAACGTCACACCGCCGCGGGCCCCCCGGGCAAGATGAACGTCCACCAATGGCTGGCGCTCATGGGTGCTCACAATCTGCGCCACAACCAACAAATCGCCGAGGTCATCGACGGCTTTAAGTGAGGAGTCGGCGACACGTCTAGCTTGGCCCATCCAGGAATGGATTCTCGGCGTGTCGGCGCGGCGCCCTGCGCGCGTCGCTCCGCGCTCACGCCACCGCTGCAGTGTCGTCGCAAATTGCTGATGTATAAGATCTTAAGCCGATCTATACGTTGTCTCGCTCAACCGCCGGCAAATACTTTTCGCTCGTAGAAGAAGGACACCGTCACCAAGACGAGCGCCACCAAGGCTCCTCCCACCTCACCGTCCTGGGCGTGAAGATGGGCCATCGCCGCCAAGATAAAGTCGTAAAAGAAACCCGCGTAGGCCAAATTCTTCAACAGCGCCGATTTGCGGCTCAAAATGGCAACCACGCCAAGCAACTTCGCCACGGCCAGCGGGTAGATGATGAAGGTTGGAAAGCCCAATCCGACAATGACCTTCGATACCTCTTCATACTTCAAAAAATAAAAGGTCGCAGAAGCCACCATCATCAGCGACAACAATCCCGTCGAGACCCAATAGATGATTTTGTCCTTGCCCATGGGATGCTCCTTGGCCTAAGCCAATACGGAAGGTTCATAGAAGACCCTAGATTCAATAGCCGGATTTAATAGCCGTTCCCTAGAGCATACCGAGTCCGACGAGCTATTCCCAGAGCATGCCGGCTCGTTGGCCGTTAGAATCGCATTCATGCGCGCGCTCTTCGTTTTCGGCGTCTTGTTGTCGGTCAAAATTCTGAGCCTTCTCTTCTATCGGGTGGAATGGGAGTGGGTGGGTGAGCCCCTGGACGAACCCTGGTCCGGACTGCGTATTGCCGCCCTCATCCACCACACCAGTCTCTTCGAGCCCCTTTTCCTGGCGGTTATCCCGACCCGTTTGCTCTGGAGAATCGCCCGGCGCGGCGTGGTGCCCGGCGCGGACAAAACGCTGGCACGGCCGCTGGTCGGTCTGTTTTTTCGGGTCTTCGCCCACCGGGTGGTGCCGATCACCCGACGACGAGATCACACCTGGGAGCAATTTCTGGCCGAAATCGGTCCTGACGCATTGGTCGTGATGGCGCCCGAAGGCCGCATGATGAGGCCGTCAGGTCTCGACTTGGGGGGCAATCCCATGACCGTGCGCGGCGGCATTGCCGACATCCTGCAGGCCTTGGGCCGCGGCCGCCTATTGCTCGCATACAGTGGCGGGTTACACCACGTTCAGGTACCCGGCCAACTGCCGCGAGTCTTTCGGACCGTGCACCTCAACCTCGAAATTCTAGAGATAGAGCCCTACCTCGCCGGTCTCCAAGCCGACGCAGATCCGTCCCACGACGCGCTCAAAAAGGCAGTGATCCGTGATCTCGAGCAGCGGCGATCGCGATACTGCCCGATCACGGTCCCGGCCCCTTCGGCGACAAACAACACCTCAAACGACGGCTGATTTCCCCCTCCCGGCGCCGATCCTGCAGAAGAGCGTAGGAGTTTCTTTCTTGGCGCCTCTTTTCCTTGGCGGTCTAGTATCTTGGCGGTCTCCTTTCTTGACAATATTCGTTTAAACAATTAATATCTTGTCAAGGAGACTGAACATGAATACACAAACCGTCATCCCCATCACATCCAACTCTTCAGAGAATGGATTCCGCATTTCCACGATTCCGGGCCATCGTCAGGCCCCGGGAGCCTTTGACTCGGGAAAAATCACCGAGCGCAAGCCGATCGCCATGCCCCATGATCGGGCGCCGCAAAAAAGCATCGGTCCCTTGTTCTATTGGGCTTGGGCGCAGTCCGACCAACAAGGAGTCATCGGCCTACATCCCCATCAGGGGTTCGAAATCCTCAGCTATGTACTCCAAGGCAAGCTCAACCACAGAGACACCTTGGGCAACCAAAGCCGGGTTGGAGTGGGAGGCGCCCAAGTGCAACAAGCAGGCTCCGGTTTGTCCCACGAAGAAATCACAGGGCCCGATCACACGGAGTTCTTTCAAATCTGGTTTCAGCCAGACCTCGAAGCGGCACTCAAGCGGAAACCGAGCTACGGCGAGTTTGAGCACGAATCATTTCCCACCGAGGTGAGCGACGATGTGTCGACCAAGACGATTCTCGGACCGGACTCACCCATCCAATTGGTGACCGAGGCGAGCATGCGGGACATCAACGTGGCACCGGGAGGAATCTTCGTGCACACCGTGACGCCCGGCCGGGCGCTGGTGATGGTCACCGTTGAAGGCGGTGGGCGCTGGTCTTCGGGCTCGGAATCGAGCCTTGGATTCGTTTCTGCCCAAGACTGCACGGTCATCACGCCCGTGCACGACGCCGACTCTCGGCAGATCACCTTGACGGCAGAAGAAGGGCAGCCCTTGAGATTCGTCGCGATCGAAGCGCCGCTCGAAACGGCCTACCCCCTCTATCGTTGAGTGGGTTGGATTAGCCTGGGCCTGTGGAGAAATTCCTTCTTGCGGATCTGGAAGGCGCGGTGATCCGAGCACGGAAGAAGCGACCAGTCCGAATTTGCAACTAGAAACACTTTTGAGGTCTTGCGCATATTAGACTGCCGGCCCCGATTTTCACCTCGGTAAGCCCTTCATGGGGCCGGCCCTTCGGTTTCGAGCCGAACGAGAGGAAGCGAAATCCGCCATGGACTCCAGTGTTACCCTGAACCCCGAAACCGAGCCCTGTGCCGGTGCTTGGCCCAAACTCTCCGCCGCTCCCCGCCCCACACGACCTGGACCGATCGTTGAGATGCTCGGCAGCCGATTGCTTCAGGCGCTGGCACCCAAGACTGCCCAACACCCCCCGATCCAACCTCCCGACGCTTTGGCGCCGTGGACGTCGCTCTCCCTGGCCACCAAAGACAGCCGCTTGAACGCGACCTGGTTTCCTGCCAGTGGGCTGAATCCGGACGGCACCGAGAGTCGTGGCACCGTCGTTCTGGCTCACCCCTGGGTACCTGGTGGTCAAGGCTATTTCTTCCGTCGCTCCCGCCTGCGAGCCCTTAGGCAGGCCGGTTTTAATGCTCTGACCTTCGACTTCCCGGGTTTCGGCGACAGCGAGCGTTGGAAATTCGGATTTCTCGATCGCGACCTCACGGCAGTGCTCGATGTTGTCGACAACCTCACACCGCGCCTTGCCAAATACTTTTGGGGTGTCAGCGCCGGGGGATATTGGGGGCATTTGGCGCTGAGCAGCCGGTCTGACGTGTCCGGGGCAGTCTTTGAAGAAACCCCGATCCATTTGATTGATTGGTCCGATCGCGTGGCACCCGAACGTCGACTATGCCACTCCTTCTACCGCCAAGCGCTGGGCTCCGCCTACCGATTCCTCGACCTGCGAGGTCATGCCGCCAGCCTCAACATTCCCTCAGTCAGTTACGTTTCCGGGCTCAACGACCCCGGCATCCTGCCCCAGGAAACCAAAGAACTCGCTCGTTTGGCGGGCGGGCGGGCACGGGTGGTGGCCAACGCCGGCCATCTCGACGTCATCAAACGGGACGGCAACGCGTGGATTCCGATGGCTCTTGACACCTTCTCCGCCCCCTGACGCCCCTCTACCCCCTGGCTTCCTCGGCGGGCATCTTGGATCGAAACGCCTACCGTGCTCCTTCCATCGGCCCGGGACCTCGGTTTTGGCAATGCCGCCCGAAACCCGTTATGCTCGGCCCATCCTAAGGCTTGGGCCTACGGCCTACCCCATCTCACCTCGCAACTTTCATCTCCCAGCTGAGTCTTGCGATTCGAGGCCGATCTGAGCCATTCCGTGCCGTACCGGTCCCATCAAACACGTGCACGCTCTCCGTTGTCGTCGTTTATTCCTTCCACGGTCGTCTAAAGGGGCTGACTGATGTCTGCACGTTTTTCTCTCCATCCTTTCCGCATTTCCCACACTTCTACTGAATCCAACCCCGCGAAGAGAATCCTCGCGGTATGGAGCCCGTGTCTTTGTTTGCTACTCGCTTCCTTGTGGCTGACGGCTCCAGCCGCCGCTCATCCACCGGAACCCTGCGTGGACGGCTCTGCCGGGCCCTACGCTTGCAACGGCATCGACATGGAACGTCGGGTTCACATCGAGCATATGGGCGGTATCGAAGGCACCAGCCGCGGCTCGGATATTTGGGGCTGGACCGACTCAGCAAGCGGCCGTGAATTTGCTTTGATGGGTATGACGGATCAAACAGCTTTCGTCGAGGTCACGGATCCCAAAAATCCCATCTACCTGGGCAGCTTGGCAAGCGAAACCAGCTCCAACAGCCCCTGGCGTGACCTCAAGACTTACGGCGACTACGTGTTCATCGTCGCCGACCACGCGGACGACCACGGCATGCAAATCTTCGATCTCAAGAAATTGCTCAACGTTGTTTCGCCCCCGGTGGTGTTTACCGAAGACGCCCACTACGACGGTTTTGACCGCGCTCACAACATCGTGATCAACGAGCAGAGCGGCATGGCTTATGCCGTCGGCAGCGAGACCTGCAGCAGCGGCCTGCACATCATCGACATCTCCACCCCGACCTCGCCGACCTTCGTCTCCTGCTTTTCCCAAGACGGCTATACCCACGACGCCCAATGCGTGAATTACACGGGTCCGGACACAGATCACGACGGCAGTGAGATCTGTTTCAACTACAACACCGACACCCTGACCCTGGTCGACGTGACCGACGGCTCGGCGCCCGTTCAAGTGGCACGCGAAGGTTACGCAGGCAACGGTTATACCCATCAGGGCTGGTTGACCGACGATCAGAGTTATTTGCTGCTCAATGACGAAACCGATGAGCAGACCTTCGGCCACAACACCAAGACCTATATCTGGGATGTCCGGGATCTCGATGCCCCGAGCTTGATCGGCTTCTACTTATCGTCTCTGCCGTCGAGCGACCACAATCTCTATATCCGCGGCGATCACGCCTTCTTGTCGAATTACAGTGCGGGTCTGCGCATTCTGGATGTCGGCGACATCGCCAACGGCAACCTCACCGAAATTGCCTATTTCGACACCAACGACACCCATAACAACGTGGGCTTCGAAGGGGCTTGGAGCAGTTACCCTTATTTCGATAGCGGCACCGTGATTGTTTCCGATCGCTTCAATGGTCTCTTCGTGCTGAAGCCGACCAACCTATGTCAATCGGAAGCCGGAGTCACCGACTTGGTAGCCACTGCCGCCGGCGATTTTCAAATCGATCTCACTTGGACCGACAATGCCGGTCCCGGGGAGTCGTACAACGTCTATCGGTCGTTCGCCGGCTGCCCGGGCAGCAATACAGAGCTGATCGCCACGGGCGTGACCGGCGGTTCTTATTCCGACACCACCGCTTCCGGATTGGTGGAATACTTCTACGACGTTCGCAAATCGGACAGCTTCAGCTGTGAGTCCGTCGCCGGCAACTGTGCCAACGCGACCACCACCGGCACTTGCAATGCGCCGCCGGTTTTCGACACCGTCGTGACCGTCACCACGCCCACCGATTCCACCTGCCGACTCGACCTCGATTGGTCTGAAGCCGTTTCCAACTGCGGCGGGGACGTGACTTACTCGGTTTATCAAACCCAAAGCGGCACCACCGACCCGGCCGATGCCTTGGAGGTTGCAACGGGCTTGTCCGATTCCGAGTTTTCCGATGCCTTAGTTCTATTTGGTGACGACTATCAATATTTCGTCGTCGCCGAAGATGCGACCACCGGAGGCACCCAACAAACCGGCCTCAGCCTGGCATCCAGCCCCATCGGAACCTTGGGAGACGCCACCTGGACCACGGGAGCAGAGGTGGGCGATCCGAGCCTGGATTCCACGTCGGGTGGAAGCTTGCAAACTCCTCAGCTCGACCCTTGGGCGGCATTCACCAAACATGCTGGGTGGCATTTGTCCGAAGCCCGCTTCAACAGCGGCTCCCGCAGCTTCTTCTCCCAATACAGCAACAATCTATGCTCGGCTTTGGTCACCGAGCCCTTGACCCTGAGCGCCGGTGAGATTCCGTCCCTTTCCTTCTGGACCGCCTATGACATCGAGCTCGATTCGGGTCTGGGCACGGCGTGGGACGGCGGCGTGGTTGAGATCTCGACCGATGGTTCGACCTGGGAACGGCTCAGCTTGTCGCCCGACTATCCCGTGGTTTGGCGGTCCAGCACCGATGCCTGCGGTTATGCGACCGGTTCTCCAACCTTCAGCGGTCAGAATCTAACCTGGGCTCAGCACACCGCCGATCTCAGCTCTTGGGCCGGGCAGGAGATTGAGATTCGGTGGAATTTCTCCACCGACGGCGGAGCCACCGAAGAGGGTTGGTACGTCGACGACATCGCCGTGTCGCACGTCCAACAGGCCTCTAGCTGCTCCTCCCCCAACCTGTTGGTCTTCCGCGATGGTTTCGAGTCCGGTGATCTGTCCGCCTGGTCGGAGCCCGCGCCGTAACAACTCTCGGATTTCTGTTGATATGGGCTTTGACGGAGCTCGGTCCACAGGTCCAAACACCGGCGGGGACCGACAGAGTTGTCGGCGAGTTGCACCAAGAGGTGAGGCCTGCCGGTTTTTGGTTTTGGTTTGATCTCACCCAGGCGGGAAAGCGTTTACCCATCGGGTAACAACTTCCCCGCGTTTTCCCTCTAAACCGTCCAATAGAAAGGGAGAACCGGCGGCTAGGGCCGGCACAATGTTTGCTCCACTACGGGTCGTAGGCATGGGTCATAGGCATAGGTCATAGGCATAGGCCAAAGGCCACCTCTGCCCCGTCCAGATCTTGTGATCGCCCCCCCGTCGACCTGAAAGAGAGCAACGGCATGACCTGCACACTCCACGCGTCTCCTCCGGCGCCCCCAAGCCTCACATCGCCCGCCGGTGATGCCGAATTCGAACGAACCGCGGCCGAGATCATCGACCGACTGCGCCGCAACGCCCGACGGCACCGGGGCTCAGCCATCTGGCTCGGGCGCAAGAACGACGAGACGTTCTCCGAGCTATCGCCGAATTTGTATGACGGTTCGGGAGGTATCGCCCTCACCCTGGCACTTTGGGGCAGGGCCGATAGCTGCGCTCAGTCGCGACAGCTGGCCATGGAAGCATTGTTCACGTCCCGCCGACGTTTTCAGGCTTTGGCCGCCAAAATCGCCCAGGGGGACCTGAGCAAGGAACCCCGTCTCGGAGGAGGGTTTACCGGCGTCGGCTCAGCGGTGTACACCCTTTCGAGCCTCGGCACCTACCTCGCAGATCCCGGCCTAGCCGTCGAGGCTTTGGATCTTTGCCGCATCATCACCCCCGCCCGCATCGAGCGGCAGCAAAAATGGTCTTTGGTCGAAGGTGTTTCCGGACTCTTGCTGGCCTTGCTCTCCGCCCGTCGAGCCGCCTCCCGCTTCGGCCTGGAATCCCAGCTGTCCGACTCGATTCAAGCTTGCGGCGAAAGGCTGCGCCATTTCCTCGACGACCCTGGCTACGCCTGCCCTTCGGGATTGGGCTACGGACTGAGCGGCATCGCCTACGCCCTGGTCCGACTGCAGGAAGAGGATCCCAAAGGGGATTGGCATTGGGACGCCCATTCAGCGTTGGCCCAAGAAAGGCTGCTTTTCGACCCACGTCGTCGGACCTGGATGAAGACCCCGGACAAAGATCAACCCGTCGCGGAAAACGCTTGGTGCGAAGGTCCAGCCGGCATGTTGTTGGCGCGTTCCGCAATCGTGGCGCGCAACCTCTATCCGCAAGATCCCACCTCCGCCGCAGACCTGGACGTGCTCTTGGAGCAAACTCGGTTGCAAGCCGCCCGCCGCCGCGATCACCTCTGCTGTGGAAACTTGGGCCAAGCGCTCATTCTGCAGCAGGTGGGTCAATTCCTCGGCCGGCAGGAACTCATCGCCGACGCCCAACAAGTGGGACGGGCGGTGGCGAGCCGAGCTCCGGATTCTCTCTTCTTGCCCTCCGCCCCACTTCATGAAGCGGAAACTTGGGTCGATCCCGGCTTGATGACCGGCCTGGCCGGCATTGCCTATGCTTTCCTACGCCTATCCCGTGCTTCCATTGCCAATCTTGTGCTCTTGGAATGAGAGAGGCGCCATGTCTAAACCCGATACTGAGCCGAACCCGCCCCCGAAATCGTGGCAGGCGCCGACCGAGCTGGACCCTGTGGGTTACCTCAACGAACGTACGCGGGACTCACCCGCACCTCGAATCTGGTTATGGCTCGCGGGCGCTCTGCTGGTCTTGATTCTGCTGATCCTGTGGCAGCTTCAATCCCACACCGTTTCCTCCGACGGAATGGGTGTCGCCTTCCAACTACAAGACCTGATCAAGCCCTCGGATCAATCGGTCGACCTCGTCCATGGTGTTGTAATGGACCATGCTGATGCGAATGACCCCACCGGCCTGCTCCAGACCCAGGGATTGCACGGCGCGCCGGGCATAGAAATCGCCCCAACGAATAGCCACCCGCTCGCTGTCCAAGGCAGTCGGTATCTCGCTCGCGTGTCGTCCTTCAGCCACGAAAGAGACGGTTGGCACCCGAATCCCGGCGTCGGCACTCTTCGGCCCGATGATCCGCACTCCGCTCTTTTGGCTCAGGTAATCCAAGATCCGACCCGACAGCGCCTGTTCATGGGCCGAAACCAGCCCAAAGGCCTGGTTCAACACGTCTCCTAGCGGCCCGTCTCCTGGTTGACCTTCTCCTGGTTGCCCGGTGCCGGAATCTCGATCACCGCGAGTTCGATCACTGGTCAGGTGGTGATGTGCAAGCGTTTCGAAATATTCGGGAATCGCCACCAGCGAAGCTGCCAACTCATGATTCGCACCGCCGGGCTCCATTTTCGCGGGCAGCTGATCCTCGCCGACGAAAAAGTGATTCTGCCGGCGAGCCGCAGCCAGCAGCTCTCGTTTCCCCCACAGGACACTTTGGTGGGGTCCATAGGTCTTATAAGTGCTGAAGACGTAAAAGTCGGCACCAGTCGCGCTCACATCTATCTTGCGGTGGGGCGCAAAAGCCACACCGTCCGCACATACTCGGGCACCTGCCCCGTGGGCCAACTTCGAGATCGCCTGTAGGTCATGAATCTGCCCCACCAAATTTGAGCAGTGGGTTACAGCAACGATCTGGGTTCGCTCGGTGAGCAGTGCCTCGAGATCCTCCAGCTCCAATGACGCCGAATCCCGACGCAATCGCCATTCCTTGACCACAATTCCGGTGGATTCCAGGGCGCGCCACGGACCGATATTGGCCTCGTGATCGAGGTCGGTCACGATCACCTCGTCGCCGGAACGCCAGGTTGGGCGGAGCGCCCGGGCTAGATTCGCCAGATGTACGGTCGTCGAAGGCCCTAGGATTACCTCACCAGGAGCCGCGTCGATAAATTTCTCCATCGCTCGATGACCGGCCTCCACCCTGTGCCCGGCTTCGACGGAAAGGTCGTAGGAGGCGCCGAGCTGAACCCCAAGGCGTCCCATGTAGGAAGCAATGGCGTCAATCACCGAACCTAGGGGCACGCTGCCGCCGGCGTTGTCAAAGAGAGCCCAATCCGTAGCCAGCGCGGGAAACCGCGCCCTGACAAAATCTAAATCCAACATGATATGCCTCATGGATATGTTTCCCGGCCAGAACACTCGCAAGTCTTTTCTATTCTGTATTTAAAACGCATTAGCTCGGCGTCTCCGGGGGTCCCGGTTAAAGCTGGAAGGGTTTCGGGGTGAAGATCAGCGCGGCCGAGGCGAGGGTGGCCCAACCGAGAATTCTCCGCCCGATCCCCAAGGGCGGGCCTCCGGAGTCTACCGGCGGATGACGCAAACCGATCATCGCCAATAGGACCAACATCAAAGTCCACAGCCAATACTGCTCCCACAGCATCCACAACCAGGCGCTCAACACCACCAGCCAAGACGTCCGATGCGCCCATCGAGGTGCCAAGGAGAAGAGAATGTGACCGCCGTCGAGTTGGCCGATCGGAATAAGATTCAACGCGGTGATGAAGAATCCCACCCAACCCGCGTAGGCCATCGGGTGGAGCAGGATGGAATGACCCTCGGGCACTTCCATCATGAGATCCGCCAGCCATCGAAAGAGCAAAGGCGCTCCTAAGGTCGGACCGCGATCTTCTTCCACCAAAGGCACCACTTCCGACAAGTGCAGTCCCCAGACGGTGGCCACCAAGGACGGCACCAAACCTGCCAACGGTCCCGAAATAGCGATATCGAATAGACCCCGCGCCTGAGCCGAGCCGGGTCGCATGGCCAACACCGCTCCCATGGTGCCGAAAGGCGACAGCATGGCCGGCATGGGAAGAAAGTAGGGCAAGCTGGTAGGGACACCGTAACGACGGGCTTGCAAATAGTGGCCGAGTTCATGGGCCAACAGGATGCTCATCAGGGCTGCCGCGTAGACCGGTCCGCCCAGGTCGAGAGTGCTCAAGCAGGTCAGCACGAAGAGAATCGCCGGCAGATGGCTCATCCACCTACCTCTTGGAGCGGAAACCTCAGGCTGATCAGCCTGGGGTCTAAAGGTAACGTGTGGGTAATCCGATTCCATCTTTTAATGCCAATTTTGCATAGTCGTCCATATTTAGGCACACGTATGTCTCTATCGATGTGCACCCCGCGGGCGGGCTTGCCCTAAAGAGATTTACCACATTCCTGGCCGCCAGCCCTGCAAATATCTCATAAAGTTAGACTTAGGCGCTCTGCTTTAGAGCCATTCCAAAATTTCTTGGGATTTCACGAAAAGCCTCTCGACTTGGCACACGACTTGCTTATTACTTATAGCAACAAGGCGCATCAAAAGCGCCTGGGCTTAAGGCCCGAATTGACACACCTATGAGTTGACCCCAACGGGTCAATCCCACCTACTACCCACCTGAGCTACCTACCACAACTAGCAAACCTATCCGGCCACCCCGAAGTCATGGGGTGGCCCTGCCATATCTAGGGCAAAAATCGGGAGTCGACACCCTGCGGACGATAGAATCCGCCACTATGTCGAAAAAAAGCCAGGGGTCGAAAAGCCAGAGGTCGAAAAGCCAGAGGTCGAAAAGCCATATCCTCACGGCCGTTGCCGTGCTTTTGCTTGCCTTGCACGCCGGGCTGGCCTACCACAGCCTGCGCATCAAATCCGTGACTTACGACGAGCTGACACACCTTCCGGCAGGAATGGCCGCCGCCGCCACCGGTGAAATCAAGCTCAACCGCCAGCATCCTCCCCTGGTCAAATGGCTCGCAGGTTTCGCCGCTAATACCTCAAATCCCAAGCTTCCCCTCGACGACCCCTCCTACGCCCAAGACCGAGAGTGGGAATTCGGCTCCAAAACGCTGTTTTCCCCTGGAAACGACCATTGGCAAATTTTACACAGAGGGCGCCTTCCGATTGTAGGATTTTCAATATTGGCCGGCTGGATCATTTTCCTTTGGGCGAAAAGGCGATCCGGTGAACTAGGGGCTCTCTTCGCCCTCAGTCTGTGGGCTTTCTCCCCGTCTGCTTTAGCTCACGCTCGATGGGTCACCATGGATACGGCAGTGACTGCGCTGGGCATGCTGACTCTCTATTTGTGGTGGCAGGTTTGTGAGGCCGACCGGCCCCAAGCCATCCGACTGGCGGCCCTTTGCGGCATTGCCCTCGGTTTGACCCTCGGTGCCAAATTCAGCGGTTTGGTATTGATCCCGGCCATGGCCCTGGCCGATGTGTTGGCCACGATTCCCAGAGACGAAAAGATGTCCTGGATCCGAGCACGAGCGATCCTGTGGTCGACTGTGGGCGCCTTCGCTGCCATCGTGCTTTGGGCGCTCTACCTCTTTCCGGCCGATCCCCTCTTCTATTTCAAGGACCTCGGACACCTCTACGCGGACCTAGATGCCGACTATCGCTTCTTCTTGGCCGGCCATTTCTATGAAGGTCGGATTCCCCATTACTTCCTCGCCACGTATTTGTTGAAGAGCACGCCGCCGGAACTCTTGGTGAGCCTCGCCATGCTGCCCGTCCTGATTTGGCGACGATCGACACAAGATCTCTTCTTGGTGATCCCCGCCCTCGCCTGGTTCACTGCCACTTCGACCATGGCTTCGAACCAAGGGCACCGCTACATCCTTCTGCTCTACCCATTGCTCTTCGTGCTGGCGGCTTCACTGGTTCCGCTCGCCGCCCAGAGCCGTAGAAAATCTCTCGGGTTCGGGTTTTTGGGGCTGTTGGTGCTGACCCAGGGCTTGGAGGTCGCCAACCATCATCCCGACTATCTACCTTACTTCAACCGCCTCGCCGGCGGCCCCCTGACCGGGCCCTATTGGCTCGACGATTCCAATATCGACTGGAACCAAGACATCGGCCGGGCGGCGGAGTGGCTCGACACCAAGGGAATCGAATCCGTGCGAACGATCTTCTTTGGCCAGACGAATCCCGAGCACTACGGACTTAAACGGACGCCGTTCCGGAGGTCCGATTGGAAGGACGCCCCACGACCCGGGGCCTATTTGGTTTCCGCCCACGTCCTATCCCGCGGCTTGGAACTTAAAGAGTATGAGGGATACCACAGCGATTGGCTGGTCCGATATCGACCTGTCGACGTTTTAGGAGGCTCCCTCTACCTCTACGTTTTCCCTGAGCCGGATCTCGCAGGCCGCTAGGTCATGGCTCGGCCGCCGTCGGACGTGACAATCGACCCAGGCGGCTGCCGAGTCTCAAAGTGGATCCGATGGGGGCGCCATCGAACTCCAGGGCCCCTGGGCTTGCCAACAGAACCAGCGTTGAGCCAAAGAGAAAACGGCCCCACTCTTGGCATCGATCAAATTCGAATCCCGGATCATATTCGCGCTCGGTCCGCCCGACTCCAGGTCGATTGGTTTCCAGGTCGTCGAAAACCACTTTCACCTTGCCCACCATGGTCGCGCCGACCGCCACCAGGCAGAGCGTGCCTTCGAATCCCTCTTCTTCAATGTCCATGAAGGCGCAAACCCGTTCGTTGCGCGAAAACAACCCGTCCACCAACTCCACCCCAGCGCGGTTGACCGGCCAAAGACTGCCGGGCAGATATCGGGCTCGGGTCACCCGGGTTCGGCAGGGGGTATGGAAGCGGTGGTAGTCCTTGGGAGAAAGGTAAAGGGTGGCATAGGTGCCACCCTCGAAGCGCTGCGCGTCGTTGGAGTCGCCCAACAGCTCGGCCAAGGAATAAGGCCTGCCTTTCATCTGCAGCAGGGTGCCACCCTCCACGGTGCCCCACTGCCCCCAGGCGCCATCGCAGGGCGAGACCCAAACCCCGGGTGACGGGTCTACCGGTCTGGCTGCGGGTTTCAGCTGTCGGACGAAAAAGTCTTGGATCGAAGGATAGGCGTCCAAGGGCTTTGCGACCTCCGACAAATCGGCACCAAAAATAGCCCCATAAGCCTTCATGACGAAAGGCCGTAGGAATCTCGGCAATCGAATCGAGACCAAGCGTCCGGCCAGCCGCGAAATCAGATTCCTCGGCAGCAGTCGCAAAAAACCGATCACCGCGTGGTTGCGCAAGGACGCCATAGCCAGCTCGACCTCAGGATTCCGACGGTGGGGGAAAGCAGCGGGTCAAGAGCCAATGGCAACCGCCGGCCGCAAGGAGGGCAACGAACCAAGCATGGGTGTAGAGACCGTGAAACGACGGCGCCACGGAAATCGCGCCGTGGCTGGCCTGGGCCAAGAACCCCGGTATGTTGGGCGCAATACCCACTCCAAGAGCCATCAACGCACGCCAATTGAATCCGCTGCCACCAAAGTTATAGCGACCGTCTTCGCGGTAGAGATCTTCAACCACCAACCGACGACGACGGATCAGATAGTAGTCGACAATCATGACCCCGCCGATCGCACCGAGCAAAGCCCCGTAACCGATCAACCACGTGAAGATATAGGCGGCCAAGTCGTTGTAGAGCTTCCAAGGCAGAATGACGATTCCCAGGAACGCGGTGATCACGCCGCCGGTTTTGAAGCTGATTCGGCGAGGAGACAAATTCGAGATGTCGTTGGCCGGTGACACCACATTGGCCGCCAAGTTGGTGGAAAGGGTGGCCAGGGTCAGGGCGAAGAGCGAAAAGGCGACGACGGCTTTGGAAGGGAATCGCCCAATCAATTGCACTGGATCCCAAATAGCCTCGCCAAAAATCACCACGGTGGCCGAGGTCACGGCAATGCCGATGAATGAGAACAGGGCCATGGTGGTGGGCAGGCCGATGGCTTGGCCGAGGATTTGATCTTTTTGCCGACGGGCGTAACGGGTGAAGTCGGGAATGTTGAGGGCCAGGGTCGCCCAAAAGGCCACCATCGCGGTCAGGTTGGGCCAGAAGATACGCCAGAAATCGAACGACCCGGCTTCGGCACCACGCACTCGAGCGACGGTTTCGTCCGACAAAACCACCGCGAATCCACCGGCCTCGGTCACGGCCCAAGCCAAGAGCCCCAAGCCGATCAACAGCAGAAAGGGCGCGGCCAGGGTTTCGAGCCATTTTAGGGTCTCGATGCCCATTACGATCACCCCGAGATTGACGGCCCAGAAAAGCAGGAAACAGAGTAGCTGACCTTGAGAAATGCCCAGGAAGGGGATCAGGTCGGCCGGACCCGCGGGAGTGAATCCGAACAAGACCGAATGCAGGGTGTAGATCGCCGATCCACCGATCCACGTTTGGATGCCGAACCAGCCGCAGGCCACCATCGCCCGCATCAGAGCCGGCACATTGGCTCCCCAAATGCCGAATGAGGATCGCAGCAGGACGGGAAAGGGAATGCCGTATTGGGTACCCGCATGGGCGTTGAGCGTGAGTGGAATCAGCACGACCGCATTGCCCAGGGTAATGGTCAGCAAGGCCTGACGCCAGCTCATGCCCTGGGAAATCATGCCCGCGGCCAAGGTGTAGGTGGGGATGCAGACCGATATACCCACCCACAGGGCGGCCAGATTCCACATGCCCCAGGTGCGCCCGGACTGGGGCACGGGGGCTAAGTCTTGATTGTAAAGGCGATCGCTGACGCGACCCAACGCCACGGATTCCTGCATCGCGCTTCCTCCTCCACCAGCTCCGATCGGTGGCCGGATGGTAGCACGGAGGGAATTTGCTCGATCACCTCAGGTCACGAGCAGGTTAATGAATTAGGGCCCATCCAGAAATGGATTCTCGACGGGTCGGCGCGGCGCCCTGCGCGCGTCGCTCCGAACTCGCGCCACCGCTGCGATACCGTCGCAAAGTGCTGACGTGTAGGAGCTTAAGCCGATCTATGCGCTGTGTCGCTCAGACACGCTCGCTTTCCGTGCTCGGCGCGCCGCGCCTTCTCGATCTTCGAAAAGGCTAAAGCTGGACGGAACCTATTAAGTGCCGGCTTCACCCAGCTGCACTTCGATCCCTTGCCATTTGCCCTGTTGGAATCGCAGCACCGACAGCACGCAGCGCATGAAGTGCCCGGCGACGATCGCCATCCAAATGTCTTTGGAGCCCAATCCGTGAAACGCGTCGAGAAGGGCGCAAATCACGATCGGCAGCACCAGCTGCGAGAAGATGGAGATGTACATGGGGCTGCGAGTGTCTCCGGTCCCTTGCAGGGCACCGGTGTAACTCAGGGCCGTGGTCAAGAAAAACCCGGAGATCGCGAGGAAGGCCAGCAACTCGCCCCCCAAGGACAGCACCACCGGATCCTTCATGCCAAAGGCCCCCAACAAGGCATCGGGCACAGTGAAGAACAGCAAAGCGATCGGCAGGGCCATCATCATGCCTATGCGTGACGAGGCCGCAGGCACGGAAAAAGCTCGTTCCGTATCTCCCGCTCCCAGGCTTTGGCCGGCGACAGTCGATGCGGCGGCCATTAAGGCCACGGAGGTCCAGGTGACCAATGAGAACAACTGGTTATAGCTCACCGCATAGGCCGCCTGGGCCTCAGCGCTTTGGGGCAAAGATCCCACGTAGCGAACCATGATCACTCCGCCGATATTCATCGCAATGCCTTGAAATCCGGTAGGCAGGCCAAAGCGGAAAACTTTCGAGATCACTTCGCGGTCCAGACGCCGGCCGAGGGCTCGGCGCAGATCGATCACCAGGCGACCGGAGAAGAAGAGCACGATGGCCAACGCGGCGACCACCAACCCGGAAATCACCGTGCCCATGGCCGCGCCCTTCGTGCCGTAGGCAGGAATCGGACCGAAACCGCGGATCAGCACCACGTTGAGCCCAATATTCAAAATCGTCAGCAGGATCCCCAAACGCAGGGGTGTCTTGGCGTCACCCGCCGCGCGCAAAGCCCCACCGATCATGAAGAAATACATGTTGCCGATGCTGAACATGAAGAGGATTCGCAAATAGGGCAACGCTTCAGCCTGGACCTCGGGAGCCGCGTGCACCAGGGCCAGCAGCCAAGGTGACAGCCAATAGCCGACCGGCGCGAAAACGAAAATTCCGATGCCCGCGGAAAGCAGAAAGACCTGGTAAACCACCCTGGCAACTTTGTCGTGCTCTCCGGCCCCGGCGAAACGGGCCACCAGAACTCCCATTCCCGAATAGAGAGAGCTGATAAACACCACCACCACCAGGAAGATCTGCCAGCTCACACCGATCGCGGCATTACCCGCAAAACCTACATAGTTGCCGACCATGATGTGATCCACCAGCCCCTGGAGACCGGCGATCAAGTTTTGTAGCAGGGTCGGCCAGGCGATCGACCAGATCGCCAGCCCAACGGGGCCACGGGTAAGAGTCGCGTTAATTTGCTTGCGCTGATCAGCCATATTGCTTTGCCGCCAAGGTCCCGACGCCATCCAACCGGTCGTATTCCGGCTCAATAACGGGATTTAATAAATGGAAAACCGACCTCGACGGGGTCGGTTCCTCTTGTACGGGAGGATGCATCAGAAGTTGACCCCAGGGTGAACCTGTGGGCAGCTATTGCCGATGGACGGACTTGCGGACGGCTAGCAGGCTGCTAGAGCAACTTCCTGAAAAGGGCCGCCGAAGTAAATACCCCGGCAATGTATGCGGTTCCTAAGATCAACGCTGCAGGCAGGGTGGCCCAAGCAGGACGGCGATAAAAGCTTGCCAGGGCGGTGGTCAACCCGAGAATCAATGCTGCGGCTAGGGACCACAGCCCGACGTTGGAGGCAAAAGCCCCGAGCCCGGCAAAAATCGCCTGCAAGATCGCAAGGTGACCAAAAACATAGAGGTCGAAAACCCAAGTTTGGGTGACGCTATAACGGGCTTGGCGGAATAGGGAGCGCTGCAACCACGCCACCAGGGCAGATACCCACAGCATTGAGTAACAGGCGAAAGCGAAAGTCGGCTGAGACGGACCGGTAGCCCGTTGGTTCCCCCAGGGAGTCCCGGATGAGGAAAGATCGAAGGACAGCCCCACCACGGAAAGCGCCAGCAACGTGGCCGTTGCAATGGAATAGGCCAACGGACCGACGTAGGGCAAGCGACGGCCGCGCAGATAACCCCTGATCATCTTGCCGGGCCTACGAGTCAGCTCGATCGCCGTACGCAGCCACGGATCGTCGAGTTCCAGGGTTCGCCGCCGGAGCTCCGAAACCCAACCCTCGAAGGTAATTTCTTCCGTGCTTTGTTGGCCGCAATGGGAGCAAAAGCCCCCGTAGAGCACCGAGCCGCAATTCATGCAGGTAGGAAGGGTGTCTGTCTTGCGCCGGAATTCGTTCCCCATTTTACTCTCTCACGCCGTGGAAGCCCCAACGCGGATGCCACCTTAGGAATCAACCCAAGCATTCAACCCAGATATTGGACAAGAAAGAAAAACGACTCACGGCCCGATGTCTTACCTTACCAGTAGGTCTAGCTAAAAAGTCGACCCTCCGGCTCATTTCTACTGCCCTGCCGAATCAGGATAAAAACACGACTTGGGCTAGCAGGCCGTGGCGGAAATCTCGGCCCCATCTACGAGCTGTGCCCTCAGAATCGAGGGCCGTTTGCCGAAGGTGTGGAAAAAAGCCTCGACCATTGCCGTCTCCACCCTATCGGCAGCCTGCTCCTGCACCAACGCCGCCACACAGCCCCCAAAGCCCCCGCCCATCAGCTTGGCGCCATGGCAGCCGGGCTCACGGGCAGCTACCTCGCTCAACACATCGAGCTCTGGAATGCTGACTTGGTACAAATCTCGGGAGCTGACGTGGGACGCATTCATCGCCGCCCCAAAGTTCTCCACATCACCGGCCTTCAACGCCCGGGCAGCGGAGCGAACCCGAGCCATCTCCTCGATCGCGTGGCGGGCACGGGCTCCGATCTCGGCGGGCAAATTGTGTACGTGTAACTCGAAGGTTTCCAGGTCCACATCCCTCAGGGTTGAGAGCTGCCTTGGAGCGAGGACCTTGCGCAGCTTGTCCACCGCTTGCTCACATTGCCGGCGCCGGTCGTTGAATCCCGAAGACGCCAAACGCCGACGCACCCCGGAGTCGACCACCAGCACCCTTAAACCCGGGGGCAGGGGAATCAACTCGTGTCGGTGGCTACGGCAATCGAGAAAAATCAGGTGATCGCGACGGGAGAAGAGCCCGGCAAAGGGGTCCATGATGCCCGATTGCAATCCCAAATAGGCGTTCTCGATTCGCTGAGCTTGGCGCGCTGTGAGCAGCCGGTCGGGGGTCTCGTCACCTGCGACGGCCTTGCTCGCCAACAGGAAGGCTACCTCTACGGCGGCCGACGAGCTGACCCCCGCTCCAGCCGGCAAATCACCGCCGTAGACGGCATTCATGCCTGCGACGAGATGTCTGGATTCCGCCTCTTGCCCAAGCACCCAAGCCACCCCGGAAGGAAAATCTGTCCAATCCACTTGACGCCCCTGCTCCGGCACCGGACCGGGAAGCGCATCCAAGTCTAGGGTCGCCCGTTGATCGATGTCGATCGCCTCGAGCTGCCACTGTCGATCGTCGCGGGTGCCGGCCGCCAACCAAACCGCGGAAGAGATCGCAGCCGGCATCACCCAGCCTTCGCTGTAATCCACGTGGGAGCCCAACAAGGCGACGCGCCCCGGCGACCGAACCACCAAGGCCGGGTGTTCTCCAAATCGCCGGCGGAATGCCTCGACCACCCGCGTCCGTTCTCGGTTGTCGTCATACATTGGGTTTGTTGTCATACCTTGGGTCAAGCATAATCAGAGCTTAGCTCCCAACCCGCGGTGATCACAACGGTCACGGTGATCATGAGCTAGAGCCCATCCAGAAATGGGGTTTTCCGATGAACCAAGGGCGGATGGACCGAGGACGGAAGCGAGCGTGTCTGAGCGACACACCCGAAGCATCGTCATAAGTGCTTACTCTTCAGCAATTTATGGCGCCAGCGCAGCGGTGGCGCGAGTTCGGAGCGACGTCGGGGGCGCCTAGCCCGCAGGCCATCCGGCCGACGCCCGCGATAGCATTTCTGGACAGGCCCGAGCTAGGAATCCACCCGCACATATGTGAGGACCTGCGATCGAATGGACAGCCCCAAACGTCCCCCCATCGACGCCCCTGCCCTGCTGGAAGAGATTGAATCTCGCCCTCTTTCCGAGCAACTGACCGCCGAGTCCACCTACGAACTCCTGCGCCGAGCCGCGGACCTCGACGAGTCTGCTCCAGCGCTGACTTTCCTGCCCACGGGCTCCGAAGACGATCAGGTCACCACCCTCAGCCGAAGTCGCTTCCTAGGACGCATCCATCAAACTGCCAACGCCTTTCATGAACTCGGCCTGGGCCCAACAGACGTCGTTTCGACACTGCTACCCCATGTGCCGGAAGCCCATGAGGTTTTTTGGGGCGCCGAAGCCGCCGGCATCGTCAACCCGATCAACTTTCTGCTCAGAGTCGAAGAAATTTCGGAGCTGCTCAAGGCGGCGGGCACCAAGATCTTGGTCGCCGGCGGCCCCCATCCCAGCTTCGACATCGAGCCTAAGATTGCCGAGCTGCGGAGGCGGGTGCCCAGCCTGGAGCATGTAATTCAAGTGGCGTTGGACTCCGGCTCACCGACCGGGTCCGGGAAGACCCAGCTCGAAAAGACTCAGCCCGGCATTCTCGATTTCGCCCAAATCCGCGACGTCCAGCCCGCCGATCACTTACGCTCAGGCCGCAACATCCGCAGCGACCAGATCGCCGCCTACTTTCATACCGGCGGCACCACCGGATCGCCGAAGCTGGCCCGGCACACCCACGGCAACCAAGTGTTCACGGCCTGGTCCTTCGCCCGCCTGTTCGAACTCGGGCCACGGGATGTGATGCTCAACGGCCTGCCGATGTTCCATGTGGCCGGCTCGTTGGTTTGCAGCCTGGCTCCCCTATCCGCCGGTGCCTCGGTGGTGATTCTTTCAGCCGCCGGCATGCGCCATCCCAATATCGTCAGCTCCTATTGGCGCATTGCCGAGCGTTATGGAGCGACCGTTCTCGGCGGAGTCCCGACCGCGCTGGCAGCCCTCAACGCCATTCCGCTCGAAGACGCTGACTTGTCTGCGGCCGAAGTCGCCATTACCGGAGCTTCCCCGCTTCCCTTGGCCGTCGGACGTCGATTCGAGGAGCTCACCGGCAAACCCCTGCACGAGATTCTGGGCATGACCGAAACCGCCGGGTTGCTCGCTTTCACGCCCCGGCGAAGCCCCCGGATCCTCGGCTCGGCCGGCTATCGCCTGCCGTTTACCGAGGTCGCAATCCGCCCCTGGGCCGAGGGCGAGATCGGGGCTCGGGCCTGCGCACCGGGTGAAGCGGGCATGTTGGTGGTCCGTGGCCCGAATGTTTTCGCCGGTTATTTGGACCCTCGCCACGACCGAGGATCCCGGACCCGAGACGATTTCTTGATCACCGGCGACTTGGGGCATATGGCTGCCGATGGCCGAATTTTTCTCACCGGCCGAGCTAAGGACGTCATCATCCGAGGAGGCCACAACATCGACCCCGTGTGGATCGAAAGCGCGGCGGAGCGCCATCCGGATGTTCACCTTGCGGCGGCGGTCGGCGAACCCGATCCCTACGCCGGCGAGGTGCCCGCTCTCTTCGTGACGCCGAACCCCGGAAGAACCCTCGATCTGGACGAGGTCCGCGCTTTTGTCGACGAGCACATCGCGGAGAAACCGGCGCGGCCGAAATCGATCTTCAAACTCGAGCAACTGCCGCTTACCGCCGTCGGCAAACCCTTCAAGCCCGAACTCCGACGCCTCGCGGCTCAGGCACGCCTAGAGCGCGAACTCAGGCAGGCCCTGAAGGACACGGAATTCGAACTCGTTGTTGAATTCGAGGCGGGAGGTCTCATAGCCCATGCGCAGTGCCCGACACCGAACTCCATCGCCAAAGCGCAAGAAATCCTCACCCAGCTTTCCGTTCCGTTCACCCTCAACGGCTCACCCGCCTAGCCGTTGGGCATGAGGTTCCTGGCGGCGTCTGCCGGATGCCTTTGGATCTGAAAAATTCGACCATCTTCCAGCCGCAGGGCGGTGAGGGGACCGCCCCAGGCGCAGCCGGAGTCCAGGCCCGTGACTTCGTGGCCGCGGAAAAGGCCTAGAGCCGCCCAATGACCGAAAACGACCCGCTGCCCACGCCAACGCCGGCTCGGGGCCTCGAACCAAGGCACGCATCCGGTGGGCGTCTCCGCCGCGGGCCCCTTATGGCGACAGGGGGTCCGACGCTCGCCCAAGCGCAAGGTCCGCAGACTGGTAAAGGCATATAGCGCCTCGCCCAGACGGCGCAATCGACCCGGAGCGGTGCGCAACGCCTTTGGACCCAAGAGAAGCTCATGGCCCTGGTGCGGGTGGTTCAACCGGTCCGTTACCCGTTGGGACCATCGAGCCGCGCGTTTTAAGGTCCATCCGGGCCATAAACCGGCATGCACGAGCACAATTCGCTCGGACTGGATCCGCTGGCTGTGCAACAAAGGCCGGGACTTTAGCCAAGTGATCAGAGGTTCGCGATCCGGGGCCTCGAGGATCGGTTGAAGATCATGGTTTTCCGACTTGCCCACGCCCGCGTCCAAGGCCAGGAGATGTAGGTCGTGGTTGCCCAAAACACTGACGAACCTCGACCCCATGGACTGGCTCCGCTCGTGGGCCCAACGAAGCACACCCAAGGAGTCGGCGCCTCGATTCACTAGATCGCCGACCATCCACAACCGATCCTCGGACTCGTCGAAACTCGCTCTTTGGAGCAGTGATCTCAGGGTGCGAAAGCTTCCGTGCACATCACCGATAACCAGTGTCGCCATGGCTGTCGGATCAGCTGGATTCGTCGTTGAGCTGTTTGCGCATGTCATCGAACCGCGCTTTTTCCTTGGGATCCACGGAGGGATAGCGGAGGTTCAGAGACTTCAACGTCTCGACCACGATTTCCGCCACTTTCAGACGCATGAAAGGTTTGTTGTCGGCGGGCACCGCGTACCATGGAGCCCAAGCACGGGAGGTAGCAGCCAAAGCTTGCTCATAAGCTTCCATATATTTCGGCCAATAACCCCGCTCACGGACATCGCCGGCGGAGAATTTCCAATTCTTTTCCGGCTCGTCTAGGCGCGACAAAAAGCGGGATTTCTGCTCCTCCTTGGAGACGTTGAGCCAAAACTTCACCACCACGGTGCCGTTGCGCGCCAAATGCCGCTCGTGGTCCTGAATCGACTCGAATCGATGCTGCCAAATCTGATCGCGGTCGACATCTTCGGGCAGGCGCTGGCCGTCCAAATACTCGGGATGCACGCGCACCACCAAGGTTTCCTCGTAGTAGCTGCGATTGAAGATGCCGATGCGGCCACGCTCCGGAAGCCGCCGTGCGGTGCGCCAAAGGAAGTCGTGGTCGAGTTCTTCCGGGGAAGGTTGTTTAAAGGAAAAAACTTGGCAGCCCGCTGGGTTGACCCCGCCCATCACCGCCCGGATGGTGCCGTCCTTTCCCGCCGCGTCCATGGCTTGGAAAACCAACAGCACCGCGTGCCGATCAAAGGCATAAAGACATCGCTGCAGATCCTTGAGTTCTTCCACTTGCTCCTTGAGAGCCTTCTTCAGCTCTTTCTTGCTCGGCACCCGGTCGGGTGGGGCCGTTGACGCATCAGCGACCTTAAATCTGCCGTCGAATGGAACGAGGTAAGGGCTGTCTACGGCTTTGAACATATTCTTCCTCCAAGGAACCGGGACGGCCGAGACGATCTCGACGGGTGAATCACCGGCCGACGGGTGAAACACGGGTCACCGCCTCGCTGTCGCCCGCTGTCGGCAGTTGATTCGCATCTTACCCTGTCCCCGCCTGCTTAGCAGGCTGTGGCAATCCCCTTGATTTGGAAGCCGCCGGGCTTGACATCGAGGTAACAAACTGATCGATTCACCGAGCCTATGGACAGCCACAACCCCAGCCCCCAAAGCTCGACCGATTCGAGTTCGATCACTTCCTTGCCCGCCGCTACCCAGCGATTCGCTTCGCTGATGTTTTTCACCGGTTTTTGCTCCCTGGTCTACATCGCCATCGGTTTTCGCCTCTTGCGCCCGATTTTCGGCTCGTCGACAGCTGCGTTTGCGTCGATGGCGATCACGCTTCTGGTATGCCTGGGGCTGGGTGGGGTCTGGTGGGCACGTCGCGCGGTACAAACCGCCCGACCCGTGGAGCTTCTTGCCCAACTACAAATCGGAGTGGCGATCAGCGCTGCTTTGGGACCCTGGATCGCCGACCTCATCGGCCCCCTCTACGCCACTCTTGGCGGATCCGCCGGCCTCGGTTCGATCGGCGCACTCGCCGTCCGCCTGCTGCTGTCCACCCTCGTCGTCGGCATCCCGGGCTTTTGGATGGGCGGTTTGCTGCCCATGACCACCCAAGCCCTGCGACGAAAAGACCCTCTAGCAGCCTCGCAACCCCCTTCGAGCCACGTCGCCGGGCTCCTGGGTTGGACCGGCCTCGGGGCGACCGCCGGTGTGCTGGTCACCTTCTTCTTTGCCATTGAACTCTTCGGCTTGCGGCGCAGCCTCTGGCTGGCCTGCATGCTCAATTTGCTACTGGCGATGATCGTCCGGAACCTTTCGCGACACCCCCATTTCGCCGATCACCCGATCGGCATCGGCACGAAGGACAGGCCGGCACCCAAATCTTGGTGGCTCCTGGCAACGGCCGCGTCAGGGGGGTTCTCCTTCGCGCTCATGTATTTGGTTTGGCGCCGGATGCTGACACCACTCTTGGGAGACTCGATTTTTGCCACGGCTTTGGTCCCTGCGGCTGCGCTTCTAGGGATCGGCTTGGGTTGCCTACTCTTCCGCCAGGGCTCGGAAATTCACCGGCCAACCGCCAGGACCGTGGCCGCATCCTTCGGCTTTCAAGCTCTCGTCTTGATTTCACCCTACGCTTTGGGCGATCTCGTCGCTTTAACGGCGGTCGTCTTGCGCCCGGTGATGGTAACTGGATTCCTGGGATTGATAATGGGCTGGACATTGGTGATTTCGGTGGTCGTTCTGCCCGCTGCATTCATCACCGGCTACCAGCTGCCGATGTGGCTCGCCTTGACGGCCCGTGAGCAGGAAGGGGCGGAGGCTGATCCCGGACGATCGTCTCTCGAACTCGGCTGGATTCTCGCCGGCCAGCTTTGGGGCGCCGCCCTGGCCATTTGGATCGGCGCCTTCGGATGGATGCCCGGGTTGGGTGCACCTCGACTTTGGCAAGCCATCGCAGCGGGCCTGATGGTTCTGAGCCTCGTGACGTTGGCCTACGACTTTCGGACCAGCAAGCGTTCCACCGACAGGCACACCAGCCGCAGATACCGGCTGCCTCTTTGGACCCTGACCGCCCTCCTGATCGCCGCTACTCTGCTGCCCGCCCAAGGCCCTAGCGCCTTCTGGCGCCACACGGATATCGGCAGCGGAAGGGTGGATTCGAACTTTAAAACCCCAAACGACCTCCAAAGTTTCTTCCATGCGGTCGGGCGGGGCATGCTCGCCGAAGCGGACGGGACCGAAAGCTCCGTCGCCTTGGTCCGCGACAATGACCTGGCTCTGATCGTCAATGGCAGGAACCTCGGCTCCGCCCACGGGGACGCGCCGACCCAGGTGATGGACGCCATGATCGGAACGGCTCTACACCCAGAAGCCCGGAGAGTCCTGGTGATCGGCCTCGGCACGGGCATCGCCGCCGGATGGCTGGCCAAAGTCCCCTCCGTCGAGCACATCGACGTGTTGGAACTCGAGCCGCGGGTGGCCCAACTCGCCCGCGAGTTCGCGCCTGTGAATGACGACGTGCTGAACTCTCCCAAGGTCCATTTGGCGTTCGGTGACGGTCGCGAGTGGCTTGCTGCCCAAGCCGAACCTTACGATTTGATTCTCAGCACCCATTCAAACCCCCACCGCGCAGCCGACACCGACTTATTTTCCCGAGATTTCTATCGCTCGGCGCTCGAGCACCTAGGCCCGGACGGGCTCTTTCTCCAACGGCTTCAGGCTAGAGGCATCGACCCGGGCACCCTTCAAGGCTGTTACGCCACCCTGAGTTCCGTCTTTCCGTCGATCGAAACCTGGCAGCCCGACACCCACGAGCTGATCTTGGTTGCCGGCGCCCAGCGCCTGCTCCATCCTTTCGATCAGATCGGGCGACGCATGTCCCGGGAGCCCTGGCGAGCGGCCATGCGGGAGTCCTGGGGGATCGGCGGTTTGGAGGGTTTCTACAGCGCTTTCCTGGCGGGTGATGAACTCGCGAAGACCATCGCCACCTCCTCACCTCTAGACATCGCAACCGACGACCGACCCACTCTTGAATTCGCGTTCGCGCGGCACTTCGGCCACCCGGAAGCGTTCGATCTGAGCCGCCTTCGAGCCATCTCCGAGCACGTCGTCGCCGGCCAACCCCAAGCCGCGCCAGGCTCCACCGTGACGTTAGATTGGAACCTAATCCTCGAGTTCAGGGCTGCTCGTAACGCCTCCAGTGGCCTCGCCCAGGCGGGTCCGTGGGCCAAGTCGACCCCAAAGTCGGAGCGAGCTTCGGAAATCCAGCTCCAAGGCCTCGCCGCCGAACGGATGGCGGCCCGTCAGGCTTGGGGCTCCGGAGATCTATCCGGCGCCTACGACCTTTGGCCCAAGACGGACCAAACACCCGCCGCCGCCATAACTTTTGTCGACGAATTGATGCTCGGCGAACTGCTCGCCGCCGGGCTCTATGGGCAGACGGCCGACACCCCCGACACCCCCGACCCATTTGCCCATTTGCGAGCGGCGGCGCCGGTCGAAGCTTCAATTCTAGACGCGCGCTTGGCCCGTACCCAGAACCGAATCGGCGCGGCGGCCGCTCATTTGCAAACCGCCTTCGACGCTTTGAGGCAGGACCCGTGGGTTCATCTGCCGATCGTCGACCGAGGATTCCAGCTGGCAAAGTCCCTAGCTTCTTTCGACTCCATTTCCGGCGAAGCTCTGCTCGACGCCCTCGATCAACCCTTCGCAGCCCACACCTTTGAGGAAGTTCGCCTGGCGACCCGGGTCAATTTGGGCGGCAGGTTGGATGTCAATGAGCGATGCGGTGAGATCTACAGCGCCTATGAACTGCATCCCATTTGGACGCTGCGCTTCCTCCAGGCTCGTCTGCAGTGCTATCAGCTCTCCGAGCCCAGCCCAAGGAACGACGCTCTTTTGAGGTCCGCCGAGCAAGATACCAAGTGGTTCCTGCGACACACCCCGCCCAAGCTCAGGCTCTTCGAGCTAGCCGACGACAATCCGGTCGCAGGTGACGATGATCTTCCTGGCGAGGAACCTGAGCCATGAAACCGACTTTCCAACGGATGTTGATCATCATCGGCATCTCCGGTGCTTGCTCCCTGGTCTATCAGGTGGCTTGGCTGCGTTTGATGCGTTTGATTTTCGGCTCCAGCACAGCCGCGTCCGCCGCGGTAGTCGCTATTTTCATGGGCGGATTGGGGGTCGGCGGTTGGTATTTCGGCCGTCGGACCCACTCCATGGACAACCCGCTCAAGGTTTATTCGCGGCTGGAGTACGGCATTGCGGCAGCCGCGGCTTTGAGCCCGTTCCTAGTGTGGGTGGCCCGTTCCGTTTATCTGGAGCTGGGAGGGGTCTTCAGCCTGGGCTTAGCCACCGCCTCGCTGGTCCGGCTGACCCTAGCGACCCTGGTCTTGGGGGTGCCGACCGCATTGATGGGCGGCACCTTGCCGGTAGTCACCCAGGCACTCGAAAGGGAAGAAGACGCGGGCCGGCGACGCCTCGCTTGGCTGTACGGAATCAACACTTTCGGCGCGGTTCTGGGGGCGTGCCTGGCGAATTTCTATCTGCTGGAGCACCTGGGAATTCGAAAGACCCTTTGGCTGGGCGCTGCGGTCAATTTGCTCTTGGCTTTCGTCGCGGGCGCCCTGGCTCGAAAGGGAGCTGGGTCCGACGCCGAAGCTCCATCCGAGGCCCCGTCCGGTTCTCAGCCACAGTCCGATTCGAAGGCCGAAACCAGCCCCGGCTCCCGAGACCCGAGTTCCTTGGAACCCGTGCCCACACAAGGGTCTACTGTTGCCCTGGGCGGCCTGGAGCGCCAAGGCCTTTTTGCTATTGCGGCCCTGGTCGGATGCGCCTTTTTCCTCATGGAGCTGGTTTGGTATCGAATGTTGGCCTCGATCCTGGGCGGATCGACCTACACCATGGGATTGATCCTCGCCATGGCGCTCCTCGGCATCGCAGTGGGCGGTTTGCTCTACGCTCTCGGCGGAGAGCATCGCCGTCCAACCCTCTACACACTGGCCGCGACCTGTGGTCTGGAGGGGCTTTTTCTCAGTCTGCCCCTGCTGCTCGGTGACGACCTGGCCCTCTTCGCCTCACGCATTCGAGATCTGGCGATCTTGGGCTTCGGGGGGCTGGTCTTCTCTTGGTCGGTGGTGGTGGCGATCATCGTCTTACCGGCCGCCTTGGTGGCGGGTTATCAATTTCCTGTGCTGGTCGGCCTTCTCGGCCGCGGACGAGAGAACGCGGGTAGGGACGTAGGTCAAGCCTATGCCTGGAATACAGGCGGTGCCATCTTAGGTTCCTTGGCGGGCGGCTTCGGGCTGATCCCTTTGCTGGGCGCGCCGATGGTATGGCGGCTGACGACGGTTCTGCTCGCGGCCACCGCGCTGATGTTGTCGATTCTGCCCGCCGCCCGGGCCGGCTCGAAGGTTTCCGGCGCCCGAGGCACGGTTTGGCTAACGGCCATCTCGGCGTTATTCGTGGTGGTCGTCGCAGAGGGCCCCTCTGCTTTCTGGCGTCATGTGCCGATCGGCGCCGGCAGAGCCACGGTCGACATCTACGGCACCAACGGTTATCAGGCTTATCGGCGGGAAGTTCAATGGGCCACTCGCCAGGAAGCCGACGGCATCGAAAGCAGCATCGCCTTGCAAGTCATTTCCGACTCGGCATTGATCGTCAACGGCAAGAGTGATGGGGCCGCGTTGGGCGACGCCGCCACGACTCTCATGAGCGGCCTGGTGGGCGCGGCGTTACACGAAGATCCACGGCACGTGTTGGTCATCGGCCTGGGCATCGGCACCACCGCCGGCTGGTTTACCACCGTCGACTCCATCGAAACCGTCGATGTAGTGGAACTCGAGCCCACCGTGGTCGAACTCACGCGGCCTTTGGGTCCAGCCACTTTTCACGTCCTAGATTCCCCCAAGACCCGAATGCATTTGGGCGATGGTCGAGAAATGGTCCTGACCCAAAAGCAAACCTGGGATCTGATTTTCTCCGAACCTTCGAACCCCTATCGAGCAGGAGTCGCCGATTTATTCTCCCGAGACTTCTACCGCGCGGCCCGGCAACGCTTGGCTCCAGGTGGCCTTTTTCTCCAATGGTTGCAAGGTTATGAAGTCGACGCTCAGTTGATGCAAACCGTTTTTGCCACCCTCAGCTCAGAATTCGAGACGGTCGAGACTTGGCAAGTCGGCAGAGGGGATCTGCTGCTGGTGGCGTCCAACGGCACCATCGAACACAACTATCCACGGATCGAGGAGCGGATGGCTCTCGCGGCCTACGCCGACGGCATGCGTAAGGTCTGGGGGGTCGAAGGAATTGCGGGTTTATATTCCGGCTTCGTCGGCGGGCCTAAGCTGGCCGAAGCGCTGAGCCAGGCGGCGGAGCCTTCGTCCGACGACCAGCCCCGCATTGAATTCGGCTTTGCCCGCAAAGTCGGCCGTCCCCGCTTTGCACCGATTCGCGACCTTCGCTCCGCGGCAAGGAGATTGGATGCAAACCGACCGGCGGGAATCGATCCACAACTCTGGCTCGAAAGCCAAGAGCTCTTGCGTCTGCGAACTGCTCAGGGCAGCGCATCCGATCCCGATTTGATGAGGAATCCAACCGTCAGAGACCGGGCGCGTCAGGAATTCTCAAAGGGGCGGCAACGGGCGGCTATCGACCAATGGGCGAGCCAAGACCAACCGCCGACCGCCTATAGGGACAAGCTGATGATGGCTTATGCCTACGCAGACACCGGCTCCGAGCTCTACATGCCCATGCTCGTGGAGGTCGAGTTATACGACCCAGCCTCCGCCGCGGCCATTACGGCTCGTTTTCATTGGCGGCAAGGAAATGTCGATCAGGCCGTCACCTCGGTCCTGAAGGCGATCTCTTACCTACGATCCGACCCGTGGTTCGACTATCCGGTGGCGCACTCGTTACCTGAGCTCGCCATCGAGGTCGCCCGCACCCATCCAGACGTTGCGACCCGGCTCTACGACGCCCTGGCCGAGCCTTTTTCGATCCGGATGTTGGATCAACCCAGGCTCTTGGCGCAGCTCCGATTGCTGATCAACTTGCCGGACTTTAAAGATCGCTGCCGGCCGTTTTTCGATCAGCTCCAGCCCAACGTCTTTTGGCTGTCGTCGTTCTTGGAGGCTCGCTTTCGATGCCTGCAGCTCAATGAGGATCCTGAGGTTGAGTCGGCTCTAGAGGAGCTAGAGTTATTCATCGCCCAGGACCCGCAGAGCTTTGTCGTTCCCTTGCCCTAGGTCTTTAGAACACCCCAGGTCTTAGAGCGACCTTGCTGAGCGCGACGAGGGAAATCTCGCGATTTCCCAAGAATATCTTGGCAGATCGATCACAGTGTGCTACGGTCTCGCCGCAGGTCGCCAAGGTGGTGACCCAATCCCGCTTAGGCGCGAAGGCCGGTAATCCCACAACTGGATTCCCCTCTTTTCGATTCGTCGACCGACCCCTTCGACGCCTGACCCTACGGTCCGAAAATTTCCCCAAAGACAACGCCTATTCCTCGGACATGCCGAAGATTCGACCTTAGGCCGAACGAGGCGGTTGTGCTTGTGGGGCGGAGAATCTCAAATGTTGAAAAAGTCCTATTCCAAGACCAAAAAAAGCTGTCGCGTGACCTTCAAGGTGCCCGCTGAATTCGGTGCAGACAATGCCGCCGTAGTCGGCGAGTGGAACGACTGGAGCCCCGAGTCGCATCCGATGACCAAGCGCAAGGACGGCTCCCTGAGCACCACGGTTTCCTTGGACGCCGGCCAAGAGTACCGCTTCCGCTACCTGCTCGACGGCGAGCGCTGGGAAAACGACGAGCAAGCCGACAGCTTCTCGGTCAATCGTTTCGGTTCCCAGGATTGTGTTCTCTCCGTCTGAAATCCCTCAAGCACCGTCGAAGCCACGGATCGTGCCTAAACGTCGTTGGCTTCGACGGTGATGAGTTTCCTTCCTATTCCACTCATTCTGCTCGCCGGCGGTAGCCGTCGATACGAGCAGATGCCTGAGGAGGGTCAGGGCCACCACCCTCTCGACGGTTATAAGGCAGCCTCCCTTCAGCTGGCAGGCAGGCCGATGATCGAGCACGTCTGCGCGCGCTTCCGCCAATCTGGATGTTTCGATCCGATTTACGTGGCGGGACCCCAGCAGGTCTACGCCGATTTCGAACTCTCCGGTGCCGAGGTGATCGACACTGACGGCAACTTCGGCGACAACCTCCGCAACGCGACGGAGCATGTCGTGGTGACCCATCCCGGCAGCCGTGTCGCTTATGCCACCGCTGACGTCTTGCCCACCCTTGCGGATCTCGAAACCGCAACTTCCGACTATGTGAACTGCTCACCCTGCTCCTTTTGGATGCTCGAATGCCGGGCACCGGAGCAAAAGCAAGATTTAGGCTCCAGTTCCTGGAAGCCCAAATATTGGATCCGCGGTGACCACGATCAACGCCCGGTGCCCACCCTCCCTGGTCATCTGGTCATCGCGCCGCCAGAAGCGGTGCGACGCCATCTGCTCTACGACATTTTCGAGATGGCCTACAGCACACGCAACACCTCGATCGGCCATCGGTTTCGGGTGGTGACGTTCGGCATTTTCACGCGACTGCTCAAAGCAGATTGGCAAAGGTTGCGCAGCTTTAGACCCCCGACCGTAACACTCGGAATCCTAGGCAATGGAACCCGATTTGCTTTGCACCTGAAACGGGGAATCGACCACAGCCTGATGGCCCGTCTGCTGTCCCGAATCTATCTTCGCCGCACCTACCGTTTGGAGCATCCCGACGAGCGCGGCCGGGTGGCGGTGTTGGACGTCCTATCCCTGGCCAAAGATGTGGATACCAGGGAAGAGGCCAAGGAGCTGGGCCTGGCCTTGGAATGAGCACGGGGTGAGGGCAGAAATTGGACCACCTACTCGCCGAAGTTGTCGGTAGAATAGGAAGACCGAAGCCCCCCTCGGAATACGTCTCGGCAAACCAGACCTCGAAGTTTGGCCAACCGACCCCATCTCGATGCCCTCACGCGGGTACCGAGATCGAACCCACACGACGAGGAAAGAATATGTCTCTTCTTGAGCTGATCAGCCAACAACTCGATGACCAAGCGATCCAAAAGATGGGCCGCCAGTTGGGGGCTGATCCCGAAAGTACTTCCAAAGCCGTCAACCTGGCCCTACCCATGCTCGTAGGAGCCCTGGCCAACAACACGACGAGCAGCAACGGCGCCCAATCCCTGGCCGGCGCCCTCGATAGGGATCACGACGGCAGCATTTTGGATGACGTTGCCGGATTCCTCGGCGGTGGTCAGTCAGGGGGGTTGGGCGCGGGAATTCTAAAACATGTGCTCGGCGGCCGACGCCAGGGCACCGAAAATGCGATCGGCAAGGCCTCGGGATTAAATACCAGCCAAGCCGGGCAGCTACTCGCCATGCTGGCTCCCTTGGTCATGGGTGCTTTGGCGAAGAAACGTCAGAGCAGTCAGCTCGACGCCGGAGGGCTCGCAGGAATGCTGGCCAATGAACGTCGTCAGGTCGAGCGGGCACAGCCCAAAGCCGGATCCCTCCTGGAGCAAGTGATCGACCGGGACGGTGACGGTGACATCGCCGACGATATCGCCGAGATCGGGGCCAGTTTACTCGGTAGCTTCCTGAAAAACCGCCGCTGAATCTATTCCCGGGAGGCGCGAAAATGCGCCTCTCCCCGAACCCTATGTCCTTTCCAGAGCTGGACCGTTTCCTCGAAGTCTTACGCCAAAAGGGTCATCGAGTGACCCCTGAGCGGCTGCGCCTTTTCCGAGAAATCTACTCCCACCACACCCACATCAATGCCGATTCCCTATTGGAGTCCATGAAGAGCAGGGGTCTAAAAATCTCCCGTGCCACGCTGTACAGGAATCTAGACCTCTTGGTGCAATACGGCTTTGTCGAGAAACGCCGAATGGGCGGGAACCGCTTCCTCTACGAGCACGTACACCCGGGCATGCGCCATGACCACCTCGTGTGCTCTCAATGCGGCAAGGTGGTCGAATTTGTCAGCCCGGCGATCGAAGCTCTGCAGAAAGAGATCTGCCGTGCCCATGGGTTCCATCCCGATCAGCATACGCTGCAGATCCACAGCCTGTGCAGCGACTGTCGTCCCTTGCCGAACGAGGGTGGCTAAAACCAGATTCCGCGCGGCTCAGTTGATCTCCATACCCAGCTCGTCCATCAATACCACCAGCGGGCCCGGGGATTCGGTGACGGCAACATCCTCGCTCAAGACCCGCTTGGCTTCTTCGATCTTGCCCATTTGAATCAGCATTCTCGCGTATCGAGGCGACGCCTCCACATGCCCAGGGCGAGAGTTCCGGGCTCGAGCTAAAAAGCTCAAGGCCTCATTGAGGCGCCCTTGATCCTGATAGTAATCAGCCAACTTGAGCATCGCTTGAACCAAGTTGCCATCGAGTTCCAGGGCTTTGAGAAAAAACGGCTCGCCCGAGCCTGCCTCCACCGCTTCGTAGACCCTGCCTGCGACAAATTGCACCTTCGGTCGATTAGGGAAAGAAACCACCAATCGGTCGGCTTCGGTTTTGGCTTGCTGCTTTCGGTTGAGGGCCAACGTCGCCCGCACCACACCGAGGCGGGCCTCCACCGAATTCGCTCTCGAATCCGAGGCCCGGCGGTATTGGCTGAGGGCTTCTGCAAAATTTCGATTCGACATGGCTTGGCGAGCCCGTTTCATGGCGGTGGTATATCCGACATCCATGCGGGTCACTTCCATGGAATATGGATCCCGCATCAAGAAGCCCTCGGGGTTCGACTCAGGTTCCGCCTTGGCCAGATGCGCGTTGGCCACCTCCAACGCTCCGGTATCGCGGAACGCCAAACCCAATTGGTAGTGGATTTGGGGCGAGTCCTGGAGCTGCAAGGCCCGGTCCAGGAGAGCTACCGCTTGGTCGGCTTGGCCGGCCCTCCGTTGCCGATCCGCCAACAGGACCATAGCGCGGACGTTGTTGGGGTCTATTGCCAACGCGGATTCGAGGTGCTTGCGAATGAGTTGGTCATCTTCGCCTTGTCCGATCAAGGTCTCAGCCAACCTCACCTCCGCTGCGGAATACGTCGGATCCAGCTCGAGAGTCTTTCGAAACGCTTGCTCGGCTTCTTCGAGCTCACCCAAAGTCGACATGGCGACTCCGTTCAAGAAAATCCACTTCGGATTCCCGGGTTGAAGGCTCACAGCCTTGGCATAGGCCACCGACGCAGTGCCTTGAAATCGATAGATCTGGTACCACATCCCGAGGTTTCCGAGCCGCTCCGCGATCTCGGTCTTGGACGCTCCCTCCGCTACCGTTGCGTCGAGCGCCGCTTTGAGTTCCGAGTATTGCTTCTGAACCACCTCGTCCATGGCCTCAAAACGCTCCGGCGGAGCCAGCTCAGGAAGCTCGACCTGGGTTTCTCCACATGCTGCCAGGGTGGCGAGGATCAGCAGGGCTGTCCATGCACGAAACCTAATCCACGGCTGCAACGTGACCATCAACCGCCTCCGGCCACTGGGCGCTCGACCACCAAATAGGTGTCTATGGAGGCGGGGGTCAGCGTGGCCACCCATCCGTCGGGCCAAATCACCTCGACTTCTGGGATCTCCGTCGACTGACCGAGGCCAAAAAGAACCCTTGGGTCGCTGCTCGACGCATAGCTACCGTCGATGCTGACGGTTTTCACTAGGGCCCGTCCATCTTCAAACACCAATCGCACCCTAGCCCCCAACGCGTCGCGATCAGTTCTCTGATCCATGACCCGAGCACCGAGCCAGTGGTTCTCGATACCCACTTGATTGACCAACAATCGGGCTGGGCCGCCGTTGTTGGTCAAGAGAAGATCCGAATCGCCGTCGTTGTCGATATCACCGACCGCCAAACCGCGGCTGACCTCCGGAGCTGTGATGCCTGCACCAGCCCACTCCGAGACATCCACGAAGGTTCCGCTTCCGGTGCTCTTGAATAGCTGATTCGGCTGCCGGAGGGTCACCTCTTCGGTGGTAGAGACACGTTTTCGAGTGGACGTGACGGCGCCGCTACAAACGATGATGTCCAACCATCCATCGTTGTCGTAGTCAAAGAAGTGGGTACCGAAACCCGTCGATTCGTTGGTCAGACTCTCCAATCCGAAGCTCGGAGTATCGTCCTCAAACGAGAAATTTCCAGTGTTGCGATACATCGTGTGGGATTCACGGCTGAGGTGTGTGACGAAAATATCGTCGTCGCCGTCCCGATCCACATCCCCGATAGCCACACCCATGCTGGCCTCCGAACGGCCATTGCGATTGACCGCGCTGCCGGACAATAGGGCCAGATCCTCAAAGGTTCCGTCACCCCGATTGACCCAAAGAAAATTCGGCGTCATGTCGTTGGCGACATAGAGATCAGGCAAACCGTCGCCGTTGAAATCCCGGGTCATGACTCCCAAGCCGTTCTGGGCGGCCTTGCGGATGCCCGAGCTGACCGAAACGTCTTCAAAACTCCCATCCCCTCGATTTCTCAACAGGGTGTCGAACTCGGGACTGAAGACCTGTGGGCTGCAGTATTCAGGGATTCCCGATGGAGAGCTGCAAGCGCGATTCTCGCCGGCCGGAATATCCACGTAGTTGGCGACATAAATATCCAAGAAACCATCGGCGTCGAAATCGAAGAACGATGCGCTCACTCCCCAACGAGGATCCCCGACCCGTGCACTTTCCGTCACGTCCTCGAAGGTGCCGTCGCAGCGATTTCGCCACAGCTGATTGGGGCCCCGGTTGAGGATGTAGAGGTCGTAACAGCCGTCGTTGTCGATATCCCCCACTGCGACGCCCATGCCGGCGCCACGGGCGGTGATGCCGGCTTCATCGGTCACATCGACAAAACGAAGAGACCCCGTCTCGAGTTCGTTGCGAAAGAGTCGATCGCCTGAGCGGGACGACGCATGCGCTCCGGAATCTTGGACCAAGTAGACATCCAGGTCACCATCTTGATCGTAGTCGACCAAAGCTACTCCCGATCCGACGACTTCCGACAACAACAGCTCTCCGGTGGCACCGTTTTGGTGGACGAAGTCGATTCCTGCCTCAAGGCTGTGATCCTTGAAAATATCACCCGAAAACGATGCTCCTACCGACCGCCGCAGCTCTGGCTCGGAGTCGGCTTCCGGCCTCGGGCCACAGGCGGCCGACAAAATGAGGCATTGGGAGATCGTGGCCAAAAGAAAAACCACCCGAAATCCTAAGGATTTCAGGTGGTTCTTCCGACGCACCTCAGCTCTATTCATCGAAACGACTAAAGCCAAGGCGTTCTAGTGAGCTTCTGAGGATCAGGAGCGGCGGAGCACGACGAAAGCCGCGCCGGCCAGCAACAGAGCCAAGGCCAAGAGACCAGTTTCGGAAGCAGTCGGAACCTCGATAATCGGGGTTACCGGACCCGCAAACGACAAGTTGTCGGTCGCGATGAAGATCGTTTGGCCACCGATGGAACCAATCGTGGTTGCGAGATTACCTGCAACCAATTGGCTGGCATTCGACGGCGGAGGCTGAGCGCCACCACCGGTAATGCCGGCTCGGCCTGCTACCACCACCGGACCAACCGGCGGAACACCGTAGGTGTGGGTGAAGTTGCCGCGGTAGCCGCGGACGGCCACACCGCCAACCGTGGTCGTAGTCGCCGTCAATGCCAGGCCAGTGCCCGGATTGTTGGTGGTTACGGGTGGCTCGACGTTGCCGTCGCCCCAATTAATTGCCGGTACATAGAAGCCGATCGAAGTTGAATTCGAGCCGCCAATGAAAGCGGTGGGCCATGCATAGGTTGATGCTGGCCAGCTGCCGGTATAGTACTCAACGAAATCGATGTCCAGATTCGTACCGTCGAAGCTGTTCTCGATTACTCGTACACCTGCTACGAATTGCCCGTACGCTGGGGCAACCGCAAAGGCCAGTACAACCAGCATGAGGGCGATTTTTGCCCAGCGTGCAGTCGTCATGTTTCCAATTCCTCCTCGGAACTCGTTAAGGATTCGGCAATTATACTTTGGCAAAGCCAAAGGTCAAGCTGTCGGCACGATTAAGGAGCGAATCTTGACGATTCTCTCTAGGGTGCGGCAACCGTCAAGCCTTCCAAAATTTTCCTGACCTCAGGAACTCGCGCGTCCTTCTCTGGGGAATACTTCAAAAAAGCATTGAAGTGGTTCCGCGCTTTGGCGGGATCAGCCAGAGATCCCGCATAGAGCATGCCCAGCTCATAGTGGGCGGCTGGGAGCTGCGGGACCCGACTAAGTGCTTCGCCCAATGAGGCGAGAGCTTCTGAGTTTCGGCCGATCTTGCGGTAGAGAATGCCGAGGTTCAGGTGCGAAGGCCAATATTCAGAATCGAGTTCCAAGGCTCTCGAGTAGGAGCGCTGCGACTCCTCGGATCGCCCTTGTTCTTCTTGCGCGATCGCCAGGTTGTTCCATGCTTCCGGCAAGGTACCGTCGAGGTCGAGGGCAATGCGGGCATACCGCTCTGCCTTGGGCCACTCTTCTTTGTCGACGGCGATGGCCGACAAATTGTTGTAAGCATCGACGTTTTTGGGCGAGTCGGCGACCAGCTGCATCAGCATCTTCTCGGCCTCTTCGATTCGACCGTGCCGGCGCAGAGCTACCGCATAGTTGTTTCTGGCTCCGGGGTGTTTCGGCTGCACGGCGAAGACCTTCTCATATTCTTTGCCGGCCGCTTCCAGCTGGCCCAGCTCGGCCAACGCACCCCCAAGACTGACGTGCAGAGAGGGTTGGAGCTTGGGGCTCAATCGCACGGCTTCCTTGAGATGCTGAATACCCTCGGTCAATGAGCCCCTCGAAACCAGGAGGGTTCCAAGGCTTCCGTGCAAGTCCATATTGCTGGAGTCCGACTCCAACCCCTGGCGATAGGTGTCGATCGCTTCTTCGGCGCGGCCACCTCGTTCGAGGACCCGTCCGAGCACCACCCAACCGACGGCGTTGAAGGGGTCGTGCTTGACAGCATCGCGCAGCCTGGCTTCAGCCGACTCCAGCTCACCCCGGCGAACTTCGATCAATTGGGCGTAGGCGACCGAAATCTGCGGGATTTCCGAAAAATCCTTCATCCCCCGGGTCAAGAGCTGCTCGACCTCGTCTTGGCGCCCAGCCCGGGCCAGCAAACGAGCTTTGGACAAAAGGAACTCGGGATTCTTGGGGTCTTTGTCCATCGCCAATTGGGCCAACTCAAGGGCGTTGTCGACCTGGCCCCGATTGGCCTCCAATCGAGCCAGAACCAGGAACATACGTGTGTAGTCCGGGTCGATCTCGAGCGCTCGCTCGGCGGTTCGAATGGCGTCCTCGACCTTATTCTGCCCCTCCAGGGCCTGCACCAGATCTACCAAGGCCGCCAAATTCTCCCGATCTTGCTCCAGCACTTTTCGCAGCTGGGTTTCGGCGCGATCAAATAGGCGATCCTGCATGAGCTGCCGGGCCAGCTCCAGGTTGACGTGTAAGACGATGACGTCCTTGGGATCGGGTCGCGGGCCAGTGCTCTTAGAACCGCTGCCGGTGGCCAAATAGCCCAAGCTGCGCAGCTTTTCTTCCGATTCCGAATCGAGGGACAACGCGGCCTCTTGCTCGGAATCCTCGACGGTGCCCAAGAGTTCCGTGAGGTCGCGGGTCAAGTCATGGGAATAACCCGGCTCTCGGTCATGAACGTTGGTCAGCTCGCTGGGATCCGCTTTCAGGTTGTACAGCTCGGGCGTCGGTGCGTCGATAAATTTCCACCGTCCCTGCCGTAGGACCCTGAGCTTGGCCCACCCGTAGGTGTAAAAGGGCAAATAGGTTTCCGAATAGAGCGGGCGGCTGCCGACTGGACGGCCCGAGATGGCCGGCAAGAGACTTTTTCCTAGGATCTCTTCAGCGGGCTCTAGGCCCAAGAGGGCCTGCAGAGTGGGGAGCACATCCACTTGGCTGACGTTTCCCGGTACCCGAGTGCCTTGGGGACCGCCGGGAATCTTGAGCAAAAAGGGCACATGCAGGGTGGAGTCGTAGGCGAGCATGGCATGGGTGCGCTCCTTGTGCTCACCGAGACTCTCACCGTGGTCTCCGATCACCGTCACGATCGGCTCTTGGTCCCCGGTAAGCCGCGGATGTTGCAAGAGCTTGCCGATCTGGGCGTCCATATAGGCGATTTCACCATCATAGAGACGCTCCCGATACCGATCACGATAGGGCGCTGGGGGCGAGTAGGCGGCATGGGGATCGTAAAAGTGAACCCAAAGGAAATAGGGCTCGTCCTCGTCCAAGGTTTCTAGCCAGCCGGACGCGGCTTCGACCACGGCCTCAGCTGGACGGTCGGCGACCATTCGTGGACGGCGATTCCTGCCCGTGGACAGGTCGTCGTCATAGACCTCGAATCCCTGACCCAGGCCGTACCGACGCTCCAGCACCGCTGCAGAAACAAAAGCGCCGGTGCGATATCCCTCGCCCCGAAGCTGCTCTGCGAGCGTCTCAACCTCCTCGGGGACGTATTGGATACCGTTGTTGCGCACCCCGTGCTCAAACGGGTACAGTCCCGTCATGATGCTCGTGTGGGCCACCAAGGTGATTGGAGCCACGGAGTAAGCCTGCTCGAAGACGATTCCCTCCTGGGCCAATCGTAGCAATGTCGGCGTGGCGATATCTTTGGCCCCGTAGGGTTGGAGGTGGTCGGCCCGGGTAGTATCCAGGGTGATCAGAACCACCGGACGCCGACCGATCGGAATGTCGGCTCGGCCCTCAGGGGAGGAAGCCTCCAGCCGGGCCTTGGCCAACCAGATGAGAATACCGGCGGATACCAAAAGCAGTGCCACTCCGAGCGTCCGCGAGACTTTTGAGCCGTTGGCCATGACGAAGTATCTCTCCTAAATCTTGAAATCGAATTCGCTGAATTGAAAGGTCTCTGTCCGGAATGAGAGCACTCATCCGCTAGGGGCCATTGGCTATCACGATAACCCATTGATGTAAACCAAACCGGAGGTCACGAAATGAGATCACGACCGTTCTTCAGAACCACGTTTTCTCTCCTTTTTCTCTCGGCTCTTACCCTTGCTTCCGCAGCTACGGCCCAACAAGGAGCCCAAAAAGGAGCTGCTGCCCAGGGGACGGATGCCGTTTCTGCCCAAGAGCGTGCGTTGAAACGCGTGTGGTGGAATCAAGAGAAGAAACTCGCGAAAATCAAATTGAGCGAGCAGACCCGAAAGCAAATGGACGCCGTCGCTAAGGTCTATTTGGCCGAGCGTGAAACCATCGCAGGCAAACGCTCCTTCAACGCTTTCAGCGACGCGCTCGAGGCCGGGGATTGGGAGTTGGCAACCACCGAGGCCGATCTCCAAACGGAGTTGAGCGCGAAAATAAACCGGGCCAAGATGCAGATGATGATCGACGTGATGAAGCTGATCCCCCAAGATCAAGTCGCAAAAATCCGTGAAACCTTCCCCCTGCTCTTGCGCCGCGATTGGATTCCGGGTCGCGGGATGATCCCGAGCCCCCGAGCCAGGCAAAACGAAGAATAGACGAATAGGCTCTCTGCCTGGCGCTCGACCTCGGGCGCCAGAGCCTGCTGCTCAGCAGGCCCTGGCAAGAATCGGTGGCGCTCGCCCAACACGGCGATCTGCCACAGTCTGTTAAGCCACGCCGTACACAGCTTTCGTCTTGCGCCGCAAATAGGCCAACAGCGCTGCGGGCGATCTCGATTCACCGGTCGCCCGCTCGATCAGCTCCCTGGCTTCATAGCGGCGTCCGTGTTGATGGACGTGCTCCCGCATCCACCCCAAGAGCGGTTTCACCTCACCCTCGGCAAAGGCATCGTCGAGGGGGCCCAGCTCCCGCTGGGCGGCGTCGAACAGCTGGGCCGAACTCATGGTCCCCAAGGTGTAGGTCGGAAAATAGCCAAAAATTGCCTGGGACCAGTGGATATCCTGCAACACTCCTTCCGAATCGTTCGCCGGACGGGTCCCCAAGAGATCCTCGTAGGCGTCGTTCCAGGCTTCCGGCAAATCCGCGACCTGCAGATCACCCCGAAATAGCGCCCGCTCGATCTGGAATCGAATGGCGACGTGCAGATTGTAGGTGCCTTCGTCGGCCTCGACTCGGATCAGTGAAGGTTTGACCGTGTGCAGGGCGGGCCAAATTTGATCCACGCTGGTGGCGGCGGCCTGATCTGGAAAAAGCTCGGCAAAACGGGGCCACAACCAAGTCCAGAACCCCTTACTTCGACCTACCTGATTCTCGAACAACCGACTCTGGGACTCGTGCACACCCAAGGACACCGCAGTGCCGAGCGGGGTCCGATGCCAATCGGCCGGTAGGCCTTGCTCATAAAGACCGTGGCCGGCTTCATGCAAGACACCGTAGAGAGCCGGCCGTAGGTCGTCCTCTTGCCAACGCCAGGTCAGGCGCACGTCGTCCGGGGCGATGCCGACACAAAATGGATGCACCGCCTCGTCCAGACGCCCGGCCTCGAAATCGAAACCGAAGGCAGAAGCTGCATATTTGGCCAGCACTTGCTGCTTCGCCACATCGAATGAGCCTTGGACCGGGGATTCGTCCACTTCTTTGCCCGACTCAACCACCGCACGCACCATCGGCGTCAACTCGGCCACCAAGTGGTCGAAGAGCGGCACCAGCTCCGCTTCGGTTGCCCCGGGCTCGAAGCGGTCCATTAAGGCGTCGTAGGGGTTGCCGTCGGGATCGAGAGCCGCGGCCTCCGCTTTGGCCAGATCCAGCAGCTCGTTGAGCTCGGTTTTGAAGAGGTTGAAGTCGGAAGCTTCTCGTGCCTTTTGCCACGCCATGGTGCCCCGGCTGCGAGCGATCGCTTTGGCCTTGGCTAGGTCTTCGGGAATGCGGCGGGCTCTGCCGGCATCGCGGAGGGCCACCCGAGCTTGGGCTTCCAAAACACTTCCCTTAGACGCCTCGGAGGCGCATGCCTGGATGACGTCCCAGAGTTCGTCGGCGGTGACCGCCCGATGCTTGAGCGTCGCCACCGTGCCGCAAACATGGCTTCGGGAGACGGCCCCACGGCTCGGCATGTGAGTTTCTTGGTCCCAGTCGAGCAGCTCTTGGACCGAACTCAGATCCCGGAGCTCACCCCAAAGCTCGTAGAGTCGTCGCTCGTGTTTGGAAATCGGCTCTGCAGCGGGCGTATCCGTTGCGGTCTCGGCGGAAGCGGGCGAAGGACTCATCGAAAGCTCCTCCCTGGAGGAATGGTAGTCAATTTACCTGTCGGGTAGATTCTACCGAGAATTCCTTGTGAACCCGCAAATCATTGCCAATATCCGGTCAGAGTTCTGGGCGTTAGCCCGCGCCTCGCCACGTCCACATCGACGTCACGCCAACCCCGATCCTTATCCACGCCCTGGGGATAGTAGGTAATCAAATATTGGCTGCGCAGCTCTTCTTCGATTTCGCTGTAGACGTCCCCGAGATCTTTGTATTCTTTGGCGTAAAAAACGCGGCCACCGGTCGCTTCCGCCAAACGCCTGGCCCGGGAAGTAAAGGAACGCGATAGGAGCCCGAGCACCGGAGAATCTTTGGGCTCCTTCTTCATCAAAATCAAATAGATGGGAACACCCATCTCCCTGGCGATCCGCATGGTGCTGCGGAAGGGGAATTGATCGTCCTCGTCGGCGCCGTCGGAGAAAACCACCAGCGCCTTACGTCCGCGGACCCCTTGGAGCTGGACCAAGGAGAAAACGATCGACTCCCAAAGCGCCGTTCGCCCCGAAGCCTCCAAGCTGTAGATCGACTCCACCACCCGATCGACGTCGGTGCTGGTGCCGCGAGCCAACCGCGGAACACTGTCGAAATCGATGACGAAAGCCCGATCGTGCTCACCGAAGGTGGAGTACAAAAAATCTGACGCCGCCTTCTGCACCCTGGGTAATTTAACGAACATGCTGGCAGAAGAATCGATCGCCATGCCCAGGGTCAACGGTAAGTCCGCCGCGTCGGAGAAAGTGGCGATCTTCTGGGGCACCCCTTCTTCCTCGACCGCAAAATCTTCTTGGGTCAAACCGCGGACGGGTCGGCCGTCTTTGTCCGCCACCACCACATAGAGTTCAACCAGGTTGACCTCCACCCGTTCACCGGCTTCGGGGCCGTTCATGAACAACACGTCCTCCGCCAGCGAGCCGTCGTCCAAGAGGGCCACCACACGCACATATCCGACCGGGCGGTCCTCGGGCACAACGACCGATTGACGGAAGGGCGGTGAGAAGAGGGTTGCAACCTGCTCGTTGTTCCAGAAGAAGAGGACCCTATCCAACTGACGCTCCAGGGGCACGGAGACCTCGGCTTCGACCTCTACGGCCCCGATTCCTTTGGTCGAGGTGGGCCGAACGATCTCAACCCCGAGCCCGGCATCTCCCCCGTTGAGGATCGCCGAATCCCGTCCGGCCTCAACGTCCTGAGCGTCATAACCGATCACGGTCAGCGATTGACGCCGGGGAGTTTTCCCCAGATCGAGCCTCGCCTGCCACGGCGGCTGGCGCACCGACGCCACCTCTCGGTCGTCCAAGAGAAAGCTCAGGCTGCGGATCCTATTGTCGTAAACGGAAACGTCGAATTTGACCCGGCCGCGCAACAAGAGTTCATCTGGCCGTTGGATTTCGAGCACGGTGGGGCTGGGCAAAAATGCCCTCGCCTCCTCACCCGCGGCGCGCACCACGGTCGCCCGCCGTCCGCCCCAAGCGCCGCCCGCCAGATCTTCCACCAAAACCGCCACCGCCGTGGCGTCTGCCGGCAGATCGATCCGGCGCTGGAAGCGCCATTCCAAACCCGAACTCAGGTCTTGATTGGGCAGGACCTCGCGCAGGATCAACGGTTCCTCGTCCGACAATCCGAGCGCCTGCACACTCACCCTCAGGTCAGCTCTCGTTCCATCCGCCCGCAACTCATCACCTTCCAGATCGTGAAGATCCAAGCGGACGTCCAGAGTCGCCAATGCCCCGCCGTCGGCTTCGGGATCCGCCGGTACCTCCAATACCGCAGCGAGGGTCAGATCGCCCTCCATGCCGGCGCTCAGCACCCGATCCAAGCGGAGATCCGCCAGGCCCACGGGTGTGCCCAAGCTACGCCATCGGGGCGCACGGACGATCCACTCGGGACGATTGACTTTGACTTCGATCGCCGCCAGCTCTTGCTCGTAGGTGACCGCCGAATCCCAGGTCACCCAACGTCGCTGTCCCAAACGCTGCACCGCGTCCCGCAGGGCAGAATCCGTGGTCAACAGCTCTCCGCCCGAACCCGTCGCCAGCAAAAAGAGGGGCTCTTGGGGATCCATCAGACGAACCTCACCGGCCTCCGCTTGCTCATCGAGTTCTTCGTCGTCTTGGCGGCCGAACAGACGGCCGGGGCGCAGGGTGATACCGGGCACCACGGTTTGCTGGTCGTCGTCCCCGGCTTGGATATTGGTGTACTCGGCGGCTTTTTGCTCTATATTGGTGATCGGCATGGAGACCGGAAAAACCACCCAACCCGAGGCCGCCAAGGTTCTCGCCAGGGATCGCACTTCCGACTCCAACGAGCCGCCACCGACGGCCGAGCGCAAGGCTTCGGCGGTGGTTTCGTCGAGCCGCTCCAAATAGAAGGCCAAGGGATCGAGATCGAATCCCTCCATCACCACCATGAGTACTTTCGGTCCAGCGGAGCGGCCTACGCCTTCGCGGGTGACCCAAGTGACCAATCGACGAATGCGATTCTGGACCAGCTCCCGCTCTTCTGCCACGGAACCGCTCAGGGACGCCACCCGTTCGTCGAGAGTCATCGGCGGATCGGCGGTGGCCCCTTCCCGCCATTCCAGCAGCGCCCGCTCGCGAATGGAATAGAGCAATCGTTCGCTACGTTCGGTTAAAGCCATCCGGCCCAATCGCTCGGAGAGCACAAATGGATCGGCGCTGCGGATCTGCACCTGGGGTCCGTCATCGACGGAGGCGGAAACCACCTCGATTTCGCCCATCGAAGCCAACGCGGTCGTGGTGTCCGACAAGGCGTCCGCGGCCCGGCGCAAGGCACCGCGACCGGCCAAGGCTTGATCGAAGTAGAGCACCACCTGCCCCTTCGCGCCCGAAACCGCCAACGGCCGCCCTACGCCTGAAATTCTCGCCGCGCCGCCCGGCTCGTGGATCGTCAAATCCGATGCCGACAGATCCTCCGCCGGACGACCCTTGGCGTCCAAGACCTCGATCCAAGCTCCCGTGGGATGGGTCGAACCGCTAGACCATGAAGGTCCGGCGGCTAGCAGCAGAAGCAAGCCGAGAAAGATTGAGCGGGCCGCGCCTGAGTCGCCGAGCCGCCACCTTGGACGTGCCAATTCGGCCCGTCTAGGCCATCGAAGCCATTGGGCTCTCCGGCCAGAAATTGAAAGCTCAAAAAGGCGGACGGGGCGGCAGGAGGAGTAACAATGGCTGTGCATGGGCCTCTACGCTGAAAGATGCGAGGTGGATCGACTCGATTCGAATCGACGGGGGCCGGCGTGAAGCCGGAGACCCATTACGACGTCCTAGAATTCACGTGCAATCCCCTTGCCGGCCGGCTCAAACCACTGGATAACCGATTTCTTCGATCTCGGTTCGCAGCTCGCGGAAGCTTGCTTCGGGATTCAAAGCCGCCACCAACGAAGCACTCAATGGCACGTGCCTATAGACCCTATCGATCGCACCGGGATGTACAGGTTGTCCGAAATACTCGTCACCCCAACGCTTATAAGTCGCGGGACGGCCGTCGAGGAATCGCATCAGAGTTGCCGAGCCGTCGGGATCGGGACCCTCTGGAAATTCCAAGTCTCCAATCTGCCACGCTTCGTCCTCAAATGTGCGCCAAACGCAAAAGGTCGTCGCCTCGCGGGAGAAAGCAGGCTCATGAAGAAAGCCGGAGAAAGCTTTGGGAATAGACTCGAAAATACCGGGCCAAGGGGCTTGCACGGCCATCGGACAGTTGTGCACGAAACCCTTCAGCACTGCACCCTGATCGTTGAAATACAACAGCCAATCGTCGCCTTCACCGTTGCGCATCAGGCCCAGCTTGGCGTTCGATTCCCAGCTGTTGTTGAAAGAGAAGTAGCGAAACTCCCACTCGGGACACAAGATAGCGTCCAGGGTAGCCAACGACTGGCTCAATTTCATCAAACCGGCGATGTTGGCCAATTCCGACAAGTTCCGAGTCGAAATCATCGGGATCCCCCACCCCCCAAGCATCGGCAGGCTCGTCCCAGGTTTCGAGTTGCCGAGTCTTGCATCAACAAAGTCCGTACCAAAAAGTGCGTACCCACAAGATTTGCGTCTGAATCGACAAAGTTTCGTCCCCGTGGCGATAGATGGAACGTCGGGCACCGATTCAGTGCGCACGAGCTTACGCATTTTAGCACACGGCCTGTACCCACCTAGTCGTCAGGTAGTCATTTGAACGAAGTCAACTCGTCCCATGAGCCTTCTTGCAACGTATCCTTGATCGCATTCATGAAGTGATCCGCGTCGGCGCCGTCGATCAATCGATGGTCGAAGGTCAACGCAAAGTAGCTCATGGTTCGAATGGCCAGGGAGTCCGCTCCATCGGCATCGGTCACCACCACCGCTCGCTTCTCGATCGTGCCGATGCCGAGAATTGCCACTTGGGGCTGGCTGATAATCGGCGTGCCGAAAAGGGAGCCGTAGACACCGGGGTTGGTGATGGTAAAGGTGCCACCCGCGCCTTCGTCGGGTTTGAGCTTTTTGGTTCTCGCCCGATCCGCCAAGTCATTGGCCGAACGCGCCAAACCCACCAAATTCTTCTCGTCGGCCTTTTTCAACACTGGAACGATCAAACCCCCACCGGGCAGCGCAACCGCCATGCCGAGGTTGATGTCGTTCTTATAAACAATGTTGTTGCCGTCGATGGCAGCGTTGAGCTGCGGAAATTCCCTTAGGCCGCGACAGACCGCCTTGAAAATGAACGGCATGAAGGTGAGCTTGGTGCCCGTGCCATTCAGGAAGGCGTCTTTGGTTTGCTGTCGGATCCTGGCGACGCGCGTCATATCGACATGGAAAACGGTCGTCACATGGGCTGACGTAGCCTTGGAATAGACCATATGAGCCGCGGTGCGCGAACGGATCCGATCCATGGGCTCGACGGTGACGTTCTCCCCCGGGAAATAAGCCGGGACCGAGAAGCCGCCCGTGGGCCGTGCCGAAGCGGCTGGAACGGAGGCTGGAGCCGAAGCAACGGGGGCCGGAGCCGCCGCGGTGGCAGCCGGGGCCGGCAGCTCGCCGGCCGCACGTTTTTCAAGGTATCCGAGGATGTCCTTCTTGGTGACCCGGCCGTGAATGCCCGATCCTTGGACCGCCGTGATCTCCACGTCTTCCTCGGCGGCAATTTTGCGCACCACCGGGCTGGAGAATTTTCGCAGACGCTGCTCGAGGGTCAGATCACCGTCGTCGGCAGGCGCCGCCTCCGGCTCGGCTGCCTGACCCGCGGTTTCCGCCGAAGCTGCTGCAGCCGACGTTGCGTCTGCAGCCGGGGTGCTGGAAGAGATGGCACTTGAAGCCGGTTTCTCGCCGGCCTCGCCGATCAAGCCGACCACTTCGTTGACCGGCACCGTCTCACCTTCTTGACGGCTGATTGCGATCACCACCCCGGATGCGGGAGCCGGGATCTCGGCATCTACCTTGTCGGTGGAAATCTCGAGCAGTGGTTGATCACGCTCGACGGCATCACCCACCTTCGCCAACCAACGGGTGATGGTGCCTTCAGCGATCGACTCGCCCATTTGAGGCATCAAGATTTCAGTCGCCATGATCTAACCTGCTCCTTGTGTTCTAGACTCTAACGTTCGTCTCTCGACGCTTGATTGCTATCCCGAAGACCGGCCCGATCAAAAGTGGATCGCGTGTCCTACCGCAGCGTGGGCCGCTTCCATCACCGCCTCCGACAGGGTCGGATGGGCGTGCATGGTTCGGATGAGTTCTTCCGTGGTGGTCTCGACGCTCAATGCGACGCAGGCTTCACCGATCAAGTCCGTGGCGTGTGCGCCGATGATGTGAACTCCGAGCAGCTCATCGTATTTCGTCTCACGCACCACTTTCACAAAACCTTCCGGACGTTGCAGGATGCCGGATTTGCCCAACGCAGAGAAGGGGAATTTTCCGACCTGCACGTCATAACCTTTTTCCTTGGCTTGAGCTTCGGTCAGACCGACGCTGGCAACCTCGGGATCGCAATAAGTACACGATGGCACACGACCGTAATCCACAGGCCGCGCGCCCTCATAACCCGCCATGTGCTCGGCCGCCAAAATACCTTCTGCCGACGCCACGTGAGCGAGCCAGGGAGTGCTCACCACATCGCCGATGGCATAAATGTTGGGCACCGAGGTGCGCATCATTTCGTCGACTTGCACATAACCTCGATCTGTCTTCACCCCGAATCGGTCGAGGCCGATGCTCTCGGTCACCGGGGCTCGACCCACGGCCACCAACAATTGCTCCGCATCGAGGGTTTCGCGCTCACCGGCCCTTAGCAACTGCAATCGGACGCCGCCCTCGACCTGCTCCACGGATTCGAGCTTGGTGTCCACCAAGGACTTGATGCCGCGCTTGCGGAAGACCTTCTCCAACTCCAGGGATACGTCCTCATCCTCGATCGGCAACAAGCGAGGCAACATCTCGACGAGGGTCACTTCCTCGGTGCCGAAGGATTTGAAAATCGACGCGAACTCAGTTCCCACGGCCCCTGCGCCGAGCACCACCAACGATTTGGGAATGCGCTGTTGCTGCAAAGCGTGATCAGAGTTGATGATCGTCTGCCCATCGCTCGGGGCAATCGGAATCTCACGGGGCACCGAACCCGTGGCGATCAAGATGTTCTTGGCTTCGAAGACCTCAGCCACCCCACCCCGTTGGACCTCCACCTTATTCGGACCCACCAGGCAGCCGAATCCGTGGATTCCGTCGATTTTGTTTTTCTTAAATAAGAATTCGACGCCCTTGGCATTCTTGGCCACGACCTTATCTTTGTAGGCGTGGGCTTGGCGCATGTCGACCGTGGGCTCCCCGACTTCGATACCGAAACGGGAGGCATGACGGATTTCGTCCAGGGTAGAGGCTGTCTGCAACAGCGCCTTGGTGGGAATGCATCCACGGTGGAGACAGGTTCCGCCGAATTTGGGATCTTTCTCCACCACCGCAGTGCTCAAGCCCAGCTGAGCCGCGCGAATCGCAGCGACATAGCCGCCGGGACCACTGCCGATAACGATGAGATCGTATGTCTTGTCCAAGAGCAGCTCCTGAATCGTAAGCCGATAAGTGAGTCTAAGCTCGATCGCTAAAAATTGTTCTGGTCGGAGGATCGCGACTCAGCGCGCGATCCCGGTCTTCTCAAGGGCCGCTCGGCGAGAACCATCCACGCCGAACGCGGCGCTGGTCGCCGGCCACTGCCATCAGCTGAAGCCGGCTCAGTCTACCTCGACCGGCTCGGCGACATAACGCCCTCGGGAATCCCGCACGATCCTGGCCCAAGGGTTCTCGGACTCGTGCTCGAAAATACACAACCAATTCTCGTCCGCTGCTTTGGGAATCCACGCCTCTTTATTCGCCAGGGTCTGCAGCGGATAGAGGTCGTAACCCATTACCCAAGGGAACGGCACATGGGCCGTGGTCGGAATCAGGTCTGCCCAATAAACCGCCTGGCTTTCGGCCGACCCGCCGTCCAATCGCACAATGCACATATTGGCGTTGTGCCCCGGCACTTCGATCACCTCTACCCCTTCGATGGGCGAAGCCTGACCGTCGAAGAGCTGCGCTTGACCCGTTGCGAAAACGGGCTCCCAATTGGGGGGCAGATAACTCGCGCGATCCCGGGCATTGGGGCTTCGAGCATGCTCGACCTCCCCGCGGCTCATCCAATAGCGCGCGTTGGGAAACGTCGGCACCAACTCGCCGTCCTGCTCCCGAGTATTCCATCCGCAATGGTCGAAGTGCAGGTGAGTGAGCACCACATGGGTCACGTCGCCCAGGTCATAACCCGCATCTCGGATCCCTTGGGGCAGCCGACGCGCGCCTTCCTCCAAGCCGAAAATATCCCGGAATTTGGCGTCGTTTTTGTCGCCGATTCCGGTATCGACCAACAAGAGGTCATTACCCCGCTCGACCAACAAACAATGGGTCTGCATGGCGATCCGATTGCGCTCGTCCGCCGGTTTCTGGCGTTGCCAAAGGGGCTTCGGCACCACGCCGAACATGGCTCCACCATCCAATCGGAAGGAGCAATCGCTGACCAATGTGAGCTTCAGATGACCGAGCTGCATGGAGAATCCTCAGAAAGCAAACGTCCGAGATAAACCAACCGCGGGCGATCTCAGCCGCGTGCGGCCTGCCAGACGTCAACGCAACCTTTGAAATTCTCAGCGATTTGCTGAATCGCGGCCTCGGCGGCTTCCGGCGTCGGGTCGGCGAGATAGGCCTTCAGGGGTGCGCTGAAATTCGTCCGTCCCACCGCGAAGCCGATATAACCCTCCAAGGGCGCGGCGACTTTCAACCAACGGTGCACGCTGTCTTTATCCGAACCACGGCCGAGCAAGATGTTGCCGACACGCTCACGTCCGGCACCGGTGCGGGTCTGGGCCGCTACGGCTTTGGCGTCTTTCTCGTGGTCGAGCCCTTCGATCTTCCAAATATCGGGCTCGATGCCGAAGTCTTGGATCTCTTGAATGGCTTCGAGCATGAGTTTCGGACGCATTTCGGAATCGTAGCGATCGCCAAAGGCTTTATCTTCATCGGTGGTCGCCGGCACCAAGAGCTCAAACATGTAATAGCAATCGTCGCTGCTGTGCACCCAATCGGAAATCTGCTTGAGGCGCGCCATTTGCTCTCGTCGGCCGCCTTCATCCGCTCGGGGGTGGTGACGCACGAGAACCTTGACGATGTCGGGCCGTACGAAACGCAGGTGGTCCTGCCACCCGGCGCCGTATTCGAAATCGAAAATGGGTTGCCCGGACTTCTCCACGCACACCGACACCGGAATTCCTCGGCGTTTGGCGTCGGCGATGATCGGGCTGCCGAATTGGGTGTCGATCAGAATGCCGACGGTGTCTGCCGGCACGCCGAGTTCAATCGAGCGCAGGAGGCCGCGATAGACCAACGTCTTGGCACCGGCAACGGCGCTGTGTTGGTCGGCAGTCGGGGTAATTTCCGGGTCACCGGTGAGGCCGAAGAAGCCTTTGGTAAAGCTGCCGCGATGGTCGAACGGCTGCACAAACAACGGGCGATCGTATCCGATAGATTTCAAGGGAAAGCCTCCTTGAGCTTCAGGGTTCCTGAATTGGATTGTACGGGGAAGGCCGGGGCCGAGAGGATGCAGGCGCAATTTGCCCCGGGTAGGGACTAAGTAAACCACATTCTCCGACCCCTCGACAAGCTCGGCCGAGCCCCGTAGGCCCAGGCATGACGGATCAGGCATGGCGGGACCGGGCATGGCAGAACCTGGGTGAGACGCGGATCGGAATGTGGGCCGGTGAATTTCTAACTTGATGACGTCCGGAGAGATCTCATGCATCCAGCGGATCCAACGACCCAAACCTGGTCCGAGCCGGTCCTGGTCACCGGCGCTGCCGGTTTTATCGGACGCCACCTGATCGACCGGCTTCGGACCCAGGGTGTCACCGTCCGGGCCTTGCTGCTGCCCGAGGAAATGGCCCCGGAGGATTGGCACGACGTGGAGATCGTGCGGGGGGACGTCACCGATGCCGACACCATGGCCGCGATCGTCAAGGAGGCGGGAACGGTCTTTCATCTCGCCGCGGTGGTCACAGATTGGGGCCCTGAGGAACTCTTCCAACGGGTGACCGTCGACGGCACGGCCAACGTCCTTTTGCCGGCAGCCCGATACGGGGTTCGAGCGGTGCTGGCGTCGTCGATCGTCGTTTACGGCGACGACCTGCGCAAAGGCCCCTGTCCGGAAGATCACCGCTACGGCGCTGCCCAAGGGCCTTATAGCCGGGCTAAACAAGCCCAGGAGCAACTGGCGATACGGCTAGCGGAAGACACCGACCTTCAGCTGACCGTAGTGCGCCCGGGCAACGTCTTCGGCGTGGGAAGCCGTCCTTGGGTAGAGATGGTCCTGCCCCTCCTCAAGAAGCGAGACTTCACCCTGATTTCCGGTGGCAACCATGCCGCAGGATTGTGCCACGTCAAAAATCTAGTTGAAATTCTGAGGCTCGCCGGCAGCCTACCGTCGGCGGTTGGGCGGATTTACAACGCCTGCGACCCAGCCGACATCACCTGGAAACGATATTTCGCAGATCTCGCGCGCATCGTAGGCGCTCCGGCTCCCCGTTCCGTGCCTGGTTTCTTGGCTCGACCCACGGCGGCAGCCTGTGAGCGCTGGTGGCGTTGGACCCGTAGGCAAGGTCGACCGCCGATGACCTTCGAAGCCCTCAACTTGACGGCATCGGCCCTGCAGATCCCGATCGACAGGGCCCGTCAAGAACTCGGCTACCGATCTCAAATCACCTATGACGAAGCGATCGCGGAGTTGGAGTTCTATTTGACCCACTCCGGTGAGCAGCCCGGCGGTCGGTCGACTTAGTTCCCGGACGACCTCCGTCTCGACTCGAAATCGACCAGTTTCAAGCCGGCTCGAAACCGTGACGGGAAGGTTTGCGTAACAACCGCCATGAAATCCATCGACGTGCTCAAAAAACATCGGTCATTGACCACCCGTGCCCTTTCAGGGCTCAGCGCCGACCAATGGCTTACGATTCCTGAAGGGTTCAAGAACAACATCCTGTGGAATGCAGGCCATTTGGTCGTCACTCAAGAACTCCTGACCTACAAACTCTCCGGCCTCGAGCCACACCTCAGCGCTGCCCTGATCGCCGGCTGTAGCCGAGGTACCTCACCGGTCGATTGGAATCCCGCCCCGGATGTCGACGAAGTCCTGAGGGAGCTCGACCAATCACCTCAACGCCTGGAACGGGACTTTGCCGCAGGAAAGTTCAACGGCTACCAAAGCTACACCACCTCCACCGGCATTGAATTGGGCGATATCGAAGAGGCGATCACCTTCAACAACTTCCACGAGGGCTTGCATCTCGGCGTCATCATGGCGCTGCGAAAGCTGGTGCCCGCAAACCTCCGGATGTAGACAGCTATAACTACTGTGCAATCTGGCGTCTTT
>CBDUGP010000056.1:0-56834 GCA_965366625.1 uncultured bacterium
CCGCATCCCAAAGGCGTGCGGTGTTGTCCTCGCTCCAGGAGAGCACGCGGGTTTCATCGCCGTTGAGCACCGCTCCAAAAACCAAGCCATCGTGGGCGAGGGCGGGCCCGAGCTGCTCGCCGGTGGCCGCATCCCAGAGGCGTGCGGTGTGGTCGTCGCTCCAGGAGAGCACGCGGGTTTCGTCGCCGTTGAACACTGCTCCTAGAACCTCGCCGCTATGCGATATCAACTGCGTCAACCCCCAGTGGGGCCGATATTCCCTTGCGGCACGGAGTTGACTGCGTTGCGTTCTTTCGTCCAGATTCACGGCAACAGCTGCCGACACTAAATGCAATGCCCTCAGGAGCCTTCCTCTATGCTGCTCCTGGCCGCTTTCAGCCCAATAGCTCATGGAGAGCCGGTGTTGAGCTTCGTCCCGGCTTTTTTGCGCGAGAATTCGGTTCTTGTTCACGTCGTAGGCCCAGAAGCTTGCAATCCCCAAGGCCACTGTCCCAAGCAGCGCCAGGAACTTGATCCGCCTCCGGACCCTTGCATCCGCAGCGGAGACAAAGTGGAATTCGGTCCCCACCAGACTCCGGCCGCGTCGCTTGATGAGCTCCTGAGCCTGAGCCAAGCGGACACCCGTTAGGAGATAGTCCTTGTTGCGACCACGGTCTTCCCAGGCTCTGGCTTCACGGCGCAGAATCTCTACTTGTCGAGCTTCTTCTCGGTCCTCTGCCAGCCACCTGCGCAACCTTGGCCATCGGCGAATCAAAGCTTCGTGAGCAACCTCCACATGTCGCGATCGACGTTGTTCGTCGGTCGTCGTGGTCAAAAGGCGAGCGTCCGTCCACCGGCGCAGCAGACCTTCGGAGATTTGGATATCTCGTCCGATCGCTAAGAGCTCTTCTCGACGGGATCGGCGGCGAATGTCCTCCGTACCTTCGCCGACCTTGACGAGGCCGAAAACGAACATCTCTCGCAAAATTTCTTGCCCTATTGCGTCCGACTCTTGAAACATCTCCTCCGCTCGCCGGGCCAGTGCCCCCGAGATTCGTCCGATTTCCGCATAGCTGTCGAGTCTCAGCCGATTTCCCTTGCGTCGAGAATACAGCTCGAGCAGCGCGTGCTGCAGCAACGGCAGCTCGGCAGGAACGCTCTCAACGTCGGTCAAGATCTCTTCCACCAGCGTGTCGTCTAGATGGAGCCCTACCAGCTTGGCAGGTTCGACAATCGTGCTCCGCAGTTCCTCAGGACTCATCGGGCCGAGCTGAAACAGATGCTCTTGCACGAACAAACTGAGATCGGGATAGCCGGCGCAGTGTCCCAAGAAGTCGGAACGTAAGGTCAGAATTGCCAAGGTAGGACCCGCACGATCCACAGCGCAGAGAAGATTGGCGACGAATCGATCCTTCTCGTGCTGGTCGACCGCCAAAGTAAAGAGCTCTTCGAGTTGATCGACCAGAAGAACAAATCGCTCCGAATCGGTGGCATGACACAGCTCTCGTATGACGAGGTGCAGCGCTTCATCGGATTGAAGGAGGCGCTTTTTCAGGGCTTCGGTAGTCGGGGCCCGGCCCGCAGGAAAACCACGATGGAGAGCGAATGCGAGTTCCTCCAGAGGCTGAGACCCGGGTCTAAGAATCTGATAACGAGTCTTCGTGTCTTTCAACCGTGACAGGATACCGGCTTGGGCCATCGAAGACTTGCCGCTGCCCGAAGGACCGAAGATCGCAAGGAAGCGGTGTTCCTCGAGATGTCTAGACATGCGTTCGGCCAGGGCTTCCCGGCCGAAAAAGAGTCGGTGATCTTGCGGACGAAAGATCTCCAAACCCCGATAAGGGCAGTCCTTCACTTCCGGTTCGGTTTCGGGCTCGCCCGGTACCGCTCGTCCGGGGGCGATGCCTCGGATTCCGCAGATCAGGAGATGGAGCGGGGCCTCCTCTTCCCAGCTCGTTTGGAAGCGAACCCAACGCAAGCGACGCAGGAAGCCAGGTAGCTTGCTTTCGAAGCGCGGCGGTTCCGCCCCCGGCAGTAGCACGGGCACAATCCGGAGGTCGGCCGCGACCGTCTCGATCGCGGCTCTGGTCGCTTCTTCCAGCCAGGGGCCGAGACCGTCAGGCCCGAGGAATATCACGCAGCACTCGGTGGCCTTCAGGGCAGTCTCGAATGCCTCACGTGGGTTTCGACCGGGGACCACGTGCCAATCGTCGAGCCAGATTCCATGCTCGGCTCGATCCTCCAACCATCCTCCGACCGCTTTCACGAAGTCCTCGTCAGCACGGTTGTGGCACAGGACCCCGCTAAAGGTCTGCACCACGGCGGAATCGACCCGCTTTAGGATTGCAGCGACCGCTTCGACGGATGCGATGCGACGCTCGGGAACCTTTTCCAAGGCGGCGAGAACGACGTGCTCGATCTCGGGATGCAGATCCGGCACCAGGTTGGAAGGCGGCTCGGGACGGTCCTTGAGATGGCGCCATGCATACTCTCGGGCGGAGCGGGCAATCACGGCTCTTTGGCCGGTGAAGATCTCGTAGAGCACCAGACCGAGCGAATAGACATCGCTCCGGACGGTGATTTCCTGAAAGGTGTGCTGCTCGGGCGCCATATAGGCCGGTGATCCGGCCCCGGCCGACCCGTGGGTACCGGAGCCGAAGGTCGCCAATCCGAAATCCGTCAACCGAACATGCCCTCGGCCGTCGAGCATGACGTTGCTCGGCTTGATGTCACGATGCAGCAAACCGCCTGCATGGACTGCCGCCAGGCCGGCACACAGCTCGCGGGCGACTTCAAGGGCCTTGTCCCGGGGCAGCCGTCCGATCCGGCGCATTAGCGAGGCGAGATCCTCCCCATCGATGAATTCCATGGAAACGAAATACAAAGCGCCGATTTTTTCGTCTCGATGAATGCCTATATCGTGAACCCGGCAAACGTTCGGGTGAGAGATCGTGCGGGCCGTGCGCGCCTCGGCGATCAGCATCTCGAGACGACGCTCCTGCTGCTCGACATGAGCAGCCAGGAACTTCAGCGCCATGACCTCCCCCAGCTCCAGATCGTCGGCGCGGTAGACCTCGCCCATGCCCCCGCGTCCGAGCGCGCAGACGACGCGGTAGCGGTCGGCGAGAATCTCACCGGGCTCGAAGCGTGGTCCTTCGGAAGAGCTTCCGCGGTTTTTGGGGCCGACCTTCAGCTCAACATCATGAACTTTGCTCGAAAAGGGCAATGCTCCCGGCGGCCCGCCGGACACGGACGACGGCAGGGAAGCACTACAGTCAGAGCAAAGGGTCGTTCCAAGGGGCACCGGAGTGGAGCACCGAGAGCATAGGAGCATAGCTTCCTCCGCCTAATGCGATCCGTTAAAAACTACAGCTAAGAACGCGTAAAGAGCGCATCAAAGAGACCTCGTCCCTGTGCATTCGGCACAAAACGTCGAAACTTATATCGCTCTTCGTTCAGATAGGGAAATCTCCAGTAGCTGCTTCATGGAGCATCAAGATTGGGGAGGGAAGCTCGCTCTAGTCAGCAAGGACGGATTCCGGGAAACCCTGGAAATACTGTGGCCCGGCTTTCTAATAATGGAGATTGTGGTGTAGCTCTCAACCAAACTACCACTCGAAGCCTAGTTGACCTAAAAGCTACTTCTCGGACGGGGAACGGCGGCAACCGGGCTGTGACTCCGCAAACAAACGGCTCCGTCCCGTCTTGCTTTCCGTTCGTTACCTCTTCTGAAAACTAGGGGCCATCTCTCGGGCTTCGCGCCGATTTCCTTGGTCTCTTCCGTCCTCATGTTCAACCGGGTTCTCACATTCACCGACCGATATCCTGTACTCCACTCGGTTCGACTCCTCGCTCGGGTCCCTTCCGAAAGGCGCTCGTCACCGAAGGCGCCTCCGGGAACCCTTCAACGGGTCGAATTCAACAATACATACAACCTGGATCGAAGGGTTTCAAGCGCGACCCAACGCCCGGTGACCTGGAGTTGCTTGAAGATTCCCTTCAAAGGTAGAAAATCCATGAGCACGTCACTCTGGACCGCTGTCTTCACCTTCATTTCCTTGCTCAGGTCCAACTGGTCCCAGGTGTACCACTGGATCAGTCCGTGATGCTGTCGGACGATGGGTGGTATCGATCCGAGCCGCCCTTTGATCATGTGCTGATGTATCAGGAAATGGGGTCGTCAGTCTTGCCGTAGACTTTCGATCGGGTCTAGATTGCCGGCCTTCGCGGCCGGCAGGTAGGCGGCGACGAGGGCGATGGCGCCGATGCCCAGGGTGGTGGCCGCGACGGTGGTTGGATCGTGGGGGCTGACGCCGTGCAGCTGGTTTTCCAACAACTTGCCCAATAGTGCGGCGCCGATCAGGCCGAAGCCCAATCCCCACAACGTGCTGGGTAGATTGCGCCGCACTAAGTGCCCGATCAGGTGTTTACGTTCCGCGCCGAGCGCCACCCGCACGCCGAGTTCTCGGCGTCGAGCCATGGCCGCGTTGGACATGGCGCCATAGACACCGATGGCCGCGAGCGCCACGGCGGCGAAGGCGAAGAGTGCCAGCAACGACACGCTGAATTGAGGTTGCCAGAGCAGCTGGCCGTAGATCTGGCGCAGGGTCCGAGGTTGGGATATGGGCAGCTCGGGTTTGAGGCTGCGCAGGCTTTCGCCGACCGCTGAGAGCAAGGCGCTTTCGGGGCCGTCGGTGGTGACCACCAGGCTGGTTTGGCTCCACCAAGCGACGGGATTCTGGCGATAGGGGTAGTAGATCGTAGGGGCGAGTTCTTGGGTTAGGGACCATTGGCGTACGTCGTCGACGACTCCGACGATCTGGTGCCACGGGCGCTCGCCGGAGAAATGGCGGATGCGTTTGCCGATCGCCGACTCTCCCGGCCAGTGACGCTCGACGAAGCTCCGGCTGACGATCACCACCGGTGTCGAGCTCTGATGGTCGGAGCCGGTGAAGGTGCGTCCCTGCAACAGTGGAATCTCAAAGGTGCCGAAGAGGTCTTCGCTGACCACCCGCTGGGTGGCCGAAGGGGCATCGGACGGGCTGTCCGCGGGCTCACCTTCGACTTCGTAACCGACTCCCCAGATATCGCCGCCGAGGTGTAGGTGATTGATCAGAGCCGCTCGGTCGACGCCGGGAATACCGCGCACCCTTTCCAAGAGGCGGTCGAAAAAGGGATTCTGAAGCTCCGGGTCTTCGATTTCCGAGCCACCGAACGGCAATTGAACCGTCAAGACCCCTTGGGTCCGCAGGCCGGGATCGAGCTGCCACAATTGGAGCAGGCTCTTCGCCGTCAATCCGGAGGCCAGCAAGAGCATGAGAGCCATGGCGATTTCGGCCGTGACCAGAACGGAGCGGCCCGTTGAATCTTTGCGTCCTCCTATTCTCCGATGGCCTCCGGCCAAGGCGGCAGCCAAGCGATCGGACGACGGCAGGAGGAAGGCGAAGGCCATGGCCAATAGGCCGCCGATTCCCAGGGTGAAGGCAAAAACCCGGCCGTCGAGGGTGGCTTCGGTTAGCCGTGGCACGTTGGGGGGCGCTAGGGCTTTGAGGGCTTCGAGCCCCCAAATCGCCAATAGCCAACCGACCGCAGCCGCGGCGGCCACCACACAAAGGCTCTCGGCCAACCCTTGACGCCACAAGGCCCAGCTCCGGGCGCCCAGGGCCAATCGCAACGCCAGCTCGCGTTTTCTTCCGGCGCTGCGGGTCAGCCACAATCCGGCGACATTGGCGCAGGCGATCAGCAACACGAGGCCCACTCCTATGAAGATGGTCTGGAGCGCCGGCCGGATCGATTCCACCACCGGTTCCGACATGGGCTCGACAACGTAGGACAGCTCGCCGTTGACCTCGGGGTAAAGTTCAGCGAGGTTGGCGGCGATCCAATCGGTTTCGGCTTGGGCCGAGGCCAAATCGGCCTCTTCCGTCAAACGGCCGAAAACCCGCAAAAAATTGGCGTTGCGCTGGGACCACATGTCACCGGAGCCGATCGGCACCCAAAAACGGGCTTCGGTGGCCCAAAACGGCGGAAATAGAAAGCCGGGTGGCATAACGCCGATGACCTCATAACCTTCACCGTTGAGATTCAGCACTTGGCCCAAAATGTTGGGATCGGCCCCGAATCTCTGCCGCCATAGTTCGTGCCCCATCACCAGAATTTTGTCGGCTTGCTCGCCGACGGCGAAGGTTCGGCCCATCAGGGGCTCCACCGCCAGAAGCTTGAAAAGATCCTCGGTTGCCATCAGGCCGGAAAGCTGCTCCGCGGGGCCGTCACCACGAAGAACCGGTGACCAGGGGGAAGCGGCGGTGAGATATTCGAAGGAAGCGGCCCCGTCGCGTAGATCGATGAAATTGGCCGGTGAGGTGGGCGAGCGCTCCGGCTCGAGCACGGTGACCAAGCGTTGGGAGTCGCCGTAGGCCAAGGGCCGCAAGAGGATGGCATCGAAGACGCTGAAAAAGGCCGTGGTGAGGCCGATGCCCAAGGCCAGGGTGGCAATCGCTAGGACGGCGAATTGTCGGCTGTGAAGCAGGGAGCGGGCGGCGATGCGGATGGGTTGCAGCAGCTCGGTCATGGGCCTTGTGGATCTCCGTGGATGTCTCTTCGTTGTCCAAAGAAGTTATCAATGAGCAAAGCCTGTGCCGGCTGGAAGGCGGCAACACGCGGCAGAAAGCTGATCGAGTCGCGGCCGGCCGGCGAGATAGTGTTCGATTTTGGGACTGGAGTGTGCGGAGATGAGGCATCCGTTGAGAGACAGGCCCCATTTGTTGACCGGCCCGGACCCTCCCCCGCCCCGGCTCTGGAGGGACCGTGCCTTGTTCCGGCTGACCGGCCCGGACCCTCTACCGCCGGGGCTCAGGGGCGGGCATGAAAAAGGCCGGGCTCCTAAGAGCCCGGCCCATGCAATCTAGAAGGGGCCTAGATCACTCCACACAGATCACTCCACGTAGGTCACCACCAACTGCGGATGGTTGGCCGCGTTGGAGTGGTCGCCGGAGTAATAACCCATGTGATCGTCGCCGCCGTCGTCGTTGTCGTCGACCTGGAAGTAGACCCGGAATTGGGTCGTTCCCGAGTTGTTGATCGCCGACAAACCGGACGGATTGAGCACGCCTTCGGACCAATCACCATTGGCGGCCGGAGCGGTCAAGCTCGCGGCTGCCGTGGCGGTGGCCACGGCCTGGAAGTCGGAGGCTTGGAGGGCCGTGTTGCCCGAGAAACCACCGTTTTGCACGTCGACCAGGCATTGGCCGAAGCCGTTGGTGAACGGATCCGAGCCGCGCACGGTGCCACGACGCAAGCGCAAGGTCGCCGATTGGATCGTCGCACCGGCCGGGATCGACGAGGTGTCGAACGACAGGATGCTCTTGTATTGACGATCCTGGGTGCCGTCACCCGGGCGGATCGGTCGGCTGCCTTTGCCGCCCGAGTTGGCCGCGCCACCGACGTCGGAAGTTTCGTTGGACTCGCGGGTCCAGCCGTCCTCAGCGGCGATCGACGTGTAGGTGACGGTCACCGGGGTGCCGCCGCTGTCACAAACATCCCCAACCTCGTCGCAGAACAGGCCACCGCAAGGATCGCTTCCCGCTTGGCAACCCAGGATCACGTCACAGCTTTCGGTGCCGTCACAGAATAGGCCGTTGTCGCAAATGGCGTCGTTGGGCGAGAAGTCACAGGAATCCGTGCCTTCGTTGCAAGAATCGACCGTGCAGTTGACGCCGTCGTCGCAGGTCGGAGCGCTGCCCGCTTGGCAGCCGAGCACCGCGTCGCAGGTCTCGGTGCCGTCGCAGAACAGACCGTTGTCGCAGATCGAATCGTCGGTGGTGAAGTCACAGGAATCCGTGCCTTCGTTACAGGAATCGATCGTGCAGCTGACACCGTCGTCGCAGGTCGGAGCGCTGCCGGCTTGGCAGGTACCGGCGTTACAAGTCTCGGCGCCGTCACAGTAAAGACCGTTGTCGCATTCCGCGTCGATCGTGCAACCCGGACCCGCCGAAGCGACGGTGAAGACCAGGTCGTCGGCGTCGTCGTAGGAGCCCGTGGTGCAGGAACTCTGGGAGCCCTGGTAGCGGAAGTTGGCGCGGATCGCCTGCATGCTGCCGGTGGGCAAGGTGTATTGGGTGGTGATCGTCTGGACACCGCCGCCGCCGGGCACGAACGAGCCGAGCAGAGTCCAGCTCGGGCTGTTGGCGTCGTCGGCGTAGTAAAGGTCCAGGGTGTCGCTCGATCCCGTGCTCCATGCCCACACCGTCACCGCGACCTCGGCGGTAACGCCTTCGGTCAAGTTGCCGCCGTCGAGGGTCCGGACCACGATGCGATCATTGGATTCGTCGCTGTGGTACGTGCCGGAAGTGCCGTCGGTGCAGCTGTCCAAGGTGTTGGGTTGGTTGACCTCGGGTCCGAGGTTGGCGCGACCGTCGAGCAGATCGTTGGAATCACACTCGCTGCCTGCCACGTTACATTTCGGCGCTCCCAGACCGGCATCGTAAACGGCGTCTTGCGGGCCGTTGGAGCCGAAGGGAATCACTTGGATGCTGACGCCGGCGGGTCGGGTCAAGGTGCCGTCGGTGGCTTCGATGTCGAAGGCGAAGGTGCCAGTGGCTTGAGCCATGTCGACCGTGAACGAGGCCGTGCTTCCGACGCTACCGTTGGCCGGCACGGAGACGGAACTCGGCGACAGACCGCAACCGATGCCCGACGGATTGCCGGAGCAGGACAAGTTGACCGTCCCCGTATAACCAAAGCTTGAAATCACCGTGCAGGTGGCGGATCCGCTATCGCCTTGGGACAACGCCTGGCTCGACGGCGAGCAGCTGATGGCGAAGTCCGGCTGGCCCACCGGCTGATCGGTGGCACAAGCGGAAGCGGGGCCGAAGCACGAGGCGCTGCTGCCCATGGGAATGACCACGTAGGAGTAGTCGCGCCCGTTTTGCAGGTCGCTGTCGTTCCACGACGTGCCGCTGGTTTCACCCAGCTTGACCTTGCCGAAATCGCAGGCGAAAACACCTTCCGTGCGGTAGACGCCGTAGCTCGAAGCCCCGGCGATCGCATTCCAGGTCAGGCTGATCTGTTGATTGCCCGCGCTGGTGTTGACGGTGGGTGCGCTGCTCGGGGTTCCGGCGCAACCGGAGTCTTGGACCGTCGGCGTGGCACAGGCGATTTCTTGGTCGTTGAACGCATCGAAAATCGCGTTCATATGCGGCGTGCCATCGTTCAAATTGCCGTTGTCGTCGTCCGCCGCCAGGTAGTTCATATAACCGCTGGAGCCGGCGCAGCCGCCGTTGGGCGGACCGCCGGAAAACCAGGTGCTGGTGGCGCCGGCACCGATGTAGGTCAAGCGGGTGGTGATCTCATGGGCGGTATTGTTGTCGTAGTTGTAGGGCGCGCTCTGCAGCTTGCGCTTCCACAGCGACCAGACCGCTTCGGAGTACACACCGCCCACGCAGTGGACGCTGCCGCCGCAATTGGCGTTGGACCAGGTGTAGTCGTGGGGATTGCCGGATTGGCGTTTCAAATAGTCGATGTCGCGCACGCCGGTGCAGGTCAGGCAGGGGTCGCCGTTGCCCGTGCACACCGTGGAACGGAAGTTCCGGCCGATGCACGAGGTGTTGAGACGCAGGGCGGTATAAACATCCGCGATGCCTTCACCGGACGGGCTGGCGATGCCACCGTTGACGTCGTTGGCATCCATGCCGTGACCCCACTCGTGGTCGAAGACGCCGGCGATCTCACCGGTGTTGAAGCAGCCGCCGCCGGAGCGGTAGAAGTTCACCGTGCCGTTCCAGAAGGCGTTGCAGGTGCTGTTGATGTTCATGTTCGAGGTCAGCTGGTTCTGCAACCAGGTGTTGGTGGGCAGCTGGCCGCGACCCATCTCGATCACTTTGTTGAGCTCGTAAAAACCCGTGCGCGAAGCATGGGTATTGCCCGCGCCGCCGAAACCAGGGGTGACACAGTCGGTGCCGCTCGAAGCGCCGAAGTCCAGATTGTCGTTCTGGGTCAGGCTGATGGAGCCGCAGTTGTCGTTCATGCGCACGTAGGGGCCGGTCAGCGAGGCCGTCAGGCTGCCGGCGGCGGTCAAGTTGCCGCCGGTGTCGGTGGTTAGGGTGCCGCTACCGGTGGTGACGTTCAGGAAGGGCATGGGCCAGCCGGGCTGCTCGACGCCGTCGGGCACGATGCCGTCGTTGGTCACGGGCAACACGCCGCCCGTGGCTTCGGCGTATTGATTTTGATCTTCAAAGGCGAGCAGCTCGCCGCTTTTGGCGTCCACCAAGGCTTCCCAATGGCCCATGTCTCCGGGCACCTGGACTTTGACCGACCAGGCTAGGCGATAGTCCAAACCGTCGCCGAAGGTGACGGCATCCCGTTGCTGGCCCATGGCCATGGGCAGATAGAGAAGCTCGGTCTTGCCCCATTGGCGTTCGACCGGCAGGAACGACAAATACTCCTCGACCGCTTTCAGCGCGCGATCGGCGTTGTAGCTCGGACGTCCGACGATTCCCGGGCGATCCCCCCAAAGATTGAAGCTCATCAGGGTCAGGTTGCCTTGGCCGATCACCGCCGAAAGGTGGCTGCCACGCACCGGGATGCCGTCGATCTGGCGTGGTGCATGAATTTGAATCAGCTCGCCGCCACGGTGCACGGCAAAGCGGTAGTCGGGAGCAAGCTCGTGCAGCTCCAGCTCGAGAGCATCTTGATGCACCGAGAGGTAGTCGTTGAGCGCGTCCCAGGCCAATCGACCGAGTTCGTCGTCGCTTTGGGGTACGGCCGTCGACACATCGTCCCATTGCAGGTCGTTGCCGACGCCGGTGCCGGGCAAGAGAGGTACCGTAGGCAGCAGAGTTGCGAAACGGCCGCTGCGGTGGTCGACCCGTGCCGAACTCGACACCACGCCGAGGCGATCGAGACGGATTCCCGTCCGTCGCGCCTCGTTGGCGTCGTAGGTTCGCATCTCATCGACACTGGGGTGGAAGGCGGGGATGGTCAGATCGGGGTGGCGGAAGGTTTTGGCGTCGATGTGGGAAGCCCTTTCAGGGGGCTCCTGGGCCAAGACCAAACCCGAGCCCGCAAGGCTCAGGGCGACCGATAAGACAATAATCTTTCTACACTCTCGCATCATCACGTGATCCTCACAAGATCGTCAGCTATCTCCGCGTTGCTCTTGCGGAGGGCCGACGGTTGATGTCCCGATAGAATTGAAGGAAACAAAATTAGAGCAGATTGGATTGCTCTCCATTGTACAGGTGAATCGCGAAGCTCAAAGGAAAGCGGTAAGTGTTCGGGTAGAAAGTTCGCAAGCCAAGTTCTTTATTTGATCGAGCTCGGAACGTGCAGCGCATGGAAGTCACGTTCGGACTAGTATTTGTGTTGGATTTGACCTGGCTTCACCGTGGAGCTTGAATACGGTGGAGCTTGAATACGGTGGAGCTTGAACACGTGGAGCTTGAACACGTGGAGCTTGAAGATCCGACCGTGCCATAGCCAGGGGATTGCGTGAAGCGACCGTTCAAAGGGCTGCGACGTCCGCCCGATGCTTCTTACGATGCAGTGATCATCGGCGGCGGCATTGGCGGTTTGGTCTGCGCTAATCTCTTGGCCCGAGAGGATCTGAAGGTGTTGTTGGTGGAGCAGCACTACATGCTCGGCGGATATTGCAGCACCTTCCGCCGGGCGGGTTATACCTTCGACGCCGCCACTCACTTTTACCCCCTGCTCGGCAACCCGGACACCCTCACCGGTAAGCTTTTGGTGGAACTCGGCGTCGAAACCCGTTGGGTTGCCATGGATCCGGTCGATACCTTTCACCTGCCCGACGGCAGCCGCTTCGAGGTGCCGGCGAGCCTCGACCAATATCGCGCGCAGCTCGATCGCCGGTTTCCGGACGAAAAGGAAGGCATTGAAAGCTTCTTCCGGGCGGTTCGTGACGCCTACATGCTCGGCTTATTGGCCTATTTCCGCCATCGTCGAGGGCCGCGCTTCGCCGACCTCGAGCCCCTGACTCTGCGTCAAGCCCTCGACCAACATCTGAGGGATCCCAAGCTCAAGCTGCTCTTGACCGCGGACTGCCCCCATTGGGGCTCGGCGCCGGAGCGCACGTCCTTTGTCTTCGATTCCATGCTGCGCTTGTCGTATTTCCTCGGCAACTACTATCCGGTGGGTGGATCCCAAGCCTTTGCCGACGAGCTCGGCCGATGTTTCGAAGCACGCGGCGGCCATATTTTAATGAGCACCCGGGCGGATCGGATCGTCATTCAAGACGGCAGGGCGCGGGGTGTCGAGATCGAGACCTTGCGGGGCAAACACAAGGGGGCGTCGAGCGTCGGCGCAGCGGTGGTGGTCTGCAATGCCGACTTGCGGTTGACGATCGACCGCCTGCTTCCGCCGTCGGCCGTGCCTGAGCCATATCGTCGGTCCATCGAGGGTTTGCGCCCCAGCTTTCCCTGTTTTCTCAGCCATATCGGCCTGAAAGGTGTGGATCCTCAGGAGTTGGAGGCGGTCCAGGGATATTATTGGAATCATTGGAATCCCGATCAGGTGGGCCGCGGCGGTTTGAAATGCAAGATCTTCGCCCCGACCCTTTACGAGCCCGCCATGGCTCCCGCCGGCGGCCAAGTGGTGATCATGCAGAAAGTTTTGGAGATGGACTGGCGGTCGGTCAGGTCGTGGTCGCGTCATAAGGCACAGGTCGAATCCTATTTGCTCGACCATCTGCGATCGGTGCTGCCCGGTATCGACCGAAAGATCGTGGTTTGCACGTCGGCCTCCGCCCATACCTCCTGGCGATTCACCCTCAACGAGGTCGGCGCAATGCTCGGCTGGGAGATGTCGCCGGATCAATTGGGCGCCAACCGTCCAGGAGTGGAAGGACCGGTGCCGGATCTCTTCTTGGTGGGCCATTGGGTACGACCCGGGGGCGGCATCACACCGGTGATCGTCTCCGCCATGGACGCCGCGCGGCGAGTGGTCGAAGGGCGCAGCGCTCCATGACCCGGCGCTCCATGACCCGGCGCTCCAAGGTCCAGGCTCTGTTGATCGGCAGAGCCGGTCCAAGAATTTCAACATTGGCGGCGGAGCTTCGAAACACCGACGTCGATCTCGAGATGGCCGAGGATCCGCCCGTTGAGCCTCGGAATTCTCCTTGGATCTATGTCGCGGCGGCGGCAGATCCCCTCGGCCTGCGACCGGATCCCGACCATGCCGCCGAGGTCTCGGCCGCCTGGAGCGAGCGCGGAGGCGACCATTTAATCGTCATTTCCAGCGCCGCGGCCGAAGAGCCGAGCCATCACCATCCCTTGCGGCTGGACGAAAGCCGGAGCGCGCCGAGGAGATTCGGCAATCCCCTGTGCCCGGCGTGGTGTGCGGTGGAGGAGACGGCTCGGCGAATCCTCGGAGAATGCGGCTCCGGCTCAAATGAAGATCAACGCCGCTTGACCGTTTTGCGTCCCACACCCTGGCCGATTCGCACCGGCGGCTGTTGGTGGGGTCGCCGGCTCCGTGGAGCCTTTGCGGCGGTGGCTCCGGGTTTCGATCCCAATCTGCAGCTCTTGGCGGTGTCGGATTTGGCTTCGGCCGTAGAACGTTGTTTGGCGCGTCGGCAGGAAGCCGGGCAAGCGATCGAGACCTATAACGTGGCGCCTGAGGGTGTGATTCCCTTGCGCAAGGCCTTGGCCCGAGCCGGGGTTCGGCGTGTTCCTTGGCCGCTTTCGACCGGTCCCAATGGGCAGCGGGATTTCATCCGTTATCCGTCGACGGTCGACGACGCCAAGATTCGCCGAGACTTAGGTTATTCACCGCGTTTTTCCAGCGCAGCTGTAGCGGGTGACGGGCCGGGTCGAGATCGAGAGCACGACCCTTTCGGCCTCGATCGTGTCTATCTCCAACGGCTCTCCCGCACCCTCTTTCGCTTTTTGCACAATGTTTGGTGGCGGGTGGAATATCGCGGTTCGGAGTTCATTCCGCGACAGGGCAAGGGTGTGTTGGTGGGGGTGCACCGGGGTTTCCAGCCTTGGGACGGTGTGATGGTCAACTATTGGGTCGCCCGCGAGCTGGGACGCGTCTTGCGCTTTCTGGTCCACCCCGCGTTGTTCAAATTCCCTTTTTTGGCACCTTATATGACCAAGTTGGGAGGCATTCCCGCCTGTCGCGAAAACGGCGATTGGGTTCTACAGCAAGGCCAGCTCCTAGCGATCTACCCGGAGGGAATTCGCGGAGCGTTTCGCCCCTACGATGGGAATATCTATCGCTTGGGCAAGATGGGACGGGACGAATACGTGCGTTTTGCCCTGCGGTCGGGGGCACCGATCATTCCCTTCGTGACCCTTGGTCAGGCTGAGATCTATCCGATTCTCTACAAGCTCGATTGGCGGTGGTGGAAGCGGTGGACGGAATGGCCGACTTTTCCGATCACACCGACCCTGGGACTGGTGCCCTTGCCTTCGAAGTGGCATACCCGAATTCTGGAGCCGATCCCGGTGGATCACCTGCCGCCTGAGGCCGCTGACAATAACGAGCTGGTGGCCCAGCTGGCGTCCGAGGTGAAAGGCCGAATGCAGAACGCTTTGGACGAGATGGTGGAGCAGCGGGGCCAGATCATCGGTGGTATTTTTCGCGGTTCGATCTTTGCCGAACCCGTAGCAGCACCCTCGCGAGAAACCTCGGTTGAGGATCCCACATGAGCGGCTTTGGGCCGAGCGGCTCCCCTTGGTGGTGGACGGATCTGCGCAGGGTCCGGCACCTGGTGGCCGTGGCGGCTCGGCATCTCTGGCTTTGGAAGGGGCCGGTCTTGTGGAGCCGACCGTCGGCCGTCGATGGACCGATCCGGCTGCGCCGCATGTTTGAGGATTTGGGCGGCACGTTCATCAAATTCGGCCAGATGTTGGCTCTGCAACCCGATGTTCTGCCGGCAGCCTACTGCAACGCACTCTACGGTCTGCTCGATCGGGTCTCCCCGTTTCCCTTCGAGCAGGTCCGCCGCATTCTCGAGCAAGAGCTGGGGGCGCCGGTGGAGACGATTTTCACCTCCCTGGAAGCGGAGCCTCTGGCCACGGCGTCGGTGGGCCAGGTGCACGTCGCTGGGCTCGGTGAGTTGAAAGTCGCGGTCAAGGTCCAGCGCCCTGAGGCGGAAGCTCAATTCGGCAGCGATCTGCGAATTCTTGCGGCTTGGGTGGCGGTGCTGCGACGTTTGCCCCTGCGCCGTTGGCTGTGGTTGGTGAAAGCGTTGGAAGAGCTGATCGAATGGACCCATGAGGAACTCGATTATCGGCAAGAAGCGCGATACACCGAACACCTCTGCCGATTGGCGGAAGACAATCCCGCCCAACGGGCACCGCGGGTGGTTCGTTCCTTAACCACCGGCAGGGTATTGGTGACGGAATTCCTCGAGGGCACGGTGCTCCTGCGTTATTTGCGGGCCAAAGAAGCCGGTTCGGAGCTTGGACACCTGGAGCCCGAGGGTTTCGATCGCAAGCGCTTCGCCGCCAACGTGATCGACAATTTCCTCACCGACGCCTTTGGCAACGGCTTCTTCCACGCGGATTTGCATCCGGCGAATCTTCTGATGCTCGATCACAACGTGGTGGGATATATCGATTTCGGGATTACTGGTGTGATGAGCGCCCACGGTCGTCGCCATTTGATTTTCATGACCTGGGCCCTTTCCGTGGGCGATATGAATCTGTTTTATCGCCACTACATGCAGCTGGCGACGTTCGACGTCGGATCCGACTCGGAATCCTTCCGGCTCGGGCTCGACCGGCTCGCCGAGCAGTGGTACGACTCTGATGCCGACAAGACCGGTGCCGACAAGATCGCCTTACGGGTGAATTTCACCCGCATCATGGTCGATCTCCTAGCTCTCGCTCGGCAAAATCATCTCTTACCCGAGCGGGACATCGTAAAATACATGCGATCTACCATTGCCATCGACGGTTTGGTGACTCGATTCGAGCCGGACTTTCACGTCGGCGGTTATTTGGCGCAGCGTTGTGAGGACTATTTGGCGCAGCGTCGACGCCGAGAGCGAGTGGCGCCCGATCGATTGTTGGATTGGGCGGCTTCCCAAGGCCGGTTGATGCGCGAAGGTCCTGAGCTGCTGAGCCGATGGCTCCATCACCGAGAGTTCGACACGCTTGAAGAAGATTCGAGGATCGAGCCACGGGGCGCAGGGAAATCAGGGTCCAGCGGTTCGTCGGATCTCGAGATTCGTGGCCGACGGACTTTGTGTCTCGGGGCTTTCGCTCTGATCCTGGCGCTATCGCTGGTGATCGGTGGTGCGGATCCTTCGGGCAACAGTCTGCCTTCGGGCAACAGTCTGCTCTGGCGCACCGAGTTGGCCCTATTCGCTTCGACGATCGTGTTCTTGTTGATCGACCTGTTGGGTTTCGTATTAGGAATTTGGCCCCCACTGAAGAGGGCCCCACGGAGGACCTCATGATGAAAGATCTTGCGAAATCTATGTTCCGCTTCAGCTGGGCGATGGGAGCCCTGGGCGTCGACCAAGCCACCCAGCTGCTGGGCGGCCGTCGGGATTTGAGGAAAACCGGCGACACCTTGGACGCCGTCAGCGACGCCGCCACTGCCCATCTCAGCAAAGATTGGAAGCAGGTTTACCAAGCCGGTGAGCACTTTCAAAGCGGCATGATCGACACCATGTCGCGTATGGCCAAGGACTCCTGGTCCAATCCCGGCAAGGCGATGAACAACGCCTGGGAAGACCTCGACCGCTCCTTCTCGGATTTGCGCACGGATCTCGGGCAAAAAAAAGCAACCGCTGACGAGCAGCAGTGAACCGCGGTTGTGGAGAGTAGGCTCGATTCGATACTGACGACTGCGAAGCAACGCCTCGATTCTCCGAGCGCAATGGCCGTGCACGCCGGTGAACTCGCGATGGGTCGCTGGCTCGGGCGCATGGCGAATCTCACTCCGTCTCGCTGGCCTCGGGCCCTCGGGCGCCTGGCGGCCCGGTCTGTGGATGCGGCGCAGCTGATGGCCCCTGCCGGACTGGGTCGGGCTCGTCGAGCGGAGCTGGTTCATAAGGCCGATATTGCCCGATGGACTCTTTACGTCACGGATAACTTGGGCATGGATTCGCGGCGCTTCGAACTCGGGGTCGCTGTGGACCTAGCCGTGGCGAAAGTCCCTGATGATTGGATTTTGTGGGCCTTGGAGGGTTTGGCCTACGACTACTTTCGAACTTTGCTGATCAGAGGGGCGAGCCCATCGGATTGCTTTCGCAGCATCCCGCGTCGCCTCTTGCCGATTTTGCACACGGGCTTGGGGCTGGCGCTCGCCGAGCAGGTGATCAGCACAGAGTCGCGGCGCCTGAGCGTTTCGAGCGCCGACTCCGTGATCGATCGCAGCCTGGACCTATGCCGCGACTTCAGCCTGTCCGGACACGCCGGTATCGCTCTAGAGAGCTTTGCCGCGTGGACCTGCTGCCATCGGCGCTCCTGGCTTTCGCCCCTCGCCGCCGGTCTCACCGGCCGGCGCATCGACGGTCCCGCCGATCGTCTGCTTTGGCACGGCGCGGGCCGCGGCCTCTACCTGACTCCGATTCGCAGCCTGCCCGGTTACGGCTCCCTCGACGACGCCCTGTCGGCGGCACGTCGCTTCCAGTTGGAGCCCGCGGCCGAATTCGACCTGCTGGCGGGTCTCGGTTTCGCGTTTTTCTCCGTCAACTTGAGTGACCCTTCGGCGGTGGAGACTTTGCTCCGGAGTCGATACCCAGGGCGAGACCGTGGCCGATCGTCGGAGATCGAGCGTCGTGGGTTGGGCCGAGGTTTGGTGGCTGCGATCGAAATGCGGCGTTGGATGCCCGGCGGCGAACGGGCGGTGGATTCGTTCCTGGGTTATCGGGCCAAGGATCCGTCATTCTGGGACGCGTGGATTGTTGAGCCGGCCGAGCATCCGGCAAGCGACAGCTTGCATCGGCAAGTCGGAATCGGACCGTGAGTGTGCTATCCCAGTCGGCCGCACTCGATCGAAGCACCGTGGATAGGATTTTGGCCCGCCACGGTTTGTTGGCTGGACCCCGCTCCCTGCGCGACCGAAACGCCTCGAAAGAGCCTCTTTCGCCCGAGATTCGGCTGCATTCGGCGCTCGCCGAACTCGGACCTGCCGCGAGTTTATTCGGTCGTTATCTTTCCAGCCGCATGGACGTTTTGCCGATTTCCCAGGCCGAGATCTTGGCCGACCTGCCGAGCACGGCTCCGCCGAAAGCAGATCGACTCGGGCCGGATATGGAGCGGCGTTTCGCGGCGGTGGATCCTCGCGCTTGCGGGGAGGGGCTGGCCTGGGTCGGATTCCGAGCGCTGACGGCTGACGGTCGCTCGGTGGAGGTGCGCAAATACGATGCAGGCGCTATCGAGTCTTTGCGTCGAGACGTGGTCGAGCTGCAAGCGGGGCTCGGGCGAGTGCTCGGGGATCGGCCGTGGGCCCTGCCTTTCGACCGGTTGTGGAGCGATTTTCGACGTCGCGACTTGGAGCCCAGATTGGATCCTTGGGCTCAGATCGATCGCCTGCAACGTTTGGCGACAGAAGCTGAGCGAATCGACGATTTGCAGCTACCGCGGGTGGACCCGGAGCTGTCGACGGATGGGCTTTTGGTGCTCGAAATGCCGGTGGCCGCTAAGGCGACAGAGGAATCGGAAGCTCAACGTCGGCATGCGCTGCGTGCCTTGACCCGTCGGGCGGTCGACGTTTGGTTGCAGGCGGTGGTGACCGGCGGCCTATTTCCGGTTTCCGCCCAGTGGATCTTGGATAGTCGAGGCCGGGTGGTGCTGGTGGACGGCACCTTTGCCGAGCCGGCCGCCGGTCAAGGCTTGCGGGTCTGGGATTATTTGCGCGCTTTGGCTCGTCAGGAGCCGGATCGCTGTTATCAGATCCTGGTGCGGGAACTGGATCCACCGCCGAGCTGGGGCACCGGCGAGCAGCATCGTGCTTTACGCTCCGCCTTTCGATACTCCGTGCCCTTTCGCGACGGCAGCTGGACCCGAGCCGGTGATTCGTTGGCAGAGATGGCGATTCACCATTGGCGAGCTTGTGCGCAGGCGGGTTTTCGCATTCCAGATGTCTGGTGCGACTTTTTCCGTGCCTTGATCCTGCGCAGCCGAGAGACACAGAACACGGAAGGTTACGACGCCGTGCACGAGGCCTTGGATGCCCTGCAATGGCGAGCGGGCTGGAATCAGCTGCGCTTGTTGACCGAGCCACGAGCCCTGCCGTCGGCCGCCAAACGTTATGCCACCGCCTTGCTCGACTTGCCCCAGGCGTTGGAGCATCTGCTCGATCCCAAGGAATCGATCCACCGGCAGGTTGAGCCGCTCCAACGGTCGCCATCGAGACTCGGTTCGTCGGCCCAAGCTTTGATCGGCGCGGTTCTCGGTTGGGTGGCGGTGGCGCTCGCCTTGCCGACGATCGTTGTGACGCAGCCGAAGCTCGAAGTGGTTGGGGTGGGGATTCTCGGTCTTCTGGGCTTGTTGGTGTGGATTCTGATCTTTCGGGATCCGGCAAGATGATCGATCCCATCCCAACACGCGAAGAGCAGGAGGTCCTCGACCGGGTCGAAGATAGCCTGCGACGATCCCTGGCGTTGAGGGATTGGTGGCAAGCCATCGACGAAGACGACGGTTATCGGGATCGATTTCCTCTCACCACCACCTTCAATCGCCCGGACGGTAGCTTCGGCTTTTTTTCCGAAGCGGATTTGCCCCACGATGTATGCCCACCGGATCCGGACCGTGGAGCCACGGACCGTGGAGCCACCCAGGTGATGGGCGTGGTCCAAGAGCAATTCTACGATCGGCCCAAGACCGCGGCCGGTCGTCACCCGGGGGAGGATACGAGCGAGCTGCGTCGGCAGTCGGCGCTCTGGATGCGGGATCAAATCCGCGAATTCGTGCTGAGATATTTCATGCGGGTCTCGGACTTCAGCGTTCCGGAGGTCTATGCCCGCGGACATCAGGGCTCGTTGCCGTGGTGGCTCAAACCCTTGGCTTGGGGCGATCCGGGGGAGAGCCGGAGCCGGGGTTTTGGATTCGAGCAGGTCTTTTTTAAAACCCTCGACGGCGAGATCGGTAGATTTCCCGAAGCGGAGCGTTTTGCGGTGGTCGATTTGCGGGATCTGCCCATGCGTTATGCCTGGGTGATTCTGAAGGTGGAGATCTTCGGCTTTCAATTCCAGCTCGCGCCGTTCGGCCTCGACCAACCCCACGGGGTTTTGCCGGTGCCGGAATCCACTTACGTGGTGATCAGCCCCGACTTCGTGATCGACCAAGAGCTTTCATCACCGGGGGAACTGGGGCGATTCGGTTTCGGTTACGGCTTTCTGCCCAACCCGGCGAAAAAGCTTTTCACCTACGGCCCGGGTCGGTTTGATTTCGGCTTTCAGCTGTTCGAATTCGAAGCCCGTCCCGACGGTGAGGTCTTGTCGCGCATGGCGTTCGTTGCCGACCGGCCGGACAAGATCCTGAATTTGGCCGCCGATCCCGTCGACTTGGGTGTCCGGGCCGCCGACGCCATGAGCTTCGGGCTGGCGTCGCGCCTGATCCGGCCGTTCGTCGACCCTGAGCGACCCCGCGCTCGTCCGGGGGAGCCGAGGACCTCCGTCGGACCCGTGGACGCTTATGTGGGTATGGCAAATTTGATGACCGGGGGATTGGCGGGGCGCCGGTTGGGTATCACCAAAAAACAGCTCGAAATCGACTTTCTGATCCGCCAGTTCTTGCAGAATTACAACGTGGTCACGGGCTCTCTCGTGACCTGGCGCCAAATTCCCGATTGGTTGGCCCGGGATGCCCTGCCCTCTTGGGTCGAGTCGGGAATCAGCAGCTGAGCCTCACTTTGATGACGCAGGACCATTCTTTATTTGAAAAAATGCTTTAGGCGCATAATAATGCGGTCATGCTCTTCCAAGCCATTCGCAGGTCCCCGGCTCGTTCTGCTCAGCCACGTGCCCATTCATTCTTGCCCGGTGCTGAATCGCCACCGACCGCCCTGTGGTGGGAGTCGCTGTGGGAGCCGACGAGATTCCAGTTTTGGGCAGGGTCCATCGACAAAGCCGGCCTGTTACGTGACGGTCTTCTTCTAGGCATTTTGGTTTGGACCACGATCGCCCATGTGGGCGGTATGAGTTCCTACCATTTCGAGGACGCCTACATCACTTTTCGCTACGCCCAGAATCTCGCCGAGGGCCAAGGGTTTGTCTTCAATCCCGGCGAACGGGTTCTCGGCACCTCGGCCCCCCTGCTGACCTTAATTTTGGCCTTTGGGGCCAGACTCGGGTTGGATGTCGTGTCCTTGGCCAGTTGGATCTACGCGGCTGCGTTGGCCGGCTCGGGTTGGGTGGGAGCCTGGGTCTTGCGTCGCCAAGGCCTGCCCAATGCCGGTGTTTTCTTCGCCCTTTCCACCGCTTGGGCCGCGGGTGAGGCCCTGTCCTATTTCGGCATGGAAACCACCCTGCACCTTTTTTTGATCGTGCTGTCGGCGTGGGCTGCTCTGCGTTCGGTCCGCCCCGGTATTCTTGGGATTTTGCTGGGGCTCCTCTGCCTCAATCGCTATGACGGCGTGCTGATCTGCGTGGTGATCGGTTGTTTTCTATGGGCGAAAAGGCGACGTCTCCCATGGACGGAAGCGTCCATCGCCTTTTTGATTTTCGGCAGCTGGTTGGCTTTTGCCCAATATTATTTCGGCTCGATTTTTCCCAACACCTTGGGGGCAAAAGCCGGAGATTCCGACATCTGGACCTATTTGGCGGCCACCGCCGGTTTCCAGATTTCAGTGTTGCTGAGCCCGTTGAAAGAAGGGTTCGGTCAGTTGTCACGGCCTGTGGAAATCGGATGGACGTGTTTGCTTTTGCTTCCCGCGTTGGCCCTGGGGCCCCTGTGGTTGCGCTTGCGTCCCGCTCTTTTGATGTTGCCGGCCATGGTCGGTCTGTCGACCTTGGGTTATGCCTTGATCGGGCCGCCTCCGCGCCACCAGTGGTACCACTTACCGAGCCTATTTCTGATGTTGATGTTCGCATTCGCCGGTTGGGGATTGGCGACCCGATGGTGGGTTGAGGGCCGAGCCGCGACTCCCGGCTCGCAAATGGAGGCCCGGGTCAGCCGGCTGGCGACCAGCCTGTGTATCGGTGTCTTGCTCTTCACACTCTTCGGCCTTAGCGAACGGGTGGATGCCCGGTGTAACGCCTACGAACGCAAGCGGATCCAAGACAAGATCAAGGCCTACGACGATTTTGCCGGTTTCATCACCGCCCATGGGCTGCAAGGGACTTCCGTACTGACTCAGGAGCCGGGCTTTTTGACCTTTCGCACGGGCCAACGGGCGATCGATGCCGCCGGGTTGGTGAGCAAGGGAATTTACTACCACGGCCCGGAAGGTCGGCGGACGGGCTGGTTTTCGATGATCGAGCAATATAAACCGGACTTCGTGGTGATGTCGGCGTCACGGGATCGGCCCCCGGCGCGCATGTTCGAGCGATTCATTGCGGTCAGACAAGCACCACCCTATTTTTGGCTCTTCATGGACCGCGAGCTTTATGAGCAGCAATGGTTGCCCCGGGTGTCAGCGGTGCCCGAACAGGTCCCAGAGCCGGCAGTGAGCACACAGGGCACACAACAGGGCACACAGGGCATCCGGGGCTCGCAGGTAGGCCGACCGCAACGGCTCGCCGAAGGTTGGACGATTCGCGGACGCCCCTTTGAAAATCGGCAGGGTTTGGGTTACGCGTGGAGTCGGGAGATGACCCTTGACTTCGATGAGCTGGTGCTCGATTTCGCCGGCTCCTCGCCCCACACCCTGTTGCAGCTGGTGGTGGACGGTTGGGTGGTGGCGGAAATTGATGGTCGTTCCCCCAGCTCCACAGCCCAACGACGGGCCTTTCCGGTCTATCCGTGGCGTGGACGGCGGGCACGGCTCCAAGCTATAGATCGTGATGAAAACGGCGCGCTCCAGATGCGAGATCCACGGCCGCGGATCTATGGTTCCCCACGTTGGATCGACGATTTCGAATCACCGACCCTGAACTCGTTTTGGCAGCCGGAGGGGCAGGTCATGGTGCGTTCGACCGAAGAGCTGATCCGGCGATTCGGGCCTCAGATGGCCCAAGGAAAAGGCGTCGCCAGCAGTCTGGGTCTGAGTGGCAAGCAACGCTTGGCGAGCCGTCCCTTCGTGATCCAGGACGACCGGTGGGTGATGTCGATTCTCGATGCCGGCGGACCCACCACCGGGGTGCAGATGTGGGTCGAGGATCGCCGGGTGCTCAGCTGGACCGGCCGAGGCAACGGTCGCATCCACATGTTGAAATGGGATCTGCGACCCTGGAAAGGGCGTCGCGCGACCTTTGTCGTGGAAGACGGCGACGCCGATCCGCAGATCGGCATCGCCGTGGACTCGATTCTCGGCCTAGACCTCGAATCGGATCCGCTGGGCCGTGTGGCCGGCTAGGCCCGCCACGGGCTGAAGGGGTTCTATAAATGCTTTGCACAGACGCGATTCGTGCGATTGAACCCATATGGGTGGTGCCATCGTTTATAAAACCCCGTTGGGGTTTGGGACGTGATGATCGCCGCAACCCAGGACGGCGCTTCGCTTGTCCTGGGCTTTGGAATGCTACCCCTTCGGGGTAACGATCGACGATCGCCCGGCCGACCATTTCGGCTTTGCTTCAGTCCCGCGACCAGCTGCCGTCGACCAGCCTCAAGATGCCGTCGGGGTTGCCGTCCCGTAGCTCGCTGGGCAGCATTTTCTGGGTGAATCCCTGGTAGGCCACGGGCCTCAGCCAACGGTCGATGGCCGCGGTGCCGACGGAGGTGCTGCGTGGGTCTGTGGTGGAGGGGTAGGGGCCACCGTGTTGCATGGACGGGCAGACCTCGACTCCGGTCGGGAATCCGCCGAGCAGCACCCGGCCCGCTTTATGTTGCAGGATTCGGGGCAGCTTCGGCAGACGATCGAGGTCCGACTCCAGGCCGTGCAGGGTGGCCGTGAGCTGGCCTTCGAGGCCGGCGGCGAGCTCGCACAGCTCGGATTCGTCGGCGCATCGCACCACCAGGGTCGCGGGTCCGAAGACTTCCTCCCGTAGCTCGGCGCGACTGCGGAAGGTGGCGGAGTCGGTGACCAGCAGGGCGGGACAGGCTGCACACGGGCCGGCCGCCGAGCCTCCTCCCCGCGCCCGCAGCTCCACGCCGTCGAACTCGGCGAGGGTCTCGACCCCGGCGTCGAAGGCTTGGCGAATTCCGGCGTGCAACATGGTGCCCGCGGCGGCGGCGCCGAGCTGGTTCGTTAGACGATCGATGAAGCGATCGGCGGCGCTACCTTCAACGACGAAGATCAAACCGGGATTGGTGCAGAACTGGCCGGCACCCAGGGTGACCGAGCCCAGCAGACCGTCTGCCAAGGCTTCCGCCTCGGCTTCGAGCTTGTCGGGCAGCAGGAAGAGGGGGTTGGTGGAGCCCATCTCGGCGTAGACCGGTATCGGAAGCGGGCGCGCGGCCGCAGCGTCGAAGAGGGCGCGACCCCCACGCAGGGAGCCGGTGAAACCGACTGCAGCGGTCGCCGGGTGGCGCACCAAGGCGAGGCCGACCCCATGGCCGGTTCCCTGCACGAGGGAGAAGATGCCTTCGGGCATGCCGGTTTTCTCGGCGGCCTCGACGATCGCCCGGCCGACCATTTCGGAAGCGCCGGGATGGTTGGGATGCCCTTTCACCACCACGGGGCAGCCGGCAGCCAGGGCCGAGGCCGTGTCACCACCGGCCACCGAGAAAGCCAGGGGGAAATTTGAGGCACCAAAGATGGCCACCGGACCCACGGGCACGAGCATTCGGCGAATGTCGGGTTTGGGCAAGGGTTGGCGGTCCGGCTGGGCGTGGTCGATGCGTGCTCCGAGGTACGAGCCTTCGCGCACCACTTCGGCAAAAGAGTTCAGCTGTCCAACGGTTCGGCCGCGCTCCCCCTGGAGCCGAGCCTCGGGCAGGGCGGTTTCGGCGCTGGTCCGATCGATCAGTCCGTCCCCCAGATCGAGCAGATTCTGGCCGATTTGCTCCAGGAACGCCGCCCGTGAAGGCCGATCGATTTCCGACATGGCGGAAAAGGCCTGGCTCGCGAGCTCCAAAGCGCGATCGACCTCCTGGTCGGTGGCATCGGTGAACGGGGGATCAAAGGTCTCGCCGTTCCGGGGATCGACGCCGCGAAATTCTTGGTCGCCTTGGCGTGAGGAGCCGAAGCCTAGAAGCTGGTGTCCGGTCAAGGTCATGGTTGTATCTCCAATGGACGTGGATCGTCTCAGGCTGGATCGAAGCCGGGGATGTTGGATCGATGTGCTGTCGCGGCAGGTTATATCATGATTTTGTCGTCAAAAACAAGTTTCACGACTTCAAGCCCTAAAGGGGTAAGTTTGGATCAGGCGCTTCGGGGCAGGTCGGGATTCGACAGGATTTCGCGTAGCTGGCCTTGGTGGCGCTGTTCGTGAACCGCCACGAATTCGATTGCGCTGGGCACCGTGGCCAATCCGAGCACCGGGTTGTAATAGTAGAGCTTGCGCAGATCGATATCCTCGGATTCCAGGCGGTCGAGCTTGTCGACCATTCCGCGTAAGTCTTGCCGCAGCTCGGCGATCGGACGTCCGGCGCTCGGGATGAAGGCGTCGGGCGCTTTGAGAGGAAGCTTGCGATTGGCGCTCACTTTATGCCGCAAGGCGCTCGGGATCAGGCTGTTGGGCAATGCGAACGGAATCTCGAACAGCGGCGCCACCCAACGCATGGGTTTGGGCAATGGCATCACGCTATTGATGCCGCGATACACGAAAGGCATTTTGCCCGCCTTCTTGCGAGCCACCAAGCGATCGATATTCTTCATGTACAGCCCATCGACCTTGAGTAGGTGGTCTAAGACCTGGCCGAGGGACCAGGACTTTTCGTCGGCGGCAAAGTCGATTTGATCTTGGTCGAGACCGTCCACCAGCTCGAGGGTCTCGAAACGGGTGGCACGTGCGCGTTCGATCTCTCGATAACCGGCTGAGTCGGGCATGGTGGCTCCTAGGTCTCAGGAATGCGAGTCGGGGCTTAATATCTCGTCGGGATAGTACGAGGCGTGGAATCCCAAGGGAATTGGGTGATCCAAGGATAGACGGGCACAAGGCCCATTTTCCACTCGGTGAGCCTCAAAGAGTAGAAACTCACCTTTTCCCCTGAGCGCGTCAAAGGCCTGGCACAACACGCAGCCGGCGCCGTCGGTCGCGAGATCGGGCACGAACACCGGCTCGCCGCCCAAATAGGTGCCTTCCGGGGCCTGCCAATGGGACGCTGCGCCGGACCATGAGAGACGTTCGAGACGGTCGAAAAATTTTCGTCCGGCTCGGCCGGTTTTCGAAATGCCCAACATCCAAAAATCGTCGTAGGGGCGATGGCTCAAACGCGGGTCGATGGCCGGAAAATCCGCGCAAAGGGGGTAGTCGAGAACCTTGTTTTCGACGATTTCCTGTCGGTCCAGATCGATCACGAATCGTCGTGGACGACCCGCCGGAGCGTCGGCGAAAAGGTCGGGCAGGGGCTGGTATTGATCGTAAACGGGGCGATCGAGCTCGAAGAGGTCCACGGTCACTTGCTTGGGTCTGGCCTCGGACGGCTCGTCGGACGGCTCGTTGAAAGGCCGATCAAAAGCGTTGATCAAATGTAGGCAATATTTGTCGCCCGCCGGAATGCGGGCCACGGGATCGCCGCGTTCGAGATCGAGAATCAACAGCTCCGACCCTTTTTCCGGGCACCAGGACAACGCTTCCATGACGCTTTTGCCGTCGGCGAGCATGGCGCCGACATCGAGCAGATAGGGCGACAGGAAGAAAATCGCCAGCCGATCGCTGATGATGAAGTCGTGAATCGAGCACGGATAAGGCAGGGGATGTCGACGGCGATAGACGAGCCCGCCGTCCGCGGCGGAGAATCGGTAGAGGGTCAGCGACGGCTGACGAGGTGAAAAAGAAACGCCGAAATTCAGCAGGTCGCCGCCCTCGGTGGTGAAGCAGGGATGAGCCGAAAGGGGGCTGACCTGGTTCAGCCGTCCGTCGAAGGTGTGCACGCCCCGGGTTTCCAAGGTTTCCGGGTCGAGGGCGAAAGGCAGGCCCTGCTCGCCGAAGGCCAAGAGCTGATCCCTAAAACGGAAAACGCTGACGTTGGCGGGGGATTCGAGACCGATGCCCATCTTGAGGCAATCCCCCTCGAAGGAGGTGCCGAAGGTCCGAAAAAGAGCCCGCCCGTCTTCCAGCTCTTGGCTAAATTTGGTGGTGTGCACGAATCGGTGGGTCAAATGCACGCCGGAGCTGGAAAAATTAAGGCGGGTTGCGGTGCCGTCCCCGTCGAGCCAATGGCGATAGCTCACGTCGCCGACTTTGAATCGGGAGGGGCCGGCCAGATAGTAGCTGCCTCGGACGTAGGGCGGGATCGTGCCTTCGATCGTGGTGATCGGCTCGTCCCGTTCGACGATGTCGATGTCGAAGAGGCGATCCATGGCCGGGGCTAGGTCCGTCGGCTCAGTGGTGGTGATTCGGTCGACGGTGCCGGTCATGATGCTTTTTCCTCTAACGTCGCCATCTCCGCAGTCAGGTCCGGAACGGAGTCGTGTGTTTTGGTTCGGAATCGATCCAGCACACAAGGGTCCAAGCACCAAGACTGCATTTCCGGTTGATCCCGCACCCGCTGCCAAAGGGCGCGGATCTGTTCCAGATCGAAGGTGCCCGACTCCAGATCCAAGGCCTGCACGAAGGCTCGGCTAAACAAGATCTTCGGCTCGTCGAGCATTTCCGCCGATACGTGGGCGACGATGAAGAGGGCCAGCTCTTTGAGTTCGTCCACCTGGCGGGTGAGCACCTTTTTGGCCTCCGGCGCTTCGAGCCCCACCTCATAGAAGGTTTTCTCCGCACGGCGCAGGGTGTCGATTTCGGTGAAGTCGAAGAAACGCGGGCTCTCGACGGCTGAACGATGCTCCTTCTTCCAGCGGTAAAAGGTCGTCAGGGTTTGTTGAATGGTGCGATTCCAAGGTCCGAGACGGGAAAATTGGCGCAGGAATCCGATCGTGAATCGTCGATCCGTCAACAGCTCGTTGACGAACGGAAACACGTAAATCCCGAAATAAATCGTCAGCTCCCAAACGTATTTCAGGGCGAAGCACTCCTGATCCCCCAGGCATTCATAGGACATCGAGTAGGAGGGTAAATAAGCCTGAAATACCGCTTTGTTCAGGGATTCATAGGTCTGGCATTTGCGCTTCAGCTCTTCGGAATCCTCGGTTTGGATCGCGTCGACGATCAAGGTGTTGTAGATCGCGATCAGGTCGCTGCCCGGGCTGTAGAGAGGATCGCTGAAGCGGCCGGATTCGCCGGTCATGGCCCAATGGTCTGCTGAGAGGGTCTGGCCGCAATCGTAGGAAAAGTCCTTGAATCCCCCGAAGTCCACCACCTCCCGTTGTGGCAAGTCCCGGGCCAAGGCGGGAAAGCGCTCGCAGATGAATCGAGTCGCCTTTTCCGCCGAATTCACATCTTTCCAATCGACCACGCTTTGGTCGTAGACCAAACCCAAGCTGGTTTTACCGCGCAAGGGAATGATCCAGAACCAAAGCCCTTCGTCGGCGAAATGGTTGGTGGCGACCCACGAGGGTAAATGGCCGGTGAACCTTCTGTGGACGTGTTTGCGCCGTTGGGAAGGGCTCAAGTCGGTCAAGGTCTCGACATCGACCAGACCGTCTACCCACCAAAAAAACGAGCCGTGACGAATCGACGTCGGCCGTTGAGATTGTTGGTGTTTGGTCAGCCAGCGCCGCCGGCCGGTGGCGTCGACCACCCAGTCCGCGTGGATTTCCGTGCGCTGCTCGTCGTCGGATCCACAAACGATGCGATGCCCCGAGCCCCGATGTCCGGAGCCATTGAGTTCGACATCGAGCTTCGAAACCCCCAGCCGGCACTCGAAACGCTCGTCCAGTCGATTGAGCCTCAGCAGCTCCGCTTCGAAGACATTGCGATCCAATTGATAGCTGGCGACATTGGAGAACGACCGAATATAGGACGTCGAATAATCCTCGAAGGAACGCCCTTCACCGGTTGGCCAGTAAAACCGCAAGTTGTACTTCATAAAGTGTTGGTGCAGGAGGTGAGTCTCCATGTCGAGGACCTTGGAAAAATACCAACCCGCCAGCTGCACACTCGACTCACCGACTTTCTGTCGGCGCGTGGGCAGCTCATCTCTCTTTTCGAGCAACAAGACCCGGCGATCGGTTTCCAACAACAAATGGCGAGCGAGGGTCAAGCCGGCGAGACCACCGCCGACGATCACGACATCCCAGCTCTGGGGCTCATGCTCTTTCGAGGAGTGGAGGTGTTCTTGACTCATGATCTCCTGGTGCGATTCGAAATCGGATCGTTTCCGTTTCCTGCGATTTCTTCGTCCTTAGCCGAACCATTTTACAGCCAACTACAGGTGCTTAACCTGTGAGCGTTGGACCATGCTCTCCCGCGACTCATCCCGGAATGTTATCTTGCCCGCTATGACCGAAACGGAACAGAAAGCTGAGCGGATATCCAGTCGCCGATGGGTGGCAGCCGCCCCCCGAGCAGCCATCGAGCTCTTGGGCCGAATTTTCCTATTCAAAACCCTGCCCCTAAGCTGGACCCTCGGCCAAGATTCCCGGCGCCTGTGCAAACGACTCCAGCTCGAAGGGTGGGAGCTGTGGACCCAGCTCGACGAAGGTGCGGACCGGGGCCGTCCACTGCGAGTGACCGTCGCCCGGACGCCCGATTGGCCCCTCGCCGTGTGGGCCATGGCCTTCTACCGGGGCCCGGTGACCCTCGTCTGGCCGAGCACCGGCGGCGAAGTCTCCCAACGATTCCGAGTCGATCTGGGCGGGCCCAGCCATGAGCGTGTGGAGATCGAGGCCAACCTAGAAAACGGCACGGTCCAGGATGACGACGCGGATTTGTTGATCTCCGCCCGTCGCCACGGCAGGCAGATCAACATTCAAGTCGAGTCGAGGTAGCGCTGCGCGAACTCTGGGTGCGTGAAGATTGCGCGCCATGTCTTCTGCCCTGAAAGGGCTGTTTTCCAAAGCCTGGGGTTGCGCAGCTACCCCAGCGGCCGACGCGACATCGAACCGGTGGTCGACGACCGAACCGGTGGGTCGCCGCCCGAACCGTGGGTCGCCGCGAGATCAAGCCGATGAACGAAGTAGTCGCCGGGGTAGCGCGGAGCGCAACCCCGGGCTGGGGGTAGGAACCCCTTCGGGGTACGGAATGTGCCGGGGGTAGTATCTTCTGCCCTGAAAGGGCTGTTTTCCAAAGCCTGGGGTTGCGGAGCTACCCCAGCGGGCGCCGCGACGCCGCACCTCCGAACGGGGCTACATCCAACTCGACCGAGACGTGAAGGATCTACAAAGCGGTAGAATCGACGTCGAGCAGTGTTGGCAGATTCCACATAGAGAGACGAATTGAGGGCCGGTCGAAAACGACCGTGATCAAGGCTTGATCTGGTATTAAAAACGATGAACGACACATCCGACCAAAGCCAGGGCCGTCAGGTCCTGCTGATTGACCTGGACAATTGCCCGAATGAAATGGCCGGTCTCGGTGAGAGACTGGAGGGCTTTTCTCGTATTGTCGGTTGTTATGCCGGGACCGAACCGAGAATCGGTCTCAGCTTGGTCCCGGTTTTCGCCAAAATCTTCGAGGCCGGAAAATTCGAGTTGGTCGCCATGGAGGCGAGCAAGAATGCCGCCGATTTCGGTTTGGCATTTTGGGCGGGTCGACTTTTGGAAACGATGCCGGAGGATACGGAGTTCTCGATTCTCTCCCGTGACAAAGATTTGGAGAGGGTTGTCGAACTTCTGCAGAGTTACGGGCGATCTGCGCGTCGCCTGCTGTCCGAGGCGCCCTCCTCAAAGAAACCGGCACAGAAGCCGGCGAAGAAAATCGACGCGAGCAAACGATTGGTGGCGGATCAGTTCAGGAGCTTACTCAGACCAAAGGGGGGTAACCCTGGAAAAAGGGCATCCCTGCGCAAGCATATCCAGTCGTTCTTGAAGGGAAAGAAGCTCACAGCGAATCCGGATCACGTCATCGAAGCCATGGTGGCCGATGGTTTTATCCGCTTCAACGGCGGCGAGGCAGTGTCTTACGATTTCAACCAGCCTGCGGTAGACGACCACACGATTCCGTTCTGAGGCTGCTCGGACCTGGCTAATTTGTGTCGTAGGGGCCTTCCGGCTCGGGGTCGAAGTAGGACCTGGCGGATCGGCCGGTCCGGCGCTTGAACATTTGATCCAGGCTTTCGATTTGCCCCACGGATTCGTCGAGGAACATGCGCTCGACCCGGCGCAAGGGAAAGAAGATCGTCGCCGCTCCAAGGCCGGCGTATTCCTCTTCGTAGGCGATGGAGCGCATCCAATCGTCTAGGCTGTCGAGATTGATCGCTCGCAAGGTGACGCCGGCGAAGGTGAGGTCCTTCAGCAGTCCCCAATACTTCTCGGACGGCTCCACCAGATGCACGACGACGATCGAGCCGGGATCCATCGGTTAGTCCTTGCCGGTTGGAATGTCGATGCCCAGGCTCTTGATCCTTCGATAGAGCGTGGGGCGACTGATTTGCAGCTGCTCGGCGGCGGCCGTGGTGTCGCCGCCGCAGGCGTCGAGGGCTGAGGTAATTTCGTCCCGTTCCACGGCTTCGAGCACCTCGGAGAGGGAACCGCCGATTTGGGTCGGTTGCTGGCCGCGGATCGCTGCCGAGAGACGACCCGTGTCGAGTAGCTCTTTATCTTCCAAGAAGAGGGCCGAGCGTGAGATTTCGTTTTTCAGCTGACGAATATTGCCCGGCCAGCGATAACGTCGTAAGGACCTGAGGGCGGCGCGGGAAATGCCACGTACCCGAATGCCGTAGCGCGCCGCTTCCTGGCTGAGGAAGTAGGCCGCGAGGTTGGGGATGTCTTGGCGTCGACGCCGTAGGGGCGGCAGCTCGACTTCCCAGGTGGCGATGCGGTGGTAGAGGTCCGCGCGAAACACGCCGTCTTGGATCATTTTCTGAATCGGGCGGTTGGTGGCGGCAATGATTCGGCAGCGGGCAGGATGCGGAGTGTGCCCACCCAAGCGGAAGACTTCTTTTTCCTGGAGAACCCTCAGGATTTTGGCCTGAGTTTCGGCGGCCATGTCGCCGATTTCGTCGAGGAAGAGAGTGCCACCGTCGGCGGACTCGAATTTTCCGGCCCTCGCCTCGACACCGGTGGCCACGCCCCTTTCGACTCCAAATAGCTCGGCTTCGAGCAAATCCTTGGGTAGGGACGCGCAGTTGATGGCCACCAAGGATTTTTCCGAGCGCGGCGAGGCGCCGTGAATGAAGTTGGCCAGCACTTCTTTGCCGGTGCCGGATTCACCGTAGATCATGACCCCGACATCACCCCTGGAAACTCGCTCTGCCTGCTCGTAGATCCTTTGCACCTCCGGCTCGACCGAAGGGGGTTGGGGACGTTCCGCTTTGGAGACGTGGGGGACGACCACGGGTGCTTCGCCGCTTTGCATTCGATCGGCGACGGTCACGATGTGCAGCATCGACTCGACCACCGGACGGTAATGCTCGGCGTGGGCTTTCTTGAAGAAGCGGGCGCGCAGCTGGATGCGAGCGTTGGCGACTTCCACCCAGGTGGACTCCTCGGGATCGCCTTCGGGGCCCTGGGCCTCGTAGAGCACACCTTTCTCGCCGTCGAAAACCTCGATCAGCTCCACGGCGGTCACCGGCATGGTTTCGTATAGGGCGAAACCCGCCAGCTGGGCGATTTTGTGACGGTCGGTCTCAGAGGTGAGCCGATCCAGCAGGCGAGGCAGGTGGTCGAGGGTGAAGTGGTCCAAGGGCGAGAAGGATTCGGTCAGATCCTCATTGTCGAATGCCACCACACCCGACGGATCGCCGTGACGACCCACGCCGATGCCGACTTCGAGATCGTCATCGGGAACCTCTTCGAGCAAGACCACGACCCGTCCGATGACGAAGATATCCCCAGTCCCCAAAGGCGCCGTGTCGATCCGTTGGGATCGTAGCAGGGTGCCGTTGGTGGACTTCAGGTCCTCGAGATCCGTCTGCGTGCCGGTCACGACGATGGCGGCATGCCTACGGGAAACGGTCGGATTAGGAAGACAAATATCACACGAAGGGTCGGAGCCGAGCACGTTCCGACCATCGTGCAAAGTGGCTCGAATAGTCTGGTCGTCGAATCGGGCAAGGATTCGGTATGCCATCGGAAATACGGGTCCTTTAGCCTCCGCCATTCTCAGAACTGAGAATTCAAATTCTCAGTTCTGATCGTGACAACGGGATGCTTAGCCATCAACAGTTAAAGCTTCAATCGAAAGAACAGCGCTCAAAGCCTTTGCTCATGAGCGTTTAGCGAGCTGAGACGAGTCGCCGTAGGATTTCGACGATTCGCCGGATGTCTGGCACGCGCTTTGCTATCTTAATAGATGTCGTTTAGAGCGACTGCGGGAGCGAAGATCGCGACCCGCTAAAAAAGAAAAACGGGGGCTTAGCCCCTTGGCGCTACGGCGCCACGATAAGAAATTTCCAATGTCCCGATACCTGTCTCGTCCCGAGGCAGGTTTTTTTTTGCCGGCCTGGGCCGGCCAAGAAACCCACGTGCCGGCCTGGGCCGGCCAAGAAACCCACGTGCCGGCCTGGGCCGGCCAAGAATACAAAATGTCGGTCTGGCCGGCGAAAGACCATCCTGCTTGCTGGAAAGCTCAGCCCTGAATGCCTCCTTCGGTTTGGCTCCGCGGATCCAAAACCCGCTCGAGCTCATCGGTGGGAAGCACCTGCCGCTCGACCGCGATCTGGCGGACGGTTTTACCGGTCTTAAACGCTTCTTTGGCGATCGACGCGGCTTGGTCGTAACCGATGATGGGAGCCAAAGACGTACACATGGCCAGGCTACCCTCCACCAGTTCCTTGCACCGCTCTTCGTTGGCTTCCAAACCGTCGACACACCGTTCGGCCATCAAGCGCGAGCCGTTGGCCAGAATCTCGATGCTTTGCAGCAAGTTGAACGCGATCACCGGCATCATCACATTCAGTTCAAAGGTGCCGGACATGGCCGCAATGCCGAGAGTGGTGTCATTGCCGGCCACTTGAGCCGCCACCATCAACGCCATTTCCGGGATCACCGGATTCACTTTACCGGGCATGATTGAGCTGCCGGGCTGCAGGCTGGGCAAAGCAATCTCGCCGATGCCACAACGGGGTCCGGAGCCCAACCAGCGGATGTCGTTGGCGATTTTGGCCAGCGAGGCGGCGATGGTTTTGAGCGCGCCCGACAGCTCGAGCGCGGCGTCCTTGGCGGCCAATGCTTCAAAGAGATTCGGTGCCTGAACAAAAGGATGGCCGGTGGTTTCGGCCATGCCGGCGATGACCTTGGCGGAGAATCCCGGGGGTGCGTTCAAACCCGTGCCGACCGCCGTGCCACCCAAAGCGAGCTCGGCGAGCCGGGGTTTGGCCGCTTGCAGACGCGCAATGCCGTTACGGATCTGTTGGGCGTAACCGGAGAATTCTTGGCCGAGGCGAACCGGAACGGCATCTTGGAGGTGGGTCCGACCGATTTTGACCACATGGTCAAAAGCCTTGGCCTTGTTTTCGAGCGCGACCGCCAGCTGTTCGAGAGCCGGCTCCAGGTCCTCTGCCACCGCACCGTAGGCGGAGACGTGAATGGACGTGGGGATGGTGTCGTTGGACGATTGGCCGGCGTTGACGTGGTCGTTGGGATGCACGGGCGATTTGGAGCCCATCTGCCCGCCCATCATTTCGATCGCCCGATTCGAGATCACCTCGTTGACGTTCATATTGGTCGAGGTGCCGGAGCCCGTTTGGAAAATGTCGAGGGGAAAGTTTCCGGCCAGATCACCGGCGATGACCTCATCGGCAGCGCCCACGATCGCGTCGGCGATGTCGTCGGGCACGATGCCGAGGCTCTTGTTGACCCGAGCCGCCTCGCGTTTGATCAACGCGTGGGCGGCGATGAAGCGATGGGGAAAAGTCTGCCCGGAAACCGGGAAATTTTGCCGCGCTCTCTCGGTCTGGGCTCCGTAGTAAACTTCGGACGGAACCTCGATTTTGCCGAGGCTGTCGGTTTCGGTTCTTGTGTCGGTCATCACCAATATCCTCCAGAAGCCGGCGAAAGGACCAGGAAATCGACGGCTTCGCTGCCTGTGCTGTCTATTCGATCGTCGAGCTGGGTCGGTTCCGGCATCGCGGTAAACCCTGACTCGACGGCTGTCGCCGACGGCGGTGGGGGGACGCAGAGCCAGAAGTTGACAGGGGCATCCTACTAGACCGCTTGATTCTGTGGTAGGCGCCTATGTTAGCTTTCTTCGAAGTCTTGACCAGAAATCGCCTCAGGTCGATCTCCCGCCGACCCCTGTCGGGCTGAGGCTGCCCACGAAGGACGAACCCTTGTCTACCGGACCCCTTCAACGTCGACCCCAGCCGTCACAGAGCGGTGTTTTGAGATCTCCGGGTGGATTGTCGCGGCCGGCGGTTTGGGCGATCAGCGCGGTGGTGGTGGTTTTAGGGGCCGTGATTCTCTTCGCGGCTCGAGAGCCCCTGACCGACGAGGCTCGTCATTGGCTGTCCGCCTCCTTCACCACAGGTCCCGCCGATGCTTCGGCAGTCTCGCTCGAGGGGGGCGGACCGGAATCCCTGTCGACGGTTATAGATCCGCCGCCCAAAGTGGTGGTGCCCAAAGCTCCGACGTGGTCCCTGGTGGAGGTGGGTGATGCGGTACATGGCGCGATTCCCAAACTTCAGACCCTGATCGCCGAGGGGCGATCGGAGGTTCCGAGCTTCAAGGCCATGGACTCGAATCGTCCGCAGAAAGCAGAACGTGCCAAGCGGCGGTGGGGCGCTTGGGGTCAGATTTGGAAAAATCGAGTGGCGGTGGTGGAAGCGACCCTACCGCCGCCGGAGGCTTGTAGGGTTCACGCTGCCATGGAGCCTGCTTGCCGGACCATCCGCGAAGCCACCACGACCTTGGGGTCGGTGCCGGACGACCCGGATTTGAAGATCGCCATGGAGCGTTTCGAGGACACGGAGCAAATCCTAGATCTCCTGCTCAACCCGCCGGAGCTCGAGCTTCCGGTGGAAAAGCAGGTTGAAGACGGGGAAGCGCCCTCTTCGGAGAATGATTCCTAGCCCGGGCGGCTAGTCCGGAAGATCAGCGATTTCGATAGAGGTCAGCCCACTCCAATCGCCGGCTGCGCACGACCACACCGATCAAATGGGGAATCAGCAGCAGGCCGTAACCTTCCAATAGGGCCAATATCGGAATGCCGACGATCGGAGTCGAGCCGACCCAGGTGACCCTCAGCACTGCGGCGAGCACGATCCACAAGAAAAGCAGGTCGGCGATCAGCCACAGACTTCCGTCGACCGGCGGGTTCGAAGTTAGGGCCGAGACATGGCGCCCGAATCGCCATAGGTGTTTGGAGCCAAAGGCCGCCACCACACCGCAAGCGGGCAGGATCCAAACCGTCGTCAGCCACGAGAACACGGCCAGCAGCAGCCACCAAAGCAAGGGCTGCAAACCAAAAAGCGGTTGTCCACCGCCGAGCGCGAGCAAAACCCCCAACGGCAGCCCCGCCACCCCCACGAAGGCCGCCAAAGCGAGGCCGTCGGTTAAGGATCGGCGACCGCGCCACCAGCTGGATATTTCCGGTGGATGATTTTTGCCGTCGAGGGTGGCGGCCACCAAGGTCGGTGCCAGCCAAAGGGCGGCGGCCAGGGTCAAGATCGATAGACCGTGGAGGACAGATGCTGCCCCGGCGCTGAGGGCGGAAAAGGCGACCAAGGCGGCAAAAATGGCCGGTGATCGGAAGGGGTAGAGAAAGGCCTGTTTCCAAGAGTAGGCACCTGCCACCGCCCGCTCACGTGCGCGCAGGGTTTGTTTGACGGCGATACCGTAGCTGGGCAGCCGTTCAGGGGTGGGCAGGTCTTCGGCTTCTTGCTCCGCTTGCGCCAAGCCGTCGAGACGGGTTTGTAAGGCGTCCCAACGTCGATGATCGCCGAATTGCTCGCGTCCCGTGCGGATCATTTCCCGGGCGTCGTCGAGATGGAGGGCGTCCAGCGCTGCAGCCGTCCGCCGGGTGGCAGAGTCCATGGCCTTGGTCCGTTCTTCCTGAGCGCGCCGGCGGTCGAGGGCTGCTCGATAGTCTCGGCGTCGGCTTTCCAAGTCTGCCAGATCGGGATCCATTTGCTGGGCCGCCGCCAATTTCTCCAAGGCGTGCTCGAAGTGACCGCCGAGGGCCTGTCGTGCGGCCTCTTGCACCAAGGCCTCGGCCTCGTTGGCGCGCCTTTCGGCCCACTCGCTACGCCGTTTTATGTCCTGGCTCTTTTTCGCGTTGTCCAATCGCTGAGCCAGGGCGGAAAAAACGACATGGGTGCCCAACAATTCGCTGGCCTCCGCCAAGCGACGCTCCGCCCTCACCACTTCGCCCGCTTCGATCAGACGTTCCACGTCCCGGCCAGCGGCCTCCACGGTTTCATGCAAATGGCGTTGGCCTTCGAGGCGTTCGATTTGAGTCCTCGCCTCGTCCCGCAGCCTGGCAGCGTCCGCCAGATCTGGGTCGAGGGTAAGCGCTTGGTCGGCTTGGTGAAAGGCCCCGTGCCAGTCTTCCTGAGCCCGAAGTGCTTTCGCCCTGTCTGCGTGCTCACGCGCTTTGACCTGTTGTTGCTCGGTCAGTCGCGCTTGTAGTTTTAGCTCGATCTCGTCGAACACCGACTGTCGCCCGTGCTCCGAGCGCGCTTGGTCGAGCCGATACCGAGCCGCCGGCAAGTCCGCGCGCGACAGCAACGCCTCGATTTCCCGGGTAGCCTTCATCAACGCGTTCTGGCGCTCCACCGCCGCCGCGTGTCGCGCCGCGGCCTTTTCGGTCTGTGCCACCAGGGTCTCGAGACCTGGGTCCCCAGGGGCCATGGCGAGGGCTTGCCTTAGGGGCAGCATGGCGCCTTCGTAATCGGCGACGCGAATTCGCTCTTGGGAGGCCTGGACCAACGAATCGATGGTCGGCTGGCGGGCGAGGTGCCGAACTTCTTGGATGCGTCGTCCTAAAAGAATCAGCTCCGGCTGCTGACCCAAGCGGGCGGACGCCGATTCGAGCAAGCGGCGCGCAGTTTCGAGATCTCCTTCTTCCAAGGCGATTTCGACTTGGGTCTTCAGCACATCGAGGGTCGGCTCGGGCATGGGGTCTCCAGGCTTGAGGGATTAGGGCCATCTTACCAACTCGGTCCAGTCGGAGGGACCGCGGAAGCCTGATAGCGAACTCAGCGGGCTACGCCCGCCAACCTCCGGATGTAGGGGCGGGGCTTGTCCCGGGCTTGTCCCCGTCCGGGCGAGGCGAAGCCGAGCCGCTTGTCAATGGGGAGCGGCAGGAGGTAAGCCCCTCGCCTGCATCAAGTCATTTGTAATCAATGGTTTGTGGAAATTTCGAAACGTCACATGTTAGGCTTCGAGCTTTCACACCCGTATTCTTCGAAGCTCACCTCTCGAAAACCTGGAGGAAAAGTTTCTCCGATGGAGGTTTTGATGGGACTTAAGGATTGGCTCGGCGGCGCGCAGAAAACCGGCTCCAAGGGCGCTGCGGATCCCGACGCGATTCTTGACCAGATCACCCAGTTGCGGCGCATGGGACGTTTGGAGGACGCTCGACTTCAGCTGACGGAAGCGCTGCGTTCCCATGGCAACCACCCGGGCCTCTTGCGGACCCATTGGGATATTTGCGTGCAACTGGAACGACCTGCGGACGGAGTTCGTTCGATGCAGCGGTGCATTCAGCTCGAGCTGCGCGGCGGAGAAGGACCCACGGCCGTTTTCCATTGGTTCGAGCTGCTGGAGCGGCTGGGTGAGCCGCCGCCGATCGACTTAGATACCCGGATTCGTCTGGCCGAGGCCATGATTCAAGACGAGCAAGGGCAGGAAGCGGCCGAACTCTTGGAGTCGGGGCTCGAAAACCTAGACCCGGCTTTGCCGTTGGGCCTCCAGATTCGTCTCACCAAAGCAGCTTTGGCCAGTCGCTGCCCGGGCGGAGAAGCCCTGGCACAGGCGGTGTTGCAGCGTCCGGCCTTGCCGGAAGACGTCGCGGCCGACCTCCAGCGTCTCCACCAACAGGCTAAATCTCAGGGATTTCGTGTCCACAGCGACGAAGTCCAGGACGACGCGCCGATCGAGCTGGCGTCGGGCAAACCGGCGGTGCGTAAGCTCAGGGTCATCCCGGCGATTCCCGTGGCGGTGGACGGAGATCAAATCTCCCTGAACCTAGGCGCTCAGGGGCGTCGCAAGATGGCGCTGGCCCAGGTGCAGGGTTTGGCGGCGGTGCGCATCGACGACGGTCTCGAGCCGGCTTGGGTGCTGATCGACCTGCTCTTGGACTCTCTGTGGTCCGACAAGGAGCTGATCCGCACCGTGCGTCTGCGCACCTGCGATTTCGATCCAACCACCTTGGTTCCCCAGGCCGAAGACTTCCAAACGGCATTGGTGACTTTGCTTTCCAACCTCCTGGCGGTGACCCAAGCCTATGCCCTGCCCGATGCCGAGGCCGCCGTCGGCAGACCGTTCCACGGCTTCGCTTCCGTGCGCGAATACGAGGTGCGGGTCTTGGAGGTCAGTTAGCCCGCCGGATCTGACACTATTTTTGTGGTAGAAATCTCCGATTCAGGCCGCAGTGAACCCGAGGCCGCAGTGAACCCGAGGCCACAGTGAACCCGAGGCCACAGTGAACCCGAGGCCATAGTGAACCCGAGGGCCGACGGCCCCAATCCATAGGATAAGTCATCGTGAGCAATGAACCTTCCGTCATGCAGAAGATCGTCTCCCTGTGCAAACGCAGGGGTTTCGTTTACCAAAGCTCCGAGATTTACGGCGGCCTGCGCTCAGCCTATGACTACGGCCCCATGGGTGTGGAGCTGAAGCGAAATCTGACCAATGAGTGGTGGCGGACGATGGTCCACAGCCGTGAGGACATCGTCGGCATCGACGCCTCGATCTTCATGCATCCCCAGGTGTGGAAGTCCAGCGGCCATCTATCGAATTTCTCCGACCCGATGGTCGACTGTAAAGTCTGCGGCGAGCGCTTCCGTGCCGACAAGGCGCCTACCGCCACCGAAGGCGATGAGATCTCCTTGGAACTGGCAGACAAAGGGCGGGCGAAGATTGCCTTGGATAAGGCCCAGGAGCTGGCGGGCGAAGGGGTCGAGCTGCGGCGCGACGGCAAGCACATCCGGGGTCTGACCGCCGGCGATCGCGGTTATGTCTGCCCCAATTGCAGCTCGCCGTTTCTTTCCGACGAGCGACAATTCAATCTCATGTTCCGGACCTTCCACGGTCCGGTGGATCCCATCGGTGACATGGTGAAAGCGGTGACGCGAGCCGCGGAATCGGGCCAGGATCCGCGCGAAGCCGCGGAGAAGGCGCTGGAAAGTTCGTCGGTTTATATGCGTCCGGAAACCGCACAGGCGATGTTCGTGCAATTCGCCAACATCTTGCAATCCACCAGCATGAAAGTGCCGTTCGGCATCGCTCAGATCGGCAAGAGCTTCCGCAACGAGGTGACCGTCGAGCACTTCATTTTCCGTTCGGTGGAATTCGAGCAAATGGAGATGGAATTCTTTGTCGAGCCCGGCAAAGGGCCCGAGACGTTGGAATATTGGAAAAACGAGCGCATGCGCTGGTGGAGCACTTACGTCAAGGAAGAGAACCTCCGCTTGCGCGCCCACGACAGTGACGAGCTGGCCCACTATTCCGACGGCTGTTTCGACGTGGAATATAACTTTCCGTGGGGCTGGGACGAACTCGAGGGCATTGCCTCGCGCACCGATTACGACCTTAAAGCCCACAGCGAAGGCTCGGGCAAGAAGCTCGTCTACTTCGACCCCGAGGCCGAGGATCCGGAGACGGGCAAGAAGGGCTGGCGTTATACCCCCCATGTGGTGGAGCCGGCGGCAGGTGCCACCCGCGGCGTGTTGGCGGTGCTGTGCGACGCCTACGACGAGGAGCCGGGTGACGAATCGGGCAAGGGAAAACGCACCGTCCTACGGCTGCATCCTCGGTTGGCGCCGATCAAAGCCGGCATCTTGCCGTTGGTCAAGAAGGACGGCATGCCCGAAAAGGGACGGGAGATCGTCGAGCGTTTCCTCGACGCCGGGATCAACGCCAAATTCGACCAACAACACGCCATCGGCAAACGTTATGCGCGTCATGACGAAGTCGGCACCCCCTATTGCCTGACCGTGGACGGTGAAACCAAGGACGACGACACGGTCACGATCCGCTATCGCGACGACCGTCGCCAGGAGCGAATCAAAGTGGACGAGGCGGTGGAGGTGGTGCGCCGGGCTCTGGCCGAAGGCACCCGTTGATCAGCCACGTTGACGAAGCTTGAGGGCGGCCTCGACCTCGGGAAGATCGATCAACACCGAACTCTCGGGGCCGTTGACCTTGGATTCAGGGTCGTATTCGTAGTCGCGGATCACCCGCCGGAAGACTTCTTTCAAGGCACGAGCCCCGAGGCGCTGCTCGCGGGCTGCTTCCTTGGCGAGGCGATGCACGGCTTTTTTTGACAATAAGAGGTTCAAACCGCGGCTCTTAAAGTACGCCCGTGCCATGTGGTACCCGGAATCCGGCACGGTGAGGAAGATCCGCTCCAGTTCTTCCACGGTCAGGTCCGAGAGCAGCACGACGGCGTCGTAGCGGGATAGGAACTGCGGGCTCATGCCGTATTCGAAGAGGTCGTCGTTGCGCAGCCAATCCCGCAGGTGGAAAACCAGTTTTTCCTCCACGTGGCCGTCTTCGACCACCGTTACCGGTTGGAGGGCGCCGCGATCTTTGCCCACCGTGACCCGGTCGAAGACCGAGTCGTAAAGGCCTTCGAACGCTCCGCCGCAGACGAATAACAAGCCGCTCGAGTCGACCGTGATGCGATGGCCACCCGCCCACTTCGGCAGGGTCAGGGGAACGGCTTCGTTTTCCATCACCGTCAGCAGGGCTTCTTGGGCGCGGATACCCGAGGTATTGGGCTGGTCGCCCACCCAGGCGCGGATTTTGTCGACCTCGTCGACGAAAACAATGCCGCCCGAAGCCTGGGCTAGTAGTTCGTCCAAGGTGGCGTCGTCGCCGAGCTGCTCGCGGGCTCGGTCGAGGAGCCGGTGCAGGATGGCTTCGCCCGAGCGCCCCCTCTGAGCTTCTTCGCCGAGCACGTTGGCGTGCATGCGGATGACCGACGAGCGCAAGGCGAGATTCGGCCGCTGCTCGAGAAATTTCTCCACCGCTTTCATCAGGGTGGTCTTGCCGGTACCGGAGGATCCGATCATCAGCAGATTGCCGACCGGTAGCCCGGCGAGCTTTTTCGACATCGAAATCGACATCTCGCGGATGGCTTCTTGCTGTCCGATCACTCGTTTCGACAGCTCGGTGGCAATCTCGTGCGGCGAGGGCGGGGCGGTGGTGTCGGGAGTTTGGCTTTGAGTCACCGGCAGATTCTATCCTCCGAGGGGCTGCCTCTTCTATCTTGGAGATAGAGAGACCCTAAGACCTTATACTGTGGTCTTGAATGAGGGTCCCGAAAAGACGGGCCTCGAAAGACGGGTCTCGAACGACGTCGGCGTGGGCCGGCGCCACACGCGGCCGTAAAGGAGTTCTTGTCCATGCCTCGTTTTCGTACTCCCATGCTGCTGTTGTTGATCGTGAGCTTGTCTCCGTGGATCACGCTCGAAAGCGCCGGAGCCCAAACCGCCGGGCAGGTCCAACAAATGCTCGACGCCGAGCAACCCGGTCGCGCCCTAGAAATGTTGGCCAAGATGATCAAGGGCAAACCCACCGCCGAGCAGCTCATGTTGCGCGGCACCGCCCGTTTGATGTTGGGCGAGATCAAGGCCGGCGCGGCGGATCTAGAGAATTCCTTGGCCAAGGACCCCACTCTGCGCCAAAGCTGGGTCAATCTCGGCGGTCTGGAGATCGCGGAAGGCAATTACGCTGCCGCTGAGAAGGACTTCCGTAAGGCCTATCAGCTGGCTCCCCATCTGCCCGACAGCCATCTCAACCTGGGCGCGACCCTGATGCTGCTCGACCGGGGTGCAGAGGCCAAGACCCATTTCGAGAAATATTTGCAGCTCGAAGGGGGCTCGGCGGAGGCCTATTATTTGGTGGCGACGAATTACGCCATCGGCGATGTGGAGCATTTGGCGATCGAGGCCCTAGAAGCGGCCATAAGCCAGGATGAAAAAATGCGCTTACGGGCGCGCCGTGACGGGCGATTCGTGGCTATGGACAGCTTGGAATATCGGGTGCTGCTCAATACCGACAATTTCGTGCCGCCGCCGGGCTCTCACCAAGTGGAAGCGGCTTTTCGTCAGCCCTACAGCCAACAAGACGGAGAGCTTCTCTACGCGGTGCTCGAAGCGCTTCGCTCGTTGGGCATACACTATGATCCAGAGGTTGAAGCTGCGGCGAAATGGGCCATCGTTTGGGGTGATTTGCGCATCAAGCTGCGCAATCAGGTCAGCGGCACGGGTGTGGTGGCATTGAGCGCCGCTCCGGATCGATATACCGCCGACGAATTTCACCGATTGTCCCAACGCATCTTCCAAGAGATTCACAAGATAGTGGGCCAATGATCCCTCGACACACGCAGATTTTGCCTACCGACCCAAGAAGCAGGCGAGGCCCCCGTGCTCCCGCGGGAGCCTTCCGTTTGAAGTGTTGCCTCTAGTTATTCCTTTCGCTCCTGACCACTTTGTCCTGACCCAATCAGTCCAGGCTTTGGCCCTTGAGGATTCCGACCATGTCCGATTTCAATTCCGATTTGCCCGACCCCCATGATCCCGAGCTCGAAGAAGGCGAAGAGCATATTGACGACACCGTGATCGGTGTGGCTTTTCGTCGCAGCTTGATGGTCTTCGCCGCCTTGGCGCTGATCATCGGTGGTGTGATCCTGTGGATGCAGCGTGATGACGAACTTGGTGAAGAAGTGGAGCTGCTCGCCGAAGCGCCCCAGCAGGTTTCGTCCGAGCCGGTCCAGGCGCCGGACTTGCCGTTCGTCGACGTGACCGCTGCGGCGGGCATCGACTTCGTGCATGAAAACGGTGCGCAAGGTGAAAAGTTGCTGCCCGAAACCATGGGCTCGGGTGCCGCCTTTTTCGACTCGGATCTCGACGGCGACTTGGACCTTCTCATGGTCAACGGCACCCAATGGCCCCACGCCGCCAATCGCCAACCCGCTTCCTCGGCTTTGTACCGCAATGACGGTCGCGGACAATTCAAGAACGTGACGGCGGCGGTCGGCCTGACCACCGACTTCTATGGCACGGGTGTGGCGATCGGTGACGTGGACGGTGACGGTCGCCAGGACATCTTTTTTGCCGCCGTGGGCAGCAACCACCTCTACCTCAATCGGGGCTCCTCGTTCGAAAACGCCACGCGGCAGGCCGGGGTGGCCGGGGCCGAAGACATGTGGTCGACCAGCGCCGCTTTCGCCGACTTTGATCGCGACGGCGATCTCGATCTCTTCGTCTGCAACTACGTGCAATGGTCCCGTGAGATCGACGCCGAGGTCGACTATCGCTTGACGGGTGTGGGTCGCGCCTACGGTCCGCCGGTCAACTACCGAGGCACCTTCTCCTACCTCTACCGCAACCGTGGGGACGGCACCTTTGAGGACGTCTCCGAAGCCGCCGGCCTACACGTTCGAAATCCCGCCACCGATGTGCCCGTGGGCAAGGGCCTAGGGGTGGCACCGATCGATATCGACTCCGACGGCTATTTGGACCTTCTGGTGGCCAACGACACGGTCCGCAACTTCCTCTTCCACAATCGTGGGGACGGCACGTTTGAGGAAACCGGCGAACTCTTCGGGCTGGCCTACGGCCGGGCCGGTGAAGCAACCGGCGCCATGGGAATCGATACCGCCTATTACCGCAACGACGCGGATTTGGGTTTTGCGATCGGCAACTTCGCCAACGAAATGACCTCCCTCTACATGTCCCAGGGTGATTCCACCCTCTTTGTCGACGAGGCGATCACCGACGGCATCGGCGCCCCGACCCGGACGTCTCTGACCTTTGGCGTGTTGTTCTTCGACGCTGATTTGGACGGCCGCTTGGATCTTCTGCAAACCAATGGTCACCTGGAAAACGAGATCCAGTCCGTGGACCCGAGCCAGAGCTACGAGCAACCCTCCCAGCTGTTTTGGAATGCCGGCACGGACGCCCGCTCGACTTTTGTGGAGATTCCGCTGGAGAAATTGGGGGATTTGGACCGTCCCCTGGTGGGACGAAGCAGCGCCTATGGCGATATCGACGGCGACGGTGACCTGGATCTGATCTTGACCCAAACGGGTCGCGCACCCCTGCTGCTGCGCAACGACCAATCCACCGGCTCCCACTGGCTGCGACTGATGTTGAAACAACCCGGAGCCGACTCCCAGGCCATCGGCGCCTGGGTTGATGCCCGGGTCGGCGACCTGCGCCTGCGTCGTCAGCTGATGCCCACCCGCAGCTACCAGAGTCAAAGCGAGGCTGTGATCACCCTGGGATTGGGGCAAGCGACGGCATTGGATTCCCTGGAAGTCCAATGGCCCGACGGCACGCGGCAAGCCGTAGCTACCGACGACCTCGGGGTCGACCGGGTAGTGGTGATCGAAAAAGAGTGATTGTATCTAGGAATAGTAAATTCTCGAAAATTATATTCTTCTTGGGAGAAGAAGTGTACTTGGCTAGGTGACTATATCTAATGTTTGTGAATCAACTTAGGTTAGGCAGACAGACTATGATCTCCTCTCTTCCCGACCATCGGGAAGATTCTGGAACCAAGTCTTGACGTCCAGTTTTTGTGAGATAGCTCTATCTGCTATTCTGGCCATATATTCAGATGCTTTGAATTTGCGCGCAAGGATGGAGAAATATTTTCTGTCTAAATGAGCGAGAGCCTTGGATAGTTTCTCTTTTGGCTCTGAGCTAGGATTGGCTATTAGGAAAGTATGCTCGGCCTTGGCCCCAATCGTCCGTTCAAGAGTATTGCGGATCAACTCTATAAGGCGACGATCGTAGAGGCCGTGGCCGACGATATGCCAAATGTAGTGAGATTTCTCGGCATCTTTGAACGTTCCTAATAGTTGCCCCGCCACTTGGTATATTTCGTAGACGCTGACTGGCATACTCAACGGGCTGAAGGTTTCCTTGTCATGGCCAGCAATGGCCATGGTGTGCAGATGACCTACATCACCATGCAGCTTGAAGAGGAATTTTTCAGTATATCTGGATTGGTAAATTGCACTCCTTGCAGCAAGCTCGCGACGCAGGTCGTTTGCTTCTGCGGAGGTAGATACAAGGCGCCAAGAGCGGGAAGAACGCCCTTCCGCGAGATCGATTGAGCGGTTTGAGAAATGGGTGTAATTTGTGGTCAGCCAAACATCCCAATCAGCGATAGCCGCTTGGACACTCTGACGCATGAATCCCCAGTCGTATTTTACGAGAGATTTACGAAAGGCTTCTCTGAGAGCGGATTCCCTCTGTAGAACCTCAGATTTTGTGGTATCTCTTTGGGATGCTTCGTAGGATGCGAAATTGGAATTGAGTCTTTGTGTTTGCTCTTCTTGCAACAAGAAATCCCAATAGCCATCAAGATCCTGATTTTGGGCAAGCTTTTGAATCTGTCTTGGGCTGTCTCCAAGCCATTTGCCATTTTTCGGGATCGGGAATGAAGTTGAATCCTTGGATCGCTCGAGTAAAATCTTACTCATCATCTCAACAGCGGTGAATCTAGCTCCTTCCTGAGGAGAGAGAAAGGGAGGACCCATTTGATCGAGAATTATAGATGTCGGCGGTAGTCCTAAAGATACACCTTTTTGAGGCCCTCCTTTCGAACCTGGTCTGGAACTCATTTCAAAGCCAGCTCCGGTCAGTAGGATGTTGACAACTCGGGGGCGAGACGTGGAGGGGTGATAGGGGTTAGATATCCCCAGCAAGTCTCCGACTAGCCGAAAAGTGTTCCGTGATTTTGGTAAAACTGGTCGGCCAGCGACCTTTTCGAAGGAAAAATAGGCGCTAACAACGAATATCCGATCGCCCGGGTCTCGTGCAACAGCAGGATCTGAATTGGAGGCGCAGAAACTGCCTTGCTTCAATAGATAGTTTAGGATTACTTTGCAGTCGTAACCGGATCGGCGATCACCGTGGACATCGATTAGGACGGCCGCCAAGTTTCTCGCCTTTAGCAGAATCTTGCCCAGAGATTCTTGAGTCGAATCCCTAGCCTCAATCCACCAAAAGCGGAACCTTCCGTCGTCTGTTGTCATTGGAGTTTCCGCTTCTAGATACTCTTCATAGCCCAGACCGATGGCGCGATCTAGGAACCGCCAGACATGAACCGCAAACGGGCGACGATCGTCAATTAGCAAGACGTCTTGGATCACGGTTCTTCCTCCGAGAGGGTGAACTCCAATAGGCCGTGGGTTCTCGCCTCGCCGTCGGAGTCAGAGGAAACCATGCCTATATCGTGTACTCCCAATCTCCAACCCACCGCCGCTGCTGCGAGAGTTGCCAAATAGAGTCCTGAGCCGTGGGATGGCTCAGATGTTGCCTCAAAGGCTGGAAACATTGTTTGTACGGATTCATGTTCTCCTATGATTCCAACGATCTCTTCGATTCGTTGACGAACGGTCTCGTCGTTGCAGTAGGGAAAAAGCATCTTGAGGGCTACGGATCCCGAGATGACCCTATAAAAATGAGGTTGGTAACTAGGATGCCCATGGAATTTGTGGTTTTGGCCCAGCTCTTCCAATGCCAGGTGAAGAAAGTGAAATGTCCGCTCGTCTCGAAGCTGATTACGTGCAGGATCCTGTGTTCCTGAAGATTCATCACTTTTGCAGTGTAGCCAAGGACCGTTTGGGTACTCAGGATCGGAGAACCGCGAAAGAAGGTTCAGTAAGTTCCACCGGTTGGAGTCACTGGTCTGGTGCAGGTCACGCCTTCTAGATTCATAGGCTAGTAATCCTTGGAGGTTTCGAAGATTTTTGGGAATGCTTTCGGCGAAATGGGCCCGCGAGATTAAATATTGAGAGAATTGAGTAGAGACGGACAAAGAGTCTTGGTCCACCAATGGTTTTCCAGTAGTTTCCATTTCCCAACTTTGAATGGGATCGATTGAGTAGGCGATTTCCCACAGTTCCAACAAGTGTTCGTCCAAGAGTTCCAATAGCCCATGTCCTAATACGCCTAATACAAGGTTTTTTTGGACAGCGGCACCGGTGCTAAAGCGCTGAGCAGCCTCTGCCACTCCGCTAAGCGCCTTTTCATACATACCTTTCTGAGGTTCGAAAATACGATGTTCAGCTTTGGTGAGAGCTAGTTGCAAACGACACTTGTTGGCCCATTTACTTAGCTTCACGCTGAAGAGGATCAAGGCAGGCTTCACAGGTTGTGGGCGAATTCTTTGAAACGGCAGAAGTGCTTCGATGGGCGGAGAAAGATTCGGAGTGGTAGGTTTGAGTCCTTTGTAGGCTGCTGTTACCAGCTCGTTCAATGAATCCGTCCAGAAATCTTTTGAGTGGCGGTATAAGTTTCCTGATGGTCCGTGGAGGTCTTGGCAGCTTTTAAGATGCAGTTCAGACTCGGCAAGATGACGTTCTAGATCTCCAGCTTCGTTCGCCAAACGATGTGAGATCCCATTGAGCCATAAAACGAGGTTTTCAAAAACGGACCATCCTTCCAGCAGCTCTCGATTGTGGCTACTGAGTTCGAAACCGTCATGGAGGTATTCTTGAACAGATTGCAGACTGGTTTTCTCAGAATTCTCCAACAAGCCTGAAAGACGTCGGTAGATATATAATGTCGAAGGGTGAATCTCCACCGGGAGTTCGCTGAGAATTCTTTTGAGAAGTGTGATTTGGGCATCGATTAAACGAGTAAAACCATGAGGGAGGTCGACTTCACATATTAAGTTTGTCAAGAGTACGACCGCCGAAGGGGCAAGAAAGATTCCCAGGCCATAGGCTCGACTTACCTCGTGGGAAAGAGGATCTGTCATGCCACCTTGACCCGAATGTGACGCGCGGGCAGCAAAATCTCCCAGGGCGAGGTAAAATGGACGAATTGATTCCCAAGGTAACTCGGAGATTTGCCTCGGGTGCCCTCCATTCTTCGATAGGCGTCTACAAGCTCTGATCAAGGCGAGGTTAGCCGCCCTCAGGGTTTCGAGGGCCAGCAATGGGCTGCCGAAACTGAGCAGCTTTTGAATCTGGGCTCCCCTTTCAGCAATGATGCTCTGAAACCTGGTACTTCGAGCTTCCGGGGAGGTACCAGAAAGCGCCCACAGCGTCTCGCCGTCCAAGAGATTCTTGGCTTGAACAATCCTAAGTTTGGTTTCGATATGCTCACCAGCGTCCCACCAGAGATCCTTGACTTCATCCAAATCTTCACTAAGCGCAAGAAAACGCTCAAAAGCGCTTTCACGATTCGCCGGCCCAGTTCCAGTTTCAGCTACGCTAAGGAAGAGATCTCTATTGGCCCTAATCAGCGCGACTGAGAGGAGTTCTTTGAAAAGGTTCCTGTCATCAATTTCACGGGCTGCCAGGAGCGCCTCCTTGAGTTTTCCCCGGATTGATCTACCCTCTGACCAAGCTTCTTCGAGATCGACTAGAGGATGTAAATGCAGCGGCATCCATTGATGAATCGGTTCCTGGCCGCAACGAGCAAGCTGCTCTTTCCAAGGGTAGGATTCTGCGGCAGGATCAGTCGGCAAGATTTGCCGAACCATTACCGTCGAGAGTTCCGGAACTGCGGAGAACGTAGCTTCTGTCGTCCTGAGCAGGTACGGGTTAAAGCGATCTCTGAATCCATGAATCTTATGCCACTCCTTCACAAGTGAATGAAATCGGGATCGTCTGAGTCTTGTATGCTTCGGATAATGCAAGCCAATTTGCTCGATTCCTCCAGAGCTATTCCCTATCAAGACCTGAGCGACCTCCCCATCTTGGACTGTGATGTTGTCTACCGCAGTCTCAACTAAGTTTGATGCGAAGACGTCTGAGCCGAGCGCGATACGTCCAAGTCTAGCGCCGGGAAGGTCGGCCTTGTGCTGGCTAAAGTAGTTGGGCTCGATCGCGTTGGGCCGATCTTCCTTGAGAGCGAAAAGGATGTCTGAGAACAAGATGGCCTTACCTTCCCTGGTCAGACAAAGTACCAACGGAGCCAATGCTCCTTCCCCCAAATCGGCGTCGGTGATGTGAACTGAAGAAACTGGTGTCTCATGAGTCGCCCAGAGAGATGAGAAAGAGCCTTGATCCTTGGGCCCATGGTTTTTATCTTGATCGAGATTTCTTTGATAGCAGATTATTGTGCCGTCCGCGCACCCAGCGACAATTCTTGGTTGGTGGTGGGAATTGGCCCAGACTGTCCGACAACTGATGGCCCAGACCGCGGAACTAACGCTAGCGACTTTGTAACAATCACTCATTTCGAATCTAAACTTTGTGGGAATGAGCCGAATCTGCGCGTGCCAGATTTGTCCATCGTTACAGCCAACAATCACCGTGTACTCAGCTCCTTGGCTTTGACTGTGATCTTGTGCAAGTGCCCAAACTGGGTTTCGGCCCTCGGTATGTGTTTCTGGGTACGCGGAGCTGAAGTCTCGAATTTCGCCGTGCACCCTGAAAAGGTGAAGCTCATCTCGCACAATTCGTGCAACTGCAATCCGCGCTCGACCTTCAACCCCTTGCAGACCTAGCGCGATATATTCCTTGTCAAGGCGTAACATCGAAAAAACCGACTCTCCATCCGGCAAGGGGTCTTGAGCGGAATCTTCAGGATCCCTATTCGACTCTAACCAAAAGATTTTCAGCCGTTGCTGGTCGGAAGGAGCGTAAACCAAGTAGGAACCGAGAGATGTTCGTCCGAGCACAACTGCCCGAGATGGGCCGCAATGGGTAAGCGACGCTGGAGTACGCATTTCTTGCCAAATTGGCGAACTGGGATGGTATTGGTGTTTCGCGTTTGAGCCCGGCTGGGATAGCCTCTTTTCAAAGATAGAAATGCCACCCTTTCGCCAGGAGACAGCTACCAGCTCTTCGCGTTCGTTTCTGAGATGTTCGATCTTCCAGGGGGCAGACCTTTTTTCGTGCCGAAAATGCTCAATTAGGTTGCTCTGCTGTCGGAATAGTCTGGTTTGGTAGACGAGGCGGTCAAGCTTCCGCTTTTCTGGAAGATCCTTAGGTCCGTCGAGCGCTCGAAGCGCGGTGACGATGTCTCTCCTGGCTTGATAGGTGCTACCATAGATCCCCCATTTTCTACTAAGATATATAAATTTATTAATGATGCGGTGAAGTTGTGAAGCACGTGCTTGTTTATTGCTATCTGTTGATTCGGTGTCTTGTTCGATGGTGACCAGGCATTCATGTTCGAGGTTCCGGAGCCATTGGATTACACCCATGAAATGTTGGTCGCTGCGGGACCGAATCCTGCGGTGTACAGAACCCAAGATGGTACAGGTCCATAAAGCCAGAATTCGCTCAACATGGGAGAGAGTGGAATCAGCTAGATGAGGCTTCAAGATCGACGCTGCCAGGGTCGGTTCAGGGTTGCCTAAAAAGTTGCTCAGCTCCTGTGGTTTCCGACTCATGGCTTCAATAAATGTGGCGACCCAGGCTTCTGGCGCGAAATCCGTTCGAGAGAGAGTCGGCTCCCCGAGAGATTTACCAACCGTTTGAGGGAGCTTCCTTGACCATGCGCGTCGTGAAAGAAAGTCTGCCGCATTTTGGCCTCTGGCTATTCTGACTGTAGCTACCCTTACTTCGTTGCTTCGCAAAGCCTGTACCAGGAAAATGGAGTCACTAGATTTCTGTGCCGCGACTGCTACAGCTCTCAGCACTTGTGAAGCACCCTGGCGGATCCCCAATCTTCTCCAGTCGCTGGTGGATGTATTTCGCCAAAACAAATGAGTGTCTCCGTGAAGATCAAAGGCCCAGAGGAAAACATTCTTGTCTACCTCCACATAGGCAATTGCAACACACATCCGGGTTACTCCAGGTAAAGAAACACGCTCTGTCTTGAAGATCAAGGATTCCGTGTCTGTAGGGCTAGGCCAGCTGACATAGAAGATTCCGGTATCGGTAGAAACATAGATTCCTGTGGCCAAATGAGACTCGGAATCCAGTACCAAGGCAGAGTCGGATAAGAAACCAGGTCGATCGAAGTCTCTCCAAACCTCTGCTGTGAGCTTGATTGGCATCAAGCCGTTTTGACTCATTTTCCAGACCTCTCCGGCATTTGTAAACGCAAGGGCTGAATCGCTCTCAATCTGAACGATCCGAATGGCTGTCTGGACATCCTCCAAGACCCGATAATCGTATAGAGAAATCTCGGCGCTATCGCTTGAAAAACGGCAAGTGAATGTGTCTCCGTCTTGAAAGGAGATTAGCAGCTGATCTCCCCATAGCCGGTCCAAGTAGCTCAAGGCTCCTAGCGACCTCTCGCCCTTGACTCCTGGCGGGCTTTCATTCAGGGGGGCGAGGGCAATTCGTTCGGTGGTAGAGCTAGAGAGCCTTAGGCAAGCTAACTGGCCGAGTTCGTCTCCTATGAGGAGATGATCACTCTCCAACTCCAAAAGGCTTCTCGCACTTGACAATTCAGGCGGGATGACATGAGTTACCATTTGAACTTGCTTGCTGGGATCTACTCCGAGGCTAACCTCCGTAATCGTCTTGTCTTTGCAGCCAATGAAGACAGTTCGTTGATCCCGCGACGACTTAATTACCCGAGGACCATAACCTAGGTAGTGTGGCTCTTCCCGAATTGTTATGCTTGGGCGCGGTTTTCTCGTCATACCATTGGTCATAGCAATCCCTCCAGAGGACAAAATTTCGGGGAACGGCGTGAGAGGTACGTTCACGCGCAACTTGCGATAATCGAGTTGGCGGTTGGTTTCTCTAATGACAAAGCAGCCGTTCAGAATCGAACTGCCAAGAGAACGTATAGCCAGATTGATGGCAGGAGAATTGTAACTTCTGTTGAAGAGGATTTCCACGGGGTAGAAATGAATACCGTTGGCTCAATTGACGCCAAGCTGCTTTCTCGGCCCTTTACAGCAACAACGGTAGCGGACAATTCGAGAAAGTGACGGCGGCGTTCGGGCTGACCACCGACTTCTCAGCACGGGTTCGATCGGTGCAGATATCCACGACGATTGATCTACCGACGACCTCGGGGTCGACCGGGTAGTGGTGATCGAAAAAGAGTGACTCCTGAAAAAGGCACACAGCCTTTGTAAGCCTTACAAAGACAACCCCCGGTTGACTCGTTTGGGGCCCATTCTTCCGAGGTTTTAGGTGCCGGCACCTATCTTGCTCTTAAGTAGTCCTGTACATACGGGATGGGCCTTAGCTGTCTAACGGCCCATCGACACGACAGCTTCCACTGGACTCTGTCTTTCGATTCTCATCTTCTCTTCGAGCCGAAGACCAGTCCGACCCCGATTCAGGGTTGGACGGGGACCCGCTCGAGGGCAAGATCAAAAAAGGAGCAACCTCATGCTTAGATGGGCACTTGGATTTTTCATCGTCGCTTTGATCGCCGCAGTTTTCGGTTTTGGTGGCATCGCTGTCGCCGCCTCGGAAGTCGCTAAGATCATCTTCTTCGTCTTCCTGATCCTCTTCGTCGTCGCGTTGTTTAGGGGCACGGTCAAGGTTTGAACCTGGCCTTATCCAACTTTACTCAACTTTCCCTTTTTCGGATCCCAGAGACCCCCATGAGCAGCCCCGCCGCCGACAGCCCAGCCTCAGACTCGCGCGTTCTCTGCACCGAGCCCAAGGGGCTGTGGAATAAGGGAAAGAAGGCGGCGGCGGCAGGGGTTGCTGGATTCATCATTTTCTTGATTTGGCACTACGGCGCCGAGCTATCGAGCTTGGTCTCCCACTTCACTGAGCTGCTGGCCAATCAAGGTAGCGCGGGAACTGCCGCGTTTGTAGGTATCGGGACTCTTTGGATCATCTTGCTCCTACCTGCCTCCATGGTCTTTTTGGCCAGTGGAGCAGCATGGGGCCTCAAATGGGGCTTTTTGATTGCCCTCACGAACAATCTCCTTTCCGGCGCCATAGCTTTTGGCATCGCCAAATACTTCATGGAGCCCTACGTAGAGGGCTTGAAGCCCGGAGAATCGAAGCTGGCCTTGGTTCGGCGGGCGGTCCAGCGCGAGGGTCCGAGGGGTGCGACCTTGTTGCGATTCTCAGCGCTGCCCGCTTGGGCGGTGAATTACGGGCTCGGCGCCGCCGGCCTATCGTGGAAACACTATTTAGCGGCAAGCTTCGCCATTTTGCCCAACACCTGGGCCTACGTGGCCGCCGGCCACGCCGCCGGCCTGGCCTCACAAGATACGCCCAGAAGCGCCGTGGAATGGGCCTTGCTCATCGCGAGCATTGTCGGAACAGTGATCGTCATGGTGCTGCTCGGTCAGCGGGCAAAGCAGGTCCTCGAAGATACAGGCCCCTGACAGGCAACCAGGCCTAAGAAACCAGATTTGAAGATACAGCGGGCTCGTTCGACGCGGAGCCGATTTAAGATATGAAATTGGAGAACAGAGCAAAATGAACAGCCCAACAAAACCTTTAATAGCCGGCGATCCAGCAACCGAAGAGTCGGCGGGGCGAGCCATCGTGACTTTTGGCCGTGGATGGCATTCTTTGGCGGTGGTTCGCAGCCTCGCGGCCAAAGGGGTCGAAGTGATCAGCGCCGACGTTTATGGGCTGACCCCCGGTGCTCTGTCGAAAGACTCAAAGGATGCCTTCACCTATCCCGATCCGTCCGAAGAGCCCGAGCGTTTCCTCGACGTCTTGGAATCGGAGGTCCGGGCGCGACGGCCGACGAATGGCATGCCTTATGTCTTACAGCCCGTACAACAAGAGACCTATTTGATCTCCAAACACCGCGATCGTTTTGAAGGGCTGATCGATCTGGCCTTGCCCGACAACGACCTTCTCAACCGCGTGCGAGATAAGGGCGAGCTGGCGTCGTTGGCCTCGGACCTCGGGCTAAAAGTGCCGCCGACCTGGCGCTTCGAAGCAAAGCCGACCCCGGAGGAACTCGGACGAATTGATGTGCCTGCGATCGTCAAAATTCCCCAAGGGGCCGGCGGCGTAGGAATAGTCAGGGTCGATCGTCATGAAGAGTTGGCGACGGTTTTCGACCAGATCCACGAAGAGCACGGCATCCTGCCTTTGATTCAAGAAGTGGTAGAAGGCGAGGATATTTGCGTCACCGCGATCTGCGATCAAGGGCAAGTGCATTCGCTGATGACCTATCGCAACCGGCACAAAGCGGGCTCTTCGGCACCAGGCTCGGTTCGAGAAACGATTGCCGCCCCCGGGGCCGAAGAAGCCGCTCGAATCCTCTTGACCGAACTCGGCTGGCACGGTGTGGCTCAGCTGGATTTCATGTGGGACGGTGAGTCGGAGCCGTGGTTGATCGAGATCAATCCCCGCCTATTCGGGGGAGTTTTTCAAACAATGGCCTCGGGTATTGATTTCCCTTGGATTCTTTTTTGCCTGGCGAGCGGTTTGCCGTTGCCGAAATCTGTCGAGCCGGAGTTGGGCGTTCGCACCGAAACCCCGGTGGTCGGATTCTTGAGCATTTTGCGCGAAATGCTCGCCGACGACGAGGGCCCGAGCTTGATCGAAGAGCTGTCTTCGGCTTGGCGTTCCTCCCGGATGGTTTCATCCCTCGGTGGTTTTAGTACTGGAATGAGTTCCCTCGTAGAGCAAGCGGCCAAAATTCTCAGTCCTACGGAGCGATGGGAACGAGTTCAAGAGCTGCTCGACGAGAACGAAGAGAACGTCTCCCAGCTCATGTTCCGCCAAGATCCGACGGCTGCCGTGGGTTTGCTCTATCCGTTGGCGATTTTCCTCAAACACGGCCGGATCGACGAAGAACTCCTCCACGGCTCCGCACCGGTGCAGGAGGAGGAAACATCTTGAAGCGGCCTCGCATTCTGCTTTCGTTGGATTCGTCGTGGTGGAATCGCTTCGGTTTTAGTCGCTTTACCTACGGGCGGATGTTGCGTCGAGCCGGCTGTGAGCCTAGGTCTATTCGTTTTCGAGATGTCGCTGAAGGCGAGTTCAGCAAGCGGGTAGAAAATATCGACGGCGTTGTGTTGAGCGGTGGTGGAGATTTGTCCGGCGACCTCTATGAGATCGACGCCGCCGACCTCCGTGGAGTTCGGCCTTTGCGCGATCGGTTCGAGGTGTCGCTTCTAGATTTGGCGATCGAGCGCGGCTTGCCGGTGCTCGGAATCTGCAGAGGGGCGCAGCTCTTGAATGTCTACCGGGGAGGCAAGAACCACAGCCTACGCCGGAATCCGGCCCTCATCCGCCGCCACCGACAGCGTGGAAGGCATCCCGTTCAGCTCTTGAAAGGCTCACGCTTGCGGCAGATGGTTCCCGATGCGGAAGGGACGTTGTCGGTTTCGAGCTATCACGCCCATGCGGTGTTGGAGTGCGGTCACGGCATGAGGCCTGCCGCCCAAGCCCCGGACGGCGTGGTGGAGGCCATTGAAGCGGTGGACGAATCCGTTTGGCAGATAGGCATTCAATGGCATCCGGAATGGATGGTTGGCGATCGATTTCAAATGAGTATTCTGCGCGAATTTGGTCGCGCCGCCAGAAGCCGGGCTCAATCCACGGCCTGACCGACCTTCGCGGTCGAAAGCGGTCCACGGGAGTTCGTCAGCCCGTCTCGCCCGACCCGGGTTTGGGGTCCGGTTTCTCCGGCTCTGCATTGGGCGTAAACGCCTGGGCAACCACACCTTCCCTCAAGCCCGCTGACCAGTGATGATCC
>CBDUGP010000057.1:0-56757 GCA_965366625.1 uncultured bacterium
CCTACATCTGGAGGTTTGCGGGTGTAGCCCGCTAAGTTCGGCCCGTCCAGAAATGGATTCTGAACGGGCCCTAACTAAAGGCGACCTTATTTCATCGGAAAGTAGATGTGGGTGATCAGCTCGTCTTCCGGGGTTTGGGTCGGGTCGCTGATCCAAACATCCCAGGGGTGGCCGTTCTCTTCCAGACCGTAGACCGCCATGTACGCCTTGACCTTGGCATAGGACTCTTCCAACACGCTATAGGCTCCGGTATGCACGGCCTTGACCGCCTTGCCGCTGTAGGTCTCTTTGATCTGAACCGGCGAATCTTCCGGCACCGACTCGGGTGTCGAAGCCACCGGAATGCCGGCGTCGAATTCATAGGTGTCACCCCAAGCCTTGTTGATCGATAGCGGTTGCCCTGCGAATTGCAGCTCGTGGGTTTGCATGAAATCCACCACCTGGCCGTAGGCTTGGGCGAAAGCCTCACCGATCTCGGCGTGATCCTGAGAGGTGCTGCCACTGACGAAAGCGATCGTCATGGGTTTTGCATCGACGATTTCCAGCTGGATATCCGTCCAGTCGTCTTTTGGCAAGCTTTCGGCCAGGGTCTTCAAGCTCGCCAGACCTTGCTCGTATTGGGGCCCCAACATACCCTCCATCAGAAAATAGCCGAAGAACTTGGCGATCGGATTCGAGCCCATTTCGGAATCGAAGCCCCACACTACCCGGGTGCCGGAGCCCTCAGGGGTGAGGCGATAGAACGCTTCGGCCGTACCCTGATCGCCGAAGTCTAGGGCGGTCAAAACTTCCGAATACGGTGTGCTGCCCGTGATCTCTTGACTGCCCACTCCAACCTCGTTGTTCTCGCTCCTCCAGGCCATTTTGGCGCCGACGCCCTGGGCCGGGCCCGAATATTCATATTCGGTGCCTTCGGGATCGATTTCGGCCCACGGGGACCATTCATTGAAACGGGCATAGCTGTTGACCAACGCAAAAATCGTGTGGGGCGGGGCTTCAATCACGGTTTCCCGCTCGAGGTGCACCGAGCTGGGCAAAAAATAATAACCAGCGATCAACAAAACAACCACCAAGCCGATGGTTGCGAGCAAAAACTTCTTCATATGAAAGCTCCTCAGACTCTGTCTACGACAAGGAATCTCGACTTGACAAACGCCGAGCCCTACAAATCTTCCGGGATGGACTCAAGGAGTTTAATTGAAGTTGAACGACCGGTCGTCCCTTTCGCCCGCTACCCTGCACAATTGCTCAGTCGTGCTTGGTAGGATGCCCGAGAGGCATTATGCGATTCAAATACCGACATCTCGATCCCGCACTCATCGAAGCCCTGCTCCAAGGCATGGGCGTCCAACGTCTCTTCAATCAATTGCTGCTCGCCTCGGCTGGAGACGTGGATCAAGCCATGGACTGGATGCGCCGGCTCCAGGAGCAAGGATATCTGCCCGAATCCCTCGACCTCGATGAACTCTTGGAGGAACTGGCCAACCAACAGGTCGTCATGCCCGACGGCGAAGGTGGTTTCCAGCTCACCGGCGTCGGCGAGCGACGGATCCGCCGCAGCGCTTTCGAGGAGATTTTCGCTGACCTCCACCGAGGGCCTTCCGGTTATCACCCCGTACGAGCGGCCGGTGCCGGCACCGAAAATCTGCCCGAGACCCGACCCTACCGATTCGGTGACGAGCTTCACCATATCGATATGAGCCGGTCGTTTCATAACGCCCTGAAACGCACGGGTGGCCGACTGAGCCTCAACGAGCAGGATCTCGAGGTGCACGAAACCGAGCATCTCACCCAATGCGCAACGATTGTGGCGATCGACATCAGCCACTCCATGGTGCTTTACGGCGAAGATCGCATTACCCCGGCGAAAAAAGTCGCCATGGCACTCACGGAGCTGATTCAGACCAAATATCCCAAGGACCATCTGGGTGTGATTCTCTTCGGCGACCGTGCCGAGCAGGTGGAGCTCGCGGACCTGCCCTACATCGATGCCGGCCCGTTTCACACCAACACCCGTGAAGCCTTGCAACTGGCCCGCTCCCTGCTCTCGCGCCAGAAGCAGCCCAACAAACAAATTTTCTTGATCACCGACGGCAAACCTTCGGCGATCACCCAGGCCAACGGGATGATTTACAAGAATCCGTTCGGCCTCGATATGAAAATCGTCAACCTCACCCTGGAAGAAGCGGATATGTGCCGGCGCCAAAAAATCGTCATCACGACGTTCATGATCGCCAGTGATCCCACGCTGCAACAATTCGTTGAAAAGCTGACTCAAACCAACCGCGGGCGGGCGTATTTTGCGTCCCCCGACAATCTCGGCGAGTTCATCCTCGCAGACTACATTCGCAATCGACGCAAGAGGGTCAAATGAACCGAAATCCCCTGATCGGATGGATCGTGCTCGGGTTCGTCGTCGGCCTGCTCCCGGGGCCCGCCGCTTCGGCAGCGGACAAAGAAACCCGACGCATCCATCAAGCCTACTTCGCCGGCAATGTGGACAAGATCGAAATTGACGTCACCCTAGCGGCCCTATCGGTCGAAGGGGTTGCAGGTGGAACCCAAGCGGAAGTGGAGGTCCTGTTGCGATGTGCCCGCGAGAACGATGAGAAATGCCGGCGTCGGGCAGATCGAATCCGTTTGGCCCCACGTATTCGTGGCTCCAAATTGGCGTTGAGGTTAAAGGGCACGCCCCGCGGCCAAGCGGGAGGTATTGAAGCGGAGATGCGCGTCAAGATACCGAACAACGTGGCCCTTGAAGTGGATGTCGGCGGCGGTGAGGTATCGATCAAAGGCATGCGCCACCACGTGGAAGTGGATTCCGGCGGTGGCAACATCGACTTCTTCGGCGAGCAGGACCTCATCGGCTCGTTCAAAGTGGACGTCGGCTTCGGCAAAGGAACCCTTTGGCTGCGAGACGGACGCATCGATGCCAGTGGCTGGCCCCGGTCGATCGATTGGAATGGCACTGGCTCAGCCCGAGTAGAGATCGATTTGGGCGGCGGCGAAATCAAAGCTAGGCTCGATTGACCTGCCGCAGGTTCGACCTGCCTCCGAGATCTCCCCAATGACAGACTCCGTGCCCGACTCGGAGAAAACCGCCGACACCGATTGGGTGCGGCGGTTTTCCCGCTTAACGGCCCTCAACATTCTCGCCAACATCACCGTTCCACTGGTCGGACTGGTGGACACAGCCATGTTGGGGCACCTGGACGACATCCGCTTTCTGGGCGGCGCAGCCCTGGGTGCGCTCGTTTTCGACTATCTCTTTTGGACCCTCGGATTCCTGCGCATGTCGACCACCGGTCTGACTGCCCAAGCCGTTGGACGTCGGCATCTGGATGAAGCTGAACGGATCTTGCTGAGGTCGGCGGCGATCGCCTTGGCCTTCGGATTGGCGCTCCTAGCCCTACGAGAACCCCTGGCCGATACCGCCTTTTCGTTGCTCTCCGGAGACGGGGTCACCGAAGGCTCAGGACGAGACTATTTCTATGCTCGATTGTGGGGAGCGCCCGCCGCCCTGCTCAACCTGGCGTTTTTCGGCTGGTTTCTGGGCCGTGAGGAAAGCCGGGTTGCTTTGGTCATGACCGTGGTGGCCAACGGTGCGAACCTCGTGCTGGACTATATTTTCATCCTGCGCCTAGATTGGGCGGCGGCCGGCGCCGGTTATGCGACTGCCCTCAGCCAATACCTGATGCTCGGCATAGCCGTCCTATTCTACTGGCCCCGGCGACAGAAGCTGGGCACTTGGCAAGGTCTCTTGGACGGCGACCGCCTACGGGAACTACTGTCCCTGAACCGAGATATCATGATCCGCAGTCTCTGCCTGACCACCACTTTCGCGTTATTTACCGACTTTTCGTCCCGCCTGGGTCCGATCGCGTTGGCCGCCAATACCCTGCACCTGAGGCTGATCAGCCTCGGCGCCTTTTTCATCGATGGTGCGGCGTTTGCCGTCGAGAGCTTGACCGGAATTTTCATCGGTGAAGGTCGGCGCCAGGCCCTGAATCGATTGGTCGGGTTGGCGTTGCTCACCGGCGTGGCCTTCGCGAGCTTTTTTGCCCTCATTCCCGCTCTTTTTCCCGCAGCCGTCTTCGGTTTGCTGACGTCCCACCATGACGTGGTCGAGCTTGCGACGAGCCTCAGATGGTGGCTGATCCCGGTCCTCTGGATCGGCTCGGCGGCCTACGTTTTCGACGGCCTTTTTCTGGGATTGACGGCCGGCGCGATCTTGAGAAATTCCATGTTGCTTTCCGTCGCCCTATTCTTGCCGCCCGCCCTGCTCAGTGTCGATCGGGGCGACGTCCATTTGTTGTGGCTCAGCTTGAGCCTGTTCATGGTCGCCCGAGTTAGCACCTTGGCTTTGGCCTGGAAGAAGCTGTGATGTCCTCATCCCAAGACTCAACCCATCCGTCCGCCATGACTCCCGAGCTGCATGTGGTGCTGGTTCAACCCGACATCCCATGGAATACGGGCAACGTGGGACGAACCTGCTTGGCCTGTGCCGCTCAGCTGCATCTCGTGCGTCCGCTGGGTTTTAGGCTCGACGAGAAATACCTCAAGCGGGCCGGGCTCGATTATTGGCAACACGTGCATCCGCGCATTTGGAACTCTTGGTCAGAACTCGAAAGCCGACTCCCCGAGTTCGGCGAGCCTTGGTTTTTTTCGGCCGAAGGTGAAAAAAACCTGTGGCAAGTGGAACTCCAGAGGCGGACCGTGTTGATCTTTGGCAGAGAAACCGCCGGCTTGCCGACCACCATTCGGGAAAGTCATCGCGACCGACTGGTGTCCCTGCCCATGGCCCCAGGCCCGGTACGTTCGCTCAATCTTTCGACGTCGGTCGGCATCGCCCTCTACGAGGCGCGGCGACGACTGGGTTTCGCCAGCTGAGCCCAGCCCCAAAAGGCCATTGCCCCGAGTGCCGCCGTCGACAGGCCGACGACGGTCCACAAATCGGTCAAGGTGGTGATGCCGGTTGCCGTAGCGGCTGCGGAGAGGAAACCTCGGATCCCCAGCACCGTGCTGATCGCACCGGCCGCCACCATGGCGATATTGGCCAGAGCACCGTTGGTCTGACCGCCCATCAGCTCGGCGTCGTTGACCACCACAAAGAGAAAAACCGCCACGATCGGCAGCAATGCACCGTTGAGCGCTTGGGCCAAGATGATCACCGGCACCGGTTTAAAGCCGGTCAAACCGAAGGCGGTACCTACCGCCAAAACGGCCAGCCACACAGAGCGAAAGCGCCAAGACGTCATTGCCCAATCAGGATCGTCGGCTCCTGTGGCGAAGAGCCCGCGAGCGGTGATCGCGGCCGCCCAAGGTGCAGTTACGGCCGACGAAAAACCTGCGGCGAACAATCCCCAACCAAAGAACCGCCCGGCACCCGATCCCAAACGTTGGTCGAGCACCTGGGCCAAGGCTTGGAACGACATCTCCCCTTGAAGGGCTGAGCCGACCACCACCACCGCCATGGAAACCAAACCGCCCAAGCCGATGGCTGCCGCAAGTCCGAGTCTGGCGTCCGCAAGGCGTTGGCCGGCCGCCAAGCCGGATCCTAGGAACAAGTTGTAGGGAACCACCGTGGTGCCCACCAGGCCGAGCACCAGCAAACCCGCGCCCGCCGGTGCCGACGGAATCGTTAATCCCCTGATCAGCTCGGCGGAGGGTGCTCCGATCCGCAGCGCCGTGAGCACAAACGCAAAACCCATGACCGCCACCAGAAGCCCAAGGGCGGTCACGACCACGCGGGTATTGCCCTGCCACAGCAGAGCGAACGCCAGCAGGGCTGAAATAGCCGTCAGCGGTACCGGGCCCAAGCTGGACGCCAGCTGCGCGCCGGCCACGCCGCCCAAAATATTTCCTGCCTGATAGGCGGCGCAGCCGAGCACCACGGCGCCGAGAACCAGGGTCAGGATCAACCAGGCTCCTGCCCCACCACCTGCCCCACCATAACGTTGTCGGAGAGCCTGGCCGAGTGGATATCCCGAGGCGATGGTCAGACGGGCCGAAGCTTCCTGCAGCACGAAACAAGTAGCCGTGGCGAAAACCAAGGCCCACAGCAGCTCGGTTCCGAATGAAGCGCCTGCTCGAGCCGCGGTAGTGATCGTGCCCGGTCCAAGAAAGGCTGCGGCGATCACCCCGCCCACCAAGATCGAAATAAAGCGTTGCACTGGCCTGCTCCCTTGCTTGTTCCCACTGCCGTTTCTTACGATCTCCATCGCTTTTGGCGACTCTTCGGCCTCTCCTCCTACGGCGACGCGGTATTGCGGCATTGCGGTTCGTCCGATTCTATGGACAACCCGTGTCTAAAAGGGAGGACAGCTGGAAGCAAAGCGACAGCCATTCGACACCCCTTCGAGACGTTTGGCGAATCGCCAAATCAAGTCGCCGAGGCTGCCAACGGCCTTAGATATCGACAGATAGAACTCTTGTTCTATGGTTTGAACGCCTCCGAGCGGGTCAGAAGTCGAGGCGAGGAGGCGATCTCGCCGATGTGTCAAAGGAGATTTGGTCTCCGCGGAGCGATCAGGCACGAAGCTTGCTTATAAAGATGGACATGAGACGGTCACTGTTCAACGCCCTACTCCAAGATCTCGAGCTACTTTGGTTGTCGCTCGGACTTAAGGACTCACCCCGGCCCCCGGCCTCGCCGAAAATCGAGCCGCCGGTAGCCGAGGCTCAAACGGTCCACTAGGTTCCGGAGCAAGGAGTAGGCGATGGTCCTGATCGTTGCCGAAACGGGTTGCCTGAGAACACCCTAGCCTGACAGTTACAGCTTCCTAGCACTTCCTGCGTACCAGCCGGCCTCCCTTGGGGCCGGCTCTTTTCTTGCGCTTCAGTTCAAATCAGGGCTTTAAGGCCGGTTGGTGATGCCAGCCCTGCTCGACCAAATGTCGGACGATCTGAAAACCACGGTGGCCCCAGATCGGATGCAGCTCCTCGGAAAGCTCGTCTGCCAACAGCTCGGCCTCCGCCGCCGGCGTTCTTCCAGAAACCGTGGCCCGCTCGAACACTTCGAGACTGCGTTGGAACACTCCCCAAGGGGTTTCCCGGTCGAGGTGGGCTTGAATCACCGGATCCCCTTCAAAAACCCCGTACTGCTCATTGGCACAATTCACGATGCCCATTCGATTGGCGAGAAAGTCGGGCACATAAAGAATGGCCCGTTCGTGCAGAAGGTCTGCATCTCGGGCCGGGTCTTCGAGCTGGTTGTTGGCCGCTCCGCAAACGATGGGGGCCTGGATCGTAGGGATGGTCGCCGGATTGAGCACCGCGCCGATAGCGCACGGCGCGAGGATGTCGCATTTCTCGGCCAAAATGGAGAGGTCCGCCGCTTCGGTCACCCGAGCCTCGACCCTCGAATCCCCGAACCTTTCCACGGCCGTTTCCACCGCCGATTTGAAAATGTCGCTGGCCACCACCCGGGCGACACCACGGGCGAGCAGCTCTTCGATCATGAAACTCGCGACATTGCCCAATCCTTGGACGGCAATGGTCTTACCTCCAAGATCTCCGAGGCCGGAACGCTGCAACGCCGCCTCCATGGCCACCACGACCCCTTTGGCGGTCAATCCGCTGGGATTCCCACTGCCGCCGAATCTCGGCGGAATGCAGGTGGCGTGACGGGTGGTGTGGAAGACATGCTCCATGTCGGCCGGCGTGGTGCCCACATCCTCGGCGGTGATGTAACAGCCCTTCAAACCCGTGACGAACCGCCCGTAATCTCGATAAATCCGGCGCCGGATATTCGGGTCTCGGTAGTCCGTATTCGGTTGGCGGGCGACGATTCCTTTTCCCCCGCCCCACCACAGTCCGGCCAATGCGTTCTTTTGCCCCATGCCCCGACTGAGACGCAGGCCGTCGCGCACAAAGGCTTCAAAGGTCGGATAGAACCAATTGCGCAACCCACCGGCCCCTTGCCCGCGCCGGGTGCGATGGATAAAAGCGCCGAGAAGATGGCCGCTTTCCAGACCGATTTCAAAGAAACAGGCCTCATGACCGTGAAAGTCTCGGCTATCACTTCGCAAGGCCTGGGCTACATCCGATAGGACCGGGTGACTCTCGCGGATCTCTTGATCCGGCTCCGAAACGATAAAAGCCCGGGCCAAGCCCGCGTTGCGCATTGATTGCACGAGGTTTGCCACAGGGGCCTTCCACAGCTCCATACCGACTCCTTCTTGTGTGGGCGAAACGGGGACCCGAGTCCCCGGGGGACTCGAAGGGTATACCGTGCCGTCGATCGGAGCAAACCGGCATACGGACCTCCGATTTCAGGCCTGCAAGGCGGTCCTGGTCGCGGCACTCCGATCAATCGCAACTTGGATCGAAAGCCTTGTCCAAGGCGTGATCACGACGCACTTTATCGAGCATTCTCCGATTGATTTTGCCGCTGGCAGTTTTCGCCAGCGCCGGAACGACTTCTATTTTTTGGGGGATCTTGAATGGCGCCAAACGCCGCCTGAGGTATTCGCGAAGCTCCCGGCCGGAAATTTCTGCCCCTCGGGCCAGCACGACCCGAGCCTGAACCGTCTGCCCCCATTCCGCATCCTCGACGCCGAAAACCGCAGCCATGGCCACCGAGGAATGCTGCTCCAAGGCCATTTCGACCTCGGTGGGAGACACATTCTCACCACCGCTGACGATCACGTCGTCGGCACGGCCGAGGATTCGGAGCCGGCCCTGTGGATCAAATTGGGCTAAGTCGCCGGTCCGAAACCATCCGTCGGCAGTGAATTCCGCCCCGGCATCCGCTGCGGGCAAATAGCCGGTCATCAAAGTGGGACCCCGCAATTCGAGCTGCCCGTCGACGATTCGTGCCTCGATCGACGGCAACAACGGACCAACGGCACCGGCCTGCCCATCGAAGCCGGACTCATCCAAGCGCTCCGTGGCCACTTGGGAGCACGCTTCCGTCAATCCGTAGGTTCGTAAAATCGGCCAACCCAAGGAGCGGGCCTGCTCGATCAAAGCCGGAGAGGCCGCCGCCCCCCCCAAGAGCACGGCGCGTAGGGATCGACCGGGAGAGACCCCTGCACTGATCAAGCGCTGCAACATGGTCGGCACCAAGGACAGCAGGGTGACGTCGAATCGGTCGATCCAGTGGGCGAATGCCTTGGGCTCGAATCTCGGCCCGGGCGTCGGCAGGACGATCGCCAGACGAGAAATGAGATTGCGGGTGACGATCGAAAGCCCGCCCACGTGGGCCAAGGGCAGACTCAGCAGGGTTCGGTCCCCGGCCTGTCTGCCCAAGTTGGCTGCATCGGCTTGGGCTGACGCCAGGAAGGCCCTGCGAGACAACGCCACCCCCTTGGGTTTGCCGGTCGATCCCGAAGTCGAGAGCACGGCCAAAAGGCTCTCCGGGGCCAAAGATTGCAGGGACTGCGCGGATTTTTCCCGTCTTTCCTCGAGCGAATGGGGCGGCTCAGAGAATGCTTCCCCAGTGAGCGTTTCCCGAGTGAGCGTTTCGGGATCCAGCTCCGGGAGCGCTCCTATACGTTCGATAAAGTCCCGACGCTCCCCATCGGTCCACCGGGTGTGGAGCGGAACCAAACCAAGACCGAGTTCCAAGGCCGCGTAGACCGTCCACAACCCAGCCGGCGAGCCGACCCCAGAAAAAGCGAGCAAGTCTCCGGCCCTGGCTTCGGGAAACCGACTTCGTATCCTGCCCAAAACGCGCTCGGTTTCTTGCGCGGCTTGTGCGAACGTCCATTGCCGGTCCGCTCCGAGGACCGCCGTCTGATCAGGAGCTTGCTCGGCGGCGGCGAAAATCGACAAGGGGTCGGTCATTGCATGCATTGGAGGTCCCATTTCAATCCCAACCCCGGCCCCCAGGTATCCGGCGGCGACGCGAGCTGCTCAGCCATCTCGGGCCAGGCGCTCAAACCTGCGTGTCGAGCCAGGCCGTGGGTTTGTTTTTCCGCCACTCCGAAGCTGTCGAGGGCGAGCGCCAAGGCGTAAGACGCGCGATAGGCCAACGGGCCGTCGAAGAGGTGGGAAACCACGGCGGCGATGCCCATGGAAATCGTGCTGCGACCGAGTTCCACACACCTGAATCCGCCGAGAACGTGAGGTTTGAGGATAATTGCCGCTGGGCGCAGAGCCTTGAGATCTTCGCTCTCCAAACCCAACCGGTGGATCGACTCATCCAAGGCGAGCGGCACCGGAGAACCGGCACATAGGCGCTGCAACTCTTCTTTGGATCCGACGGTGGTCGGCTCTTCGATCCATTGGATCCCAAGCCCTGAAAGCTGGTCCAAATAGTCCGAAACGAGTTCCGTGGACCAAGCCCCGTTGGCGTCCAATCTCAGCCGGAGAAACGGAAAACGTTCGCGAATCCGTCTCAAGGCATCGAACTCCCGAGCAAAGGCTCCTGCGCGACCCACTTTGACTTTCAGAACCGATGAGTGGTTCGGAGCCTCCCCTTCCAATCTCTTCTCTTCCCCTGCCTTACCGTCGAATGCCTTACCGTCGAATTGCTCGGCGTCGGAACAGAGGTCTGCCGTTTCAATCTCGGCCCAATCCACGGTCTCCCCCTGGGACCACAGCGCCGGAGCGGGCAAACCGTGAAAACGCCCCGCCAAATCTAATAGGGCGGTCTCCAAGCCGAAACGGACGGATCCGATTTCCCTCGGAAGATGGCGCAAACCGGCGACGATGCCTGCGTGGATTTGGGCCGGGTCGGATCCCTCCAACACGGCTTGAATCCCGTCGTGTCCGAGCACGACTCGTTCCAGCACATCAATGGTTTGGTCTAAGGATTCCGGAGAATAACCAGGCAAGGGTGACGCTTCTCCCCAACCGATGATGCCTTCTGTTCCGGCTTGCAGCCGTACAAAAACACCCGAACGCTCGCTCCAGGCCCGGCGTGAGCTGGAAACCTCGGTCGCGAATCTTCGGCGATAGGGAAATAGAGTCGGCCTGATTCCTTGGGTCACAGGATTCCTCAAATCGAGGGCTCAGGCCGAGAGTTCAGGCCAGCCCCAAGATCAGTCCGGCGGTAAATAAGGCGCCAAAAACGATCAAGAGTCTGGCCGTGGCCACCAAGACCGCGTTCAATGGGCTTCCTTCGAGCTTGAAAAGCCCACGACAAGTGTTCCAGGCCATGGGCAGGGTCAGGAGGGGCAAGAGAACCCATGCATTGGCGCCTCTCCAGCCGGCAAGACCGATCGGCACCGCGTAGGCGGCGAGCACCAGCAGCAGATATTCACCCAAAGCGACTCGTCGGCCGAATCTCACGGCCAGGGTTCTTTTTCCGGCTTCAATGTCGGTCTTGCGATCCCTGACGTTGTTGACCACCAGAATCGCCGTGGCCAAGGCACCGGGGGGGATCGACGCCCACCATGCCAATTCAGGAACCGTCAGCAAATTGGCATAGGCCGTGCCGCAAACCGCAACAAAGCCGAAGAAGATCATCACGAAGAGGTCGCCCAAGCCGTTATAACCCAAGGGATACGGACCCCCGGTATAAGCAATGCCCGAGGCGATCGAGAACAAGCCGATCCACAACATCGGCCATCCCGCAAAGTAGATGAGGGCTAAACCGCCGGCGGTGGCGAGCAAGAAGGCGATCACCATGCCTTTGCGCATTTGCTCGGCGGTCAACAGCCCTGCTTGTACCGCCCGGGTCGGCCCCAATCGCTCGCCCGTATCCGCGCCCTTTTCAAAGTCGTAGACGTCGTTGGCGAAGTTCGTGCCGATTTGGATCCAAATGGCACCCCAAGCTGCGGCCAGGGTCGGCCAAAGCCGTGCCCCGCTACTCACCTGGGCGACGGCCGTGCCCACCGCTACCGGTGCCAGGGCAGCGGCCAGGGTCGGGATTCGCGAGGCCATGATCCAAGCCCCCAAGGAACCCGCGGCAGTGCCTTGGTGCGTCGGCATCTCGGACTGGGCTTGCCCGCCCTCGCCACGGCTCAACACGAGCCCTCCGGAGGGGCCGTGGAGATCGGAGATCCGGCGGCGGTCACGGATTCGGTCAAGACTTCGGCAATCAAGGCTGCAACCTTCTCGGGCACTTCCAGCACCGGGTTGTGCCCCGTAGCGTCCAAAACCCGGTGCTCGACCCGCGCCGGCGATGCCAAGGCCAGGTCACGATTGATGGTGGTGAATTTCTCGTCCAAGCCGCCGGTCACGAGGGTGATCGGACAGCCATCCCATTCTTGGATCGCCGGGCGGTAGTCGGGCATCAGCCCTGGCGAGAGGGTGCGAACGGCCCACGCCAAACCCTCGGGGTCGTTGGATCGCCGGTTCTGGGTTTGTTGCACCAAGACTTCGGTGGGCAATCGGTCCTGATCGGCAAATAGAGGTAAGGATTGCCAGAAATTGATAAAGGATTCGATGCCGTCCCTCAACAAACGATCCGCCAGGTCGGCGTCCGCGTCCGCACGGGCTCGACGCTCATCCACCAAAGTGAGACCGGGCTGGGAACTGATCAAGACCAAACGCCTCAAGAGCTTCGGCCGGGTGACGGCGATGCCCAAAGACAGGCGGGCGCCCAAGCTATATCCCACCAAGGTGATCGGCCGAGAAAAGCGACGTTGAATCGTCTCGCAGAGGCGATCCACAGTGGCCTCAAATGATTTTGGACGAACCAGATTGGACGAGCCGTGGCCGGGTAGATCCGGTGACCAGCCATCGACCGGGTTGGGAAGACTGCACCTCAGCAGGGCTTGAAGGACCGGATCCCAAGAGCTGCCGCGACCGGTGAATCCGTGTAGTAGGACCAGAGGATCCATATCGATGCAGCTCCTCAGCTCAGAATTCGAGCCAGCTCTCGCTCCAATGAGGCGAGCAGGCTGGAACTTACCTCAGCGGCTTCGTGGGGCGGTACCTCAGCTTCGATGAGCCAGGCTCCCCCGATGTCAAATGCTTCCATCAAACATCGGCGCAGGACGTCCAATTTGTCGATTCGGCGGTATTTGAGGTTGAAGCCCTTGGCAGCATGCTCAAAGGAACGAGTGTTTGGGGTGACCCAGTGGTCGAGGGTCTTCTCGGGCACCCCGGGCAGGTGGGCTACCGGAAGCTGCTCGAAGATGCGCCCACCTTGATTCTGGGCCACCACGACGACGAACGGCGGGCTGTCGTGGGGGATCGTGGCCAAACCGCCGAAGTCATGCCAAAGGCTGACGTCGCCCAAATAGAGCAGGGTTGCGCGACCGGTGGCGACCGCGGCACCGGCAGCGCCGGAGACCAGCCCGTCGATGCCGCTCACACCCCGCTGACTGAGCACCCCGACCCCCGCTGCCGGGCCCTTGCCGAAAGCATCGAGCAATCGGATCGGCAGGCTGTTGCCGAGGGCCAACAAACCTCCCGCCGGCACTGACAAGGAAACCGCGCGAGCCAGCTTGGCCTCGCTCAGATCATCGCCGTCGAGCAGGGCGTCGAGCACCCGGCGGTAGGCGCTCGAAACTCGACGCCAAGTGCCCGTCCAAGGGCTGACCCGTTCTTTGTTTTCCAGTCTTCGGAGCAATCGGCGCAAGGTCGCAGCCGGATCCGCCGCCAACATGGCGGTGGCGGTCGACTCGGCGTCATTCCAACCAAAGGGTGAGATGACCCAATGGTTGAAGCTGCCCGCTCTGGAAGCTAAGGCCTGGCCCCAAGCCCCCGAAATAGGCACCCGCCCGATTTGAACCACGAGCTCTGGAGCCAAGATTTTGCGCCCGGTGGGAGTCCGGTAAATGGCGTCGAAAGCGTCCAGACGCTTGCCGGCCGGTCGCCGCAGCTGACTCGACGCCTCCGCCAACACCGGGAAACCCGTTCGTCGGGAAAGCTCCGCCACCGCTTCGACCAAAGCCGCATGGGATAACGGAGACGGTCCGGCCACAATCACGCCCTTTTCCGTGCCCTCACAAGCATCGATCAGCTCATCGAGATCCAATTCCGCGGGCGCCGCAACCGGTCGACAGCCCTTGGCGATGGGACCGGCCAACAGCCCGTCCACCTGTCTTTGTAGGTCCGACGGAGCGTCTAAATCGTCGCTTTGGCGTGGTGGCTCAAGGGGTTTGCGCGCCCGTGCGTTCAGGTGCACGGCCCCGGGCTCCGGCCACGACGCCGTGAAAACGGCTTGGGAAGCGATTCGTCGAAGGCCGCGCAGCGCCGACGGGTGGTCGTCGGCCAAGCCGAGGTCGAAAAAGGCCTTGGCGTGGCCGCCGAAGAGCTTGAGCTGGTCGATGGCTTGATTGGATCCGCAACCCACCAGCTCCACAGGGCGATCGGCGGTCAGCACCAAAAGTGGGGTGTGGGAAGCGCCGGCTTCGACGACCGCCGGAAAATAATTCGCTCCGGCGGTTCCCGACGTGCAAATCAACAGGCTTGGATGCCCGGTGGCACGGGCCTGCCCAAGCGCGAAGAAAGCGGCACAGCGTTCGTCGATGACGTCGTGCAGAATGAGCCTGGGCTCCCCCACGGCAGCCAGGACGTAGGGAGTGGATCTAGCTCCGGGGCTGATCACGACGTGACGGACCCCGGCATCGGCCAGGCTTCCCAACAGCAATCTAGCCCATTCGCCTTGAATCCGGGCACGCTCCGTCATAGACCCTTTACTCCCTTTTCTTGGAATTTCTGCTCAGCCGCGCAGCGCCGACAGCATAGCCTGTTTCTTGAGTTCGGTTTCTCGCAGCTCCAGCTCGGGATCGGAATCGGCGACGATGCCCGCACCCACGAAGAGATAGGCTTTGTCCTTAGCCAGAACACAAGACCTCAGGGCCACCGCCAACTCACCATCCCCTTCGGCGTCGAACCAGCCGATCGGCGCGGCGTACCAGCCTCGGGCGTGGGTCTCTCGCTCGGAGATCCAAGCGACCGCAGAAGGGGTCGGCACCCCGCCCACCGCGGGGGTCGGATGCAGCTCCTCGACCAACTCGAGGATGTGGCGCGGCGATTTGAGTCGGCCGTGAATCGGGGTGTGGAGGTGAACCACATCTCGTAGCTCGCGCACCGTAGGGCGCGCAGCCACCTGCAATCGATCACAGAGCGGCTCTAATCGTCGGACGATGGAATCTACCACCAGTTGCTGCTCCAGCCGGTCTTTACCGCTGTCGAGCAGCTCCGCGCCGTGGCCCCGCTCAATGGATCCGGCCAAGGCTTCGGTGTGAATCTTCAGTCCCTCTTTGGCCAGGAGCCGTTCGGGGGTTACGCCGAGAAATACCGTACTGTCGCGACAAAAGGCGAATCGCGTGGAAGCCCGCAAGCCATGGCCCAACAGCCCCAACACTTTGGCCACAGCCAGCTCCGACGAGAGCGGAACCTCTGCCCGTCTGGCGGCGACGATTTTTTCCACTTCGCCTCGGCGGATGGCCTCGCGGATGTCCTCGATACGACGAATCCAATCGGCACCGTCTTCCGGCGTGTCATGCACCTCCGGCCTTGGGTCCACATTGAGGATGCCTCCCAATTCCTGAGTCGGCAGCCGATCCAAACCGGCCCAAATTTGCCGGGCTTCGGCAATCAGACTCGCCCGTTGTGCTGGGCTCGAAATCTCGTCGCCCCGCACCACGACCGCCAACATGGCCGACACGCCGTCACTGCCGTAGACGAATCTCGGCAGGGTGAAACAGCCGTCGCCGAAGTCGCGCCAAGGGTCTTCGTCCGCGGCCCCCACCTCGAAGGCGAAACCGCCGACGACCCGTGGCTCAAAGGCCAAGGCATTGGAGTGGGACTCGACATGCAAATTCCTCAGGACCTGCCCGGCTTCCTTCCGCAGATCGTGAAATCGATTCGCACCCTTGAGCTGGGCCTTCCAAGCCACACCGACCCCCGAAAACGAGGTGTCGTGGGGAGGATCCCAAACCGCGCCGTGATCCCGATTCGAAACTTCCAAGAGGCGTTCCACGGGACCCACCGGAGCCGGTAAGGCGATCCAGACATGGTTCGGACGTCCTGCTGCGGCCTCTAAGCGCGGAAGTAGAAAACTTTCGATCCAAAGATCGTCCGCCGTCTGTTGACTTCCTCTTTGGGGCAGGGTCGGCACCGCGGTTGGGGCGATTAATGAACTCATTGCACACCCCCTTGCGCCTGGGCCGGCCGCGCCTGAGCCGGCCGCGCCTGGGCCGGCCGCGCCACAAATAGGGTGTTGGCTCCGAAGGTCATGGAATGTACGGCCAGGACTTCGAGGCCACACTCTGCCATCAAATCCGCGAATGCTTCGGGCGCCGGAAAGGCGGTTATCGACGACTGAAGGTAGCGGTATTCTTCCGCGTTCGAGAGCAAGGCCCCGAGGCGCGGCATCACGTAGTAGACGTGAAAGCGTGCGAAAGGAGCCAGCCAGCCGGAGCGCACGTCGGTGGCTTCGAGAATGGCAATGCGCCCATCCGGACGGGTCACCCGAGCCATTTCCTTCAAGGCCGCCGGTCGGTCTGCGACGTTTCGAATGCCGTACGCAATACACACACCGTCGAAAGCATCGTCCTCGAAAGGCAAGGATTCTGCCCGCCCTTCGTCGAGCTGGATCGATTCTTGGAGCTGCCGTTTTTGCACTTTTTCGCGGCCAATGGCTAGCATCTCGGAGGAAGGGTCTAATCCCACCACCTCGGCGTCGGATTGGCGACGCAAGACTTCCAAGGCCATGTCCGCGGTGCCCGTCGCCAAGTCGAGAATTCGGCTACCCGATCGCAAACCGAGGTTGTCGACTGTTTTTTTTCGCCAAGAGCGATCGAGCCCGAAGGTCATGATGCGGTTGACCAAGTCATAGCGATCGGCAATGCGATCGAACATCGCGCCCGATCCCGGGCGCACCGATTCAAACGGGCGTGTAGCTGGAGTTGTCATGGTGTCGCCCTCATAGGTCCCGGTCGATGATCGCTTCGGCGACGGTGGCCAACGCACGGCGGGCGGGACCGGCCGGCAAACTTTGCAAGGCCTGAACCGCGGCGGCGCTACGTTCACGTGCCATGGTCAAACAATCATCCACCGCACCGCTATCGCGCAAATGCCCGACAATCGCTCGACCGAGGCTTTCGGGAATGGGTTCTTCTGCCCCAAGGGCCGGCACCTGCTCCACCAAATCCCGCAGCTCCGGCCGCCGCTCCAAGGCCAGAATCAGCGGCAAGGTCATCTTGCCTTCTCGCAGGTCGGTGAATAGCGCCTTTCCGGTTTTGGCGCTATCTCCGGTCAAATCCAAAAGGTCGTCGACCGCTTGGAAGGTAATTCCCAGATGATCACCATAGTCGGCCAAGGCCTTCTGCTCTTCTCTCCCCAGACCACCGGCCACGCCACCTGCGGTCATGGCCCAACGAAAGACCGACGCGGTCTTGCCCTCGACGACCTTGAAATAGGTCAGGCGATCCATGGACAGACGTCCTCGGTTTTCCAGCTGCAAGGATTCAGCGAAAATCATTTCTTCGATGACGGCAAATAGCTGGTCGAGCAGCTCGAGGTAGCCGGCTTTTCGGACCCTGCGCAGGGCCTCGATCAACAACCAATCGCCGGCAAAAATCGATGCGGCATTGCCGTAGATAGTCCGCGCGGTAGCTGATCCTCGGCGTTGGTCGCTCAGATCGACCACGTCATCGTGCAAGAGAGTCGCGGAATGCACCAACTCCACGGCCACGGCCAAGTCCAGACCGGATTGGTCGAATCCGCTTCCCAGGCGGGTCGCCAAGGCTAGGCATAGGGGGCGCAGGCGCTTACCGCCCAAGTCGAGCAGATGACCTGCCGCCCGGCCCACTTTTTCTGGCCGTGAGGGCAAGCCGTCGAGCTCCAGTTCGAAGGCGGCCAAATCCGCCGCAACCAAACCCGTCATGGCTCCCAAACGATGGGCTAAAGCCGATAATCCTTGATCGACGCAGATCTCTTCGAGACGTTCCAATAGATCGACACCCGCCGGCAGACCGCCGACAGACGGGTCCACCTTCGGCTCCATAAGGGTCTCCCGCCCGATCTCCCGCGCGATCTCCGGCGCGATTTCCGACGCCCTGCCCGGGGAGGTGATATCAAGGGTGGGATCGGTGGCCGGCTGGTCGACCACCTGAGGGCTGATCGCGACCTTCATGGGCTCTCCTTATCTTGAGTCGCTTGCTCAAAACGCAGCTGGGGAGTCGAAAGATCTGAGCGTGAGGCCTTGACCAACATTTTCAGCCCGATCTTGCTGACCAACCCGCCTTTTAGGAACATCTCCACCATCGAATCTGCGAGGGTGATGAGCCCTTCCAAGGATTCCAAGCGCCGACGGAATGTTTCGGCCTCAGGAGATTTTTCCGCTTCCAATTGTGGAATCCACTCCTGGAGATGCTCCCGGAGCGGATCCCATTCCCTGCGTTTTCTAATCTGAACGATATTTCGGACCACTTTTTCGAGGTCGGTGGCGGGTCGAAAGCTACTACGGCGGGAGCCGGCAGCCTTCTCGACTTCGATGAGATGCCATTCCCTCAGCTCTCTGCAAGCCATGGAAACAGCACCTCGGGAGAGTTCAAGGCCGGCCATAATTTCTTCACTGTCCGCGGGATCTGCGCGCGACATCAACCAGGCATAGACCTTGGCACCCGTGGGCGAGATTCCCCAAAATGAGCCCATCGCCCCCCAAAGTTGGACAAAGGACTCTCGGACGGTGTCGATTTCACTCATGGCGGCTGTTCTCCTCGCCGAGGATCATAAGCCGCCGAATTTGAAATTTCAAGAAGTTTTGAAATTTCAATAGATTCAGACCTCAGGTCAATTCGAATAGCCCAACTGGCGAACCGTCCGGCGATACCAACCTTCACCATCCGGCTCAAAAATATGGGCCTTGTGCAGCTCATGGGCATAAATGTGAAGGGTTACCGAGCTGGAATCCGCGAGGTGGTTGGCGATGGTGTGGTATTCAAACGGCGGGATCAAGCTGCCGGAGGATCCAACCCCGGCGGTGACGGTTTTCTCGGGCTCAAAGCGCCAACGCTCCCCGGCTTCTTCGACAGGAGCGTATTGGGTCACGTCGATTTGGCCTTCCAACACACCCTCCACACACCAAACGCCATCATGATCGTGCAGGGCCGTGCCCTGACTCGGTCCCCAAATCATGGCGACGACCGCGTAACCGTGTTCTTCGCTGAGGTAGAGCAATCTTCTTGCATAGCTTCCTTCCACTGGGCGGGTCAGTTCGGCAGGCAATCGCAGCCGTTGCTGCGCGATCATCTCTGCCAGGGTAGCTTGGACTGAGCCCGTCACGTCTTCGATACGGCCGAGACGGACCGCATGGTCTAAGCGTTGCACCAACTCTTGCCGACCATCAAAAGCGGAAATCGTCATGGTCTGCTCCTTGTTCATGGCGACATTCCAGGACCAGCCGCGGAATGCCCGGTAAACGAATTGCACTAGAAAAACACAGAAAGAAACTAGGAAAAACTAGGAAAAAGAGGATGGCTGCCACGGCCTCCGGCTCGTTGTCCGGACCGCATCAGCCGGGCAGCGCCGGTTTGCGCGACGTTTGCGCAGCGCTGCATAAGCACGATATCGGTTCTACTCCCCGGTAGCCTAGCCCCTAATCGTCTTCGAATTGTCACCGTCCGAGGATTGCACCACCGCTCGCCCTGGATCGGTCTGATAGATTCCCGCGGCTACCTCCATCCAGAGGCATATCAGGGGTAAGGGGAATCAAGATGGCAAAGTCGCTGAAAGTTTGTGTGGTGGGGGCCGGTTCGTCGGGCATCGTGGCGGCGAAGGTGCTGGCCGGCCACGGAATCGACTTCGATTGCTTCGAAAAGGGCTCGGGAATCGGCGGAAATTGGCGATTCCGCAACGACAACGGCATGTCGGCTTCGTACGCTTCTCTTCACATCAACACCTCCAAAGAGAAGATGGCCTATTCCGATTTCCCGATGCCCGACGACTATCCGGACTACCCTCACCACAGCCAAATCCTGGACTATTTCGAGCACTACGTAGACCACTTCAAGCTGCGGGACCGAATTCGATTCCAGACGGAGGTCAGGTCCATCGAGCCCACAGACTCAGGGCGTTGGAAGGTCGAAGTCGAAGGTCCCAATGGACCCGGGACGCACGATTACGACGCGGTGTTGGTGGCCAACGGCCACCATTGGAGCCCGCGCATGCCTGAGCCCCCCTTCCCCGGTTCGTTCGACGGCAGGGTCTTCCATTCCCACGACTACGAGACCTTCGAGGGATTTGAAGGCAAGCGAGCCTTGATCGTCGGCATCGGCAATAGCGCGGTCGACATCGCCTGTGAGGTATGTCGGGTAGCCGACGCGACTTTTTTATCCACCCGCCGAAGCGCTCATATCCTGCCCAAATACGCTTTCGGCAAACCCATCGACCACTTCACCTCCCCGGCCGGAGCTAAAGCACCACTGGCGGTGCAACGAAAGTTCTTCGAACTCGTGCTGGGCATTTCCCGCGGCTCGCAGGCATCCTTCGGGGTGCCCGTGCCAGATCACCACATCCTGCAGGCCCACCCCACCATCTCCGCGGATCTGCTGAATTTGGTAGGTCACGGCAAGATTCGAATGAAGCCCGATCTGGAACGGCTGGACGGCGACGGGGTGGTTTTTGTCGACGGATCGCGGGAGCAGGTCGACATCGTGGTCTACGCCACGGGATACAAGATCCGCTTCCCTTTTCTCGATCCTGAGCTGCTGAAGACCGCCGCCAACGAGGTTCAGCTCTATCGGCATGTGGTGCATCCCGACCTGAAGGGTCTCTATTTTTTGGGGTTGATCCAGCCCTTGGGTGCAATCATGCCTTTAGCCGAGGCTCAAGCCGAATGGATCGGTCGTTTGTTGACCGATCAAGCAGGCCTACCCGATCGCCAGAGCATGTTCCGGGCGATCGAGGAGGATCGGGAAAAAACCCGCCGGCGTTACGTGACCTCTAAACGCCACACGATTCAGGTCGATTTCTACCCGTATCTGCACCAAATCCAGAAGGAAATGCGTCGACGTCCTTAGCAGGCCGAGAATCTGCTAGGCGAAGTCTTCCGCCGCCCGCAGGGCGACCCGAATGGCTCCGTCGACCGCCTTGGCCTTGGCGTCTAGATTGGGATGCTCGTCCTCCGAGCGAGCGGCGATCACACCGCAAACGCAGCCCGCCGAAAAACCGTAGACCTGGCCCATGGTGAAAACCGTGCCGCATTCCATTTCGAAGTTGAGCACGTTGAGGTGTCGAAATTCCTCGGTCATGCCCCGATGGCGGCGTAGGAGATGGGGATTGGCAGACGAGTCCGAGCGCTCCTGCCCTTCGTAGAAAGTATCGACGCTGGCGGTAATTCCGGCGTGATGCTCAACGTTCAGCTCGCGGGCCGCATTCACCAAAGCGACGGTTAAGAAGGGATCAGCAATGGCGGGATAACCTTCAGGGGCGATATCTCGCGCCGCTCCTTGACGCACCAACGCCGAGGTCGAGACCACCACCGAGCCGGATTTGATGTGATCTTGAATCGAACCGCAGGTGCCGATTCGGATGAGGGTCCGAATTCCCAGCTGAACCAACTCGTTGATCACGATCGACGCCGACGGCGCTCCCATGCCGCTGGTGGCGGAAATGATCGGTCGACCGTTGGCGAGATGCCCGAGGTAGCTGTGCAAACCTCGATTCTCGGAAAGGGTTCGCGAGTCCTTTAAATAGCCGTCGGCAATGCGTTTGGCGCGCCCGGGATCACCGCTCAGGACCGCTAGGGTCGGTGCCTCCGGGGGCAGATCGTCGTTGCCGAATCCGAGGTGGTAAAAATAACTTGAAGCCATAGCTCGCAAAATCCTCCAGAAGTGTCGTCAGACAGGCAGTTTACTACCTAAGTCGGCATAACAGGCTGTGGCGGAAGTCTCGCGCCGGCGAGAGCAGCGAATTTTTCGTCGAATCGAGGCGTGAAAACCGCAGGCGATTCGGGAATCGTCGAGGTTTTCCAACGAAGAGTCGGCGGAAAAGGCGCGCTCGCAGCGCGATGAGACTTTTGCCACAGCCTGATAAGGGCTGCTCGATCGGCCCGCTCCAAGGTAGATCGTTCTCTGTCCACCCTACACAACCGCTGAAGTTATCCCCGCAGCTCATGACCAAATCGTTACAGTGGCTTTTTCGCGCCTATGCCACCATTGACCTGCGGCATAGGTAAAATGCCGTTTAGAGGCCGCCTCCGGGACGGCCGATTCGATCCTACGCCCGCTGCTCGGCGTGCCGCAATTTAGGAGGGCCTGTTTTGGCCATAGAAACCACCGCTCAACCCAAAGCTGAAACCCTACCCTCGATCGAGGAAACCCTTCGGACCTTGATGGCCGAACGGATCCTGATTCTCGACGGCGCCATGGGCACCATGATCCAAGGATACGGGCTCAAAGAAAATGACTTCCGCGGCGACATCCTGGCGGATCACAGCCACGATCTCCAGGGCAACAACGATCTGCTCTGCTTGACCCGGCCACAGGTGATCGAAGAAATCCACCTGGAGTTTCTGAGGGCCGGGGCCGACATCGTCGAGACCAATACCTTCAACGCCCAGGCCATTTCCCAAGCGGATTACGCCACCGAGCATCTTGTTTATGACATCAATGTGGCCGCAGCCCAAATCGCCCGTCGAGCGTGCGACAAGATCACCGCTGAGGATCCTTCCCGCCCGCGCTTCGTAGCCGGCTCCCTCGGCCCCACCAACCGCACCCTATCGATTTCACCGGACGTCAACCGACCGGAAATCCGTGCGGTGAGCTTTGATCAAATGAAGGATGCTTATCTCGAGCAGGCCCGAGGTTTGGTCGATGGTGGCTGCGACACCCTGTTGGCGGAAACCACTTTCGACACCCTCAATCTCAAAGCGGCCATTTCAGCTTTTGAGCAACTTTTCACCGAAAAAGGCCGTCGCTGGCCGGTGATGCTCTCGATCACCATCACCGACAAGAGTGGTCGGACCCTCTCCGGTCAGACCATTGAGGCGGCGTGGACCTCCGTCTCCCATGCCAACCCCATCTCGGTGGGTCTCAACTGTGCTTTGGGTGCCCAAGACATGCGGCCATATATTGAGCAGCTGGCCTTGGTGGCCTCGGTCCCGGTGAGCTGCTACCCCAACGCCGGCTTACCCAATGCTTTCGGGGAGTACGACGAAACACCCCAACAAACCGCGGCCCTGCTCAAGGAGTTCGCCCAAGAAGGCTGGCTCAACCTGGCCGGCGGCTGTTGCGGAACCACCCCGGAGCATATTGCAGCCATTGCCGAAGCCATGGATGGACTGGCGCCGCGCAAGTCCCCTCCGATCCGAGGCCTGACCGAACTCAGTGGCCTCGAACCCCTGACCTTGCGCCCCGACTCGAATTTCACCATGGTCGGTGAGCGGACCAACGTCACCGGCTCCAAGCGATTCGCCAAGCTGATTAGAAACGGCGACTACGAAAAAGCGCTTGAGGTTGCGCTACATCAGGTGCGAGGTGGCGCCAACATTCTCGACGTCAACATGGACGAGGGTTTGTTGGATTCGGAAAAGGAAATGACCACTTTCCTCAATCTGGTGGCCACCGAACCCGAGGTGGCGCGGCTACCGATCATGGTCGACAGCTCCAAATTTTCCGTGATTGAAGCCGGCTTGAAGTGTGTGCAGGGCAAGGCCATCGCCAATTCCATCAGCCTCAAAGAGGGTGAGCAGCAATTCCGCGACCAAGCCCGCATTCTGCGCAGCTACGGCGCGGGAGTGGTGGTCATGGCCTTTGACGAGCAGGGCCAAGCGGTCTCTGTGGACCGAAAAGTGGAGATCTGCCGCCGGGCCTACGACATTTTGGTCAACGAAGAGGGATGGCTGCCTCAAGACATTGTTTTCGATCCGAACATCCTCACCATCGCCACCGGCATCGACGAGCACAACGACTATGCCAACGCCTTTATCGCCGCTACCCGGCTGATCAAGGAGCAATGCCCCGGGGTCAAGATCTCCGGCGGCGTGTCCAATCTTTCCTTCTCGTTCCGGGGCAACAACCTGGTGCGCGAAGCCATGAACTCGGTGTTCCTCTACTACGCGATTCAAGCGGGCCTGGACATGGGCATCGTCAACGCCGGCCAATTGGCGGTTTACGAAGACATTCCTGAAAACCTGCGGAACGCCATCGAGGACGTGATCTTCAATCGCCATGAAGGCGCCACCGAGCGGTTGGTGGAGCTGGCCGAGTCGTTTCGGGGAAAAGGACAAAGGCAGGTCAAAGACGAATCCTGGCGCGAGGACACCGTAGAAAAACGCCTGGTTCATGCCCTGGTCCACGGAATCGCCGATCATGTGGAGGTGGATACGGAAGAAGCTCGCCAAAAATACGCTCGTCCATTGCACATCATCGAAGGGCCGTTGATGGATGGCATGCGGGTGGTCGGCGATCTCTTCGGCGAAGGCAAGATGTTCCTGCCACAGGTGGTCAAGAGCGCTCGGGTAATGAAACGGGCAGTAGCCTATTTGCAGCCGTACATGGAACAAGAAGCCGAGGACCTCGGCGAGATAACCACCCAGGGCACGGTTTTGATGGCGACCGTCAAGGGCGATGTGCACGACATCGGCAAGAACATCGTCGGCATTGTGCTCAAGTGCAATAACTATCGAATCGTCGATATGGGCGTCATGGTGCCGGCCGATCAAATCCTCGACAAAGCGATCGAAGAAAAAGCCGACATCATCGGTCTTTCCGGCCTCATCACCCCGTCCCTCGACGAAATGGTGCACGTGGCCAAGGAAATGAAACGGCGTAAGTTCGAGGTGCCCCTGATGATCGGTGGTGCCACCACCTCACGCCAACACACCGCCCTCAAGATCGCTCCCCACTACGACAGCGAGGTGGTCCACGTTTTGGATGCCTCTCGATCGGTAGGCGTGGTGTCGAATCTGTTGGACGCCGACGAACGCAAACGCCTCGATGCGGAGAATCGTGAGCTGCAGGCCAATCTGAGGCAGATCTACGGCAATCGCCGGGCGAAACCCGTGCTTCCCATCGATCAAGCCCGGCATCGGCGGTTAGCGCTGGATTGGACGTCCTACGAACCTCCCCAACCTTCGGTGCTCGGTTTGCAAGCCGAAGAAGTTTCTCTCGATAAGATCGTGCCGTTCATCGACTGGACTTTTTTCTTCTCCGCCTGGGAGCTGAAGGGGCGATTTCCCAAGATTCTCGACGATCCCAAGCTGGGTGAGGCAGCTCGAGAGCTTTACGACCAGGGTCGAAGCCTGCTGCAACGCATCGTGGATGAGAAGTTGCTCACCGCCAAAATCGCTTGGGGTTTGTGGCCCGCCGCGGCCGACGGCGACGATATTGTGCTGTTCGAGGACGAGAGCCGCGGCTCCGAGCTGACTCGATTCAGCATGTTGCGGCAGCAGGAAGAAAAGATCGACGACGACAAGCCCTACCGCTGCCTAGCGGACTTTGTGGCACCCCTGAGTTCAGGGATGAAGGACTACGTCGGCGGTTTTGCCGTGACGGCGGGTCTCGGCAGCGCCGAGCTGGTCGCCAAATTCGAAAAAGAGCACGACGACTACAGCGCCATCATGGTCAAGGCCTTGGCTGATCGCCTGGCGGAGGCGCTGGCGGAAAGGACCCATTTCGAGGTGCGGAAGGTGTGGGGTTACGGGGGAGACGAGGGGCTATCCAGCGAGGACTTGATCGCCGAGAAGTATCGCGGCATCCGCCCCGCTATCGGTTATCCCGCTTGCCCGGACCACACCGAGAAAGACAAACTCTGGCGTCTGCTGGACGCGGAATCGACCGCTGGAATCAGGCTGACCGAGCACTACGCCATGATGCCGCCGGCCTCGGTCTCCGGGCTCTATTTCTCCCATCCAGAATCCAGGTATTTCGCCGTCGGCAAGGTCGGCCCCGATCAAATTTCGGACTATGCGGCACGAAAAGACATCGAGGTCGCCAAAGCCGAGCGCTGGCTGATGTCGAATCTCGCCTACGATCCGGACGCCGACTGAGTTGACGAGATTGATTTGAGACGAGAAGGCGAAAAAATCGAGGCTGAGGCAGCCGGGGCGAGCGGGCGGTCTGCCCTCTGTCGATCGGAGATCGAGAAATTTCACCATGAGGGCCTATTGGGGCCTTTTCAGGTGTTGGACGAGGCCTCCATGGCCGCAACCCGACGGCAAATCATCGAACAAGTTTTCGCCGAGACCTCTCCTCCGTCCGGATATTTCGCCAATGCCCGTCACCTCGACAGTCGGTTGATTTACGAGCTTTGCGCACATCCCGAGATTGTTGCCCGGCTGCGGGCCCTCTACGGCCCGGACTTAGTGCTGTGGAATTCTGCGTTCTGGATCAAAAGCCCGGGCGACCCTGCGGTGCCTTGGCATCAAGATCTCCACTACTGGCCGATGGATCCGCCGCTGAATTTCTCGGTCTGGCTGGCTGTCACTGAGGCCAATGCAGAGAATGGGGGTCTCTGCTACCTGCCCGGCTCCCATTTGGAGGTGCTGCCGGTGGTCGAGGCTGGAGAGGAGTATTTGTTCGCAAAAATGACCGATCCAACGGTCTTCGAGCCGGACGCATCGAAGGTTCTCGAGATGCGACCGGGCGAGGCGGTGATTTTCAACGACCGTTTGTTACACAGCTCGGGGGTCAATCAAACGGGCGAAAAGCGCATAGGTTTGGTGGGGCGCTTCACCCTACCGTTGGTGCAGCTCTTTCAGGATCGACTGCCGCTTTTTCCTCAGCACCGAGCCATTTTGGTGAGCGGCACGGATCGATTCACCAAGAACCGATCCGGTCCACCACCGACCGGGCCCGTGCTGCTCGGCAACCGGGACGGTAAGGGTCACTTGCGGAAGTAGGCCAATGCGTCGGTTTCTTCGTTGAAGTTCTCGAAGACTCCGATCAGGCGAGTCATTTCCAAGACTTCTTGAACCTTGTCCTCAACATGCAGCAAAACGATCGTCGCATCCACGTTGCCCGCCGAGGCTTTGCAACGGATCAACTCACCGAGACCGGAAGAGTCCATGGTTTTCACGTTTTTGAGGTTGAGGATGATCTTCTTCATACCCGCGTCGAGCTGATCCCTGACCTCTTCACGCAATTTGACATCACCATCGCCGATGACCAACTTGCCGTTCAGATCGAGGATTGCGACACCTTCTTCTTCCCTGACTTTGATTTCCATTGGGCAGATCTCCTTGCATATCGGCGCCTCTTTGAGGCGCCCCAAGTGATTTGTGATCGAGTCGGCTTTTAGGCTTCGGCTTTGTTCATCCTTGAGCCTTCACCGCGGACCAGATCTTGTGGATATACGGTGCAAATGCCTTACAACAGGCTTCCAGATTGCTTACATCTTGGAGCGTAAAATCGGGCCCGGCGTCCGCCGAGTCCGAGCCGGTTCGGTTGACTTCGAAAACTCCGAAGGTTTGACCCTCCCCGTCCAACAAGGGGGACGCTATCATCTTTTGAATCACTCTCACTTGCCCGTCGGGATCCGGAATGAGCTCATAGATATTCCGATGGGATTGCGCGGGCACATCGTTGATGATGAGGGAAATATTGGCTAAGACCACACGTCCGGCAATGCTTTCGTTGTCGACCGGCATGAAGTTCCCATTGGCCAAGTGGGTCGGATATAGGAATTCCAAGTGGGAGCCCTGGTCGTCGGGTTCGACCATCAGCACCGCCCCCGTGCTTTTGGGCCCGGTTCGGCCGATGCCGAGACGGGTGAATTCCGCAGCCTCAAATAAGCAATTTTGCAGTCTCGATTCTAGGCTCGCCTCGGCACTGACCAGAATCGTCTTCATCTTCTCGACGACGTCGACTAGCTTCAAAAACTTCTCCTCTCCGGCGAAGGGCGCCGGCTCGGGTCCGACCTGGGTGTCTCCTGTTCGTCGGATTCTAACCGTTCTTCCCCGGACTGGACAGGCGCTTGCAAAAGCAGCCCACAACGTCCCGCCATGGTACGATACGCCATCGCCTTTCTTTCGACCCAGATCCCCCCCAAAGTCGATAGATTGAAGGCTTGGCGTAGCGAATCGGGCCTTAGGAAACTCGGCCCGGCCCGGAAAATCATAGTCCAGAAGCATGAATCCCAATCTTCAATTCATCGTCTATGATCGCTCGCAAGAACAGGGGCGGATCCAGTGGCAGGGTCAACGTCTGGTCATCGGCAGACGAGCGGACGCCGATATCCGGGTCAACGAGCCCACCATGTCGGGGATTCACGCGGAAATTGTGGCAACCCAAGAGGGTGTGGTAATTCGCGACCTAGAATCCCTGAACGGCACCCAATTGAACGGGGTCCGGATCAACCACTCGATCCTTCGGATCGGTGACCAGGTTCAAATAGGCCGGTCGCGAATTGTGGTTTCCAACCCCGACTTCTTGACCGAGCCGACCTCGACTCCGACCGTTGAAGACCTCCTGACCTCCGAGTCCCAAAACTCCCAGACGGTCAAAATTCGCCTCGACCATTTGCGCGACAACCGTCCGAAGGAAATCGAAGACGACACGCGCATTTTCCTGTTGCGCGACCTCTCCGAGACCCTCAAGAGCTTGGAGAGCCCGACCGAAATCTTGGAGAAGGCTCGGCGAGTCTTGAGCCAAGCGTTCGAGCGCTCACGGGCTTTCGTCTTCCTGCGCGAGGGTGACTCCTGGAGCAGCCTGTCTCACGACGGCGAAGAGCGACGCCCGAGCATGACCTTCGTCGAAGAGACCGCCGCTTCCATGAGCGCGATCCTCTCCACCTCCCTGCCCGAAGATCAGCGATTCTCCGCCTCAGAGAGCGCGCGAATTTCGGGCATCGAAACCGCCATGGCCGCACCCACCAGCCAGGACGGTGCCCCGGTCGCCGTGTTTTACGTCGATCGATTAGGCCTCCCGCCATTCAACCTGCGGGACTTGAGTGTGTTGGGCATCGCCGCCAACCATGTCTCAGCGGTATTGGAAAACGCTTCGCGCTTCGCCGAACTTCGTCGCACCAACGCCGAGCTGATGCAGGCGCGCGAAAATCTCGCCCAACTCAATCACAACCTCGAGCAATTGGTGGAAGAGCGCACTGCCGAGATCAGGCGTCAAGCGGAGGAAATCCAGACCCTAGCGGACGCCAAGGACGAACTCATGGGCATGGCCGCACACGATATTCGCGGCCCCCTGACCGTGATCCAAGGCACCGCGGACCTCCTCAAGCTGCGGCTGAGCCGGAATGCCGGCTCCAACAACGGCGAGAAACTGGACGGATTAGCTAAGAGCCTGGACATGATCCACGGGGCTGCCCGGGGCCTAGGCCGCCTACTCTCCGAGCTTCTGGATTCGAAAGCCATTGAATCGGGCAAGATTACCCTGCGTCGTCGGCGAGCGCCGATCACCGAGATCGTTGCCGTCGCTCTACCGGTGCCGAAGCTGGCGGCAGAAGAAAAGAATATCTCCCTCATTTCGGAAATCGATGAAACCGCCTACTTGTGGGCGGACCCGCAACGCTTGGCCCAAGCGATCATCAATTTGATGCTCAACGCCGTAAAATTCTCCGATTCTGGATCAAAGATTGTCTTTCGCGGCTCCAAAACCGACGACGACCGGCGAGTGGTGCTCGAAGTGGAGGATCACGGCCTGGGCATTCCCGACGAAGAGCTGGAGAAGATCTTCGGCACATTTGAGCAAGGAGAAGCCGGCCGGCGTTACGGAGGTAGCGGCCTCGGTTTGATGATCGCCCGGCGACTGGTGGAGCTACACGACGGCACCTTGACCGTGCACAGTCAGGTCGGCGTCGGCAGCCGCTTCATCATGACTTTTCCCTCCTGCGCTCACCCCAAAGCATCGGATTTGAATTCCGAAAGCTCGACTTTAGCCAACGGCTGACTCAGCCGATTATCCGATTCTGATCGAGGAGCTTTTTCTCTATGGATTCTTCTGTCTCCGACAACAATCTGGCAAACCTCCTGGACCAAGCCGTCGAAGCTTGGCAGCAGCGCGGTTGGCCGAACCCCGACGTTTTCGTGGTCGCCGGCTCAGGGCTTTCCACCGACCTCGGGCGCAGCCTGGAAGGCCCCCACCCTTGGGCCGATATTTTGCCGTTCCCCGTGGAAGGCATTGAGGGCCACCCTCTTTCCTTGGAACTCTTAGAGCCCATACCTGGGCGCATCGTATTGTCGTCGCGGGGACGCCTGCACGCTTACCAGGGCTACGACATAGCCCAGGTGGTTTTCCCAATTCGAATGGCGGCCAAGCTCGGCGCCAAGGTCCTGATCATGACGAATTCCGCGGGTGGGGTGCTGTCCAGCCATGTGCCCGGGGATCTCTTCTTGCTTTCCGACCATCTCAATCTTTCGGGAATGAACCCGCTTTGGGGCCGCTTCCCTTCGTCCTGGGGCCCTCAGTTCCCCGACATGACCCACGCCTATGACCCGGCCTTGAGATCCCTCTTGCAAGGCTGTGCCGATGAACTCGATATTCAGCTCAAACAGGGTGTCTATGTTGGGTTGGGCGGCCCGAGCTATGAAACTCCCGCAGAGGTCCGGATGCTGGCCAAACTCGGCGCCGATGTGGTGGGCATGTCAACCGTCAACGAAGTGATCGCGGCCCACCATATGGGCATGCGCTGCGCTTGTATTTCCGTGGTTTCGAATCCCGCTGCGGGGGTCACCGACGAGGTGTTGGATCACGCGGACGTGCTTTCCCGAGGTCGAAAAGCTGCAGCTCGAGTCGCCCGGGTCTTCGAACGAGCCCTGGCCCATCCTGACCTGCTGTCCTGACTCGCCGCCGATCTGCCTGGCTACTCTCAGCGATAGACCATCAGCCAAAGCCCCGAGTAGGCCCGCATCAAACGCATCTTCAACCGTAGAATCGATCGGGCTTCCTTCAGATCGCCTGCGAGCATCAGCTCGTGAATGTAGTGTTCGAAGCGCCGAAGGAACCGATCCGCCGATGCGCAAGTCTTGCGAGCCACCTGAAAAATCGGCGCGTCTTGGGTGACCGCCGTATCGTCGAGAATGCCCTTGATTTCATCCACGTCGTGCTCGATTTGAGCCCTAAGGGCCGCACCTTGCAATAGGAATTGCTCCACCTCGCGATCGCAGCTCGCGCCGCCGAAGAGCCGCCGGTAGGCCTTGATCTCGCGCGGTGAGACCCCTAGGGTGAAAATCTCGGGTTGTAAGGCTACCCGTTTAGCGTCGGCGGTCGGATTGGTATCTTCGAGAGCCTCCACGATCGTCTGCAAATAGGCCTCGATGATCTCGGCGTCCTTGTCGGATGCGGACGCAAGGACCGGCGGCTCTGGGGCCACTTCCTGCATCTCCCGGGCTTCGGGCGGCACAACCAGCGGGAATTTGCCCGACTCTTCGTCCGGGCTCAGCTTGGGCACCAAGCTACGAACTTTTGCCCGCAATCCCGCGATTTCCTTGAGACGAATCGAGTCTCCTTCGAGCTGTTTTTCGAACCGGTCAACGGCCTGGCGGAACTCGTCGAGCTCCTCACCCAACTGGATATCGATCGGCACATCCCGTTCGAGTTCAAAGACCTGCTGATACTCAGCGATGATCCGCTGTTCGTCACGCTTGTATAGGCGGTGAATGTGGTTCTTAAAGGATAGGTTGGTGGTCAGGATTTCCGGCAATAGCCGAGGCTCGAAATATTGGTGCCCTAGGGAATGCTTAAAGTCACGATAACCTTCGACGGAATTACGCTGGTGTAAGGCGTCGATAGAATCGGCTTCCGCGATCCTACTTTGGATCTGGCGCAGTTCTTTGACCTTCTCCACCAGCTCGGTTTCGGGTGTTGGCATCGCATCGAGGGCTACCCAAAGGCCTTGGATAGTCTCGCGCAAGAAAGTTTGATCTCGTAAGACAAACGCTTCCTTGGAATCGCTGAACTCAGACAGAAGCTTGGTGCACAGAAAGTCTGATTTATCGAGGCGCTCAAAGCTCCAAAAGGGCCCATCCTGGCTGTAGAGGTAGAACTTCAGGAGCTGGGCCAGAATATTGTCGTCGTAATTCTTGACCCGTTGGAAGAATTGTCGCAGCAAGCTGGGAGAAACCGCGTCGTCGGATGCCAACAACGATTGGGTCATGGGAGCCAAACCCCGCTCGACCTGCTCCAATTGCCGGTTAGCCAACTCTGCGGTAGTCTCCGCCAAGTTCTGAGACACCTGCTTGAGGTCGCCGTAAACGCTTTGAAAGTCTGCCGGATAGTTGGACGGACCCACATCCGGGAAAGTTTTTCGCAGACCTTGGACAAATTGGTGGAAGGTCCAGGCCGACTTGAAGTGATTCGACGTACGAATGTAACGGCGATGAACGCGATTCAATTCCTGAACTGACATACCGACCCTCTAGGACACTGAGACGTCAAAAAATCGCTTTCCACAGCCCTTTCGCGGGGGCTTCCCCCTGAGCTGCGGCAGTTGAAACGCATGTTGAGCACCTGACCTTAACCGTCGAAATCACCTTCACCCTCGAAACCCAAAAACTTATTTATTCCGAGCTATGACTATATCGAAGATCCAAGCGCCGAAAGCACTGATTCCCGAAGACAAACTTCAAGCCCGCATCGCGGAGTTGGCCGTTGAAATCGAAAGAGACTATGCTCAATCTGAGAAGCTGATCGCCATCGGCGTGCTCACGGGCTCGGTATTTTTCATGGTCGACCTTCTGAAACGCCTTTCGATTCCGGTCGCCGTGGACTTTTTCCAGACCTCCAGCTACGGCGACAGTACCGAGCCCGGAGAAGTCAGGATCAAAAAGGACGTTGATATTTCCATCCGGGGAGCCGACGTTCTATTGATCGAAGACATCGTCGATACCGGGTTTACCTTGCGGACGATCCTCGACCTCCTTCGCTTCCGCGGAGCTCGCAGCGTCAAATTGTGTGCACTCTTAGACAAGAAGGTCCGGCGCCAAGCGGAAGTGCCGATCGATTACTGCGGTTTCGAAATCGACGACCACTTCGTCATCGGATATGGCCTCGACTATGCCGGCCTCTATCGAAATCTGCCCTATGTTGGAATCTACGAAGGAGACTCCTGACATGGAATTCGTACACACCGACGACGCCCCCAAAGCGATCGGTCCATATTCCCAGGCCGTTCGAATCGAAGGACGCCTCTACACCTCAGGGCAAGTCGGGATCAATCCCGCAACCGGATCCATGGCCGACGGCGGATTCGAAGGCCAGGCTAAGCAGGTGCTGGCCAATCTAAGCGCGGTGCTCTCAGAAGCGGGGTGTGGATTCCAAGACGTCATCAAAGCGACCATCTACGTCACCGACCTGGCCAATTTTCAGATTTTGAACGGCATCTACGGTGAAGCCATGGGCGACCATCGACCCGCCCGCTCCACAGTTCAAGTTGCGGCCCTGCCCTTGGGAGCCGAGGTCGAAATCGACCTGGTGGCAAGAATCCCCGGTTAGTTAGTTAGGGCCCATCCAGGAATGGATTCTCGGTGGGACGGCGCGGCGCCCTGCGCGCGTCGCTCCGAACTCGCGCCACCGCTGCTGTGTCGTCGCAAATCTATGATGTGAAAGAGTTTAAGCCGATTCATATGTTGTATCGCTCAGACACGCTCGCTTTCCGTGCTCGCATCACCGCGCCTTCTAGATCCTCGAAAACCCCATTTCTGGACAGGCTCTAGTCAGGGCCTGTCTAGGCTAGCCGGCGCCAGAATCGGGGACGTCACCCACGTATTCGGCCATTAACGCATCGACTTTTTCAGTCGTTCCGTGGGTGACCCACTCCTTCACCAGATCACGGCTGGCATCGTTCAGCCAGCTGATCACTCTCAGGTTATCTTCTCGGACCAACGCCGCCAGGTCGAGGGGCGTGGTTTCCGCGCCGCGGGCAGCGCGGAAGAAGGCTTGCCCCACGGCCACCGATTTCTCCATCCGCAACCAAAGCTCCCCTGCCAGGGCGAGCTTCGCGGCGATTTCGCGATTGGATCGAACCCGCACCGCTGCGCCCACCAGCGGACGATCTATGAACACTTTCAAGCCATGGCGGTGTGCATAGTCGGCAAAGTCTTGCTCTGTGCCACCCTCTTTGGAGCCATGAAAAAGGGCGTCGAAGACGGATTCGTCTCTACCTTCCGCCAGGCGACGTCGCTGCACTGGTGAAAGGTCCAGGGACACCGGTTGGACGCAACGAACTCCGGCACTGGCCAAGAGCGGCAAACCGTCTTCCCAACGGCCGGGATGGTCGCTGATGCCCGGGATTAACGGCCACACCGCGAAGCTGTCTTTGGGCAGAGAAAGTAAGTCCTCGGTTTCGCTGGTGAGCAAGGGCTCCAGGAGGTCGAAGACCTTGACCGCACCCTGGACCTTGCAAACCTCATGCATCCGCAGCTGAACCAGGACACCGGTTCCGCTCTCCACCCAACTGGCCGCCAATCGGTCGCGCTCCTCGGCCAATCTCGGATCCACCGGGGGCAGGTAGAAAAGATCGTCCAAAGCCTCTCCGGCCACTTCCGGAATGCCTTGCTCGCTGGAAGGCTTTTGCATGCCGCCCAGGTCGAGTCGGGCGATGTCGGTCCACAGGAACGAGCAGCACCGCCAAGTACGTGGGGAATATGCGATCCAGAATCGGGAGGGCTCGGGCAGCTGTTGAACCGGACGGGTACGACCTCCGGCTTTGACGGTGGTCATGAGCTGCTTCTCCCCGAGCTGGGTCTTCCAGAGCCCGGGCTTCCAGAGCCGGGGCTTCCAGCACTGATTTTTCCAGAACTGAGTTTTCCGGAGCTGATTCTTCCAGAGACCTCCAGGGCCCTCTGCACGTATTTTGCCAACACGTCAATTTCGAAGTTGACCCTATCCCCGGGTTCCAGTGAGTCGAGGGTGGTGGCTTCGAGGGTGTGAGGTATGAGGGCTACTTCAAAGCTCTCCGAGCCCAGCTGGGAGACGGTCAAGCTGACTCCGTCGAGGGTCACCGAGCCCTTCTCCACGACAAATGCCTGATAGTCCTCCGGCAACTCCAGCTCGAGTTCCCGATGAGCCTCCAGATCTCGGCGGCCGACCACTTTGAGTATGCCGTCCACATGACCTTGGACCCAATGGCCGCCGAGGGCCTCTCCGGCCGTCAACGCCGGCTCTAAGTTCACCTGCGAGCCGTTCTCGAGCTGCCCAAGTGTCGTTCGGGCCAAAGTTTCAGGCGAGAGTTCCACCACCGACGAACCGGGGCTCATTTCCACCAAGGTCAGACAAACTCCCGAAACCGCAAGGCTGGCGCCTATTTCGAGACGATCCGTGAGCTCCTTGGAATGCCCGACCCTCAACAACACGCCGCCCTGCTCGGACGGTGCCGGCGGGGCGCTCAGCCATCCACGTTCTCTAACAATACCTGTAAACATGTCACCTCGAAGCCCATCAAGATCAGATCCGACCCTCGGGTCTCGGCTCTCAGCTTGTCGAGTCGAGACGCATCAGCCAACCGAGGAATTCCCGGGCCACCGATTGGCCCCGGAGCTCCAGAGCCGCCAATCAGCTTGGGCGCGCAACAGATCGCTACCCGATCAAAGATTCCGGATTCCAAAAAAGATCCATGGATCTCCCCTCCACCTTCGACGAGCACACTCTGCACCCCCCGCCGATGAAGGTCCGCGAGCACCAAATTGGGCTCGACAGCCTCTAACAAGACTACAGTTGCCCCGCGATCTTCCAGTCGTGATCGCCGCTCGGCATCCGCGCCGCGCTGAGCATACACTACGATCGGTCCCTCTACCTCAAAGAGCCGAGCATCTGGCCGGAGCCGTAATCGACGGTCGAGGACCACTCTCGTATTGGGCCCTGTGGCGAGTTCCAGCCTTCGGTTCAGGCGCGGATTGTCAGCCTCGGCGGTACCGATTCCCACCAGAATCGCGTCGTGATCTTCCCGTTGCTCGAGACCCCATCGACGGCCTTCGGGCCCGGAGATCCACTGACTCTCTCCGGTTGCGGTGGCGATCTTGCCGTCAGCGCTCATCGCCCATTTGAGGGTGACAGCGGGCCGGTGGTGAACCATTGAGGTCAAGAAACGCCAATTGAGTTCAACCGCTTGGGGCACCAGGAACCCATGCTCGACCTCGACACCCGCCCTGCGCAAGGTCTCGAATCCCGCCCCGGCGACTTCTGGATTGGGGTCTTTGTGACACGCGACGACCCGTCGAATTCCGGCGGCGATCGTCGCTTCCGAGCACGGCGGGGTCCGCCCGTGATGGTTGCAGGGCTCGAGGGTGACAAAAAGAGTCCCGCCATGAGCCCGCTCGCCGGCATCCCTCAAGGCCTCGATCTCGGCATGGGGTCCGCCAACCTGTCGGTGATAACCCCGCCCGACCACTTGGGATCCGCGGGTGACCACCGCTCCGACCAAGGGATTGGGAGAGGCACCGAAACGTCCCTTGGCTGCCAGCTCCAGGGCGGTCTTCAGAAACGACAGATCCGCAGCATCGGCCATCATTTGCTCCAGATGACCGGATCAGCCGTCGAGGCTGAAAAGGGCCGACGCGAATTCGCGGGGACGAAATTCGATCAGATCCTCCGCTTGCTCGCCAACTCCGAGGAAAAGAATCGGCAACCGAAGCTCCCTCGCCACCGCGACCGCCATGCCTCCTTTTGCGGTGCCGTCCAGCTTGGTCAAGACCACGCCGTCCACGCTCACCACCTTGGAGAATTCACGGGCCTGATTCACTGCGTTGTGCCCGGTGTTGGCATCGAGCACGAGCAGGGTTTCAACCGGCCAATCCGAGGCCTCGCGTTCGATCACCCGGCCGATCTTGCTGAGTTCGCGCATCAAATACTCTTTGGTGTGCAGACGCCCGGCCGTGTCGACGATGATCCGGGTCGCCTTGCGGGCCTTGCCGGCTTTGAGGGCGTCATAGACGACCGCCGCCGGATCCCCGCCCGCTTTCTGCCGGATCACCGGCAGATCGAGGCGCTCACCCCAAAGGCTGATCTGCTCGATCGCCGCGGCGCGGAAGGTATCTCCCGCAGCGATAATCACCTTTTCGCCTCGATCCCGGTAGTAGCGAGCCAACTTGGCGATCGTGGTCGTCTTACCGGCGCCGTTGACACCGACCACCAAGGTCACGATCGGGTTTTCCGTGGCTTGCGGTTTGCGGGTCGGCGCGTCCATCAACAAAATCGCCACCTCGTCGGAGAGGATTTCCCGAATGCGGAAAAGGTCTCGGGTCTCGCCCGGGCGAACCCCCGCCTTCACCTTCTCCACCAGCTCAAGGGAGGTCTCGACCCCTAAATCTGCGGCGATTAGGCTTTCTTCCAAATATTCCAGGGTTTCGTCATCGAGCACAGCGCGACCGGCCATGGCGGCGTCCATGCGGTCGATCAGCTCTGTGTGGGTCATCAAGAGACCCTTCTTCAGCTTCTTCCAAAAACCCTTCTTCTCTTGTTCGAAGGGAAATGCCCGCTCAGGGGCCAACTCGAACTCGGTCGATTCTTCGTTGCTCATAAGTATTTCTTTGGCGGAGAGGATCTAAATAAAAAGTCGGCAAAGCGTCGGCGGCACAGCATTCAACGATCGGTCATCCCATCGCTCGGCTGCACGCTTCGAAGTCAAGATTCAAGAGAAGATTTCTCGGGTTATTTCGTCGCGGGCCAACAACAAAGTCTCTCGGGCCCTGGCGACCAAAGCGGGGCGTTTTTGCACCAGAACCAGGTAGTACCCATCGGGCAAGGCAGTGGCGAAAAAGTGGATCTCGTCCTTCTCAATGTGCAGGAGTTCCGTGCTGCCGAGGTTCGCGGACTCCATCACCGTCGCCAGCTGGCGTAGGTAAATGCCCAAATAGGCGCCGACAATTTTCATTTCGTACGGCGTGTATTCGGAGCATGCCAAGTCCACGGTCTCCCCGGTTTCATCGAGAAAGAGCACGGCGAGAGCACCCTCGTTATGGGACAGCAAATTTGCCAGCGTATATTGGAAAGGCATCAGGCGATTCTTAGGTGAGCTTCGGGCTCAGTTTTGGTTTGAAGGGTCGTGGCGCGCTCAGGTTGCGACCACCGGCGTCGGCGGAGCTTCCGGATTGGCTTGCGCGCTCGCGGGCCTGGGCAGGCTGGGAGGGGGCGACCCTTGGGTTGCAGCCGGTTGAGCCGCGGCCCCCCGGGGCTCAACCCGCGGCCGAGTGCCTAGCCTCTCAGCTTCCCAGGCCAAGAGGAAGGCCTGAACGACTTTTTGATCGAATTTCGTGCCGGTCAGCTTCTTAATGGTCTCAATGGCATATTCCGGGGTCGAGGCGGTTTGGTAAGGCCGATTGGTGGTGATGGCGTCGAAGGTGTCGGCGACGCCGATAATCCGGGCCATCAACGGGATCTGCTCCCCCTGCAGCTTGTCCGGGTAACCGGTGCCGTTCCAAGCTTCGTGATGCCATCGGATGCCGGGGATCATGTCGGTCAAGGCCGAGATCGGCTCGATGATGTCGGCCCCGATCACCGGGTGCAGCTTCATCTGCTCGAATTCTTCGGGCGTCAGCACACCTTGTTTCAGCAGTACGCGATCTTGGACGCCGATCTTGCCGACATCGTGCAACACGCCCGCAATCCAAACCTTCTCTTGCATATCCTTGGGCAATCCGAGGTAGCGGGTGATGGCACGGCTGTAAGCGGCAACCCGCTCCGAGTGGCCTCGGGTATATGGATCCTTGGCGTCGATAGCAGCGGCAAATGCACGAATGGAGCTGATGAACAGCGACCGATTGGCCTCCGCCGCCTTGCGTAGTTGTTGGATGTACTTTTCGACGTAATCGCCCATGCGATTGAAGTCGCTGGCCATGTCGGCGATTTCGACGCTGACCAAACCTTCGACCGGTACTCGACGGCCGAATTTGCCCGCCGCGATTTCGTGGCTGGTTTCAGCCAGCTTCTGAATCGGCCTCGAGAACCAGCGGGTCGCCACAATGGCGAAGAAAAGGGCCAACATCACCGCCAAAACCGATGACAAGACCGTATCCCGAATTAATTTGCTGACTTGCTCGAATGCGGCCGCGCTGGCTTTGTGGACCACCAGCCCCCAACCGGTTTCTTGCACCTGCACGACCCTCGCCAGGATTTCCTCCTGCTTGCCGGCCACTTCCAAATCAAAAACGGTCGTGACGCTGAAGGGATTGCGAGCAAAGTCTGTGAGCATCGACGTCTGTCGAAGCGCGTTTTGCAGCTCGTGCTTTTCGCTGTCGGTCCACAACAGCTCGCCGTCTCGATCGATCAGAAAAAAGTCGTTGACGTCAAACGTCTCGCCATCGCCGGAAAGGGCTGCAAAGTCGAGACGCAGGAGGGTTTGGATCACCAACGCATCGTTGCCGTCGGCAGTCGGTATCGGCACGGCCATGGCGACCACGGGCTCGCGCTGAGAAAGGACCGCAAATTGGTAGGCCGGCTCACCCAACCGAAGCGAGGTATCGAAGGCTTGTTGCAGGGCGTCTGCCGCCTGGGGCGGCAGGTTAGCGCCAACGCTGAGGCCCTTGCGTCCCATGCTCAGAGCGCCGAAGGAGACCAACTCGGGATGTTCGGCCACGTATTGGCTGAGCAACTCCCCCACCCAGGGCTCGCGCAGGCGCTGTTCGACGGTCACCATGCCCGGAACGCTGACCACGGCTCGGCCCAACTGCTTGATTTGACCCCGGCGGCGACCTAAGTCTTCACTCAAGGAGCCCACCACTTGACGGGCCCGATAGGTCAGCAGCTCCTTCTCCTGATCGACCAAGGTCGTTCGATTCCGCTCGATCAACATGAACGAGGAAAAGAGCAGAGGCGCGATGCCCGGCAAAAGAATCAGCGCAAAAAGAATATGCCGTAGCTTGGGTAGGCGTTTCTTGCCGTCGGGGCGGGTTTTGCCGTCACGCCCCTTGTCGGTGCGTTTGGCTGGGGTCTTGACCGGCTGCGTGGCCGGTTTGGCCGCTGGGTCCTGGCTCACGGATTTCTCCGGGCACTTCGGGCATGATTGCCCATGGTTGAAACGGGTATGGGTCTCGGACGCGGATCAGAGAGCAGATCCAAGGGCGGGACCTCGATTCGAGCCGCCAGAAAAGGATTATAGCTGAAATCGCCCCACAGAGCCCGGCCCGCGCCCGGGTCGTGCCCAGCTCCTGAGATCCATGGCATCGACCGCGACAAATTCTTGGCCGCAGCCTGATCGCCGATTCCGTCAGCGTGCGTAACCCAACGCTTGTAGTTGGTCCTGCAAACTTTCCGGCACTTCGTCCGCCGCCGCCGGAGTATAGGGGCGCGGGGTCTGCCTTTCGAGCTGCCGCAGTTTGTGGTGCAAATAGTCCCCGCGAGGCCAGTCGGCGAAGGTCGAACCCCGTAGCTCCCCGGGATCCTCAAAGCGGTCATAGAGTTGGGGAAAGCCGTCCGTGCCTTGCCACTTGCCGACGATCACTTTCCAACGCCCGGTGGAGTCGATCAATCGGCTTTGGGTGATACCGCGCAGGCGGACATGGGCCACCGCCCCGTGATCCCAGGTGAGGGATGGGTTGGCGTTTTCTGGACGAATCAGGGCACGAAGGCTTGTGCCTTGGGTGAGATCAGGCGGGTCGAGCCCGAGTAAGTCCAAGAACGTCGGCACCAGATCCACGTGTTCCACCACCTCTGGGCGCCGAATGGGGGACGGCGAGCCGCCGGGGGGCCGGATCAAGAGCGGAATCGCCAATTGCTCCACGTGTAGGCCATGGCCGTGCTGCCACCCGCCGTGGTCAAAAAACTCCTCGCCGTGATCCGACAACACGACCACCCAGCTGTTGTCCAGAATCCCTCGTTCCTCTAAACCCTCCAACAGCCGCCCGAAGGCGTGGTCGTTGGCGAGAATTTCGGCATCGTAGAGATCGATCAACCGCTCCCTGGCATCTTCCGGCGGGCGATCTCTGTCCAACGCTAAGGACATCAAGTGATTCACCGAGCCATAAGATGGGTCGATGGGACGATCCGCCATGCGCGAGTGGAATGGCTCCGGCGCCTGGTAAGGCGCATGGGGATTCATGGTGTGAAGGTAAGCGAAAATCGGACGATCCTCGGAAAGGGGCTGGTCGTCCAACCATTCAAAAAAGACTTCGTTCACTTCCTGTGCCCGATAAATCTTGCCGTCATTTTCCTTCGGATCCAGATAGCGGTACGGGTCGAACCCTTGGGCGAAACCGAAGGGCTCGGCCACATTGCCGTTGGAGACGAACGCTGCCGTGGCAAAGCCGGACGACGATAACCTTTCCGCGAGCGTTTCGACCGCTTCGGGCATCGCGTCGGGGTCGTCTTCGGCGCCGTGCACAGAGGGCCACAATCCGGTGAGCACGGAGCCTACGGAGGCACGGGTCCACGGAGCCTGAGCCCGAGCGTTCTCGAATAGGATCGCCTGCTCTGCGAATCGATCGATATTCGGTGAGGTCGGGCGCGAGTAGCCGTAACAACCCAGATGATCAGCGCGCAGGGTATCGATCAAATAGAAGATCACATTGGCTTGCTGAGAGGCCTTGGGCTGCTGAGAGGCCTGGGGCTGCCGGACGGGTCGGGACCCTTGGGCATCTCGGTTTGGCCGGGCAGCCACTTGGCTCGAGCCGGGGTTTTGGCCGATAGCTCGAGATTCAACAGCGTCATCGGCAAACGGCGTCTCCACCCGCGGTGCCGAGACGAAGACCCCGCCGGATTCCCCCCGAGCCCCTAGGGACAGCCGTCCCATTCGGCGCCCTTCACCCGCCGGGTTCACGATCCAGACAGAATCCTCCACCCGTTGGAAGCCTTGGCGCCTGGGCAAGTCACTGCCCTCTTCGGTCACCGGCAACCAAGTGAGTTCAATCCCCTCGGCGCCGCCCCTGGGAACCACCCGATCCGCACGCCACCGGCTGCCCACGGGAAGTTCCAGGAAGTAGTCGATTCTATGCCCGACCGGCAAAAAGAGTGTTTTGCCCTCCGCTAGCCGTTTTGGGCTCGACGGGGGCCTTGCCTGTTCGTCCAGGAATTCGATCCGGCGCCAGGCCACGCGAGTATCTTTCTTCGGCTGCCAGTCGGTGGCTTCCGGAGGGTGACGGAAGGTCAAAAGGTTGACTCCCGCTTGCAACAGGCCGGCGTCGACCTCGAATCCATATGTCCTCCAGCCCATGCCGAGAACTTGCCGAAAAACCACTGCACCGTTGACCTCGACCGTGAGTTCGGGCGGCTCTCCCCCCTCGGGAACGACCGGTGCACAAAAGAGTTCGATTTGGATCGAACGGGGCCGGGCGATGAAGAATGAGGTTTCAGCCGAGGGGCCGAGGGTCCAGGCGGCCGCCTCGTCCGCTACCAAATAGGTTTTGGGATGCCAACCCGAAACAAGATGGGGACGCGCCTCCGAATAGCCCGGCTTGATGACCAGGGTCGGAGCCTGGAGCCGAGCCTCATCCAGCCGCTCGAAAAGGTCGATCTGCTGGATGTCCTTCGAGTTTTGGTCCGCGCCCGGCGTGTGGCAACCGGCTCCCACCATCAAGGACAGCAAAACCGTGAGTCCCATCAGGACCCGTCTCGGGTCTTTGGGCTCTGGAAACCTCATCCCAAGCCGGCCCAAGGATCTTTTAGAAAGCTCTCGAGTTCGGAATCCACCCAAGCAGGATCGAGCTGCGAATCGAAGGCATAGCTACCCAGCCCTTTGGGCAAGACCCAGGTGAGACCGCTTCGGGAGGCTTTCTTGTCTCGTCCCATCGCCGTCGACAAACCTTCGAGGCTGATGGCGTCCACGGGCAGATCCGGTAGCTCGAAGCGGCGCAACATGGCCGGCAATCGGGAGGCCATCGCATCCTCGACCCCACCCCGCTGAATCGCCAGACGCAGAGCAAAAAGCATGCCGTAGGCCACGGCCTCACCGTGGCGCAGCCCCTTGAATCCCAGCTGTTGCTCCAGGGCGTGGGCCAAGGTGTGACCGAAATTCAACACCTTGCGCAGGCCCGATTCGCGAACGTCAGCTGCCACCACCTCGAGCTTCAGCCGCGCCGCCCCCGCTACCACCGACGTCAAGATTTCGGCATCGCCCGCCAGCAGCGCGTCCAAATGCTGCTCGATGTCTACAAACAGCCTACCCTCGTCCAGCAATGCCGCCTTCTTGACCGCTTCCACCAAACCTGCCCTCAGCTCGGCCGTGGGCAAGGTTGCTAAGAGACGGGTCTCGCTGAGCACAAATTTGGGCTGATGGAACGCGCCCACCAGGTTCTTGCCCTGGGGCGTATCGATCGCGGTTTTCCCCCCGAGGGAGGCATCGACCTGGGCCAATAAAGTCGTAGGAATCTGGGCGTATTCAATGCCACGCAAGAAACAAGCGGCCACGAACCCGCCGAGATCGCCGACCGATCCTCCACCAAAGGTCACCAAGCGGCTGTCGCGTTTGCCGCCGGCTTCCAACATGGACTGCCAAAGCTCGTCGGCATAGGCGAGGCTCTTGGCGCGTTCGCCGTCTGGCACGCTGAGAAAAATAGTCCGATCCGCGGCTCTGCGCAAGCCTTCGAGCCGAGCGCCATGGAGGCCCATCACCGTCGGGCTGGAGACCACGAAGAGCAAGCGGCCGGTAAGCCATTGCGTCATCGCCTCTCGGATCGGCCCGTGGTCTAGACCCAAGAGGTCTCGACCGACCCACACTTGTGAGCCTGGAGCTTCTCGGCTGCCGAGAACCAAGGGAAGGTGGACGATCTCATCCATCGCCTATCAACCCCTGTCGCCTTCCGCCTCCGCCGAGCCGGATGCCTTCTTGGGCAGCTTGCGGATGCCCAGCTCCGTCAGCTGCCCGTCGTCAACGGGCGAGGGAGCTGCGGTGAGCAGGCACGACGCAGAGGTGGTTTTGGGAAAGAGGATCACGTCTCGAATCGAGGGGGCACCGGCCATCAACATGATCATTCGATCCAAACCGAGGGCCAGTCCACCATGGGGTGGCGCGCCGAATTTCAAAGCTTCCAAAAGGAAACCGAATCGGGATTCCGCCTCTTCGGCCGAAATGCCGAGCAGCTCGAACACCTTTTGTTGCATATCGCTGCGGTGAATACGGATCGAGCCGCCGCCGAGTTCCACACCGTTCATCACCACATCGTAGGCCCGTGAGCGGACCCGCCCCGGATCGGTTTCCATCAGTTCCAGATCCCGCGGATCCGGGCTGGTGAATGGATGATGCAAGGAGACGAAGCGCTGCGCGTCCTCATCCCACTCGAGCAGCGGAAACTCGGTGACCCAGATGAAGGCGTTCTTACCCTCTGGAATCAGGTCGTAGTGCGCGGCAAGCTCCAAACGCAAGGCGCCGAGGGACTTGGCGGTAGTCGATTCCGGCCCGGCGACGATCAAAGCTAAACCACCTTCTTCCAAGCCGAGGGCTTCCGCAGCTCCGTTGAGCTCATCGTCGGTGAGCACATTCTTGACTTGAAATTGCAGTTCACCCGAGCGCCGACGCAGGGTTAAGGCGCCCATGGCTCCGTGCCGGCGAGCGACTTCGACCCAACCGTCGACGTCCTTGCGCGAGGCGCCCGCGGCGTCCGGCACCACAAAACCGCGAATGACGCCGCCGGATTCCGCGGTGGCTTTGAAACCTCGGAATCCCGACTGGCCCAGAAGCTCCGTCAAGTCGGCGATTTCGAGCCCAAACCGGAGATCCGGACGGTCGGAACCGTATTTGGCCATGGCCTCGGCGTAGGTCAAATGGGGAAATGGTGTCTCGATCTCGATGCCGGCCAAGGGGAAGACCTTGGCGAATAGACCTTCAACCAAGGAAATCACGTCGCTCTCGTCGACGAACGACATCTCCAGATCGATTTGGGTGAATTCCGGTTGCCTGTCGGCCCTCAGGTCTTCGTCGCGAAAACAGCGGGCCACTTGGTAATAACGCTCGAAACCCGACACCATCAACAGCTGCTTGAAGATCTGCGGCGATTGGGGCAGGGCGTAAAAGCTGCCGGGATGGACCCGGCTGGGCACCAGATAATCTCGCGCTCCCTCGGGCGTAGAGCGGGTCAGGATCGGCGTTTCGAGATCTAAAAATCCGTTCTCGTGAAAGTAGTTCCGGGTTTCCAGAGTCACTCGGTCGCGCAGCAGAAAATTCTTCTGCAGCTCCGGCCGCCGCAGTTCCAAATACCGGTGACGCAGACGGATTTCCTCCGAAGCGTCGACCTTGCCGTCGACGGTCACCGGCGGAACGTCGGACTCCGAGAGCACCAAAGCCCGCTCGACCTTGAGTTCGACGGCGCCCGTAGGCAAGCCGGGATTGGGTTTCTCCCGAGCCACCACGACTCCCTCTAACTCAATGCAATATTCGGCTCGTACGCCTTCCATAACCCGGTGGGCCTCGGGTTGCTCATCGGGATAAACCACCGCCTGGGCCAGACCGGAACGATCTCTCAGATCGAGAAAGAGCAGTCCGCCGAGATCTCGACGACGATGCACCCATGCCTGCAGCCGCACTCGACTGCCAATGTCCGAATCCCTCAAAGTTCCCGCTTCTCGACGTTTCATGAAATCTGCTCCTGCTCGGCCGAGCATCCGGCCGCTGGAAGGCGTTGACAACGATCCCGGCTCAACCCTCGAGCTGGGATCGATATTCTTCTTTAAGCTCGATGTATCGGTCCCTAATCTCGCCGATTCCGGCTACCTCTTCTTCGCTCAAGGTGCGCTTGACCCGAGCTGGAATTCCCATCACCAGGCTGCCCGCGGGAACCCGCATTCCCGGCGCAACCACAGCCCCGGCGCCCACTTGTGCGCCCGCTTCGATCACGGCTCCGTCGAGGACCTTGGCGCCGATACCGATCAGCGCACCGTCTTCGATGGTGCAGCCGTGCACGATCGCCCCATGGCCGATCACCACCCCTCGGCCGATGCTCAGGGGATGGGTGCCATGGGAAACATGCAGGATGGCGCCGTCTTGGACATTGGTACCTTCCCCGATTCGAATCCAATGGACATCGGCACGGGCGACGGTTTGAAACCAAAACGAGACGTCGTCGCCCAGCTCAATATCGCCGGTGACCGTCGCCGAAGGCGCCAGCCAGACACGGTGTCCGAGTCGAGGATGTGTTCCGCGGAAGGGGTAGGTCGGCATGGTCGGCCTCGAATAGGGAAAATCGGGCCGAAGCCCGCACCCACCCGGAAGGGGGGCGGGCGCGGATTGTAACACCTCTAGGCGGCTAAACTCCCTTGAAAAGAGAGCCCACCGTGAGCAGCACGAAGGCAAGCATCACCAACAAGATGGGTTGGACACCGGAGATACCCGGTACCACCCCAAAGTGGATCAACATACCGATCAAGCCCAAAATGACGGCAACGATGAAAAGGGGTTGGGTGGGAGCGGAAAGCTTCATGGATCTCTCTCCTTGATCAAGCGGACATGAACGAAGATCGGACGCCTCGGCCTCGGTATACAAATACCGAAGGTCCGGCCAACGCCGACCACACTGCATGGGGGAACAACCGATTTCTGAAGGCCGCGAGTATAGCAGGGCCGTACTTGCGGACGCAGAGGTGCCTATCCACCGAGATTCGCGCTTCACGGAATCTAGACCTAGCGGGTTTCATGACCCGGGACGTTTTATGACAAATTGCCCCAATGAGTTCCTCTACCATGACCTCGAAATCAACCCCCGGCCTCACCATCGACACCGTCAGTCCCGCCTATAACGAAGAAGCATCCGTGCACTTGGTCTTGGCCGACCTACCCCGGCCTCCCGTTCGGCGCATGGTGATCGCCGACAACAATTCCACCGACGACACTGCCCGCATTGCCGCAGCCGGCGGCGCCGTGGTCGTGCCGGCGGCGATTCCAGGTTATGGAGCTGCGTGTTTGGCTGGGCTGGATTATTTGCGCCGCAACGATCCACCGGATGTGGTGGTCTTCATCGATGCCGATTATTCCGACCACCCCGATGAGTTGCCCGAGCTGATCGCACCGATCCTCGAAGACCGAGCCGATATGGTGATCGGATCGCGAACCCTCGGCCAACGGGAGCGGGGGGCCCTATTGCCCCAAGCCCGTATGGGAAATTTCGTCGCTTGCACCTTGATCCGCGGGCTTTACGGATTCCGCTACACGGACCTCGGCCCCTTCCGAGCGATTCGGTGGAGCGCGTTGGAATCCCTGAAGATGCAAGACCAGGACTTCGGCTGGACCGCTGAAATGCAGGTCAAAGCCATCCGCGAAGGGCTCCGGATCGTCGAAGTTCCGGTCAGCTACCGCAAACGAATCGGCGTGTCGAAGATCACCGGCACCTTAAAAGGCACGATCTTGGCCGGCTATAAAATCCTCTTCACGGTATTTCGCCACAGCCTTTCCAGATCCAAGAAAATCTAATGCGCCTCTTCTCGACCGGATCCGGGTGCAGTCTGGTCGAGGATGCCGGCGAAGAAGATGCCATTGAGAAATAGCTTGTTGGTGCCGTACCAAAACGCTCGGAAATTCGGATTGTCGACCATTTGGACCACCGTTCCCCGGCCGACCCGATCGGCGATCACCGCCGGGCTGCCGGCCAAGCTTTCTAAATTCTCGGCAGAGATATAACCCGCCAACAACGGCTCGTCGGTGTAGGCCGCTACTGTGGCATAGGGATTGGTCGACGGCTTCAGGAAGATGCGGCTGTTGCGGAAGACCGGCAATCTCGAACGGCTATAGCCGTAGGCCAGGGGGTGGCTCAGGTCTAGGTCGACCTCAAAGAGACTGCCGCCGATCAGTTGAACCGCGCGATCTGCCGACGCCTGGCCGTAGGGCTTTCGCTCGATCGGGGTCTCCTCCACCGCTGGGCCGGTCGCCGGCGACGGGGATTCACCGTTTGGATCTGAGTCCTCGGCAGTCATGGCAGTTGCCGCCCATTCCGATGCGCTCTTAGAGGCCAAAATCACCCCGCCGGCTCGTACCCATCGGCGCAAGATGACCAACTCATTCGGTTTAATGCTCCTCTCGGAGCCTTCGACCATGACCAGATGGGAAATACGCCCCAACACCTCGCCGGACAACGCGGTCGCGGGGATCAGCGCGGTTTCCACGCCGAAGCGCTGGTCCAATAAGTGCCACGCCTCGCCCGCCTCATAAGAGCTGGTTCGCCCACCGACCAAGATGGCGGGCCGGGGTTTTTCCAAAGAACGCAGTGACGGGCTGCCCAAATCCACACCGGCAGGCGTTAATCCCGAACGACTGCTCATCACATCGATTCCGTCCTGCTCCGCCGCGTGGCTGAGCAGCTGTTCCAACTTGGGGCGTTCGAGGGTCTGCAAACCGATTGGAATCACCAGGGTGCCCACCGGCATTTCCCGAATCGCACCGTCGATCAACGCGGAAAAAGGTTGGGTCGCGACCCGAACCACGACCTCCGCAGCCAGCAATCGATACAGACTGCGCGGGGCAAAATAACCGTTGGAGGTGAAGAGATAAGCGTAGGCCTCGTCATCGGCTTGAAAATGCCCCTTCGGCAGCTCCACTCGATTAATCGGCTCGCCGAGCCCTGAGGCCGGAGCCGCCTTGAGTTGGTCGAACGAGAGGCCAAAGGCCATGGGCAAGGTCCAGGCCGACACATCATAAAAGGTCGCTTCCTCAAATTGCGTGAAGCTGTCGAACATCGCCCTGATCAGTCGGTATTGGGGTTGCGCCAAGGGCACGACAAAAGAGCTTCCGGGCGAGTAGTCGACCCCGTTCACACTGAGCTTCTCAGTGGGTCGGTGGATCTCGATGCCGTGCCTTGCAAGCGCTTCGGCCAGAAGCGCAGGACGGGTCGGGTCTCCGGAATCGCCAAAAATCAGTGTTCCGCGACTATCTCCCCTGCCCTCATCCAGGGATCGATTGAAGAAGTCCCGCTGATACTCCAACAATTCCTGTCGATGGTGAAGCGCACCTTCAAGGGTGGAAAACGACGCCGAGACTTGGTTACGAATGGTGGTGGGAAATCCCAGGCGTCCGTCTACCCCGCTCTCAGAGTCGCGCACGTGGCCACGGGAACTCGCTTGCTCGAAGAGGATGCCGACGGCACCCTGTAGATCTGGATAAGTCGAGCCCTTGCCATAGTAGAAGTCATCGAAGTCTTCCTCCGAATAGTAAAGCGTGCCGAGGCGGTCAAAGGCCTTCGCATGGAATTTTGCCAGGGCCTCGGTCAGCTCCACATTGCGATCCGGGGTCAGTGGGTTCTTGCGCGACCGGACACCGGGTTGAAAGAAGAACGTCGAATCGCTGCCCATCTCGTGATGATCGGTCAACACGTTGGGTTGCCAGGCACGAAATTGGGCCAAGCGAGCCTGGGATTCGGGCAATTGGGCCGGCAACCAATCCCGGTTCAGATCAAACCAATAATGGTTCGTGCGCCCCCCGGGCCAGACTTCTTGATGCTCGCGGCTGGCGCTCAAGGCCACCGGCATGGCGCCCTTATGCATATTTGCCCATTGCGCGAAGCGGGATAGACCATCGGGATTCAGGGAAGGGTCCAGGAGGATCACGGTTTGGTCTAGAAGCGAAGTGATCTTCTCGTCTTGGGAGGCCGCCAAGAAGTAGGCCACCACCAACGAGGCGTTGCTGCCCGAAGGCTCGTTGCCGTGCACGCTATAGCCGAGGTTCACCACCACCGGCATCTTTGAAACGTCGAGGTCCGTGGACCGGGAGGGATCCGACAGTTGAAGGTGGGCTTCACGGATCTGTTCGATATCGGCCAGATTCTGCTCCGACGAAATCGTCAACAAGAGCAACGGACGGTCTTCGTAGGTCTTGCCCGTCACCTTCAACTCGACGCGGTCGGAGGCCGCTGCCAATCGCTCCATATATTTCACCAGCAAATCGTGGCGAATATGCCATTGGCCGACCTCGAACCCGAGCACCGACTCAGGGGTCGGAATGGACGGATCCAAGCTCGAGGCCGCGGATTCCGGATCCAACCCCAAATACTGCATCAAGTCGGGTTGGCCGTCCCACTCTTGTGCAACCGGCTGTGCCGTCGCGGATCCGGCCGGAATCCCCAGGCTCAGGACCCAAACGGTCAGGACCCAAACGGTCAGGACCAGCCACCGAGCAGTGCCGTTGGAAGGGCTAGAAATACAGGTCTTGGGCAAAGAAAACACAAATCCTCCGATCGGCGTGTGAAGCTGGCAGTGGAGCGAAACTCAGAAGGCCAGGGAGTTGGGGGATACTAGGCCCTGCCCCAGCCGGCGCTGAGATTATCGTACCCGGGCTCGATGGTGCGAGAATGGCGAAGCTCGATCTCGAAGCTCGATCTCGAAGCTCAGTGTCGATTGCCTGGGCCGGTTCGAATACACTGAAGTACCTTTCTATTTCAGCCTTAATTGTTGGGGTTCTCCATGGCCGAATCAAGCCTCCCGGGATTTGCGTCCCCCCATATTCCTGAATGTCTTTCGCTCTGGGTCCTGAGTGTCGGAAGCGATCGAGGTCTACCTGATCTGGCGTCGCTCGACTCATTTTCCGTCCGCCGATTCCAAACTTTCGAGGATTTGAGCCTCGCCTTGGACCGAGAAGCCCCCCATTGCCTGATGTTGATCGGCTGTGGGGACTTAGGACGCAAGGTGAGGAATTTGCGCGATCGGGCCCCTGGCACCGCGGTCGTCGTCTGGAGCCCGGAGCGCGACAAAACCCAGGTTGCCCAAGCCCTAGCGGCCGGAGCCCAGATCTTCTCCACCGATACGCGAACTCAAGTCCTCGTGCCCCGATTGCGCGATGCCGTCGCACGTCAGCGTCGGTCGACAACCCGACGCGATCAACTTGAAATGCGGCTGGCCACCTTAGAACGGGAACGCTCGCGCTTCACTGCCCTAGTGCGCTCTGTGGCCACCACCTTAGATCGCGACCTGGTGGCTTTGCTCGGCCATTTGGATCAAATCTTCGACTACCTTCCCGAGCAGTCCGAGCTTGCCGATCACCTGGATTTGATCGACGCCTGTGGCTCCAGGGCCTCAGAGCTGGCACAAGAGCTGGCTGCATACACCGGTTCCCGTCGAATCGTTCCCGAGCCGTTCGACGTCTCGGAGCTGGCGGAAGAGATGCAAGTTTTGCTCCGCGCTTGCCTTGCCCCCAGATTCGAGTTGGCCCTGAATCCCGGTTTCAACCTTCCTCTGGTGGAAGCCGATCGCGCTTTGATGCGCCGGATGGTGGTGGACCTGGTGCTCTTCGTGGCCCAAACCCCGGGAGCAGACCACGGAACCTTGACCCTGAGCACCGGTGCCCGGGAGTGTGACCGGGAGCTGCTGAGGGAAATCCACGGCGGTGACAGCATGCGCACGGGACGCTTCGTTTACGTGGAAGCTTCGGTCGCCTTGGTCCAGGGAACCGATCAGAGTCTGGGCCATGACGAAACCGAAGGTTTGGGGGGCTTAGAAACCGGCTTGCGCGAGCATTACGGCGGATTGCGCTTGGTTCGACGCGGCGACCAACGTTTGGGCGTGCAGGTCTTTTTGCCGGCTTTCGAACGCTCTTCCGAAGATGAAACACCGATTGCAAAAGGCTGGCACGACGGTGGCTGCATTTTGCTCGTCGAACCCAACGAGCTGGCGCGAGCCTCCGTCCTGCCGACCCTAGAGCGTCTCGGTTTTGAGGTCGAAACCGCCTCTGACGGCACTGAAGCCCTGCAACGATTCGAGTCGCGGGCGTTTAAACTCTTGATCATCGATTCCGAATTGAGTCGGCCCAATAGTGAAACCGTCATCGCCAAGATCTTGGAATCCTCCTCCGATGCCCGGGTGCTGGTCTCCAGTGGTCGCAGCGAAGCCGAGGTGATGCCGGATTTTGACGGTCTCGCGGTCGCGGGTTTTATTCGTAAACCCTTCCGCGTTGTCAATTTGAGACGGATCTTCAGGCAGGCCTTGGATTTCAAACACGAGCGCCGGGACGAGCCATGACCTCCCCCTCCCAAACCTCTTTTTCGGAGATCGTCCGTCAGGTCTATTTACGACGGGCCACCGGCTCAATTTCCTTCGCCGACGGCGACGATCGGTATCTTTTTCAACAGGGTGAGCTATTCATCGATCAAAGCCATCCGTTGGCACCGGCGATCGAAGCCCGACTCAACATCGCGCCGGCGGCTCGACCGGCGGACGATCTCGAATTGCGGCGCCTAAGTCTCCAGGTCGTTGAACCCGCCCTCAACCGCCGAGCCGAGGTCCGATTCGATGGCGGCACCGGCGGTTTCCCAGCCTCAGTCCTTGGTCCTTTGACCACCGTGACCCTGGCCATGGAATCGGCGGTCTTCAAAGCCGACGAGAATACGTTGATCCATCGATTAGGGGGTGAGACGGCGCGCTTTCAGAACCGCGGAGATTCACCGGCTCTGCAACAGCTGCCAGGGCTCGAAGGAGCCATGCTGCAGCTGATGGCTCACCTTGAATCGCCGACGCCCGTCAGCATCTTGATCAAGCTGAATCCCGGCTCTCGATTCGACACCCTGGTCGCGCTGACCAAGCTCCGCGCCATCGGTTTAGTAGGGGGTGAGCCCAACTCCACCAGCCGAGGACGGCGGGCCAGGCGTCGGGAACGTTCGACCGTGGAGCCGACAGCGGACGATCTCGGCAACCCGAGCCAATCGCCCTCCACCGCAAGATCTCGCCCTCGCGGTCACGGCGGATCCCAAGTCTTGACCGCCCGTTCTTTGGAGCTATTCTCCGAAAGAATCGCCGAGGATCTAAAGGCCAAACCCCTGGCGCTCGAAGCCGAAGAGCATCGGCAGATCCTTGCCCATTGGCTTGCCCATCAAGGTCACATGAACCACTACGAGCTGCTGCAGTTGGATGCCGAAGCCGAAGACGAGGCCTTGCACCAAAACTATCGGCGAATGGCCCGCCAAGCTCACCCCCTGCATGTCGGTCCTCTAGGGCTCAAAGGCATGGGCGAAGCCTTGAGATTGCTGTTCGAGCGTTTGACCGAAGCTTATTTGGTGCTCTCTGATCCCAAGCGTCGTGCGGGTTACGACCTGATCATCGGTGTCGCGGTTGAGCAGAAGGTTGACGAGAGAAAGCGGCTGGAAGAAAAGCAGCGTATGGCAGCCAGTTGCTATAGCAACGCCTTGCACTATTTGTCGGAGCATGTGCGTGACTACGGTCAAGCCGTGCAGCTCTTGGAGGAAGCCACCCGCTTGGATCCACAGGCGAGCTACTTTTCGATGCTCGGGCAATCCCAAGCTCAAAACCCCCGTTGGCGATCGACAGCGATCGAGTCCTTTAAACGGGCGGTGGAACTCGATCCTCGAGATGCCGGCATCCGCGTGGCCTTTGCCGACGTATTAGAACGTGACGGCGCCCTCGCTGAGGCGAAGGTGCAATTCCGTGCCGCCCTAGAGGATATGCCCAACCACCCCCTGGCCTTGAAAGGCCTGGAACGTCTGTCCGGTCATGGTGGGCAAGCAGACGCCCCCGGCAATAAGCTGGGCGATAGCTGGCGTAGGATCTTTGGTAAACCCGATTCTACGGAATAAGTACGCCTCCCCGGCAAGCTGATCCGGGCCTTTGCCTCCAAAACCCCCTCTACCGGCGCGCACCGCCACTTCCTTGAACTTTAGTTCCTTTGCTCGCGTACTACCGCTATGACTGAGCCCGCTATGACTGAGCCCGCTATGACTGAGCCCGCCGACATTCCAAGAATCCAAGCTCGAGAACTCGTCCGTCGACTGCCCTCCGGCAGCAAAATCCTGACGATTCTCGACCACATCAACCTCGAAATTCCGGCCGGCCAATTCGTTGCCATCCTCGGCCCTTCAGGCTCAGGTAAATCGACGCTGCTTTCACTCTTGGCGGGCCTTGATCGACCCACCGAAGGCTCGGTGCTGTTGGACGGTCAACCCCTCGAGCACCTCTCTGAAGACGAGCTAGCCCTGCTGCGACGCGACAAGGTGGGATTCGTATTCCAAGCGTTTCAATTGCTGACCCATCAAACTGCGCTTGAGAATGTGCTCTTGCCCTTAGAACTCACCGATCACCCGGACCCCGACCAAAGGGCACGGGAGCTTTTGGACAGTGTCGGTTTAGCGGATCGCGGGCATCACTATCCCGCTCAGCTGTCCGGCGGGGAGCAGCAACGGATCGCCGTCGCACGAGCCTTTGCCGCTTCGCCTCCGATTCTTTTTGCCGATGAGCCGACCGGCAATTTAGACACTGTCACAGGGCGGCAAATCCTTCAGTTGTTGGAAGATTTGCACCGCCGCTCAGGAACTACCTTGGTCCTGGTGACCCACGACCCGGTGGTGGCAGACATGGCAGACCGGGCAATTCATCTCCAAGACGGCAGGATCGTGCGCGACGAGAAAATCACGTCCACCGAGTCTGTCGAGGAATCGGCAAAAAAACGTAGGAAGGCAGAAGAGGCGACCGAGATCCATACCGCCTCAGCGGTCACCACCGCCGAAGTAACCGTTCCATGAGTTCCGTGCTTTGGCGACAAATGAGGCGGGAGGCGCGGGGCGGCGGCGTGCGGTTGTTCTTCTTCATCGCCTGCCTGGCGGTAGGAGTCGGAGCAGTGGTGTCTGTCGCCAGTTTCTCAGACGGCATCGACGCGGGCATCCGCCGCGAGGCTCGATCCCTGCTGGCCGCCGATATGGCCATCCGCAGCCGTCAACCCATCGACCCGGCCTTCCGTGCCGCGGTGGAAAAAATCCCCAATAGCGCCCTGACCGAGGTATTGGAAACCTTGACCGTGGTTGCGGTCGACGGAGCCGTCAATCCGAAAGCTCTGGTGGATTCTCCCGTTGAGGAGGTCGGTCCGGCACCACGAACCAGCCAGTTGGTGGAACTCAAAGCCGTCGGCGACCTCTACCCTTTCTATGGCGAGCTGGAGCTCGAACCACAGAGAGATCTCGACCAGTTGCTGAAGGTCGATACGCTGATCGCCGCCCCCGAGCTGCTTCAACGCTTCAATGTGGAAATCGGAGATTCCGTAAGAATCGGCGGGCGGCCCTTTACCATTGCGGCGGTTCTGCACAAAGAGCCGGATCGCATTGGCGGAGCCTTTTCCATGGGCCCGCGGGTCTTGGTGTCCCTCGAAGGCTTTCACAGGGCAGAGCTGGCGCAATACGGCAGCCGCATCGTTTATCGACAACTGGTGCGGCTTCCCCAACCTTTCGAAGCCAACGTCCAACAGATCCGCGACGAAATCGCCACGACCATGCCCGACGATACTCGCTACCGCACGGAGACTTATCTCCAAGCCCAACCCTCCTTGCGCCGCGGGTTGCGAAGGACAGAGAGCTATCTCGGACTCGCAGCGTTGCTGTCGTTGATCGTCGGTGGTGTCGGCATCGCCCAGACCGTTCGCACCTGGCTCTCCGGGCGCCTGGACACCATTGCCATTTACAAGAGCTTGGGAGTGCGCCCCCGTCAAATAGTGCAGCTCTATTTGGGGCAGATCCTGGTAATGGCCTGTGTGGCCGGATGGGTGGGTATTCTGCTGGGAGTGGGTTTGATGTGGATACCGGCCCAAACCCTGCAGGGCATCCTGCCCGTGGACCATCTGGAGCCCATTCAACCCCTGGCTTGGCTTCAAGGTCTCGGTCTCGGCATAGGTGTTTCGCTGCTTTTCGCTTGGCCGCCCTTGTGGAGCGCCCAACGGGTACCACCGATTCGAGTGCTGCGGCGCAGCGCGGAACCCCTGCCGCCGAGCCGTTGGGCTTACGGTTTTGCCGCCTCTACCCTGGTTGCCGGGGTCGGCATCCTGGCGACCTGGCAAGCTCAATCCGTGACCCGAGGCGCCCTTTTTGCCGGCGGGTTGGTGGCGGTCACGCTCATTCTCGGAGTGACCTCTCGATTGTTGATCGCTCTAGCCCAACGCCCGAGGCGACGGGCCCGACTTTGGTTGCGCCATGGTTTGGCCGCCCTCGCTCGCCCTGGAGCTTCCACCATGAGTTCGGTTATTGCCCTCGGCCTCGGTATCCTGGTTGTTTTCGCCATGTACTTGGTGGAGCAAGGCCTCTCTAATCAACTGAGAAGGGACCTACCCACTGACGCGCCGAGCACGTTCTTGATCGACATCCAACCCAATCAGTGGCCTTCGGTTCAAAGCATTTTGACGGATGAGGGTGCGACGAGCTTCAACTCTGTGCCGGTCGTGATGGCACGCCTGGCCGCCATCGACGGACGCTCTGTGAACGATATTGCGGAAGAGCGCGAGCAGACCGCTCGGGAGCGAGGGGGGGACGCCGAGGTTTGGGCCCTACGCCGAGAACAGCGATTGACCTATCTGAAGGACCTGCCTGAGGACAACAAGCTGGTGGCGGGCGAGCTTTGGCGACGCAGCGACTTGGCCGAGGTCAGCATTGAGAAGGAACTCGCCGAGAACCTAAATGTTACCCTGGGCTCTACCCTAGACTTCGACATTCAAGGTGTAGAACTCAGGCTACACGTCACCAGTATCCGTGAGGTGGACTGGTCCACCTTCGGCATCAACTTCTTTCTAGTCGCCGAGCCCGGGGTGCTTGAAGAGGCTCCTCAGCACCGAATCGCTGCCGCCCGGCTCGACGGGGCGTCTGCGCTCGACCTTCAGGACCGCCTAGCCGCTGAATTTCCGAATATTACGGTGATTCAAATCCGCGAGGTGTTGGAACGGGTTTCCGACATCATCGAACGGCTAGGTGTGGGTATTCGATGGCTGGGAGCCTTGACGGTTCTGGTGGGATTGGCAATTCTGAGCGGCGCGGTGACTGCCGGTGCCGTTCACCGGGGCAAGGAAGTCGCCCTACTCAAGACCATAGGCATGACCCGTCGCCAGATCGTCGCCGGTTTCGCCACCGAATACGCCATGATCGGTCTGGTGGCCGGAACGGTCGGTACCGTTGGCGCCACAGTGCTGGCGTATTTCGTCCTCACCCAAGGCATGGAAGTGTCCTGGAGCGCCGCTCCCACCAGTTACCTTGTTTCGATTTTGGGTACGGTCGCCCTATCGGTCATCGCCGGTTTGGCCGCCAGCATCGCCCCTCTCCGACGACGCCCCGTTGAAGCCCTTCGGCACGACTAGACTAGAGTCTATCCAGAAATGGGATTTTCCGATGAACCAAGGCCGGATGGACCGAGGACGGAA